>NZ_AFXZ01000037.1 GCF_000224335.1 Bizionia argentinensis JUB59 | reverse complement strand
AGTAACACGCTATGTGTTACTGGATTTTTTAGTTATAAATATATAAATATTTTATTCTTCCTCTTCAGTAGCTGCGGGTTCCGCCTCTTCTTCAAAATCTAATAAATCATTTTTCTGAAGTAGGTTATACCACTGAATAATTTTCTTAATATCACTAGGATAAACACGATCCTCATCATAATCAGGCAAAATTTCAAAGAAATATTCTTCTAATTTATCCTTACTCTCTTTATGACTGACAGTTGTTTCGTTACCCGATTCCTTCTCTTTAATTAATTTCAGAACCTCACGTAATGGTTTTTCTTCCGTAAGCGTGTAAATAGCAATTTCACTTAATATGCTTACATTATGATGCACACCAACAGATATTTTCTTGCCATCCAATAAAGATTCAGCAACAAAACCACCTCGTGTTTGGGCAATCATTTTATACAACCCTGGTTTTCCTGCTATTGATAATACTTTTTCTAAACTCATATTTTCATTTTAAAGTGGACAAATATCAAACGTTTACCTATGTTAAACAAATATTATCGTTTCTTTTTTTGATTTGGAAAACGCATTCTATAATCCACACTAATTTTTCCTTTGGAAATATTTGATAATCTGCTTTTTATCAAACGTTTTTTTAATGATGACAATTTATCCGTAAATAGAATTCCGTCAATATGATCGTATTCATGCTGAATAACACGGGCAATTAAACCATCGAAGGTTTTGGTATGCTTTTCGAAATTTTCATCATGAAACTCCATAATAATAGTTGGTTTTCTAAATACATCTTCGCGAACGTCCGGAATACTTAAACAGCCTTCATTAAAAGCCCATTCATCGCCTGTTTCTTCCAAAATTTTGGCATTTATAAATGTTTGCTTAAAATCTTTTAAATAGGCCTGTTCTTCTTCTGTAAGCGCTTCGTCATCAGCAAAAGGGGATGTGTCGACCAAAAACAATCTAATATCCAGACCCACTTGTGGCGCAGCAAGACCAACACCAAAGGCATTATACATGGTGTCATACATGTTATCTAATAGCTCATCCAATTTTGGGTAGTCTTTAGTTATTTCTTTTCCTACTTTTTTTAAAACAGGATCGCCATAGGCTACAACGGGTAATATCATGGATTTCGATTTCTAAAAATTCAGTGCAAAAATACAATTCTTCTTATAGATACGCATAAAAAAACTCCTTAAAAAAGGAGCTTGGTACTTTATCAATTAAAATTTACCTGTTCTTAACAGAAGACACGCCTTTCTTTTAAGACAAATAAATTGATTTTTCCATTTAATTTTAGTTGAATCTTTTCAATTAAGATATCTTTCTTTTTGGCCGAAACTTTAAAAGAATTTGTTTTTAACTCTATAAATAGTTCTGAAACTGGCTCACTATTTTCAATAACTTCTTTTTTATTTGAAGTTTCTGCTTGCATACTTGCTAAACTTAATAAGGTAAAAAATCCTACTAGTAAAAACTGCTTCATTTTTGATTTACTTTTTTTGAACAAATCAAATATACTATCGTTACCTAGCAGAAACAGAATTAATTTGTTGAAACAGAAGGTATATTCGTTTATAAGGTAAAAACCATTATTTCATCGATAAACGTATCACAGATAAACATTTAAAATTGGTGTTTCATCGATATATAATAAAATGCATCCATGTTGTTGGCATAACCCAACTCTTAAAAAAGAGCTTTATAAGATATTAAGGTGAATTTAAGACATTATTGAAAACCAATAAATTAAAATTATTGTCCACTTTTTATTTAGAATACAAATAACTTTGAAGAATTAAAGTGGCACTAATTTCATCAACCAAGGCTTTATTTTGGCGCTTTTTCTTGGACATACCGCTATCTATCATAGTTTGAAATGCCATTTTTGATGTAAAACGTTCATCCACCCGTTTTACAGGAATTTGGGGAATTGATTTTTGTAACTTTTCTAAAAACGGTAAAATAAGCACTTCACTTTCAGAAGGATCATTATTCATTTGTTTAGGTTCGCCAACAAGGAATAATTCCACCGATTCGATTTTAACATAATCGATTAAAAAGCTTATAAGCTTCTTGGTGTCTACTGTTGTTAAACCAGATGCTATTATTTGAAGTTCATCTGTAACAGCAATCCCTGTTCTAACTTTACCGAAATCTATTGCAAGTATGCGTCCCATATCTGGCAAAGTTACTACTAAAAATGAAATCTTAATCGGAAAAGCGCTTATTTAAAACGAATCAATTATCAAGAATTCAATTATAACTTTATCTTTGTGAAAAGAGCAGGAATCTAAAATTTAGGTTTTCAATTTTTAGTAAAAAATATTATGAAACAATTACAGCATATAATCGAAGATGCGTGGGAAAACCGCGAATTATTAACCGACAAAGTAACTATTGATAGCATAAGAAGTGTTATTGATTTACTTGATGATGGAACTTTACGTGTTGCTGAACCAACTTCAGACGGCTGGCAAGTAAACGAATGGGTGAAAAAGGCAGTTGTTCTTTATTTCCCAATTCAGAGAATGGAAACTTTTGAAGTCGGTATTTTTGAATATCACGATAAAATTCCATTAAAAACAGGTTATGCAGATAAAGGTATTCGAGTAGTACCACATGCTGTAGCACGTTATGGTGCTTATATTTCAAAAGGTGTAATCCTTATGCCGAGCTACGTTAATATTGGCGCTTATGTAGGCGAAGGTACTATGGTGGACACATGGGCAACCGTTGGAAGTTGTGCACAAATTGGCAAAAATGTACATCTATCAGGTGGTGTTGGTATTGGTGGTGTTTTAGAACCACTTCAAGCAGCACCAGTTATTATTGAAGATGGTGCTTTTATTGGCTCCCGTTGTATTGTTGTTGAAGGTGTACGTGTAGAAAAAGAAGCTGTTTTAGGCGCAAATGTCGTTTTAACCATGAGCACAAAAATTATAGATGTTACTGGAGACGAACCTGTAGAAACAAAAGGTGTAATTCCAGCACGTTCGGTAGTAATTCCAGGTAGTTACACCAAGAAGTTTAAAGCAGGTGAATTTCAAGTGCCATGTGCTCTAATTATTGGAAAACGTAAAGAAAGTACGGATAAAAAGACATCTTTAAATGACGCTCTACGTGAATATAATGTAGCGGTATAAATTTATTTTGCATTTCCGAAAGTTATCAGGATACGTTATCCTTTGCAATTAATAAAAACAAATAGATTTTTTGAAAATTTTAGTCATACAACAAAAAATGATTGGCGATGTGCTCACGTCTAGCATCCTGTTTGAGGCTTTGCGTGAGCGATATCCAAAAGCGCAATTGGATTATTTAATTAATTCGCATACCATGGCTGTTGTTGAAAACAATCCTTTTATTGACAACTACATACTATTAACGCCAGAAGTCGAAAAGCGCAAATCTGCCCTTTGGGATTTGGCGATAGCCGTTAGAAAGTCAAATTATGATGTGGTCATTGATGTGTATTCTAAATTATCCAGTAATCTGATCACCACCTTATCGGGTGCTAAAATTAAAATTTCTTATTATAAATCTTACACTAGCGTTTTATATACGCATAACATAAAACGACTTAAACATACAAATAAAGCTTGCGGTTTGGCTATTGTAAACAGGTTACAATTGTTAGAGCCTTTGGATATTAAAATACAAGCCGCTAAACCTAAAATTTATTTAACCTCTAAAGAATTAGAAACGAGTAAACAGTTTTTAATTTCTAAAGGCATCAGTCTAGAGAAACCACTAATTATGATTAGTGTTTTAGGAAGTGGTCCAAACAAAACATATCCATTTGAATATATGGCCAAGGTAATTGATCAGATTGTAGACAGCACCGATGGTCAGATATTGTTTAATTATATTCCGAAACAAGAAGTTGAAGCTCAAGCTATTTTCAACTTATGCCAACCTGAAACCCAGAATCATATTTATATGGATCTTTTCGGAAAGAGTATACGTGAGTTTTTAGCTTTAACGGCACATTGTCATGCGTTGATTGGTAATGAAGGTGGTGCTGTAAATATGGCAAAAGCGCTCAATATTAAAACTTTTACTATTTTTTCAACGTGGGTTGATAAAGCCACTTGGAATATTTTTGAAGAAGAAAACGTTAACGAATCCGTACATTTAAAAGATTACCAATCTAAATTATACAGCGGAAAAACTGAAAAAAAAGTAAAACCGCATGCCATGGATTTGTATCAAAAATTTACACCAGATTTATTCAAAATAAAATTAGATAATTTTCTAAAAAGCCTCTAAGTCTAATATGAAAAAATTAACAGCTATCATTTTAACCAAAGATGAAATTCATAATATTGAATCCGTAATTGCGTCAGTAAGTTTTGCTGATCAAATTATAGTGGTTGATAGTTTTAGCACGGATGGTACATTTGAAAAAGCAAAAAGCTTGAACGCAAGTGTTATTCAACGTAAATTTACTTATCATGCGGAGCAAAAAAACTGGATTATTCCACAAGCTGAATATGAATGGGTTTTAATTGTGGATGCCGATGAACGCGTGACACCTGAATTGCAAGCTGAAATAATTGATATCCTAAACACAGAACAAAAACATGCGGCATTTTGGATTGGTAGAATCAATCACTTTATGGGAAAACGCGTAAATTATAGTGGTTGGCGTAATGATAAAGTTATCCGATTATTTCAAAGAGATTTATGTTTATATGAAGACAAGCTCGTTCATGAGGAAATGATAGCGGAAGGTTCTGTTGGCTTTCTTAAAAATAAACTTTATCACAATACCTACACCACGATCGATGCATATTTTGAAAAAATGAATCGATACGCGACAAAACAAGCTGAAGAATATGATAAAAAAACAGATAACTTAACGCCTTATCATTTCGTTATTAAACCATTTTGGGGTTTTTTTAAGCATTATATTGTTCAAGGTGGCTTCAGAGATGGCGTAGTTGGTTTAACCATTGGTTTTATTCAAGGTTACGTTGTATTTATGCGCTATGTTAAACTATGGCTATTACGGAGAAACCTAAAGTAGTTAAGCCTTTTTTCTCCAAAAAAAGATCTTATTTTTAATACGTCTTTTTCTATGAAAACGCTCTTGAAAAGCCTCTGTTTCAGCCCACATCAAATCAAAAACTTGCTTATAGCTATATCCACTTAATTTGGTATATTCATCACTCATGACTTTAACCATGGATTTATGAATTGTTAAACGAGCAAAGTTTTTAATACGTGTTTCAAAATCCATTTCGCCAAATTCCATCCGATTTAAATCCACTAAATAAAATTTATAATTCCCATTATGGATCTGAATAAGCGTATTTCCAGGCGAATGATCTAAAAAATTTACACCTGCCTCATGCAATCTGAAGGTAAATTGCGTGAAAGCGCGCAGAATAGCTTCATGATTAGGCATGTTAAAATCGAATGTCAGTTCTCGATACGTTAAATCGTATGGTAAATGTTCACTAATATAATAGCTTTTTCTGAATAGCAAAAGTGTTTTCTGCTCGTAGAAAGCAATGGGTTGCGGTGTACCGATTCCTAGCGCCAATAGACGATTTCCATATTCAAAAGAACGTTGCGCTTTACTTTTTCTAAAAAAACGATAGGCAATTTGATTCACCAAATTAGGAATCTTAAAAGATTTTACATTGATAGTTAATCCGTTTAAATCGTATAATTTAAGCGAGTTCCGATCTTGATTTCCAAAGTTTTCTCCAGTCGTTTCGTAGTTTTCAATATAACTTGTAAGCTGTTGTTCATCCTTCTGAAACGCCTTATGCACTGTATAATTCATGTTACAATATTACAATATTTATTTTGTTTTAATTATGAATTAAATTAGCAGTTCAATCGCAATTTATATATTTTGCACCAAAGCTACAGCTATGCGTACAATTTGTTTAGAGTCACATAATATTGATAATTTATTCTTCGGATTTGGTCAGTTTAACTATCATTTAATAAAAGGATTTTATAATCATCAAGATATTCTGAAAGCTTTAGATGTTGAAATTACATTAATCAGCAAACATCCCGAAAAATTAGAAAAAGAATTTGGACAGACATTTTGCTATAAAAAATACAATTCTTTACAGCGAAAAAAAATCTTCAGAATTAAAAAGGCATACAATTTATGGCATTCTTTAAACCAGAACACTAAAATAGAACCTTTTAAAAACATTCCTTATTTATTAACCGTTCACGATGTGAACTTTATGGAAGAATTATCAGGAAATGATTTAAACAAACGAATAAGGCTCTTTAAAGACAAACTACAACGCAGTCATGCCATTACCTATATTTCAGAATATGCCAAAACCATGACACACACCTATTTTAAAGTACCTGACATTCCAGAGTATGTTATTTATAACGGGAGTTCTAAACCTAAAGAAATTCCAGAAAACCATATTCCAGCCTTACTTCCAAAAGGAGACTTTATCTTTACCATAGGGGAAGTTTTAGAAAAAAAGAATTTCCATACTTTGGTTGAAATGCTGGCTAATCTTCCCGAATTAAATCTTATTATTTCTGGAAAAAACACCACTGATTATGCTAAAGAAATTAAGAAAAAAGTTGATAAACTACAACTTGAAAACCGTGTGTTTTTAACGGGAAAAATCTCTGAAACAGATAAAGCTTATTATTTAAAAAATTGTTACGCCTTTTGCTTTCCTTCCTTACGGGAAGGTTTTGGTATTCCGCCAATAGAAGCTATGCAGTATGGTAAACCAGTTTTTTTATCAGATAAAAGTTCACTTCCTGAAGTTGGAGGTGAACATGCATTTTACTGGGAGCATTTTGAGCCTAAATATATGGCAGACATTCTTCAAAATGGCATGAAAATTTATAATGAAGACCAAATCGATTACAGCGAGAAATTACAGCAACATGCCAATTCGTATTCTTGGGACAACACGGCTAAACAGTATTTAAATGTTTACAGAAGTCTACTTAAATAAGTATTTAAAATATTGACCTAAATTCTTTTTAGCAATAAAGAATTTTGAAGGCATGATCCTGTCTAAATTGATGTTTGTACGAATTTTTTCTATGGTATTCCCTTCACAGAACTCCAAATGTTTCCATTTTTCTGGTTCGATATAAAAGAAATTTTCACGAATTTTATAGTTGGACTTATTAGTGGTTCGCCATTTATCCAAAAAAGCTTCTTTATCTTGAACTTCAATATTATGTCCCCAGTTATCCAATTTTAAAACTAACTCCGCTTCATCTCTAGCAATACTTTCGTGAAGTAAAATGTTTTGGGTATAAACAATACGTTTACGAGTGTTTCTAGCAACTTTATAGTTGGGGTAATTTGTTGCTATAACCCCCCGTGTTGCCTTCTTTATAAACAACACACCATTATCGGTGTATTTATATAAGTTGATTAAAAAGGCTGCAATTTGAATGTTCTTTTCTTCAGGGTTATCCAAGTAACTGTCAAAACGTCTTAAGTCTTTAACAAAATTAGCAAAATCGACAAAATACTCATCACTATCAATTTGAACCAACCAATTACCGATACCCATTTTTAAGGATAACATGTGACGTTCGCGATTATCATTTTCAATAGCGATTAAATTCGAATCATAGAAATCATCTTTATATAATTGTATTTTATTATCAATATCAAATTCTTTTAACCATTCAAAAAAAGCCGGATCTACTTCGAAGGTTTCACCAGACCAAGTTCGACTTTTATAATCTATAGCAATAAAAATAGCATCCGCTTCCTGATAAACTGGTGGAATAGATTTTTTTAATTTATCGTAATCATAAGAGAGTAAAAAACCAACATGTATCTTTTTCATGGAATATTTTTTACAAATATAGTTTAAGCCATATAAATAACTACTTTTGTTATTAAAATTGTCCAAAAATGCCTGTCTTAACTGTAATAATGCCTGTTTACAATGGCGAAAAATTTCTTAAAGAATCCATTGACAGCGTCTTAAATCAAACCTTTACAGAATTCTCCTTATTAGTATTAAATGACAATTCAACCGATTCGACTGCTGAAATTCTTAAAAATTATAAAAGGCAGGACTCCCGGATTTCCGTAATAACAAAAACTAAAAATGAAGGTCCTGCAAATTTACGAAATGAAGGTATACAAATAGCAAAAACCGACCTAATAGCTTTGTTAGACGCAGATGACATTGCGCTACCAACTCGTTTTGAAAAACAACTAAAATATTTAAACGCACATCCAGAAGTGGGCGTTTGTGGTACTTGGTTTTCCTTTTTCGGAAACAGAAAAGAAAAAGTCGTGAAACATGAAGTTTCACACGAAGCTTTACTCATACAGTTTTTGCATAGTAGTGGCATTGGAAACCCAACTGTTATGTTCAGAAAATCGGCTTTAGGCAACTTACGCTTTGAACAGCAATATGTGCCTGCAGAAGATTATGGATTATGGAGTCAGCTAATTTATAAAACGCAATTTCATAATATCCCAGAATCCTTATTAAAATACCGTTGGCATGATAATAATATAAGTCAAACTAAAGAAGCGAACCTCCGAAAGTCAGAGGTATTAATAAAAGCAAAACAAATGGAACAATTAGGCATTCCTAAAACTGATCCTAATATTTCATTTTACATCCATGCCGTTTCATTGAAGCGGAAACAATCATCTGGAGATGTAATAAAAACCATTCATGCCGCTCATGACTTACTGAAACGTAACAAACAACTAGAGGTTTATAATAAAGAGTTATTTAAAAAACATATAGACCGCAATATTAAAAGGAGCATCAGAAATGCAATAGGATATAATAAAGCATTTTATAAATTTATAAAAAATGATTCTACCTTTTTTGACACCTTAAAAATGGCCGACAAAATCATTTTATACTTCAAATGTCTATTGTGAAAATTGATATTTTAATAAGCGCTTATAATATTTAAATTTGGTTTTAAAATCGGCTTCACAAAAGTATGTTTTCATGAAGCTTAATTGGTTTTCGGTAAGCTTTTCATCTGCATTTTTTAATTTTAAAACTTCAAAAGCAGCCGCATTTCCTAAAGATTTTATTACTTTTTTAACATTACTCGTTCTAGATTTTGGAATGGCATCCGTAACTTCCTTAACATTTAAGTATGAAGAGTAATTTTTAAAAAAATCGGACTGTAATGAATACACACCATCTTCATGTACCCGATAAACAGCGGATTCAAAATCCATAAAAACACCTTTTCCTTTTTGTAGCAAAACAATATATAAGGAGTTGTCTTTGGCGTATTTAAAAGATTTTAAAAGTTCTAAATTTAAAGCTTCTCTTTTAAAAACGGCCGTTAAAGTCAAGGTGCAGTAAGGTGAAAATATATTATAATAATCAATAGTCGTGTTTTCTTCTTTTTGATCCCATTTATTAGGCAAAAAGCTACTTCCATTAAAAGTTTGATAATTAGTCCAAGAGATCACGAAATCAGCATTTAATTCTAAAAAATCAACTTGTTTTTGAAGCTTTAACGGGTCTGTCCAATAATCATCACCTTCACATAACGCAATGTATTTTCCACGGGCTTTCGGAAAAACAAAGTTTGGCCATGGTTTTATATGTTTAGAATATTGATTTTCACTTTGTAAAATAGTAACTATGCGATTGTCCTTTTCTGCGTATTCCTTTATAATTTCAGCAGTGCTATCCGTAGAAGCATCATCATGAATAATAATTTCTATTGGAAAACTTGTTTTTTGAGCTAAAAACCCATCTAAAGTCTCTTTTATATATTTTTCATGATTAAAAGTAGTGCAACAAATTGTTAATAAGGGCTCCATTTATTTAATTTGTTTTTCTAGCAGGGTTTCCAACTAGAACACAATTGTCTGGGAAAGATTTTGTTACATTCGATTTTGCGGCAATTAAACAATCGTTTCCCAAGGTTATACTTAATGGCATAATAAGTGAATTCATTCCTAACAAGGTACGTTTGCCAACGACACTATAAGATCCAACCATAGCAAAAGAAGACATGTAACAAGCATCTTTTAAAACTGAATGATGAGCCATATAACAGTTGAAATCTAAAATACAATCATTTCCTAAAACACATTTCGTACTAATCTTTGTGTTTAAATGAATTAAACAACCCTGCCCTAAAATAGCTGAATTACTAATAAATGCTTGAGGATGAATTAAATTGGGAGTTAGTGCTCCTCGGTCTCGGAGTTTGCTTGCAATATCATTTCGAATTTTATTATCACCCATCGTTACAGCAAAATTTTTGCCCGTAATATCTTGTTGCAAAAGATTTTCAGTAGTACCAATTATCTCAACACCAAAAACAGTTTCACCTACCCTATCAGAACTGTAATGATAAAGGCCTTTAACTTCATAATCACAATCTTGGGCTAATTCAATTATAACTTCGGTATAGTTTCCTACGCCTAGTAGATAAATTTCTTTTTTCAATTTAATTTAAACTTTTATGGATCAAACGACAAATCTGTAATACATCGTCTTCCTTCAAATCAAAATATAATGGCAAACATAATATTCGTTTTGAAAGGGATTCTGAAATAGGCATAGATTCACCGTTTAAGTAAGAGACCGTATTTAAAGAAGGGTAAAAATAACGTCGCGGGAAAATAGATTCGCCATTTAGTACATTTTTAACCAAATCCAAAATATCTTCAGACAGGAAAACTACGGGAAAATACGCGCAATTGTAAGCTGTGTATTCTCTAATTTTCTGAAACTGTAATTGGTCCGACACTTTTAAATTTTCTATATATACGTTATAAAGCTGGTGTCTGCGCTTCAGGATTTCATTAAAATGTGGAAAAACTGCTAATCCCATAGCAGCTTGAAGCTCACTCATTTTTGCGTTGATACCTAAACCATGGAATTCTTCCGGACCATTATGTCCAAAATTGTGTTTGTAATATAAGGTTTCAAAAAGCTCTAAGTCCTTTGTAAACATTGCGCCTCCTTCTCCTGTATGGAAGATTTTAGTTGCGTGAAAACTACAAGTACTAACATCGCCATAATTAAAAACACTCTTCCCTTTATACTCCACGCCGAAGCAATGAGCCGCATCATAAATGACTTTTATATTGTACTTTTGTGCAATTTTATCCATTGCCTCAATATCACAAGGGTTTCCAAAAACGTGTGTTGCAATAATTCCAGAAGTTTTTGCGGTAATTTGCGCTTCTATTTTTGAAGGATCTATATTAAATGTCTCCGGATCAATATCCGCAAAAACGGGTTTGCATCCTTCCCAAGCAATAACAGAAGAGGTGGCTATGTAACTAAAGGGCGTGGTAATAATCTCGCCTGTAAGGCCTAATGCTTTAATAGCTATTTGCAAAGGTAGAGTGCCATTTGTTGTTGCTATCATATATGGAATATTAAAGGTTTCTTTAATTTTAGATTCCAATTCCTTGACTAAATCACCTCTATTTGTAATCCATTGTGTATCCCAAGACCTCTTCAATAATGCATTATAATCTTCTTGCTTAGGCAAAAATGTTTTAGTAACATGTATCATGAAGTCGCTAATTGTTGGATTTGGTGCCAAATTACAAATATAATTCGTTTACAATTGGTTATCAATTATTATTTTTGCTGAATGACAGATCATATAAAAGAATCCTTAATCGTCTTAAAATCTGGAAAAACAATCCTCTACCCCACCGATACTCTTTGGGGGTTAGGTTGCGATGCCACGAACCCAAAAGCTGTATCTGAAATTTACAAACTTAAAAATCGTATAGAAACCAAAGCTCTAATCTGTTTAGTATGCAGTATAGGTATGCTTAAAACCTATATTAAAGAAATCCCAGAAGCAGCCCTCGGATTTTTAAAAACCGCGACAAAACCAACCACAATTATATATAATAACCCGCGTTTAATTGCTACCAATCTAGTAGCTCAAGATAATACACTAGCAATCCGGATTGTTGAAGAAGGTTTCGCATACGAATTAATAAAAGCCTTTAATAAACCTCTTGTTTCTACATCAGCGAATATCAGCGGTAATAGTGCTCCAAAATCATTTAAAGAAATACATGCGGACATTTTAAAAGATGTGGACTATGTTGTAAATTTGCAAGACGAAAAAACGGACGCTGAACCATCAACAATAATTAAAATATTAGAAGATGGCACGGTTAAGATTATAAGACCATAAAACTTCAAATTTTAAGTACTAATTTTCAAAATAAACTTTGGAATGTCGTGCTTAAATTTTGCCTGGCTTTAACAGACAGGGAATTTGAAACCCATGAATTACAAAAACGCATTAGATCATTCTATATTTAAAATAATTTCAAAATCTGCTCAAGAACTTCAGATTGATGCTTATGTTATTGGTGGATTTGTACGTGATTTCCTTCTAAAACGTGGCAATCCAAAAGACATAGATATTGTAGCCGTTGGCAGTGGTATTGAGTTAGCCAGACAGGTTGCTCAAAACCTACCTAATAAACCTAAAGTGCAAGTTTTTAAAACCTACGGCACCGCCATGTTGCGTTTTGAAGATATTGAGATTGAATTTGTAGGCGCTAGGAAAGAAAGTTATAACGAAAACAGTCGCAATCCCATTGTGGAAAACGGTACTCTAGAGGATGATCAAAATCGCCGCGATTTCACTATAAATGCATTAGCATTAAGTTTAAATAAGTCTAGTTATGGCGATTTACTCGATCCCTTTCAAGGAGAACTAGATTTAGAACACAAAATAATTCGTACACCACTCGACCCAGATATTACGTATAGTGACGATCCTTTACGAATGATGCGTGCCGTTCGTTTTGCCACACAACTCGGATTTACTATTGATTCTAAATCTTTGGATTCAATTTCAAAAAACAATCACAGAATAGAAATTATTACTAAAGAACGGATTGTTGTTGAGCTTCATAAAATATTGGAATCACCTAAACCATCTATCGGATTTTTACTTTTAGAACAAACAGGTTTATTAAACCAAATTCTACCAGAACTAACCGCCCTTAAAGGTATTGATGAAATTGAAGGCCAACGACACAAGGACAACTTTTATCATACGTTGGAAGTGGTGGATAACATATCTAAAAACACCGATAACGTTTGGCTTCGTTGGGCTGCTCTATTGCACGATATTGGAAAAGCACCTACAAAACGATTCCATAAAAAAATTGGTTGGACGTTTCATGCGCATGAATTTGAAGGCTCTAAAATGGTCTATCGTTTATTCAAACGTTTAAAAATGCCCTTGAATGATAAAATGAAATTTGTTCAAAAAATGGTTTTCATGAGTTCAAGACCTATTGCGCTTGCTGATGATATTGCTACGGACTCTGCAGTTAGACGTTTGGTTTTTGATGCTGGCGACAATGTTGAAGAATTAATGATTCTTTGTGAAGCCGATATTACCACCAAAAACATTAAGAAGTATAAAAAGTATCATGAGAACTTTAAAAATGTAAGAGATAAAATCGTAGAAGTTGAAGAACGCGATCAGGTTAGAAACTTTCAGCCACCTGTTTCGGGGGAAGAAATTATGGAAACATTCGGTTTAAAACCATCACGAGAGATTGGCACTATTAAAGAAAGTATCAAAGAAGCTATTCTGGAAGGTGATATTCCAAATGAATACGAAGCAGCTTTTCAACTCATGCTAGAGGAAGGCAGACGCTTGGGATTAACGAGAGTTACAACTGACAAATAAAATATTAAAACTTTATAAATCATGAAAAAAGACAACAAAAACGTCATTTATTGGCTAATTACTGGTTGCGTACTCATTTTTATCATGGTGGTTGTTGGTGGTATCACCCGACTAACGGATTCTGGATTATCCATGTCGGATTATAAACTTATTACTGGCACTATTCCTCCATTAAATGATGCCGAATGGCAAGATGCTTTTGCTTTGTATCAGCAATATCCTGAATTTCAAAAATTGCATTCACATTTTACTTTAGATGATTTTAAAAGTATTTATTTCTGGGAATGGTTTCATCGGGTAATCGGTCGTGTAATAGGATTGGTTTTTATTATTCCATTTTTATATTTTCTGTTTAAAAAACAACTCACAAAAAGAACTATCAAAAAATGTTTGGTGCTTTTAAGTTTAGGCGCTTTTCAAGGTTTCCTAGGTTGGTTTATGGTAAAAAGTGGTTTGGTAGATAACCCTAATGTGAGTCACTACCGACTTTCTGCGCATTTAACAACGGCATTCTTAACATTTTGCGCTACGCTTTGGGTAGCTTTAGATTTAATTTATCCGAATAAAAAACCGATAAACAAAAAATTCAGAAACCTCATCATTGTAAGTTATGTGGTTCTCTTGATTCAAATTATTTACGGTGGTTTTGTAGCTGGTTTAAAAGCGGGATTATTGCATAATCATTGGCCGCTTATGAATGAAGGTGAGTTTATGCACTATACCGTTTATATTTTAGATCCGTTTTATAAAAACCTAATTGAAAACCCAAGCGGTATTCAATTTATTCATAGAACTTTAGCATATTTAGTTGTAGGTTTTATATTTGTTTTATGGTTTAAAGCGCGCGAAATGACACTCACTAAACTTCAAAGAAGCGGTATTGATTCCCTATTAATTCTAGTCGGTTTTCAGTTTTTATTAGGCGTATTAACCATCATTTATGCAGTTCCCTTATGGCTAGGAGTAGCACATCAAATTGGTGCTTTTTTCTTACTTTCCGCTATGACATTTACGCTTCACCGATTTAGCAAATAATATTAAAATAACTACCTTTGCGCCATAAATAAGATTATGATATACAGATTTCGAATAATATTAGATAACGACACGGACAAGGACATTTTACGCGATTTAGAAATTCGTGAAACTGATACCTTGGAAGACCTACATAACACCATTACCCAATCCTTTGGTTTTGACGGTTTGGAAATGGCTTCTTTTTATGTGTCTGATGACGAATGGAATCAAGGTGAAGAAATTTCATTATTTGATATGAGTGAAGGGTTAAATCCTGTAAAACTCATGAGTGAAACTTCTTTAAATGAAGTAGTTGGCGACTCCAGAACCAAATTGATCTATGTATACGACTTTTTAAGCATGTGGACATTTTTAGTAGAACTTGCCGAAATTGTTGAAGAATCTGAAGGTGCAGATTATCCAAACTTGATGTTTGTTCACGGACAAGTACCTGATAATGCTCCGGAAAAAAACTTTGAAGCTGAAAATTTTGACGACTATAATGATGAGTTTGAAGATGATTTAGATATCGATGATTACGATAATTTAGATTTTGATGAAAATTGGAATTAATCTTCCTTTTCATCTTACAGACAAGTAATAAATAAATTAAAAAGCATTCCTAACCGAATGCTTTTTCTATTTTAGCCTGTAACAAACTAGAGAGTTATTCGTCATACATGTAATCAATAATCAAAACCAAGACCATTTTGGAAACCATCCTTAATATTAATAATCTTACCAAAAAATTTGGCTATCTCACAGCTGTAAATAATTTATCATTCACCATTAACAAAGGTAATGTCTACGGGATTTTAGGACCTAATGGCAGCGGAAAATCTACCACGCTAGGCATTGTTCTAAATGTGGTAAATAAAACCTCTGGCGATTTTAGCTGGTTTGGTGGCAGCACCTCAACACACGATGCGCTTAAAAAAGTAGGTGCTATTATTGAACGCCCTAACTTTTATCCGTATATGACGGCGTATCAAAACCTAAAATTGGTTTGTAAAATTAAAGGTGTTGATTATAGCAAAATTGACGAGAAATTAGAACTTGTTAAACTATTAGATAGAAGGGATAGCAAGTTTCAAACCTTTTCTTTAGGAATGAAACAGCGTTTAGCCATTGCTTCCGCATTACTAAACGATCCAGAAATTCTTATTTTAGATGAGCCCACCAACGGATTAGATCCGCAAGGTATTCATCAAATCAGAAGTTTGATACAACTCATTGCAAGTCAAGGAACCACCGTTCTATTAGCTTCTCATTTACTAGACGAAGTGGAGAAAGTGTGCTCGCACGTTGTAGTTTTAAGCAAAGGAAAAAAATTATATTCCGGTCGTGTGGACGAAATGATATCTAGTCATGGGTTTTTAGAACTGAAAGCGGAAAACACTATTAAGCTTCAACAGTTCCTAGAAACAGAAAAAGTGTTTGGTGAAATTAAAGTTGAAGGCGATTTAATCACTGCTTTTTTAGATGAACCGATGGATGCTAAAACCGTTAACAAACTACTTTTTGAAAACGGAATTATTTTAACCCATTTAGTGAAACGAAAAGAGAGTCTCGAAGAACAATTCTTGCAACTAACAGACAACAACTAACCCAACAAAATCAACTTCATGTTACGACTGGTCAATTTAGAACTACAAAAACTGCTTTTAAGCAGAACCAATATAATCCTTATATTTATATCATTTATATTACCCTTTACGGTTTTGATATTATCATCAATAAAAATTAATTTTTTCGGATTTTTCACGATGGAATTAGGTGAATTAGGTATTTTTAACTTCCCCATAATTTGGCATATTACAACCTTCTTTGCTTCCTATTTCAAGTTTTTCTTTGCAATTGTGGTTGTTAGTATGATTGGCAATGAATACAGCAATAAAACCATTAAACAGAATTTAATAGATGGTTTAAGTAAAAAGGAATTTATTTTATCCAAGTTTTACACCATTATATTTTTCTCCCTAGTTGCCACTGTTTTAATTGCGGTTGCCTCATTTTTTATCGGTTTATACTATTCTAGCTATACAGAAGCGAGTATAATCTTTAGAGAAACGGAATTTTTACTTGCTTACTTTATTAAGCTTGTTGGATTTTTTACGCTTTGCTTATTTTTCGCTATGTTATTAAAAAGATCTGCATTTGCATTAGCCTTTTTATTCGTACTATATATTGTAGAATGGTTAATATATTGGGGCGCCTATAATATACTTGGATCCTCCGAAGCTGCTTTTAAAGTTAAGGGTTTCTTACCTTTAGAATCCATGTACAATTTAATAGATCAACCATTTCAACGTCTTATGATAACTAAATTTCCAGATAAGGCTGATTTAGCTTACGATTACGCCGTTCATTGGTATGAAATTGCTATTGTTTTAGCTTGGATAGCTATACTTGTGTTTTTATCTTTAAAATTGTTAAAAAAGCGCGATCTATAATTTTCTATTGTAGATGCCATTGACGACTCTAGTTGTCTGGACAATTACAAGATAGTCCTATGTTATAAGTCATTTCACTCTAAAACGTTACTTATTTGAAAAGTTTTTTAAAATTAAAAGTTTGCTTGTTTTTTATATATTTGATCACATATAATTCAAACGCACAGGCTCCTACAGATTGTGTTGACGCCATTATCGTTTGTGGAAACTCTGAAATTAACTTAAATGTTGGTGGAGTGGGCATGCAAGAGCTTACGGGTTTAAACAACTGCGACAGCGAAGAACATAATAGTCTATGGCTAAAGGTTACGCTGGTAACTGATGGAACTTTAGGTTTTATACTTACACCTAATAGTACCGATATCAATGAAGATTACGATTTTTTCGTATTTGGCCCTAATTCGGTTTGTGGTAATTTAAGTCCTGCCATTCGCTGTTCAACAACCAATCCGCAAGCAGCAAATCAAGGAAATAATTTAACAGGAATGAGAGATACGCCATCAAATTTAACTAGCGGTGGACCTGGTCCCGTAGGTGATAGTTTTGTAGAATGGTTGACTGTTACTGCCGGAGAAACTTATTTTATTGTAATAGATAGGCCAATTGGTAACAGCTCGTTTAATTTAGAATGGATTGGAACTGCTCAATTTGCAAGTCCTCCCACAAATGAAGCTAGCAATATCCCAGGAACTAATACTCTGAATTTAGAAAACTGTGATATGATTACGCCTAAAACTGATGGTCAAACAACTTTTGATTTAAGTGTTAACACTAAACAAATTATAGGAAGTCAAATGAATGTTAGCGTAGACTACTTCATTTCTGAAAGTGATGCCAATATCAATGTCAACCCTATCACGGGATTGTTTACAAACATCATTAATCCTCAAGAAGTTTATGCTAAAATAACCAATGATAATACGGGATGTTTCGAAATAATTCCTTTTAAACTTACTGTCTCTCCTGGTCCCGACTTCAGTGTTCCTTCAGACTATAATTTATGTGATAATTTTGATGATGGTGATGCTTCTAATGGTCAAATTATTTTCGATTTAGCATCAAAAGATGAAGAAATTTTAAACGGACAGAGCGCTTCTGAATTAAATATTTCTTATCACAATTCCCAAGTAGATGCAGATACTGGCACAAATCCACATCCAGACAGCTATTACAACCAAACCCCTTTTCAAGAAGGAATTTTTGTAAGAATCGAGAATGTATTAGAAACAAGCTGTTATAGTACCACATCGTTTAATCTAATTGTTAACCTCTTACCACTAGCTTCTAATAGTAGCTTGCTTCAATGTGATGAGGATGGCAATAAGGACGGTAGAACCGCTTTTAATTTGGATGAAGCTTTCGATGCTTTATCAGTAAATTCAACAATTGCTTCAATTGAATATTATACAAACCAAAGCGATGTTGAAAATGGTTCCAATATGCTAGATGCATTAGGTTATATAAATACATCCAACCCTCAAATAGTTTTTGCCAAAATTATTGATAACACGACGCTATGTTTTAGCGTGGCAGAATTATCTTTAGAAGTCAGTACCACACAAATAAACAACTACCAAGCACCTGAAGTCTGTGAGGATATAGACGCCGAAGACGGAATTCATACTTTCGATTTAAATACGATTACAACTGCTATTCAACAGGACAATAATGTAGCCTTTCCTATAACTTATTATGATACCTATAAAGATGCATTATTGGAACAAAATCCATTAATAACACCATACGCCAACTTAACGCCTTATAATCAAGTTATATATTCTCGTGCTGAAAATAATAACGCTTGTTATGGTATTGGGGAAGTAGCTTTAACCGTTACTGCAAGACCTAAATTAGCGCCTAATGAAACAGTATTATATTGTTTAAACACATTTCCGCAGAATATCCTTTTATCTGCTGGCATTGTAAACGATTCACCTAGCAATTATACATACGTTTGGTCTTCTGGAGATACAACCAACCGTATTTCTATAAATGAAATTGGTACGTATACAGTAACGGCAACTAATAGTTCTGGTTGTACTCAAACGCGATTCATTACTGTAGAACCTTCAAATATTGCTACTATTGAAACTATTAACGTCCAAGATGGACAACAAGACAATAACACAATAATCGTTATCGCTACTGGTGAAGGCGAATATGAATTTGCCCTTTTTGATGCTGCAGGATCATTATTTGCAGATTATCAAACGAGTAATGAATTTACTAACGTTTCACCTGGAATTTACACAGCTAGCGTTCGTGATATTAAAAATAATTGTGGTTTAGTGAATTCCATGGTTTCTGTAATAGGCTTTCCAAAATTCTTTACACCAAATGGCGATGGCGCAAATGACACCTGGAATATTAAAGGAATATCAGAGCATTTTCAACCGAATTCTCGTATATTAATCTTTGATCGCTACGGTAAATTATTAAAAGAACTAAACCCTACAGGCAATGGATGGGACGGCTCGTACAATGGCCAAACCTTACCAAATGACGATTATTGGTTTTCGGTAAAGTTACAAGATGGTAGAATATTTAAAAGTCACTTTACCTTAAAACGCTAAAATTTAGAATTCTATTTTTAAACTATAACATCAATTCACTTCACCAATTATCCGTTTATACGATATTCCATTTAGTGCATACAATACTTCTTTAGGAGATTACTCCAATTGAAATATTTATATGGTTTATTAAAACACGTCTTGTTCTCAATAAATATATATTCGCGTAAAAATGGAATTGTGCTTTCTTTTTCATAAATTTAGTAGATCAGTTGTTAACCATCAGTCTTATATTCTTCCAGTATCTATTAAGAATTAAAGCGGTTATAACGATTGATTTGATGAGTAATAATGATATATTATTTTAAAAATTAGAATTACTGAGGAACACACCTTTTTGAAAGTGACAATAATATTCCTTGGCATAAAAAACCCATGAAGACCTATAAATGAAGACTATAAATTAGAACCTGAAACCTGTTTATAGAAACTTCGTTTAAACGATTTCAACTTACCCCTAAACCTGCAACTTGACACAAACCAGCGTTTCAGCGAATAACTTCGTATTTCATCTGGTTTTTATTAATAATTTTACAAAAAATTAGTCTCTTAATTTTATAATTTCAATTTTGAAGAAATGAAGTATTTATTCTTCGTCTGTTTGTTAGCAACCTTTATTAATAATGGGTTTGCACAAAATATATCTATTAACGATACATTTACGGCAAAAGAACTTATTGAAGACCGTTTAATTGAAGGCTGTGTAGAAATTTCTAATGTACAATCAATTATAAACGGAACCATTAATAACATTAATAGTTTTGGTTATTTTGACCGTGGTGACTCCTCATTCCCTTTTGCAAATGGTATTCTTTTATCTACAGGAGCGGCCGTATCTGCGGGAAATTCCATCAATACAACCCCATTAAATGACGGCGATGTGGATTGGCTCACTGATCCTGATTTAGAAACTGCTTTAGGACTTACCAATACATTAAATGCCACGTCTATCGAGTTTGATTTTAAATCCATTTCTAACCAAGTTCAGTTTAACTATATTCTAGCTTCAGAGGAGTATTTCGATAATTATCCTTGTCAATATTCCGATGGATTTGCATTCCTGATCAAAGAAGCTGGTACATCAGATCCTTATATTAATGTCGCTTTAATTCCAGGAACTATTATACCCGTTAACACGAGTACTATTCATGAGGAAATTGTAGGGTTTTGTCCTGCAGAAAACGAACAATATTTTGATGGCTACAATTTAGGTGACACCAATTTTAATGGAAGAACAATAGTTTTAACGGCATCGGCAATTATCCAGCCTAACGTAAAGTATCATATAAAATTAGTTATTGCCGATCAACGTGATGAAAACTTCGATTCCGCTGTTTTCATTGAAGGCAATAGCTTTAATTCTTCTGTAGATCTAGGTCCTGATATTACAACCTGTGCTAATAGCGTTACTTTAGACGGTAACATTCAAAATTCTTTAGCAACTTACACATGGTTAGAAAATGGCACACCACTAATTGGAGAAAACAGTTCAACCTTAATAGTAAATTCTTCAGGTATTTACACCGTTACTATCTCAATTCCTATAAACAATACTATTTGTGAAATTGAAGATACGATTTCAATTACTTTAAATTCGGAACGAGCGGTGGAGTATATTCCTGATTTTATAGTTTGTGACGACGTTAGTAATAATGGTGTTGAGACCTTCGATTTATCAATAAAAGATTCAGAGGTTTTGGCAGCCGTTCCAAGCGGGAATTACACTATTTCATATCATTATAATACCAATAATGCGCATGTCGGTAGTTTCCCTATAACCACACCCACAAAAAACACAACAAACCCGCAAATAATCCATGTACGTATTTTGGATGTTGACAATGGCTGTTTAACTTTTGGAACTTTAAACCTAATTGTAAACCCGTTACCAACTATAACCCCGCCTTCATTATTAGAAGTCTGTGACGACAGCAACGGTGATGGTTTTACGCTAATCGATTTGACCGTGAAAAACACAGAAATCACTGGCGATAATCCAAATTTCGAAACCACTTATCATTATAATCAAACCGATGCCGAAAGTGGTGAGAATGCCGTTCCCAATCCCTATTCCAATATTACACAAAACGATCTGCTTTTTGTTAGTGTTGTAGACTCAAGAACTGGCTGTCGAAACACAACAACTTTGGGTGTAAGGGTTTTAGATAGTCCGGATATTGATAGCCAAACTCATACTATTGATGCTTGTGCACAAGACGATGGTGGTTTTGAAATTTTCGACTTAACATCTATTATTGACGATGTTTTGGATGGCTTAATAAATGTTAGCACATCGTTCCATGAAACCAATGAAGATGCTCAAACAGACGCTAACCCGATTTCTAATATTACAAATTACACAAACACTGTACGAGATTTTCAAATTATCTTCATCCGTGTAGAAGACAATACAACTGGCTGTGCTTCCATTGCCAGTATTGAATTACACGCTAATTTATTGATAAATAAAAGCAATATTCGGAATTTCTCGCTTTGCGATGACGCATCTAATGATGGTATTGCCATATTTAATCTCGAAAACATTGCCAATACTATTACTAGTGGTTTAATAGCTACGACTATTACTTTTTATAAAAATGCAACCGATCAAGCTGCAGGAACCAATCCTATTGCTACATCCACTCCATATGAAGTAACCCAAACACCACAGAAGTTATTTATAACACTTAAAAACTCATATTGTAGCGTTGGTTCAGAAATTGATCTGATAATTCTTCCTGCCTTAAATTTACCAACTTTAGGTTCAGTTACCCTTTGTAGTTCAGATGACGACACTTTTACTTCCGTAGATTTATATAGTTTTAATAACTATGTGCTAACAGGAGTTCCTAGAGGGCGTATTAATTATTTTCTTTCAGAAGAAAATGCCATGAATAATACAAATCGTCTACCCAGATTTTATAATAACGTGAGCAATCCATTTGTATTATATGTTCGCGTTCAAAATGCTTCAGGCTGCTATGATGTGCAGCCATTAGAAGTTGAAGTGCTACCAGCGCCATTAAGCACAAAGCCCAGCGATGAAATTATCTGCGATGACGATCAAGATGGTTTTAGTATCATTAATTTAGAGGCTAAAGTTTCAGAAATCGTTAGTAATACGACCAACTTAAGTATTAATTTTTACAGATCCTTGACTGAAGCTGAAAACGATTACGATAGAATTACAAACACCACAGCATACAACGCCGATACGCAATCTATTTTTACTAGAATTGAACGCATATCTACAGGCTGTTTTAATATTGAAAGTTTTGAAATCATAGTTAATACTTTACCAGTCTTTACTACGATTTCTGATTTTAATAATTGCGAAACAGACGGCGATCAAATAGCTGAATTTATCTTTGAAGATAAAGATGCTGATATTATAAATGGGCAAACTGGCAAACGTGTTATATACTTTGAAAATGCGACAGATGCTTTGAACAACGCCAATAGTATTGATAAAACAAGTGTTTATGAAAACAAATCAAATCCACAGCTCATTCATGTTCGTGTAGAAAACATCAGTGACACCAGTTGTTTTGGCCTGAGTACATTTTTTATTGAAGTCGGATCGGTTCCTATATATAATGCACCAGTAAACATCTTTTTATGTGATGATGTTTCGAATGACGGCCAAGAGCTTTTCAATTTAACCGCTATCCAAACTCAAATAAGCGCTGGTAGCACGGATAACTTAACAATTACTTTTTATGAAAGTTTCCAGGATGCCGATAACGCTGAAAATCCAATCGATTTAAATTACACCAATCAAACCAATCCGCAACAAATATTTACACGTATTGAAAACGGCACCTATTGCCATGGTATTGCACAGTTTGGATTAAACGTAATCAAAGTTCCTCGTGTAAATCAAGCATCAAAAATGATTAATTGTGACACAGATGCGGATGGTTTATCCACATTTGATTTAACCGTAGCAACATTGGAAGTACTCGACATTAGAAAAGATGATATTTTAGTAACCTATCATGAAACGGTAATAGACTTGGCGGATAATATTAATAATATTCCCAATCCACAAGCTTATAATAATATTATAAATCCACAAATGGTTTATATTCGTGTAACCAATACGGTTTCGAAATGTTACGTAATGGTACCTCTAGAATTAGAAGTAAATTTACCGCCACCTTTAAACCTCATTTCTAATTTCCCTATTTGTAATACCGTAGATAACAGTTTCGATTTACAGGAAACAACTGAAGCTTTAATAGGAAATCAAGAAAATATAGAATTGACGTTTTACATATCGCAGACACAAGCTGAAACAGCTCAAAACGCATTAAACCCCAATTACAATTATAGTTCTTACAGCGATATTCTTTACGTTCGGGCAGAAAACACCCTTACTAGCTGTTTTACTATTAGCAACTTTACTTTAGTAGTTAACCCAAGCCCAATTGCTATTTCACCTCCTAATTTAGAAACTTGTGATGACGATTTTGATAGCATGTTGATTTTTGATCTTTCCGAACAAACACTAACAATTTTGGGAGGTCAAAATCCTGCTGATTTTGTAGTGTCTTATTTCGAATTAGAAATTGAAGCCCTCGAAAACGTAAATCCTATTTCTGATTTAAACTACAACGCTTTTCATGAACAAGTAATTTACGTCCGTGTGCAAAATAAAGCAACAAATTGTTTTAATACCACAAGCTTTATCATTTTTGTTTCACGAAAACCATTTGTAGAAATTTCAGATCAACCGGTATGTATAGATAATTTACCGCTTGTTGTTTCAGCAGCAACGGGTTTTGATACAGATACTTATTTATGGTCTACAAACGCTACCTCATCAGAAATTGAAATCACAGAAATAGGTTCTTATTCGATAACAGTAAAATCCCAATTTGGCTGCATCACTTCTGAAACCTTCAACGTTATCGAATCTGAATCGGCAACTATAGAATTCACGGAAACCGTAGATTTCTCAAACCCGAATAACATTACCGTTACTATTAGCGGTATTGGTGATTATGTATATATTTTGGATGATGGTGAACCGCAAACATCCAATGTATTTTATAACGTGACTATCGGGCCACATACCATTGAAGTTTATGATTTAAACGGCTGCGCATCCACAATGAAAGATATTGTTATTATTGATGCGCCATTGTTTTTTACCCCTAATAATGACGGCCAAAATGATACGTGGCATATTACAGGTGTCAATCAAATTCCAGGAACTATAGTTTATATTTTTGATCGCTATGGAAAGTTACTAAAAACATTAAATCACACATCCATTGGTTGGGACGGCACATACAATGGTGCTAATATGCCAACGGACGATTATTGGTTTGTAGCCAAAGTTAAAAAAGGTGAAATTTCTTTTGAAGTCAAACGCCACTTTACCCTAAAACGCTAATAAAATAATAAGCAAAATCGTAAACTGATATTGTAAATTAAAACAATCAATCTTCTGAAGATCAAAACAATAAAAACAACACCAGCAGTTCTAATTTAGATATTCCATTTATTTAAAATAATTAATAGGTAATGATAAAAAAAATTTACGACTAATTTTAATGGTGTTTCCACCACATACTTAATGCTAGAATAGACAATCAAAGCGCTCTACTTATATGATAGATTTTCCGTAATTTTGCAACCTGAAACGGATATTATTAAAGTCTTAATACCCTATCTAAATAATTAAGTGCGGAAAGTCTCGATACTTCGGGAACAGCAAAAACTATCAATAAGGATACATGAAATTCAAAATAAAATCCGATTTTAAACCTACTGGCGATCAACCCCAAGCTATTAAAAAACTAGTAAAAGGTATTGACACAGATGAAAAGTACCAAACACTTTTAGGTGTTACCGGGTCTGGGAAAACATTTACGGTTGCAAACGTTATTGAAGAAGTGCAAAAGCCAACTTTGGTATTAGCGCATAATAAAACATTGGCTGCTCAACTATATTCGGAATTTAAGCAGTTTTTCCCTGATAATGCTGTGGAATATTTTGTGTCTTACTATGATTATTATCAACCGGAAGCTTATATCCCTGTTTCAGGGGTTTATATTGAAAAGGATTTATCTATAAACGAGGAAATTGAAAAAATGCGATTAAGCACCACATCCTCCCTACTTTCGGGTCGGCGTGATGTTATTGTTATTGCATCCGTATCTTGTTTATACGGTATTGGAAACCCAGTGGAGTTTCAGAAAAATGTTATTTCTATTGAACGCGATGAGGTTATTTCAAGAACCAAATTATTACACCGCTTAGTACAAAGTTTATATTCCAGAACCGAAGGCGAATTTAATCACGGTAACTTCAGAATTAAAGGAGATACGGTAGATATATTTCCTAGTTATGATGATCACGCTTTTAGAATTCACTTTTTCGGTGATGAAATAGAAGATATTGAAGCGTTTAATGTTCAAACAAATGAAGTTATTGAAAAGTACGATCGACTGAATATTTATCCAGCCAATATGTTTGTAACATCACCGGATGTCTTGCAAGGCGCTATAAAAGGCATTCAAGACGATTTGGTGCTGCAATACGATTACTTTAAAGAAATAGGAAAACATTTAGAAGCCAAACGCTTAAAAGAACGTACGGAGTTTGATTTAGAAATGATTCGTGAATTGGGTTATTGTTCTGGTATTGAAAACTATTCTAGATATTTGGATGGCAGACAACCAGGCACCAGACCATTCTGTTTATTAGATTATTTTCCAGACGACTATTTAATGGTAGTTGATGAAAGTCACGTTACCATCTCCCAAGTGCATGCCATGTATGGTGGCGATTTTAGTCGCAAAGTGAATTTAGTAGATTACGGTTTCCGTTTACCAGCTGCTATGGATAACCGACCACTTAAGTTTGAAGAGTTTGAAGCGCTTCAAAACCAAGTAATCTATGTGAGTGCTACTCCAGCAGATTATGAATTGGAAAAAACGGGTGGTGTTTTTGTCGAGCAAATTATTCGTCCCACAGGTTTATTAGATCCCGTTATTGAAGTTAGACCAAGTTTAAATCAAATTGATGATTTAATTGAAGAAATTCATCTTCGTATTGAAAAAGACGAACGTATTTTAGTCACCACATTAACTAAACGTATGGCTGAAGAACTGACTAAATACTTGGAAAGAATTCAAATTCGTTGTCGTTATATCCATAGTGATGTGGACACATTAGAGCGTGTAGAAATTATGCAGGATTTACGTAAAGGCATATTTGATGTTCTAGTTGGTGTAAACTTACTCCGTGAAGGGTTAGACTTACCGGAAGTGTCGTTAGTTGCCATTTTAGATGCGGATAAAGAAGGTTTTTTACGTTCAGCGCGTTCATTAACACAAACAGTTGGACGTGCCGCCAGGAACCTTAACGGGAAAGCAATTATGTATGCTGATAGAATAACTAAAAGCATGCAAAAAACCATGGATGAAACCGAATATAGACGTGAGAAACAAATCGAGTACAATACGAAACATAATATGGTGCCAACAGCACTAAACAAAAGTTTAGATAATGCATTAACCAAAAACTCCGTAAGTACCTATAGTTATGCATTGGAAGCCGCCAAAGCTGCTGAACCTGAAAACCAGTATTTAAATAAAGGCGAATTAGAAAAGAAAATACGTGAAAATCGTAAAATGATGGAGCAAGCTGCAAAAGCTTTGGATTTCATGGAAGCGGCACAGTTCAGGGATTTGATAAAAAGTTATCAGGATAAATTAGAAAAATTAAAAGTGTAGTTAAGTAGTTAATTGTACTGCACTTTAAAAATATCAATCAATACATCGGCAGGAACAATTTTATTGGGAAACTCTTCCATTATATAAAGCACTTTATTTATAGACTCGTGACTTAAACCCATACGTAATCCATAATTATAAAGCTTTATTTCGCTTTTAAGAGTATGCTCAACATCAATATTCATCAGTAAGACTAGCCGATGAAATTGTACAATACGTTCGCTTTGAGATTTTAAATGAATATAAGTAATAGGATTTACAGTCAAATAGTCAAAATCCGCTCTACAAATACCTAATTGCTTAGCTATAGCTAAAAGAAAACTGTATTCTATTGGCTTTAAATCTTTTTCGTTATTAGCAAATGAGATCATCTCTGAAAGGAGACTTAATTTTTCAAGCTTGTTAATCATTTTAGAGGAATAGATTAATTATTAGCATTATAAAGATACACAGAAAGGCTATTTAATAATCCATGATAAATTGTAACTTGTCGAAAATTTAGATGCATTTCATCGTGTTTTTCTACATTTATTCAAAATTAACAACTCAATACAATGACTATCAATGCTTTACGGTTAATTTACGTTTCACCGATATTTTATGATTTACCGACTAGAATAAGTTCTAATTAACATTCAAAATGATACTATGACAGACAACATGACAAACAACGATATTTTTAAAAAATTACGTGTCGCATTGCAATTACGTGACGACGAAATAGTTAAAATATTAGAACTCGTAGATTTTAGAATAACAAAAAGTGAATTAGGAGCATTTTTCAGAAAAGAAGACCACCCTAATTACATGGAGTGTGGCGATCAGATACTCCGTAATTTTTTGAACGGTTTGGTTATTCATTTACGTGGACCTAAAGATGACAAGAAGCCTAAACCAGGTGTAAAATCTGCTGCAAAAGTAATTTCAAAACCAAAAGTAGATCCTGCTAAAAAACCGATTGCTAAACCTTCGGAAAGAAGAAATAAACCCAAATAGAATATTCGACTTTATAATTATCTATAAGTCGAAAGCAGTTTTCATTTTCATGCTAAAAACTAAAAAAGCTCTCAAATAAATTGAGAGCTTTTTTTATAATTAGAATATCTTAAATATAATTAAGATAATACTTCATGTACTTTATCAGCAGCTTCTTGGAATTCTGTAGCACTCATAACGGCTAATCCAGAATTATCAATCAACTCTTTTGCTATATCCGCATTGGTACCTTGAAGACGCACAATAATTGGCACATCAATATTACCCATGTTTTTATAAGCATCAATAACACCTTGAGCTACTCGGTCACAACGTACAATACCACCAAATATATTGATAAGGATTGCTTTTACGTTTGGATCTCTTAAAATTAATTCGAAAGCCATTTCAACTCGAGCTGCATCAGCTGTACCTCCAACATCTAAAAAGTTTGCTGGCTCACCACCTGCTTGCTTAATTAAATCCATTGTAGCCATTGCAAGTCCTGCACCATTAACCATACAACCAACGTTTCCGTCAAGGTCTACATAGTTAAGTCCAGCTTCTTGAGCTTCTACTTCAATAGGGTTTTCTTCACGTAAATCACGTAATGCAACATAGTCTTTATGACGGTATAATGCATTTTCATCCATTGTTACTTTTGCATCAACTGCCATGATTTTATCATCACTTGTTTTTAACACTGGGTTAATTTCAAATAATGAAGCATCAGACTTATCGTAAGCTGTATATAAAGCAGTTGCAAATTTGGTCATTTCTTTAAAAGCTGCACCAGATAAGCCTAAATTAAAAGCAATACGACGCGCTTGGAAAGGCATCATTCCTACAGAAGGATCTATTTCTTCTGTAAAAATTAAATGTGGCGTTTCTTCAGCAACGGTTTCAATATCCATTCCACCTTCCGTAGAATACATAATCATGTTACGACCTGTAGCACGATTTAAAAGAACAGACATATAATATTCTTCTGGTTCATTATCACCAGGGTAATAAACATCTTCAGCAACTAATACTTGATGAACACGCTTACCTTCAGCAGATGTTTGCGGTGTTACTAAATCCATTCCGATTATTTCACCTGCAATTCTTTCTACTTCTTCAAGGCTTTTAGCAATTTTAACACCTCCGCCTTTACCACGTCCACCAGCATGAACTTGAGCTTTAATAACATGCCAGCCAGTACCTGTATCTTCTGTAAGTTTTTTAGCAGCTGCAACAGCTTCTTGAGCATTTTGAGCAACTATACCACGTTGGATACGCACGCCAAAACTACTTAACATTTCTTTTCCTTGATATTCGTGTAAATTCATCTTATAAATTCGTTTGGAGTTTTCTCAACAGGAGAAAATAATTAAATTTTTCGTTGCACAAAAGTAATCAACCTAACGCTTTTAAACAATAATTTTTAAAAGTTGTTTGTGGAATGCCTTAAAATTTATTTTTCAAGAAGTTTCTTCGTTTAAACCCCACTTTCAGTTAGGGCATTTATAATATAAAAAATGTATTGTAATGTTGATATACCGAAAGTTTTTCAAGTCCATTGGCAAGCTAAAACAGCACGAATATTTAAATCCATGTCACAGATATACGGTATAACTTTTGAAGCATTAACTTTCAAATTCCATACAAAATCTACCGGTTTTAGTATTGCTTGAAACCTACTATAATTCTTCGGGTAGTGATGGATAAATAAGGGATTAGAAAAATAATTCATAAGTATAACATGAAACTATTTTGAATGTCTATAAAGATGGTAATGTTTTCACGCTATATTATTAAGTTAATAGCCTGTGGATGAAACAAAAAACTGTTCAGTATTTCAAAAAATATCATATTACAACCTTCAAGTCTTTTTGATAGTATTAATTTAAGATTTATGGACTTCAATGTATTTCTACGTTTTACACTTTTCTTAATTGCTCTTTTTTGATCCACATAAGCGTGAAAAACTATGCTACCAACATTAACTAGTCTCTGAATAGAGCAATTAGAACCTCATAAACTAAAAATGTAGATAAAAAAGATAGATACTTTATAAGTGTTAAAGTCAAAAATTGACTAAAAATGCTTGAATAAACCAATAACTGATTAACTTTAAGTAAAATAATAAAACAGTCTCATGAAAAAATTAATTTACCTTTTCATCGCATCATCAATACTTCTATTCAGCTGTGTTGATAAACAAGCTAACACACCAAATTCCGACAAGGCGACTGATTCTTCCTATTTCGATTATTCCAATAGCGACGATCAAAAAACAGGAGGCATTAAAATGATTCCCATTAAAACTGCCAAAGGCACATTCAACGTTTGGACAAAACGCATGGGTAATAATCCGAGAATGAAAGTGTTATTGCTTCATGGAGGTCCTGGTGGCACGCATGAGTTATTTGAAAATTTCGATGGCTATTTACCTAATGAAGAAATAGAATACATTTATTATGATCAATTAGATAGTTATTATAGCGATAAACCTAACGATTCAAGCCTTTGGACTATTGAACATTCTGTTGAACAAGTGGAACAAGTTCGAAAAGCTTTAAAACTTGACAAAGATAATTTTTATCTACTCGGACAATCTTGGGGCGGTATTTTGGCAATGGAATATGCGTTAAAATATCAAGACAATTTAAAGGGTTTAATTGTTTCCAATATGATGTCCAGTATTCCAGAATATGAAAAATATGCTGCGGAAGTTCTAGGTCCTCAACTACCAGAAAACGTCTATAAAGAAATAAAAGCAATGGAAGCAGCGGAAGATTTTGGAAACCCTCGTTATACGGAGCTCGTAACACAACATTATTACACCAAACACGTCTTAAATATGCCATTGGATGAGTGGCCTGAATTTGTTAATCGATCCTTTAAACACATCAATCCTAACATTTATATCTATATGCAAGGTTATAGTGAATTTGGGGTTACAGGAAATGCTACTTTAAAAGGTTGGGATATTTCTAACAGGTTAAATGAATTAGAAATCCCAACCTTAATGATTGGCGGCACTCACGACACCATGGATCCTAAATATATGACATGGATGAGTACCCAAGTGAAACACGGAAGAAGTTTAACTACAAATTCAGGGCATATCTCACAATATGATGATCCTGAAGCCTATTTCTCTGGATTAATACAGTTTATAAAAGACGTGGATAATGGCGCATTTTAAGAGAGTTACTTTTTTCAAAATCTTAATTAATCATCTGATTATAAATCATTAAAACAAACCAAATTAAAAAGATTTTTGATTATATTAATTCAAAAAATAATAGACTTGAACCATAGATATTAAAACTTTCTTTAGAAAGATTATGCTAGAACGTCAACTAAAAACCTGCCAGTATTGTTCCCCTTTTGGTAGCAGTTAAGGGCGGGTTTCTGTATTATGATAAAAATAATACTATACAATATAGACCTTGTTACTTATGCCAAAAAATTATGCGATAACATGACATTTGTAGAAATAGCCTTATGCTATTAAATAAAAAAAAATCGACTTCAACTTCAGCAGTCAGACATCTATTGACTATTAGGATGTAAAAGACAATCTAAATTGAATACTATCTAAAATAATAAAAACTTAAAAGCCATACCATTAATCTCTATAAGTAGGGGAATAATTGTTGACTAATGATTAAATTCAAAACTATTTTAAATGCCGTACTTATCAATTAAGTACACCAAACTCGCCATTGTGGCTGCACCTAATTCTAATTCGCGTTTATTTACATGCTCAAAAAGATCAGTGGCAGCATGATGATGATCAAAATAACGTTGAGAATCTGGACGTAATCCTGCAGAAACATTATTAGCCGTTTTTAAGGGCGCGACATCCGCTCCACTGTAACCTTTTTCAAAATGGTGAATTAAATACGGTTTGAAAAGATTTTTCCATCCTTCAATTTTTGTCATAAAAGCGTCATCACATTCAAAATCAAAACCTCGAGGCGTAAAACCACCCGAATCACTTTCTAAAGAAAATATATGATTTTCGCCTTTTTGTTTCGCAACTTCAGCGTACTTCAAGGCACCACGTAATCCGTTTTCTTCATTCATAAATAATACCACACGAATACTACGTTTTGGCTTGTAACCACTTTCCTTTAATAAGCGTAAAACATCCATTGACTGAACGACACCTGCACCATCGTCATGAGAGCCATCGCCCAAATCCCAAGAGTCTAAATGACCACCGACTATAATATATTCATTAGGAAATTCACTGCCTGTAATCTCCCCAATTACGTTATGAGATTCCACATCGTCTAATTGTCTACACGTCTGATTAAAAAAGAACTTGGTGTTTTTATCCAGCGTCAACATAGTGCTTAACTTTTCAGCATCGTTGGTGCTAATTGCTGCCGATGGAATGCGCTGAGAGATTGGTAGATTACCATACGTCATACTTCCCGTATGTGGAAAATCGTCTAAACGTAAATTCAAAGATCTAACAATAACGCCAACCGCTCCAAGTTTCCCTGCTTCCATAGCGCCTGAATAACGCTGATCTGCACAGCCACCATAAGCTTCAAAAGTTTGAATTATTTCCGGCTGCATAGCACGATTGAAAAACACAATCTTCCCAGAAACTGCTTCCTTCCCTAAGGCTTTCATCTCTTCAATACCTTGCACTTCAATTACTGCCGCTTTTAAACCACCAATTGGCGTAGCTATAGATCCACCAAGCGCACAAATATTTACCGTACTCGTACTTCCTGAAGACGATTCTAAAAAAGCGTATTCTTTGTTTCCTCTTACCCATTTTGGCACCATAACCGGTTGCAACCAAACTTTGTCCAAGCCTAAACTGTCCAACTCTTCTTTGGTGTAGGCAACTGCTCTTTCTGCGCTTAAAGAACCTGAAAGTCGACCACCAATTTGATTGGATAAATAATCCAACCACGAATAGCTTTTACCATTCGTTAATGATTGTGTGTAAATAGTTTTTAGCATTTCAGCATCTGATTGTGCAGACACATTAGCTATTATGAGAAAAATTAAAAGTGAAAGAATACGTTTCATAAATGATTACATGGGTTTAATATAGTTTTGAATTTACGGAGTTTTAAGCTTGGAAAGCTAAACAGTTTCTGAAATCACTCTGATTCTAACTGTTTTCTATAATCGTCTAAATTCATTTTAAAAGCATCATCCAATTCTGGTTCACGAATATCTTTATATTCTTTTAGTGTATCCAAAAGGATTTTAGCTACAATATAACGCGCCGTTGGTTTATCATCAGATGGGATGGCGTACCATGGTGCATGTGCTTTTGTTGTTCTAGATATGGCGTTTTGATAATATCCTTGATAACTATCCCAAAGTTTGCGTTCTTCCAAATCGCCCGGCGAAAACTTCCAGTTCTTATCCGGTTTATCTAATCGTCTTAACAAGCGATTTTTCTGCTCTTCTTTAGAAATATGTAAAAAGAATTTAAATATAATAGTACCGTTTTCGGCAATATGCTTTTCAAAATTATTGATTTGCTCAAATCGCCTATCCCAAAATGCATCATTAATATCCTCTAACGACTGTACATTCGGCAAGTTTTCTTTAAGTATATATTTGGGATGCACACGCGTTACTAAAACATTTTCATAATGCGTTCTATTAAAAACTCCAAATTTACCACGAGCAGGTAAGGCTACATAATGACGCCATAAATAATCATGTTTTAACTCTAAATCTGTTGGCGTTTTAAAACTATGTACAATGACACCTCTTGCGTTCAGTTCTTTAAAAACTTCACGGATCATACTATCTTTCCCTGCAGTATCCATGCCTTGAATACAAATTAGTACTGCATATTTTCCATGCGCATACATGGCATTTTGAATTTTGGCTAAATCCTTACAAACCTCTTGCAATTCATCTTTTACTTGACTTTTTTTAATACCTAAATCGTAAGTCGTTTCTATATTTTCTATATCAACATTTCGACTTACTCTAAAGTCTTCTGGTTTAATTGATTTCATAATAAAAGATCTTTACTTTGATTTATTTTATAAATATACATAATTACCCACGCATTTATAAGCCGATTGCATTTGGGTTTTATGCGTAAAAAAATATCAAAAAAAATGCCTGAACAGTTTCAGACATTTTAAGATTATTTAGAAGCGAACATTTTAACATCATCCTCGCTAATTTCTTTTTCACCTAAAATAATTAAGCGTTCTACCACATTTCGCAGTTCGCGAATATTACCTGTCCAATCGTATTCCTGAAGTTGCATGATTGCTTTATCAGAAAATGATTTTTTGACTGTTCCATGCTCATTTGATATTTTATCCGTAAAATATTCAATTAACAACGGAATATCTTCACGCCTTTCATTTAATGAAGGTACGTGAATAAGTATAACCGCCAATCGGTGGTATAAATCTTCACGGAAACGACCTTCAGCAATTTCAGTTTTTAAATTCTTATTCGTCGCGGCAATAACGCGTACGTCTACTTTAATATCTTTATCGTTACCAACACGTTGAATTTTATTTTCTTGAAGTGCGCGTAAAACTTTCGCTTGTGCGGATAGGCTCATATCGCCAATTTCATCTAAAAAAATCGTTCCGCCATTGGCAGCTTCAAATTTCCCGGCACGATCTTTTACAGCACTTGTAAAAGCTCCTTTTACGTGACCAAATAATTCACTTTCTATTAATTCTGAAGGTATCGCAGCACAATTCACTTCGACTAAACTACCTTTAGATCGATCGCTTTTTTGATGTAACCAATGCGCTACTAATTCTTTTCCAGTTCCATTTGGACCCGTAATAAGTACACGAGCATCGGTTTGCGCAACTTTTTCAATCATATCTTTAATATGATTAATAGCAGCACTCTCGCCAATCATTTCATAATTCTTACTAACTTTCTTTTTAAGCATTTTATTTTCAACAACCAATACTTTATTATCTAAAGCAATACGAACCGTATTTAATAAACGGTTTAAATCTGGTGGTTTAGATATATAATCGAAAGCACCCAAACGCATAGTATTTACGGCTGTATCCAAATCGCCATGACCTGAAATCATGACAATAGGAATCTCTGGTTTAATTTTTTTAGCAGCTTCCAACACTTCCACACCGTCCATTTTAGGCATTTTAATATCGCAAAAAACTAAATCGTAATCATTATCTCTAATTTTTTCAATACCCTCTAAACCATCAACAGCTTCTTCAACTTGGTAGGTATCATTTTCTTCTGAAAGAATCTTAACAAGCACACGCCTAATGGCAGCCTCATCTTCTATTACTAATATTTTTGGCATAACTAATTATTCTTGTTTTTCAATTATGTGAATATCTCTTTGTGGGAATGGTATGGTAATATTATTCTCTTTAAATAAACGATCTATTTCATAGCGAATATCACTTTTTATAAATTGCTCTCTAAAACTATCTAGAACACTAAAAATAAGTTTAAATCGTATAGCATTATATTCGAAATCTGTTATTAGGACAATCGTGCTATCTTTTTCTAAAACATCATCATGGGAGTTTGCAGCTTCCGTAAGCAAACGCTCAACTAATTTTACATCACTACTATGCGCGACACCTAATGAAATACTTTCTCTGGTTTTATTGCCATTTTGAGTCCAGTTATACAAACACTTAGTTAAGTATAAATGATTTGGTATTACTAGAACGCGGTTATCTATAGTAACGGCACGTGTGGTTCGTAATTTAATTTCTTCCACACGACCTACTTTTCCTTCTAATTCAATAACATCACCAACTTGCAAACTTTGATCCACAAGAATAAAAACACCAGAGATAATATCCTGAAACAAAGTTTGAAGTGCTAAACCAACACCAATTAATAAGGCTGCAGATGCGGCAAAAATAGCGGTTACATTAACGCCTACGGAATCGAAAACAACGAGTACGACGATTAGATAAATGAACCATCTACTAAATGAAAATACCGTATTGAACTTCGCTTTATCTTCTTTAGGCAATCGTTTAGCATAAAGCCGCTTAAGGAAATTCAAAATAATACTAGTCGCTATAAATATAACAACAACCAATAAAACGAGTCCAACTGAAACTTTAATAGTTTCCTCTCCAGATCCAAATTCAAACCCTAAATTCAGAAAATCGACAATAGTCTCCCAAACACCACTTTGCTTTACAACATCTTCAAAATTATTTTGCATATCAGAATTTAATATTTAATCCACTTTAAAATTTCCCGATAAGTTGGTTTTTTACCATACATTAAAATACCGACGCGGTAAATTTTTGCAGCAAACCAAACCGTAAACATAAAAGTACCAATTAATAGTACTAAAGATACAATTTGTTGCCAGATAGGAACACCAAAAGGAATACGCATAAGCATTACAACGGGAGAGGTAAATGGTATAAACGAGAAAATAGTGGAGATAGTTCCATGAGGATTTTCAATAACCGTAAAAAACCCAATATACACCGCCAATATAAGTGGCATTAAAATAGGCATTAAAAATTGTTGTGTGTCCGTTTCATTATCCACAGCAGCACCAATAGCTGCGTAGAGTGAACTATAAAGTAAATAACCTGCTATAAAAAAGAGTAAAAATGCAATAACTAAATTGGTAAGTGGTAAATTATAAAAAGCGCGCATAGCACTTTGAACAATATCTGGGTTTGTTGATCCATTACTGGCTTCATTCAATAACTGTCCCGAAGGTGAAGCTTGCAATAAATCCACACCAAAAATAGCAGAGATTATAGTCACCAATATACCACCCAAAATAACCCAAATAACAAATTGGGTAATTCCTGCTAATGAGGTTCCGATAATTTTTCCAAGCATTAATTGAATTGGTTTTACGGAGGATATGATGATTTCAATAATCCGACTCGTTTTCTCTTCTATCACACTTCTCATAATCATATTACCATAAATAATGATAAACATGAATAACAAATAACCGGCCGCACCACCAAAAATTAATTTAACAAGACTATCTATTTTAGACGTTTTTTTACCCAAATAGCTTTCTTGACCTATGGCGACTGTAACTTTAGAAGTTCTTATTTTTTCAATATCAACGCCTTGACTTTCTAGCTTTAAATCCGTTAGCTGTTTTTCCAATTTACTTTCTAGGTCACTGATAACGTTAATGGAGGGCGATTCTTCTGAATAGAATTTTATGTTTTTATGAGCGTCACTAATCTCTTCAAAATTACCAATATAAAGCAAACCGTAATTTTCTTGTGTTTCGGTTAGTTTCTTGGCACTTTCCAAGGACAATTGGTCTAAAATTAGATATTTAGTAGTTTCCGTATCTTCAAAAACACTTGCAATCATGCCGGATTCATCAAGAATGGCAATGGTCTTTTCTGTGTTTTTATTTAGTTGCGTTAAATAAGCAACGACAGCTATTAACGCAACCATAATTATAGGGCTCAAAATAGTCATAATTATAAATGACTTATTTTTAACTTTAGTAAGATACTCGCGTTTTATAATGAGAGGTAAATGATTCATAAATTAATTGCTCTTTACGGCTTGAATAAAAATATCGTTAGCACTTGGTATGAGTTCTACGAAATGAGAAACTTCTCCTCTACTGGTTAAAAAACTCAATAATTCGTTAGGAGATTGATGCTCTGCTAATTTTATATTGCGCTTCAATTCATTCCCTAAGGTTTTAAAACTAGTTGGCGTAACTGTAAATTTGTCCGCTAACTCTTGTTCTAATACTTTTTTATTAGTTGCACGAATACCAATTTCGAAAGTATTGGTTTTAAATTCTCTTTTTATATCATCTAATTTACCATCTAAAATTTTATTCGATTTGTGTATTAATGCTATATGATCACACAGTTCTTCAACAGATTCCATACGGTGTGTGGAAAAAATAACTGTTGCACCTTCATCTCGAAGTCTTAAAATTTCATCTTTAATTAGAATGGCATTGATTGGATCGAATCCAGAGAAAGGCTCGTCAAAAATCAATAATTTTGGCTCGTGTAAAACCGTAACTATAAACTGTACCTTTTGAGCCATTCCTTTAGAAAGCTCCTGGATTTTCTTATTCCACCAATCGCCCATTTCTAGTCTTTCAAACCAATACTTTAAGCGTTTTTTGGCTTCACTTTTACTCAACCCTTTAAGCTGTGCTAAATACAAAGCCTGCTCGCCTACCTTCATAGATTTGTACAAACCGCGTTCTTCTGGCAAGTAGCCAATATCTCTGACATGATGATTTTGTAAAGGTTCGTTATCTAAAATTACATGTCCAGAATCCGGCATGGTAATTTGATTAATAACGCGAATAAGTGTTGTTTTACCAGCACCATTTGGACCTAAAAGCCCAAAAATACTGCCTTGTGGAACTGCAATAGACACATTGTTTAATGCGGTATAATTCCCAAATTTTTTAGAAACGTTGTGCGCCTCTAATAAGTTACCCATATCTGATAGTTAATTAAGTGTGATTACCGTAAATATATTAAATGTAACCCTGTTATGCGAAATTTATAAAAAGAAAATCTACAATTGCCTTAAAAACAAAACCCATCCTAAAACTCACGCTTAAGGATGGGAAAAAATTGCTATGAAAAAGAAAAATTGTTACTATTTAACATAGTAACAAACCAAATATAGTAAAATTTCCTTAACTATAACAGTAAGAGGGGAATTAACTTTATGCCTAAAACAATAAATCCGCCTTAAAAGCGGATTTATATTACAGTATATTATGTTTTATGAAAACATATCCTTTACTTTTTCAAAAAAGGATTTATCACCTATTTCAGGTTTAGGCTCAAAATGCTCATCATCTTTCATAGATTCAAAAAACTCTTTCTGTTGTTTATTAAGTGTTTTTGGTGTCCACACATTTACATGAACTAATAAATCACCTCTTCCATATCCATTTATAGATGGAATTCCCTTACCTCGTAATCTTAAAATCTTACCTGACTGCACACCTGTTTCAATTTTAATACGCACTTTTCCAGTAACAGTATCTATTTCTTTGGATGAACCTAAAACAGCATCCGGAAGACTTACATATAAATCATAATGTAAATTATCGCCTTCACGCTGTAGTTTTGCATGTGGTTCTTCTTCAATAGCCACTAATAAATCACCAGAAACACCATTACCTGGCGCTTCGTTTCCTTTTCCAGTAACTTTTAACTGCATACCATCTACAACACCTGCTGGTATTTTAATGGAAACCGTTTCCTCCTTCACAAGCATACCTTGTGCATCAGCTTCATTCGGTTTTTTATCTATAATTTGTCCAGCACCACCACAAGATGTACACGTAGTAGCGGTTTGCATTCTACCTAATATAGTGTTAGTAACACGCATAACTTGTCCAGCTCCATTACAGGCATCACAAGTTTTATAGCTGGTTCCAGGCGCTTGAACTTTACGTCTAACTTTAACTTTTTTCTCTACACCGTTAGCAATTTCTTCGAGTGTAAGTTTTACACGAATTCGCATGTTGGTTCCTTTAATACGACGTTGACCGCCACCGCCGCCAAATCCAGAAAATCCGCCGCCGCCGCCGAAACCACCTCCGAAAATATCGCCAAACTGACTGAATATGTCATCCATATTCATATTGCCACCACTAAAACCACCATTACCATCAAAGGCTTGATGACCATACTGATCGTATCTCGCTTTTTTATCAGGGTTGCTTAAAATTTCGTAAGCTTCAGCTGCCTCTTTAAATTTGCTTTCTGCTTCACTATTATCAGGATTTTTATCAGGATGAAATTTTATTGCCTTTTTACGGTACGCCTTTTTAATTTCAGTCGCACTGGCACTTTTATCAATTTTTAATATATCGTAATAATCTTGTTTTGCCATATTTATTGTCCTATAACTACTTTTGGAAATCTTATTATCTTATCACCAAGCTTATACCCTTTTTCTATCACATCAATAATTTTACCCTTTAATGCGTCATTGGGCGCTGGTACTTGCGTAATTGCTTCATGGAGGTCTGCATTAAAATCGTCGCCAGCTTGTAAATCAATAAGTTCTAAACCTTTATTTTCAAGCGTATAATTCAACTTATTTTTAATTAGCTCCACACCTTTTAATAAATCCTTTTCATCGGTTTTAGAAATCTCATGGTATGCACGATCAAAATCATCCAAAATTGGCAATAAAGCCGACATGACGTCCTGACTTGCTGTTTTGAATAAATCAATACGTTCTTTAGCTGTACGTCTTTTATAATTTTCAAATTCTGCAAACAGGCGCAAAAATTTATCTTTTTCGTGTGCCAATGAATCTTGCAACTGTTCTTCCACAGTTCGGGTATCTTCGGTAGATTCTTCCGTAGTATCTTTTATTTGCTCGTCCAACTGCTCGTTAGCAGTAGCGTCGTTTTTATCTTTTTTGCTCATCTTGTACCTCTATTTTTAAAATACTTTTAATGGAGGGCAAAAGTGCTGCCATTATAAATAAAGTGTCAAAATGTCACAAAATAATTAAACATTATTTTGTGACATTATCACGTTTGAAATCACTATTTTTGCGCATTAACACTAAAATAAATTTATAACAATGAAAACTCGTTTTTTAACAATATTAACGCTAGCATTAGCTTTAACATTTACAAACTGTAAAGATAAAGCACAAGAAGCTGAAACTACAGAAGTAGAACAAGCAGCTGAAGTAACAGAAGTTTCAACAAAATACGTAGTTGATACAGAGGCATCAACTATTATGTGGAAAGGCTTTAAGCCAACCGGTTCTCACACAGGAACTATTAAATTAGAAAGTGGTGTATTTACTACGAATGATGAAGCAATTGAAAGTGGAAGCTTTTTAATTGATATGAAATCATTGTACGTAACAGATCTTGCAGAGGATACTGAAGATCATGGAAAATTAACTGGTCACTTAAAGAGCCCAGATTTCTTTGATGTTGAAGCTTTTCCAGCATCAGCTTTTGAAGTAACAGGCTTTAAAACTGAAAATGGAAAAACTATGCTTTCAGGGAATCTTAAAATGAAAGATGTAGAAAACAACATTTCTATTCCAGTAAATGTTAAAGAAAATAATGACTCTTTAACTATTACAAGTGAAACTTTTACTGTGGATCGTTCTAAATGGAATGTGAAGTATGGTTCAAAATCATTCTTTGACGATTTAGGTGATAAATTCATCAACGATGATATGGAGTTACAGATTACAATTACGGCTAACAAAGCATAATTAAAGTTGTAAAACTATTTAAAATCCGCTACGAAAGTTGCGGATTTTTTTATGTCAATAAATTTTGAAGTGCAGGTTTTAAATGTACATACTCGAACTGGAATCCTGCTTCTTCTATTTTTTTACTACTCACCCGTTGGCTTTCAAATAATAATATATGCATTTCCCCTAATACCAATTTCATGAAGCCTTTGGGTATATTTGGTAAAATGAGTTTTTTGTCTAGAACACATGCCACGGTTTTCGTCAGTTCAGTATTAGTAACTGGGTTTGGTGCTACGCCATTAATTACACCATCAATTTCTTGGGTTAATACGTAAACAAAAATGCCGGCCAAATCATTAATATGAATCCAGGACTGCCACTGATTGCCACTTCCAAAAGGCGCACCAGCATTAAACTTAACTGGCTTCACTATTTGAGGTAAAGCGCCCTCTTCCCCATCCAGGACTAAACCAATTCGAACCTTGGATACCAACACATCTAACTCCTTAAATGTATCTGTCATGGCTTCCCACTGCTCGACTACTTCTCCTAAAAAGCTGGTAGAAACCATTGATGTTTCTTCGTCATAATAGTTAGTTAATGAGTCTGGGTAAACACCAATAGCACTTGCAGAAATAACATGCTTAACACCATGTTTATTATTTTGAAGCGTTTCTTTAATTAACTGAAGTGTATTAAGCCTACTATTTACAATTACATTTTTATAGCTTGCTGTCCATCGGTTTGCAATAGTGGCACCTGCGAGATTAATTATAGATTCCACACCATCCAAGCAAGCCACATCAATTTTATTGGCGGTAGGGTTCCAATAAAATCCTTTGTAGTTATCTTGTTGTTCGATTTTTTCTTTGGAAGTAGTAAGATAATGAACCGTTATATTTTGTTCATGACATTTTTTAACGATAGCCTTACCTATTAAGCCCGTAGCTCCTGTAATTAATACTTTCATGCACTATTTTTATTTAAAGATACGTATTAGAGCACTGATAGCTATAGCTTTTAATGAAGCTTTAACAGATTTAACGAAAGATTAGATTTAATATAAACTATAAACAATTAATCTATTTTGAAGGCAGGCTTGCTTATAAGGTTACTCAATAATAACGCAAAGAATAGGGTAATTGCATATATAGACAAAAAAATTGAGGTAAGTAGTAACTTTTGAATTTTGGGAGTCTTGATTAATAGATTTAACGCATACAATATATTGAATATTTTTGCGCTTTTGTCTAAAGCATTTAACTCACTGTGTTACGTTGAATATTTTCGTTGCCCTCAACATTTAACTCACTGTGTTACGTTGAATATTTTCGTTGCCCTCAACATTTAACTCACTGTGTTACGTTGAATATTTTCGTTGCCCTCAACATTTCACGTTTGCCTGGAGGCCCAGGTAAGCGTTCCACAAAGAAACCAACAGCTTGCATAGCACGACGCACACTCCCTTTTGCTGAATAGGTAACCAATATACCATTTGGTTTTAAGGCTTCATACATTTTCTTAAAAATACCTTCGGTCCATAATTCCGGCTGAACACGAGCGCCAAAAGCATCAAAATAAATAAGATTAAATTGATTAACATCTGAAATTTCCTGAAACTTTTTCTCTTGCTTTGTTAATGAGAATAACGGTGTAATAACAGACTTTGCTTCCCAAGGAGTCTCGTGGATAACCTTATAATGCGCTTCCGCCAATGCTCCTAAAAGTTCGGTGTAATTTAACTGGCTAATTTCTGAAGCTAAAACAGGATAGGCTTCCACACCAACATAATCGACCTTAATTCCCTCTTTTTCCGCTTTTAATAATGTGATGATGGCATTTAAACCTGTACCAAATCCAATTTCTAGTATGGCTAAATCACTGGGATTTGAATTAGCAACAACCTTATCAAACCCTGTTTTTATAAAAACATGATTCGCCTCTTGAATAGCACCATGAATGGAATGGTATTGTTCATCCCAATCATTTATCTGAATGGTTTTAGAACCGTCCGCCGTAGTAATAATATGTCGCTTCAAAACTACTTAATTAATAATTTTCGAATACGAGGAATTGGTCCAGTACATTCGGTTTGGTGACAGGAAATACACAAATTAACCACGTTATTAAATCTGTCAGTTTCCGACAAATCTGACTCGGGATTATAAAGTTCCCTTTCGGCCTCAATAAAAAGTTTAGAAAAACTTTCAAAAGTTTGGTTTCGCTTTTTAAAATCAGACAATTCAGCCGAGTGGATTTTTAAGAAATCTAAAGGAAAGCCCTCTATGTCTTCGCCTGCAATGATAGTTTTCTTAACTCCCTCATTATAGGCATACATTTGGTTCATGAGATTAGCCATTTCTGAAGGCTCATACATATCATAAACTATTTTTCCCTTTTTTGAATTTTCAAGAATTACTTTTTCTTCAGTATTGTTACAACTGATAAATAAAAAAAGCATGCTGAAACAGCTTAAAATTCCTTTCATTATTCTTCAATTAGCAATACACCATCTGCTTCAAACGACAACGTACGTTCCGTTTCCGTAATAGCAGCAATTTCTTCTGCTGTTTTACCAGCATCTTCTGCATAATGACGTTGCTCGGCCACAGAAACTTCAGTTATATAGGCTTTACCATTAATTATAACTTCTTTATCTGCTATGTTTTTAGGCATAAAGAATCCGTAGTCTTTAAATTTCACCATGACTTCTTGGTCGTTATCTAAACCTAAACGCATCCAACAACCTTTAGACTGACATACGCTATTTACTTTCCCAATGACTTTAGTCTGTAAAGTGTCACCAGTTTTCATGTTTTGGTACTTTTCTCTAATTTCCGAAACATTCAAAGCATTTTCAGATTGAATCTCTTCACCAAAAGACGCGTAAGCTATATCGTTAGTCTCCACTCTTAAAACCTCGGTAGTTTTATCATTGTCTTTACATGAAACAGCAATAAAAACAAGGCTTAAAGCTAGAATTAAATTTTTCATTATAAGCGTTTTTTAAAAATTTGAATGTCAAATATACGGTTTTTTTAAGTAAATTTTAAGTTTTTTATACGTCTAAAATTGAGTACTTTCGCAAGAATAAAGAATATAAAAACATGATAGATCAAAAACAGTGCGAAATCGATATAGAAAAAGTGGAAAATACAAAAATTCATGATGTGGACTTTGATAAACTCGATTTTGGACGAAAGTTTACTGATCACATGTTTTATTGTGATTTTATAGATGATGAATGGCAACAACCTAAAATTGTTCCTTATCAAGCCATGACAATTGAACCTTCTGCGCGTGTTTTACATTATGGTCAAGCCGTATTTGAGGGTATGAAAGCTTATAAAGACACGGATGGAAATGCCTTTTTGTTTCGTCCTGAAGATAACCATAGACGAATTAATATTTCTGCGGCCCGTTTAGCGATTCCGGAATTCCCAAAAGATTATTTCATGAAAGGTTTAACCACCTTAATAGAAATGGATAAAGATTGGATTAAATCAGGTGATGGCAACTCCTTATACATTAGACCTTTTGTTTTTGCTATAGAACCCGCTATTTCTGCAGCTCCTGCTGAAGCGTATCGTTTTATGATTATTTGTTCGCCAGCAAAGGCGTATTACACCGATAAAGTTCGTGTTATTTTTGCTGAAGAATACAGCCGGTCTGCCAATGGCGGCGTTGGTTTTGCTAAAGCTGCTGGGAATTATGCTGCACAGTTTTACCCAACGCGTTTAGCGCAGCAAAAAGGTTACCAACAAGTTATTTGGACGGACGCGAATACGCATGAGTATTTAGAAGAAGCTGGCACAATGAACATCTTTTTCAGAATTAATGATACACTAGTTACCGCGCCTATAAGCGATCGTATCTTGGATGGTATTACTAGAAAAAGTATTATTCAGTTAGCTGAAGATAATAATATTCCGGTTGAAGTTCGTCGTGTTAAAGTAAGTGAAATCAAAGAAGCTTCAAGAAATGGCAGCTTAAAAGAGATTTTTGGCACTGGAACTGCTGCTGTTATTAGTGCTATTTCAGCATTTGAACATGGTAACGAAGTTTTTGAAATTCCAGATATGGAAAATGCTTATGCTGATTTATTAAAAAAGAAATTAGTTAATATTCAACAAAACCAGTCCGTAGATAAATATGGATGGCGTTATGAAATTAAATAAAGTTTAGAACTATTAAAAAAGCAGCCAATTGGCTGCTTTTTTTTATTTTTCGTTTAAAATAGTTTTAATATCAGGTTGAAAATAATTTGGTCCTTTTAAAACTTTACCGTCTTCACGATAAATAGGCTCGCCATCAAGTCCTAATTTACTCATATTGCTGCGTTGAATTTCATTAAACACCGCTTCAATCTTATGTTGCATACCGTGCTCAATAATTGTACCGCATAGAATATAAAGCATATCGCCCAAGGCATCTGCTACTTCTACTAAATCGTTATTGGCTGCAGCTTCTAGGTATTCTTCATTTTCCTCACGCATTAATTTATAACGTAACACGTTTTTATCAGTTCCTAAATCGGCTCTTGGTGATTCAAGATGACCAATTTTAAACGCCGTATGAAATGCTTTAACCGCTTCTATTTTATTTTTCATTTTTGTAAGTTTTTTTTAGTTTTAATTATTGTTGAATTGAACTTTTATAAACCTCAATTCAACAATTTACTATTTATCTCTTAACCCAGCTTAAAATTATTTCAACTGAACAAAAGAGACTAAAAATGAGTTTGTTTTCGTAAATTTGCAAAAATTTAATCTGATGTTTAGTACAAAACAAATAGTTTTTGGAATATTATTTGCAATCGTTTTTATTGGGGTTCTAGTTTATACCTATAGAAAAGATTTAGCACTTCATAAAGTACATTATAAAGGAACGGCTTGGGTTCTAGTCGCCTTTATTTGTTTCGTTATGTTTATCGTTTCTATTAAGTGGTTGTTTCAATAAACAATATTATTTAAGAGTTTTTCAATAAAAAGCAATACAAATAAAAAAGCCTCAACGCAATTACGTTGAGGCTTTTTCTATTCTTACCAATTCTAATTAATTAACTTCTGGCAAGAAATTATAATTAGCACTATAGTCCAACATTTGCTTCGTAAAAGACTCTGGTTGTACTACTTTAATTTTAGTTATTTCACCATTTTCATCCATTTCTGGAACCAAAACTGGATTAACAAAACCACTGTAAGGTGCTGCTTTAAATTGTTCGTTACGCTTTAAAACTTCAGCATGAACATCTTGATCAACTTTAACGCCGTAATCTTCTACTAAAGCTTGAACGGCTGCATAATCTCCTTCAGATTTAATACGTTGTGTTTCACGTAATAATTGTCCGAATAAATCGTGTAACTTATCATAATCAGTAATGTTAAAATACGTTTTCCCGTCACGTTTAATTTTTTCAATAACATTGGCTTCCTTTCCTTTTTCATAAACCCAAGCACTTACCCATTGTCTGTTTCGCATATGAGATTCTTCTACATCATCGCCTAAATTTAAACGAATTAATTGCGTCATTAAACCATTTCTAATATAACCGTCATAAGCTGCCATACCAAGAGACTTCCAATCGTCCACCAATCCTAGCTCCTGTATTTTTGAATTATATAAATAGTAAAGCCCTACTAAATCCGCACGACCTTCTTCTAAAGTAGAAGCATACGTTTTAAGTGTTTCTTTAGTTTCGCCAATACCTGGATTTAATTGTCCAGAAGCATGACCAACTACTTCGTGTAAAGCTGTATGTAATTTATCAGCTACCTGACCATACTTTTCTTCTAATTTAATTTCATCAGCATCATGTGCAAACTCTTGCAAACGACCTGTGCTTCCAGCGTTATTGTAAGCATTGATAATGTTTCCTAAAGAAACAGATTTAGATCCTACTGCCGCACGAATCCAGTTAGCATTTGGTAAGTTAACACCAATTGGTGTGCTTGGTGATGCATCTCCAGCTTCAGCAGCAACATTTACTACTTTGTAAGATACGCCAACTACATTTTTCTTTTTATGATCTTCCATTAACGGCGAATTATCTTCAAACCATTGCGCATTTTCAGATAAAACAGACATTTTTTCCGACATATCAAAATCGGTAATCTGTACAATAGTTTCAAAACTTCCTGTGTAACCTAATGGGTCATTATAAACCTCTATAAATCCGTTTATATAATCAATATTTCCCTCTGTGGCTGATGTCCAAGCTACATTATAATCATCCCAAGTTTGTAAGTCACCTGTTTTATAATATTCAATTAATAAGGCAATCGCATCACCTTGGGCTTTATTCTCAGCAACGGTTTGCGCCTTCTCTAGCCAAGGAATTATCTTATCAATTGCTTCACCATATAATCCACCAGATTTATAAACTTTTTCTACAATTTTATCACCTTCTTTAACTAATTTAGAGTTTAAGCCAAAAGATAAGGGCTTTTTAGCATCTGGCGATTTTTTACTTTTATAAAATGCTTCTACATCTGCATTGGTTACCTCTGGACCATAAAAATTAACGGCCGATAACAAAGCATTATCAGCGTCTTTAGTTTGATCAACTTTTTTAGAATCCTTATCGTTAAATATGACATCTAAAGGGTCTCCGGTCAAATCCGTCTCGGTTTCAGCTAAAATTTCAACTAAATAGTCTTTTGAAAATTCTGGCTTCATTTTAGCATTAGAATAATGATGGTGAATACCGCCGCTAAACCAAACACGCTTTAAATACGTTTCAAAAGCTTTCCAATCTGCTGAAGATTTATCTCCAGAATAGGTAGTGTAAACATTTTCTAACGCTTTTCTAATCGTTAAATTATAACGATAGTTCTGATCCCAAATAATATCTCGTCCAGCCAATCCTGCCTGTCCTAAATAATAAACTAGTTTTTGCTCTTTAAGTGTTAAGTTATCCCAACCTGGAATTTGGTAACGCAAAATTTTAATGTCTGCAAACTGCTCCACATTATGATCAAAGTCTGTTTCAACTTTGATTTCAGTTTCTACTATTTCTGCTTTGTTTTCCGATTTGTTATCATTGCATGAATAAAACAATGGAGCCATCAAGGCCATACCCATTATAAGTTTAAGTTTCATATTTTTATATGTTTAATGTTTTTTTTAGTAATTGACAAATGTAACATTAATTATTAACGCATAAAATTGTTTACCTTTGATTTATAACCAAATCAAACATGAAAACACTTAAATATATTCTATTCATTTTACTCATTATAACCATTGGTGTATCCGTATATATAGCAGTGCAACCAAACGACTTCAAGGTTACTCGAACACGAACAGTTGCTGCACCATCGCAAGTTATATACAATCATATTATCGATGTGAAAAAAATGGAATCTTGGCTCCCTTGGTTAGAGAAAGATTCGGAAACTAAACTTGATTTAGCAGATTCCACTTCTAACATTGGTGCTTTTTACACATGGAAAAGCAATAATCATTCAGGCTCTATAAAAACCCTTTCTACTGTACCTTTCCAATCTATAAATCAGGAATTGCAATTTGATAAAATTGAAACAGCCCAAGCAAATTGGGAGTTCAATCAAAATAACGCTACTGACACAGAGGTATCTTGGACGGTTTCGACTGATAAATTATCGTTTTTTGAAAAAGCTAATGCGCTTATTCACGGTGGTCACGAAAAAATGATTGGCCCTGATCTTGAACGTGGTTTAGAAAAATTAAATGGAGATGTCATAACAGCCATGGAAGTCTATTCCATTAAAGTTGATGGTATTGCACAACACGGTGGCGGCTATTATATTTATACTACAACATCTAGTAAAATTTCTGATATACAAACTACGATTAATAAAGTAATGCCAGGTGTAAAAGATTATGCTATAAAAAATAACATCAGTATGGCGGGCTCTCCATTTATTACTTATCATAAATGGGATGAAGCTAATAATGCGGTGATGTTTTCATGCTGCATTCCAACTTCTACACAAACAGTAACCACGCAAAGCGATATTTTAACTGGACAATTTGAACCTTTTAGAGCTATAAAAACAACCTTAAAAGGAAACTATTCAAATTTGCGAGAAGCAAGAGATGCTGGCTATAATTATATTAATCAATATAATATGGAAGCAACAGAAACAGGTCCTATGTTAGAAGTTTATTTAACGGATCCTAGTCAAAAACCAAATCCAGCCAATTGGATCACTGAAATTTATATTGCGATTAACTAATGCTTAAATGAGACAAGTCCTATTAGTATTTATTGGCGGTGGATTTGGAAGTGCACTACGGTTTTTGGTGGGGAAATTTTTAAATAACCCAGAAACAGGTATTCCCTACGGTACTTTTTTAGCGAATATTTTAGGCAGCCTCCTTATAGGAATCCTCTTGGGACTAGCTGCCAAAAATAATTCGTTATCTGAAAATCATATGGCCTTACTTGCAACTGGTTTTTGCGGCGGTTTTACCACCTTTTCAACGTTTGCCTATGAAAATCATTTATTTCTCAAATCAGGAGATTTTATGAGCTTCGCCATTTACACAATTGCAAGTTTTGTCCTTGGATTTCTAGCCGTTTTCCTCGGGATTTTTCTAATAAAGTAAATTAATCACTCCGTTTTCTTAAAGTCCTTCACCCCTGCTTCCACCTCTACATATAAATGATTATTGCGGGGAACAATCGGACAAGAGTACTTGGCATCGTAGGCGCAATATGGGTTATAGGCTTTGTTAAAATCTACTGTCAAGATATCGTTTTCAGGAATTCGAAGATCTAAATAACGACCACCCGCATAAGTTGTTTCGCCATTAGTATTATCCATAAATGGTAAAAACAAATAATCCTCAAAACCTTCCTGCTTCATTAAATCTTGACCTTGATACACGGCTAGCTCATAAGTTTTCCCTTTTAATTCAAATATAATATATCCAAAAATCCGCTCATTACTGACACGGTCGGTTGTGGTTTGCATTAAAAACCATTCGGATCCTGGTGTCCGCTTCAAGGTTGCATTTACAACATATGTCGAATCTACGTCAAAGAAATCTAGCGTTTTAAAACCTTTACGATCCTTCGCTTTTAAAGGCGATTTGCTCGCATCTTTAAAATCAGCATTTTGTTCCCTTTGCCAATCTGTTTCTCCTAGAATAGGCTCCTTTTTCTGGGCACAACTAACTATTGAAAAAAGCAGTAAAAAAGCAAGTAAATTTTTCATGAATAAAATTTAAATTAATTTCAAAAATACAACATATTCATATTTTGTGTAAGTTTGAATGCTAAAATTATAAAATCATGAAGATTAGAGTCTCAACATATAGGAAGCCAACAATCTCATCATTGATGAGTTGGATACCGTGTATATGACATTAATTATTATTAAACAAAATCTATACATTAAGCTCCGACCAATATGTCGGAGTTTTTTGTTTTATAAAACACTGAAATTTCTAAATGAAAAGACTCTACAACAGTTATATTAATTCTTTTCGCGGATTATCACCCGAAATTTGGTGGCTAGCCTTGATTACATTAATCAATCGCGCAGGTACAATGGTAATCCCATTTCTATCCTTGTATCTAACAACGGATTTAAACTTGACTCTGGGTCAAGTGGGCTGGGTCATGTCTGCTTTTGGTTTAGGTTCCGTATGTGGTTCTTGGCTAGGCGGCAAACTAACCGACAAAATTGGTTATTATAAAGTCATGGTTCGTAGTTTACTTTTAACAGGAATACTATTTATTGGACTGCAGTTTTTACACACATTTTCTAGTATATGTTTAGGCATATTTTTTGTCATGTTAGTGGCAGATATGTTCCGGCCAGCCATGTTTGTGGCGTTAAGCGCTTACAGCAAAACTGAAAATAAAACCCGTTCTATTACGCTAATTCGTTTAGCCATAAATTTGGGGTTTTCGGCAGGCCCAGCCATTGGCGGAATTATTATTACGACCATGAGTTACGCAGGTTTGTTTTGGATTGATGGAATTTCGTGTATTCTAGCAACACTATTAATGATTAACGTTTTACATCCTAAAAAGGCAAAAACCCAAGACAACATTATTAATGATAACCCTGAATCTGCTTATAAAGACAAAGCTTTTTTAATTTTTCTTGCTGCTATGACCATGTTTGGGATTATTTTCTTACAATACTTTTCTACGATGCCGCTTTATTATAAGGATATTCATAATTTAACAGAGCTGGAAATAGGTATGTTGTTAGGGCTTAATGGCGCCTTTATTTTTATTTTTGAAATGCCACTCATAAAATGGTTGGAAAATTCGGGCTTCAGTCAAACTACTTTAATGATTTTTGGCGCCATAGTTATAGGTATTAGTTTCGTTGTTTTGAATTTAACGCCTTGGATTGGCATTTTATTAATCGGTATGCTTTTTATGACGATTGGTGAAATGATTACCTTTCCATTTTCCAATGCGTTTGCTATGGAACGCGCTAAACGAGGAAATCAAGGCGAATATATGGCGCTTTATAGCATAGCATTCTCCATTGCTCATATCTTTGGTCATAATGCTGGCATGCACATGGCTGATTCATTAGGTTTTGAAAATACCTGGTATTTTATGACGCTTTTAGCCATTGTTTGTATTGGTCTACTCTGGATTTTAATGCGCTATTTAAATAAAAATAAAGCCGTTAAAATTTTATGAAATTTTCAATTACTCAATTTATAAAACGTATGTAATATTAAAACGATTAATTTTATGGATCAAGAATGGGAAAAATTACCGCTTTTTGTGAAAACCATGAAAATCCAGAATCTGGTTAAACATCTTAGAAGGGCGGTTTAAAAAAAGAATTTCAACATGAATTTAAAGCGGAAATGATACCGAGTAATTTGGATTATTTTCGGAAAACGCATTGAAAACTCCTGCTAAAATTGCACGCACGTCTGGAGAATCGATGTTTTACGATATTAAAATGGATGACCAGGACCCAAACGACGACAAACCATTTAATGCTAATGATTTGCAATTCTACTTTAAAGGTTTTACCGGGTTATGTTTTATAACATGCGATAATACAATCTGCGTTTTTGTTTCTCCATAAACAATTAACTGATCTATAAATGTCTCCAAATGCTTCTGGTTTTTTAAAACAACCTCCATTACAATATTTTCATTCCCCGTAATTCTATAACAATTAATAACCTCATCATAGGTTTTCACTTTTTCTAGGAATGGTTTTAGCATTCCCATAAAAGCGCGAATGGTAATTAAAGCTTTTAATTGGTAACCTGCTTCAAAAGGAGAAACAGTAGTATGGTAATGTTGAATAATTCCACAATCTTCCATTTTTTTTATTCGCTCGGAAACTGCTGGTGAACTAACACCAACTTGTCGACCAATTTCAGCGTTTGACATGCGTGCATTCTGTTGCAAACACTCCAATATTTTCCAGTTTAGGTTATCTATACTCATTTTAAGGTAAAATTACGATAATAAGTCGATTGTTAAATCAAATATACGTTTTTACTTTAATATCAAAAGAGGATTGTGTGAACTTGTCACTAATTTTGATAAAATTGCTATTGTATTATGATCACCCATATCTCATCAAGCTTATTCCATTCACCTCTATATCAAAAGGCTATGGATATTCTTATGCTTACACGAAGCATTTCAGCCTATCTTCATCAGGATTTATCTAACTTGAAATCAGATAATTCAGAGAATGATTTTATTTACTTTTCGGGAGATATTGTTCAGCAATCCGTGTCACTAGCTCCGGAAATTGCAAAAGCAGAAGAAGCGCGTTATTCGGAAAAAAAACACAAACACATTGCTTCTGTAAAGCGTCTAACTTATTTACTAAATAAAAATATTAAGCGTTTAGAAAAGTGCAGTAGTAATGGCAAAGATTACTTACCATTATTACGTTCTGAATTAAAGAAATTTAAACAATTACAACGCACTTGGCACTTGACACTGTAAGATTTTATACTTTAACAATATGTGCATTGCTCATCATGTTTTCTTGAAGACTTTTTAATTTAGGTGACATTTTTTCAGTTAGAATTACATATTGGCATTTCTTTAAACTATCTACAACACGCAGCACATCATTCTGATAATTGTTACGCATTAAGAATTCGGCATCCTCCATAGCGAATATTTGTAATTGCCCTAAATGAATACCATTTAAAAAATACAATTTATTCAAACGCTTTGGCGTCGCAATAACGATATCCACACCCACATAAATTTCATTCTTTTGTTTTTCTAAATCATATTCATCATATGCGCAATAAACACGCAAATCAGTTTCATTAGTAAACATCTCAAACTGATCTTTTAAATGCAATGCAGCCTCTTTATCCTTAACCATAATAAGAGCACGGGGAGAATCTTCAAAAGCTTCTGCTTTCAACTTATGAACGATTGCCAATATAAGTGCCGTTGTTTTCCCAGAGCCTTCTGGAGCAACACCGTACACATCCATCCCACCTTTTAATTTCGGTAAAATTTCTTTTTGAAAAGGTAATGGCGCCTCCATATTTTGATCTTGTAAAGCTTCTTTTAGTAATGGATGGAATTTTTTAAAGGACATAGAAGTATTTGGCTTTTTATACGATATTTAATGCCACAAACTTACGACTAAAATATGAATTGAGATTTTGGAGGATTTTTAATTTAAAAAAAAATAGCTTTCAAGATCGTATTCTTTAGTGACAAACTTTACAATCCTTTTTATCCTTAATTTCACCCACTAAATAACCAGAATCATTTAAGGTTAAATCGCAACAATCCATAAAACCTTGTGTAATTAATTTTCTGGCACGTTGTATTTGCGATTTTACAGTAGGAAGCGGTAAGTTTAGTTTCACGGCTATATCTGACTGTTTCAATCCTTGTATATCAGCTAAAAACAAAGGGTCTCTGTACTTTTGGGGTAAACTCTTTATAATAACACGCAAACAATCATACTCGGTATGCTCGTGTTTAATATTATCTTCTATGACATCGGTTTCAGGAAGCTGATTTATAATATTTTGCTCTCGGAAATAATCCATAACCGTATACCGCGCAACAGTAAATAACCAAGGTTTTAGCTTGTCATCATTTTTAAGTGTATCCTTTTTAGTGTGCACTTTTATAAATGTTTCCTGAAGCAAATCATCCGCAACGGCCGGTTCTTTAACCTTACTTAAAATAAAATGTTTAATAGCTTCCGCGTAGATGTTCCAAATTTCTTGTGTCGTCATCTTCTATTTATAAAAGCAGAACTGCTTTAGCATAAAAATACTAAATCGGTTCTGCTTAAATACTATTTTAATATAACTTAACAGTTGCAATTACTACAAGTACAATTTTCGCAAGTACATCCTGCGCAATTACCACTTTTACAACTTGAGCAGTTACAAGTACATTCTTTATTTTTCATAATATATGGGTTTTAAGTTCATATAATAGACGGAAGAGATTGTAAAAAGATGCAAAATGTTGTGTTTATTTTTAAACTGCATATTTCACATAGAACTTTCACGAAACCTTATCGTTAATTCTGGCCTACTAAAGTAAACTCCTTAATTATTAAATTTATCAACTCACCCAGCAATTACCCCTTTAAAGAGAGAGAGAGAGAGAGAGAGAGAGAGAGAGAGAGAGAGAGAGAGAGAGAGAGAGAGAGAGAGAGAGAGAGAGAGTAGAGTACGTAGTAGTAGTA
>NZ_AFXZ01000038.1 GCF_000224335.1 Bizionia argentinensis JUB59 | reverse complement strand
AATGGCAACATAATTTTAAACATTATGCACAGAAATGAAAAAGTAATTAAACGTTGCAGTAAACCTTTTATATTAAAGACTTTAGCCGAACTTACAACATGCAAGCACACAAAGAGCGAATTATGTAAACTCTATTCCATTGCACATACAACGGTGAATGAATGTATTAAAAAGCATGATGGTAAAGACTTAATAAACACTAAAGTAAAAGTGGAAACCAAAGACGAAAAAAAAATAGAATTAAGAATATTATTACAAATGAAAAGAGTAATGAAAATAAAACTAGTCAATAATGAAAAATTATTTATTAATATTAATCTGTTTTTTGGTAGCTAGCTCATATTCACAATCAACGAATACTATTTATCTGTTAATTAACAAAAAAGATACATTAATAAAAAAACAGGTTGCGACTAAAGTAAATGAATATGAAGGTTATAGAATAACAGATGAGAAAAGAATTGTAACTGTGGTCAAAAGATCTTCCACTTTAAAAGGAGATGATATTGAATATGATGCTTTTAGTAGTAACTCATTTTCTTTTAACAGAAAAAATGATACTATAATTTCTAAATCTTATTTAAACACTCTTAAACCTATTAAAGATAGAAGACAATTTATAGATTGTATCAACCATTTAAACACAGCTCAAATGAAATTTATTTTTATTGAGGCTAAAAAATGTGATAAATTTATTTTAAGGAAAGTACATCTTTTAAAATTTGAATAAAATACAAAATATAAGCACATATATAAAAAAGCAGAATAAGTTCAAACCAAAATATTATAGCTTTTTGTTCTAACACCTACTATATACAGATAAATTGCGACACATTTAAGAAAATTGAGATGATGAGAATAGTTCTGATTTCATAATACGGATTTGGAGAAGGCGTAAAAAATCTGATGGAGAGATTTTACTTAATTACATAAGATCAAAAAGTTTAAGCAAAAAACCACTAAAAAAAGTAACTCAAAAACAATGGAAAGGCTCATCTATATTCGTTTTCCTGATATTATCTGCCATTCTTTTAATTATAAGCTCAATATCAATAGATTTCAATAATCCTGAAAATATACACATCCCAATTTTATTACGAAAGCCAACATTACTTGAGAACATACTATTAATTACAAAAGATTCAAGTTTGTGTTAATGATAATATCAGTAGGACACTTAATTGCATCTTTTACTCATGTAAATTTTCAACCTACAATATACCCAGTACTCGTGATACTTTTGTGCGGTTCCATTAAGCTTCTGACAAAAATAATTTTGCCAACAATCGCTATAAAAAGCTATACTTAAAGGCTTGGGCATATTTATTTAGCCAAACTTTTTGGATTTGGCAACTAAAAATAATTAATTACAAAACAGAAAGATTTGACTACGAGATAAATGGATTTGAAATTGATCGTGGATATTTGGCTAAAGGAAAAACAGCTGATCTGGTACTATTAGATCCTGAAAAGTTTATAAACATAACCGAAAATGTTCAAATTGAACCTATAGAAGAGTTTGGCAACTTTAACAGATTAGTTAACAGAAATGAAGGCGTGGTTTCAATAGTTATGGCTGGTGGAAAACTAATTTTTGAAAATGAGAAATTTTCAGAAGACTATGGCAAATCTCAAAAATACGGGCAATTTCTAGAAAAAACCACTTCCAATTAATTCCAAAAAAAACCTAATAACAGCCATTCCACATTCGTTATCTTTGTATAACACCAAACAAGATAAACCATATGATTTTTATAGATAACGAAGGGCATACCGATCCTAAATTAAACCTCGCTTTAGAAGAATATGCCTTAAGAAATTTTGACGCTTCTACCGATTACCTCCTGTTTTACATTAACGAACCCTCTATAATCATTGGAAGAAACCAAAATACCTTGGAAGAAATTAACCAAGAATATATAGATGAAAACAATATTCATGTAGTACGTCGTATTTCTGGTGGTGGCGCCGTTTATCATGATTTAGGTAACTTAAACTTTAGTTTTATTACCAATCACGATGGCAAAAGTATTAGCAACTTTAAAAAATTTACAGCACCAGTAATTCGTGTATTGAACGACATGGGTATTTCCGCAGAATTAAAAGGCCGTAATGATATTGAAGTAAACGACAAGAAGATTTCTGGAACCGCACAATTTTCTACTGGAAAACGCATGATTAGTCATGGTACGCTTTTATTCGATACAGATATGGGTGAAGTGGTCAAAGCACTTCAAGTAAAGATGAGTAAAATCCAATCTAAAGGACATAAATCCGTTAGAAGTCGTGTGGCAAATATTAGTGAATTTCTTAAAACACCAATTACCATGGAGGCTTTCAAAAATCAATTATTAGTCGGTTTATATGAAGCTAGCGAACCTTTTGAAACTTATAAATTAACGGAAGCTGAATGGCAAGCTGTACATAAATTGAAAGCAGAGAAATACGATTTATGGGATTGGAATTTTGGAAGGTCGCCCAAATTTAATATCCAACGCAATAAGCTGTTTCCAATAGGAGAAATTGATCTACGTATTTTTGTTGAAAAAGGACATATTTCAGAATTTAAAGTTTTTGGCGATTTCTTTGGAAGAAAGTCCATTGCAGAACTTGAAAACTTGTTAATAGGCGTACCTTATGATAAGGACGAAATCATTAAAAGTTTAGAAAATACAGCTATTGAAGACTTTTTTGGAACTTTAGAAAAATCAGATTTTTTAAATCTTATTTATGGGAATGATTAACTGCAAAAAATTCTATTAACCGTCATAACATAATATTTTAAAAAGCACAAAAACAAACAACTCATAATGACTTACGATGTAATTATAGTTGGCGGTGGACTAGCCGGATTGACAAGTGCTATACACCTTTCTAAAAAAGGCCTTTCGGTTCTTTTAATAGAGAAAAATGACTATCCGAAACATAAAGTTTGTGGTGAATATATTTCTAACGAAGTTCTACCCTATTTAGACGCTTTGGGTTTTAACCCCTTTGATTTTGGTGCGAAAAAAATTGATTACTTCACATTAAGTACGGCTAAAAGCAAATCCATAAGCACCAAATTACCCTTTGGCGGATTTGGAATTAGTCGCTATTGCATGGACTGGGAACTAGCCAAACTCGCCATACAAAATGGTGCTGAAATATTACAAGAAAAGGTTATTGATATTCAATTTGAAAACAATCAGTTTACTGTTTTTACTCATGAAGATAAGCAATTCTCGTCAGAAATAGTCATTGGATCTTTTGGTAAACGGTCGAATTTGGATATTCAAATGAATCGCGAATTCATTCAAAAACCAACACCCTTTTTAGGCATAAAAGCTCATTATAAAGGTGATTTTCCCGATGATGCTGTTGCTCTCCATAATTTTGACGGTGGCTATTGTGGGATTTCTAAAGTAGAAACTAATCTCGTAAACGTTTGCTATCTTACCGATTATAAAGCGTTTAAAAAGCATAAAAACATTGAAGATTTTCAAAAAAATGTGCTTTCAAAAAACAGCCATTTAAAAGAAATATTTGAGAGTTTTGAGATGACATTTGAGAATCCTTTAACTATTAGTCAAGTATCATTCTCATCAAAACAACCCGTAGAAAATCATGTTTTAATGTGCGGTGACAGTGCTGGAATGATTCATCCATTAGCTGGAAATGGCATGAGTATGGCCATTCGAGCTGCGCAAATGGCTTCTATGAAAGTTCTGAAATTCAAATCTAAAGAAATAGAATCGCGAGCCGAATTAGAAAAACAATACACCCAAATTTGGAATCAGGAATTTAGTAGTAGATTAAAATCTGGACATATTATAGCAAGGTTATTCCGACTCGGCTTATTTTCTGAATTAATTATGGTATTTTTAAAGGCCTTCCCGTTTATTTTGCCACACGTTATAAAAAGTACACACGGAAAACCTATGAAACCAGAATTATAATGCTTGTAGACACAAAACATAGAAGCCACACCATTGAAATTATGGATGATCTAGAGATGACTGGCGACATATTAATTGATGCTCTAGACCAATTAGCAACCATAAATAAATTATTGGGTGGTACCCAAGTAACGCTTGATGGATTAAAAAAGCTTTTAGAAGGCCAATCCAAAGAAAAAACAATTCGTATTATAGATTTAGGGTGTGGAAGTGGAGACATGCTGCGGAAGGTTGCTAAATATGGCATTAAAAACGGTTACAAATTCAAATTATTAGGTATCGATGCCAATCAAGCAACCGTAGATTATGCCAATAAATTATCAGCAGATTTTCCCGAAATAAGCTATAAAAAAGAAGATGTTTTATCTGAAGATTTCAAAACACATACCTATGAAATTGCTATGTGTACCTTGTTTTTGCATCATTTTGACGATAATGTTGCTATGAACGTCATTCAAACCTTACTAAAAAACGCCAAAATAGGTGTTTTAGTTAATGATTTACATCGGCACAGATTGGCATATTATCTTTTCAAAATAGTCACATTAGGCATCAAAAACGACATGACAAAAAGTGACGGATTGGTGTCTATTTTAAGAGCATTTAAAAGGAGAGATTTTGAAAGGTATTCAAAGGAAATAGCATTCAAAAGCACCATAACGTGGCATTGGGCATTTAGATACCAATGGATAATAAAAAAATTATGAGCGTAAAAATAACATCTGTAGCCACCCAGTTACCACCTTATACACGAACAACTGAAGAGATAATTCCATTCCTGAACGTTTGGTTAAACGGTCAAGACGAACGTTATCAGCGCAAAGTAATTAAACTCTTTGAAAACGCTGGAGTTGATAGGCGCTATTCAATCATGGATGCGGAAGCGGTGTTTTTAAAAACCTCTTTTGAGGAAAAAAATGATATTTACAAACGTGAAACCATAAAATTAGCAGAAGGTGCCTTAACCAAAGCACTAGACAAAGCCCAACTAGAACCTATTGATATTGATTATATCATTACGGTAAGTTGTACAGGAATTATGATTCCATCTGTGGATGCATATCTGATTAATAAATTGAATATGAAGCAGGACATTGTACGGCTTCCCGTGACAGAAATGGGTTGCGTGGCTGGAATTTCCGGGATGATTTATGCCAATAATTTCCTGAAAGCTAATCCAAATAAGCGTGCTGCTGTAATTGCTGTAGAATCGCCTACTTCCACCTTTCAAATTGAAGATTATTCAATGACCAACATTGTGAGTGCCGCCATTTTTGGTGATGGATGCGCCTGTACTATTTTATCTTCATACGAAAATGAAGAAGGGCCAGAAATAATAGATGATGCCATGTATCACTTTTATAATTCGGAACATATGATGGGATTCGAACTAAAAAATACTGGACTTCAAATGGTTTTAGACAAAGAAGTTCCTGAAAAAATTGCAGAACACTTTCCCTTGATTGTTCATCCATTTTTAGAGAGAAATGGATTAAATATTAATGATGTTGATCACCTTATTTTTCATCCTGGCGGAAAGAAAATTGTTCAAACCATTGAAGAACTATTCGGTGCTTTAGGCAAAAATATTGATCACACAAAAGCAGTGCTAAAAGACTACGGAAACATGTCTAGCGCAACCGTACTTTACGTTCTTGAGCGGTTTATGGAACAAAATCCTCAAAAAGGTGATATTGGATTAATGTTAAGTTTCGGACCAGGATTCACCGCTCAAAGATTATTATTAAAATGGTAAGAGAATTTGAAAATAAAAACGAATGGGCCATCATATTGGGCGCTTCCAGTGGCATGGGTTTAGCAACAGCTAAAAAGCTAGCCAAAGAAGGGTTGAATTTATGTTTGATTTATCGTGCTTTAAGGAATGATGTAGAAGCTATTGAAGCTGAATTTGAAGCTATCGTTTCTACAAGCAACGTAAAATTAATTCACTTCAATAAAGATGTGGTAAAACCAGAAAATAGAGAAGTAATTCTTACCGATTTAGCAGAAAAACTAGGTGATTCTGGAAAGGTAAAATGCTTGGTTCACAGCATTGCCAAAGGGAATTTAAAACCTATGGTTTCTGATGGAAATAGAGAACTTCAAAATGATGATTTTCATATTACACTAGAGAATATGGCTTTTAGTTTATACGATTGGACAAAGCATGTTTTTAGTAAAAAATTATTTGCACACGATGCTAGAATCATCAGTTTCACCAGCGAAGGCAATAAAAAAGCATGGAAAAATTACGCAGCCGTTTCAACTGCTAAAGTGGCTTTAGAAGCTATTTCACGAAATATAGCCTTGGAATTTGCCCAATATGGAATTAGAGCCAATTGTATTGAAGCTGGCTTGACAAATACGGCGTCTTTCAGAATGATTCCTGGCAGTGAAAAGCTAGCAGAACACAGCATAAAACGCAATCCATTTAAAAGACTCACCACACCTGAAGATGTGGCGAATGTGGTTTATTTATTAACCAAGGAAGAGTCTAAATGGATTAACGGTACCACGCTTCAGGTAAACGGTGGGGAACATTTAAGTTAATACTATTACAATGATGAATCTTAAAGAAATTATAGCCAAACTTCCGTACGAAAAGCCATTTCTTTTTGTTGATGACCTTATAGAAGTCACTGAAAATGGCATTTCAGGAACCTATACGTTTCATGAGAATCATGATTTTTACAAAGGACATTTCAAAAATAATCCGGTTACTCCGGGTGTGATTTTAACCGAAACCATGGCGCAAATTGGTTTGGTTTCATTCGGAATTTATCTTATGAATGAAGCTGGAGAATCCATTGATGGCATTCAGATTGCATTAACCTCAACAGAAATAGATTTTTTTAAACCTGTTTTTTCCAATGAAAAAGTGCTTGTAAAAAGTGAAAAGGACTATTTTAGGTTCAATAAATTAAAATGTAACGTAGAAATGTTTAATGCAAAAGAGGAATTAGTTTGTCGCGGTAAAATAGCCGGAATGATAGCAGGAAAAACGAATTAATTCTATTCCAAATTAATAAAACAACATGAAAAATAGAGTCGTTATAACTGGTCTTGGTGTCGTTTCTCCAAACGGAGTTGGACTTACCGATTTTGAGAAAGCTATAAAAAGTGGCACTTCCGGAATTGAATTCTATCCGGATTTAAAAGAATTGGGGTTTTCATGTTGCATTGGTGGAAAACCAAAAATTTCAGAAGCATTAAAGCGCCAGTATTTAACAGAACTACAGCTACGCGATTTTAATAGTTCAGGTATTTTATATGGCTGCATGGCAGGAATGGATGCCTGGAAAGATGCGGGTTTCTCCATTTCTGACACCACGGATTATGACAGTGGAATTATTTTTGGAGCGGGAACTTCTGGAATTGAAAAATTTAGAGAAGCTATCTATAAATTAGACGATAAACAAGTCAGGCGTTTAGGAAGCACCGTTGTTGCACAAACCATGACCAGTGGTGTTAGCGCCTATTTAGGCGGTATTTTAGGATTAGGCAATCAGGTTACCACAAATTCTTCGGCCTGCACTACAGGAACAGAAGCCATTTTAATGGGATTTGATCGGATAAAAGCTGGTCTAGCCAAACGCATGATAGTTGGCGGCACCAGTGATGAAGGCCCTTATATTTGGGGAGGATTTGATGCCATGCGTGTGCTAAACTACAAACATAATGACAATCCAGAATCAGGTTCGAGACCTATGAGTGCAACAGCTTCTGGCTTTGTGCCTGGAAGTGGTGCTGGTGCTATGGTCCTTGAATCTTTGGAAAGCGCCTTGGAGCGCAACGCCACCATTTATGCCGAAATTTTAGGTGGAGATGTTAATTCTGGCGGCCAAAGAGATGGCGGTTCTATGACAGCTCCAAACTCAAAAGCAGTACAACGTTGTATTAAAAAAGCTGTTAAAAACTCCAACATAAACCCTTCAGAAATCGATGCTATAAATGGCCATTTAACTGCAACCATAAAAGATTTTACGGAAATTGAAAACTGGAGTGAAGCATTAAATTTAAAAGGCACAGATTTTCCGTATATTAATTCCTTAAAGTCTATGGTCGGACATTGTTTATCGGCCTCTGGCGCTATTGAAAGTGTGGCAAGCGTTTTACAAATTCATCATAATTTCATTTTCCCAAATATTAATTGCGAGGATTTAAATGAAGAGATTACGGCATTAATTTCCAAAGAAAAAATACCTCAAAAATTAATTGAAAAAGAAATTAATATAGTCGCCAAGGCCAGTTTCGGATTTGGGGATGTAAATGGCTGTTTAATATTTAAAAAATTCAGAAAATAATGAGCGAGAAAGATAAAATGATTGAAGAATTAAAATTGATCGTGAAACCTTATATTCAGGACGAAAAAGGTTTTGAAGAGATGCATGAAGGCACAGATTTCATCAATGATTTAAAGATAAATTCTGCGAATTTGGTGGATGTTATTTTAGACATTGAAGATAAATATGACATTATTTTTGACAATGATTCTATGGATAAAATGCTGAATGTAAAAGCCGCTTTAGAAATTATAAACCAAAAAGTTTCCGAAAAATAATGATTGGAAACGATATCATAGATTTGAAGGAAACCAAGCGATCCACGAATTGGGAAAGACGTGGTTTTTTAGATAAAATCTTCACGGAAAAGGAGCGAAAAATGATATCTGAAGCTATTGATCCTTTTAAAACCGTTTGGAAATTATGGAGCATGAAAGAAAGTGCTTATAAAGTTTTTATTCAAGCTGGTGGGAAACGGTTTTATAATCCGAAGAGGATTGAATGTCGGTTTGAAGATGGGTTTGATCAGGTTTCTATTGGATTTCTGAATTTAAAAACCGAAACAATCAGCACTGATGATTATATTTTAAGTACTGCCAAAATGGATGATGCTGATTCTAAAAGCTTCATATGTAACGTACCTGAAATAGATATAAAAGAACAAAGTGCTTTTTTAAAACAAAAATTGATTACAGACTTTTCAACCCATTATAATTTGAATTTGGCTTATTTAGCAATTAAAAAAACAGAAGTTGGCGTACCTAAATTGCTTTATAAAGGTAAAGATTTAGTTGTATCATTTTCATTAACACATCATGGTATTTATGGGAGTTATTCTATTTTAAATTTCTGAAGTTACTAATTTTTAAATAACAAAAACAACTAACGTTATCAATATGGCAAAACTTTTAAGTTATCTATATCCTCTTACAAAAAAAGTGAAATCGGAAATCAACGGAACGTTAGAAATTACATGGTTCAACGGAAAAAAGCATTTGAATTCCAAAAATGCCAATTATTCCTATGGTTCATTACAACGAATTTTAAAATTTGGATTGGAAAAATTAAACCTTAAAAATGTCAACTCTATTCTTGTTTTAGGTCTCGGTGGTGGCAGCGTCATACAAACCCTTCGCAACGATTTTAAGTATAAAAACCGCATTACTGCGGTAGAGATAGATCCGCAGATTATTACCATTGCTAAAGAGGAATTTCAAATAGAATCTTCCGAAAATTTAAACATCATTTGTGATGATGCACTTCAATATGTTGCCAACACTTCTGAAACCTTCGACCTTATTATCATCGATTTGTTTATAGATTTAAGTGTCCCTGCACCATTTTTAGAGATGCCGTTTTGGGAAAACATATTAAAGCGCAAATCTGCTAGTGGTGCTATTCTATTTAATGGGTCTTTAGAAAAAGATTTGTCTAAAAAACTTGAAACTATTATCAGTTATTTAAAATCAAACATCTATGAGGTAGATGTTTATAACAAAGTAAATCAAACGAATACGGTTGTGATTGGCAAATCTATTTAATAAATAGTTTAGATTTAATTTATATATTTATAAAAAATATACCTAGTAACTAAAAAAGTTAATTAATGATAATCCTTGATATTCTTAATACTATAGGTGTACTTGCCACATGTGGAGTTGCAATATGGGGAATAAATAGCTGGAGAAGAGAGACCAAGTGGAAAAGAAAATACGAACTCGCAGAAGAAATTTTAGCCAGTTTATATGAGTCGCAGCAAGACATTCGATCTATAAGAAGTCCTATAGGTTTGCAAAACGAGGGTAATTCCAGAAAAGCACAAGATAATGAGACACCAGAACAGACAAGAATATATAATCAAGCTTATTCTGTAAGAGAAAGATTTAAAAATAACAGCGCTGCTTTAATCAAACTTCATTCTCTCAAATATAGATTCATGGCATTGTTTGGCAAAGAATATGAAGAGCATTTTAATCAATTTTCAAAAACAGTAAACTCTATATTCTTTGCTGCTGAACAAATTGCATTCCTAAATCTAGGTGAATATGGAGATGACAAAGAATTTAAATTAAAAATCCTAGAAGATAATAATCAAATTATATATGCATCCATTCTTAATAAAAATGAAGATAAAGTGGAAATAGATATTCAAAATGCAGTGGATGCTATAGAAGCTATTTGTGCAAGTAGTATAGGAAAAATAAAAAACTAATACCTATTTTACATCAAATGGACTTTAAATTTAAAACTTAAAGAACTTAATAACAGTATGCAAAAACAATGTCCAGAATGTGGCGATAAAATTGTTGGAAGAATTGATAAAAAATTCTGTAGTGATGCCTGCAGGAATTCCTATAATAATCGCATTAATACCGATAGTAAAAACCTAATAAGAAATACCAATAATCGCTTACGAAAAAACTACCGAATATTGGAAGAACTCAATCCGGAGCAAAAAACGAAATCATCGCGCGCTAAATTGATTGAAAAAGGTTTCGATTTCAACTACTTTACAAGCATTTATACTACAAAAGCTGGAACTGTATATTATTTTGTGTACGACCAAGGCTATCTACCATTGGAAGGGGATTATTACGCTTTGGTAAAACGGGAAAGTTAATACTTCCAGTTATGCCCTTTAAGTTGCATAGCAGCTTTTAAAATATCTTTTTGACTAATCTGACCAACTAATTTACCTTCTTCCACTATTGGGAAACGTCTAATTTTAGAGTTCAGAAATTTCTTTGCGGCTTCAAAAACATCCATATCACCATCTATAGTCTCTACATTTTTTACCATGCGGTTTCCCACAACATCTTGTTCTACAGGCATATTATAGTAATGACTTTCGGTTATTTGTTTTAAGCAATCGCCCTCGGAAATAATACCTACTAATTCATTTTTTGCATTCACCACCGGACCACCCGATATTTTATTTGCTATTAACGCATGGATAACCTCATCAACAGTATGCTCTGGCTTAAACGTAATTAAATCACGCGTCATATAATCGCTAACTTTCAATTGTTCATTATCATTGGTATTATTTTGCTGCTTTCGCGCGCCTTGAAAACTTTTAATTGCCATGTTTTTAGATGTTTAGAACCTTGAATATAAATAATTTTGACCACTTTTCCTAAAAGCTCGACACAAGTTTAAGATTGCTAGTAATTTATGTACATTTATATTTTCAATCTAACTATTCCTTCCCATGTTTAAAAAAACCATCGCTTTCTTACTAATTATTGCTGCTGTATATTGGAGTTTTTGGGCTTTATTGCCTAGTCAAATCACGAAAATAGATGCACCGGAAAATACATTTTCTACAGAACGGGCATTGGTGCATTTAAAAGAGATTTCTAAAGCACCACATTACGTTGGTAGCGCCGAACATGAAGTTGTGCGAAACTATATTATTAAAGAATTAGAAGCTTTAGGATTAGAAACCGAGGTGCAAGAAGATTTTTCCATGAGTCAGTGGGGAAATTTATCCAAACCTAAAAATATTATTGCGCGCTATAAAGGCACAGAAAGCGGGAAAGCTTTATTGTTATTAACGCATTATGACAGTCATCCACACTCATCTTTTGGTGCTAGTGATGCCGGTTCAGGTGTCGTGACTATTTTAGAAGGTTTTCGCGCTTTTTTAAGCGCCAATAAAGCCCCAAAAAACGATATTATCATAGTTATTACAGACAGTGAGGAATTAGGCTTAAATGGTGCCGATATTTTTGTAAATAAACATCGTTGGACCAAAGAAGTTGGTTTGGTTTTAAATTTTGAAGCGCGCGGTTCTGGCGGACCAAGTTATATGCTTATTGAAACCAACCAAGGCAACGCCGAATTGATGAAACATTTTGTTGCCGCAAACCCAGAGTTCCCGGTTGCCAATTCGCTTGCTTATAGCATTTATAAAATGCTGCCCAACGACACCGATTTAACCCGTTTTCGTGAAGATGGTAATATTGATGGCTTTAATTTTGCTTTTATAGACGACCATTTTGATTACCACACCGCTTTAGATACGTATGATAGATTAGATAGAAATACTTTGGAACATCAAGGTAGTTATTTGATGCCGCTACTCCATTATTTCTCGAATGCCGATTTATCTTCTATAAAAAGTACGGAAGACTATATTTATTTTAATGTCCCACTTTTTAAAACTGTAATTTATCCATTTGCTTGGATTTTTCCGATGCTTATTTTGGCATTTTTAGGTTTTATTGGCTTACTAATTTATGGTGTAAAGCGCGAAGCTTTTTTCTTTTCGGAAATAGGCCGTGGTTTTGCAGCCTTTTTTGTAACACTTCTTTCTGCCGGTGGATTAGGCTTTGGTTTATGGCTACTTTTAAAACAACTGTACCCGCAATACCAAGAAATACTGCATGGCTTCACTTATAATGGCCATTTGTATATTTTGGCCTTTGCCTCCTTGTCTTTAACCTTATGTTTCTGGATTTATCAAAAACTTCATAAATCCAATAATATAGCGAGTTTATTAGTGGCACCTCTGTTTTTCTGGCTGCTTATTTGTACGCTTGTAGCGTTTTATCTTCCTGGTGCTAGCTTTTTTATAATTCCTGTTTTCTTTGGATTACTAAGTCTGTTTTTATTAATTAATCAGAAAAAACCAAACCTAATTTTATTAGCGCTTTTAAGTTTCCCCGTCATTACCATTATGGCGCCGTTTATAAAAATGTTCCCCGTTGGATTAGGGCTTAAAATTCTTTTTGTGAGTTGTATTTTAGTGGTTTTAATCTTCGGTTTATTGATTCCTGTTTTTGGCTTTTTCAAACATAAAAAATTGCTGACCCGTCTGTTTTTAGGCTTTACCATAATCTTTTTAATTGTGGCACATACAAAATCTAATTTTTCAGAAGACAGACCAAGGCCAAACAGTTTAAATTACATTTTAGATACAGATTCTAATTCTGCCGTTTGGGCAACTTATGATCACCATTTTGATAGTTATACAAAACCCTATTTTGGTAATAAGCCTGATGATGGTACTATTTTAAATCAAAATACATTTAATAGCAAATACCAATCTGGCTTTACCTTTACCAAAGAAGCACCTGTAAAAGCATTAGCAAAACCAGACATAAGTATTATTTCAGATACTATTATTGGTGGTTCTCGCGAAATGGTTATTCGTTATAAATCTAATCGACAAGCCAAACGTATTGAGGTTTTCACGGATAGTCAAAACTCGTTTTCGTATAACATTATAGATGATAATTTATCAAAAAGAGCGGCATTAACTGAACAGGTATTTCAACCAAAACTAGGCAATCGACTTTTCACTTATTTTATATCGAATAACGATCCATTGGAGCTGCGGTTAACGCTTCCGAAGAATCAAAAAATAATATTACAGTTTCACGAAGCGACTTATGATTTATTAAGAAACGAGCACTTTTCAATTCCTAAAAGAAACAACAAAATGATGCCGAAGCCTTTTGTCTTGAATGATGCTATAATTACTAAAAAAACCTTCGTTATTAAATAATTAGGAATGTTTTAAGACAATAGTTCACTATTTTTTATAGTTTTGAAACCGATAAAACAATCAACTAAATGAAAAAACTACTTATTATTGTGCTCTGTGTTTTAGGATTTCAGGCACAAGCACAATCTGACCAGGTCTTATTAGAGCATTATCGTGCGTACTATAATCAAATGAAACTTCAAGGTGATACCCAAGGTATTGTTAATGGATTAACACATTTGGTTATTTTATCACCTACCGAATCTAAGGCGCTCAAGGATACATTAGCAATGGTTTATATGAGTGAAAGCAATCATGTTCAAGCTTTAAACACTATTGGCATCGATGCCAACCAAACAGATTCGGATATAGCTGTAGAAGTTAAAGCCGTGTCTTTAAAAGGCTTAAATGAGCCACACCGAGCTCTCATACATTTTGAAGAATTATTTAAACGTACGCCAGATCCATCTATAGCTTATGAGTTGGCTGAACTGTATTTGCAGACTAATAATTTAGAAAAATCCAATACCTATATTGAATACGGATTAACAAATTCTAAAGATACCATGGGGAAATCGTTTTACGAAAGTCAGCAGCCTTATCAAGTAAAATTAAAAGCAGCATTTTTATACTTGAAAGCATTGACCAAGTACAACGAAAATAAAGAAACCAATTTTGATGCGGCATTGGCGCTTTTAGATGACGCGATAAAGATGTCGCCTAATTTTAGATTAGCGGATATTAGTAAGCAAGCTTTAATAAATCAGAAGAGCGAATCTAAAGTTAAGGAATAAGTTACTTTAGATATCTACGATATTTTAAAACATCAATTTCACTTTGTGAGGTTGATGTTTTTTTTGGTTTAAACTTAATAACAAGACCTATCTCTGAAAGCTCATGAAGCGGCCTTATCAGTTTTCACACATGTTTAGCTAAAATTAGAATGGTGCTGTAAAACATATGGCTTACGGCTGCCCGAGCTACATTATGATACTTATCATTTAGCATACAGTGTTTACACTTTCTTTTTGACACCCTATTTTTACCCAAAGAAAAAGCAGCTACAAAATGTAGCTGCTTTTAAATATGTACTAATATTTAATAGTTTTAATCTTACCAGATTCTCACACGATCTTCCGGAGCAATATACATGCTATCACCTGCTTTAATATTGAAGGCTTCGTAAAAAGCATCAATATTTAATAAAGGCTGTACTGCACGATTCATTCCTGGAGAATGTGGATCTGTTTTAATACGTGTTTTTAAAGCATCATCACGCATTTTAGTTCTCCAAACAGTTGCCCAACTCATAAAGAATCTTTGTTCTGCTGTAAAACCGTCAATATCTTCTGGTCTACCATCATCTTTAAAGCTTAATTGTAAAGCGTCATAAGCAGCTAAAACACCACCTAAATCACCGATATTTTCACCTAAAGTAAATTTCCCATTAATATGAATTTCTGGCAATACTTCAATAGCACTGTACTGATCAGCTAATTGATTTCCTAGAGACTCAAACTGCTCTAAATCAGCATCTGTCCACCAGTTATTTAAGTTACCATCTTTGTCATAACGTGATCCTGAATCATCAAAACTATGAGAAATTTCATGTCCAATAACAGCACCAATTCCACCGTAATTTACAGCATCATCAGCTTGATAGTTATAAAAAGGAGGTTGTAAAATAGCGGCTGGAAATACAATTTCGTTGAATGATGGATTAAAGTAAGCATTCACAACTTGTGGTGCCATGTACCATTCACTCTTATCAACAGGTTTTCCTAATTTATCAAGATCCTTATTAAAGTTCCATGCTCTTGCATTTAAAGAGTTCTGTAAGTAAGAACCACCATTTTCAACACCTTTGATTTCCAAAGCTGAATAGTCTTTCCACTTATCTGGGTATGCAATTTTAATAGTTGTTGACTTTAATTTCTCAATCGCTTTTTCTTTGGTTTCTGGACTCATCCATTCCAAGTTAGAAATACGTTGTTCAAATGCCAAAATAACATTCTGAATCATTTTTTCAGCTTTCACTTTAGCTTCTGGTGGAAACATTTTGTCCACGTATAGTTTTCCTAACGCTTCACCAACAGTTCCATTTAAAGTTCCTAAAGCACGTTCATTACGTGGGCGCTGTGTTTTAGCTCCATTTAACTCACGGCCATAAAACTCCCAACTTGCATCTTCCAATTCTGTACTTAATTTCCCGGCAGAACCGTTAAATGCGTTCCAGCGTAAGTACGCTTTCCAATCGTCTACATCATTCTTAGCTAAAACTTCTTGCAAACGATTAAAGTAATTTAAATCGCCAACAATAACTGTGTCAATTTCTTTAACACCAATACCGCTTAAAAAGTCCTTCCAATTAACGGCTGGCACCATTTTTTGAACCTGCTCAATAGATCTTGGGTTATAACGTTTTCTAGCATCACGTCTGTCTACTTTATCCATTTTAGCTTCCGCTAAACGCGTTTCAAAGGCTAAAATTTGTTTTGCTTCAGCATTTGCATCAGCTTCTGTTTCACCTAAAAACTGTAACATTTTAGTAATGTGTGCTACATACTTTTCACGCTTTTCTTTAGAGTCTGCATCGTCCTTAACATAATAATCACGGTCTGGTAAACCTGTACTTCCTCCACCTAAATAGCCTACATTTCTGTTACTATCTTTAGGATCAGAACTTACGCCAAAACCGTATAATCCACCACCGCCAATTGGCTCCATTTCTATCATATAAGCTTGTAAATCGTCTATATTTTCAATAGCAGCAATTTTAGCTAAATACGGTTTGATTGGTTCGATTCCCAGCTTGTTACGACCTTCAGTGTCCATGATAGTTTGATACAAGAAAACTGCTTTTTCTTGATCTGAACCTGGCGCAACTTGAATTTTCTCCATGTCTTTATTATCTGACATAGCAGCATCCAAAATGCTTAATGCATCTTCATCGGTTTTTTTACGAAGCTCATTGAAACTTCCCCATACCGCCTGATCATCAGGAATTTCAGTTGTTGTTAACCACGTACCATTTACATAGTTAAAGAAATCATCATTTGGTTTTACATCGGTGTTCATGTAGGCCAAATTAATGCCTGGAACGGCTTCATCTTCCAAGACGACAGCTTCTTCTTTAGCATCATTTTTACACGCCATTAAGCCCATAAAGGCTGCAGCGCTAAACAAGGTTGCTTTTTTAAAGTTTGAATTCATAAATTTAGTGTTTAATTAAGGGTACAATTTACTGATAAATGATTTTTGTTAATCCAAATAACCAGATATTAACATAATATTAGTAAAATAAGCATTATTGCGGCTTCTGAATCTGCTGTGATTCCTTTTCCAATTGCTTATTCATTTGAAGGTTTAAATTTGAGAACGCTACTAACAATTCCTTTAATGGCTCTAAAATACTCTCTTTAGTTGGATTAGACAAATTTACTGCACTTTCTAATTTATAGATTTTAGTTTCCACAGCTATTACTCTAGCCACTATCAACGAGGAATTTATAGCTTCTGGAACAGTAGCTTTAAGCTCTTTATTTAAGGTCGCCACAATTTCTGTGTTCGATTTAAAAAATGATAAGTTACCAGTTTTTAAATCCTGTATAATTATATTTAATTCACCATATTTTGCCCAATTGCCAATAATTTTTTCAACTTTAGCATCCACCATAAAATCCGAGTACTTTAAAGCCTTAACGTCTTCTTTGGTTATCAATTCGCTGATAGCATTATCTGTAAGCTCTAAATTGGTTTCTGGATCGGCATCTTTGCAAGATAAGAGGCATAAAGCTACTATAAAATAGAGGTTTTTCATATATATCCTTTTTACTGGAACTACAAATATATTGTATTCGTGGCTTTTAGCTACCAATTGTAATAATACTTTATTTTACAGACTTTATTTTAAGTTAAATTTATCATTTCATCAGTTAATTCTTGTTATTTTTGAATAATTTTTCAAAAACATTATCATGAAGTCTAAAATCTTAATTATTGGCGCTTGTGGCCAAATCGGATCAGAACTAACTCATAAATTACGTGAAATTCATGGCGACGATCAAGTTGTTGCCAGTGATATTAGTTACGGAAATTTAGATATTGTTAATTCAGGTCTTTTTGAAATTTTAGATGCTCAAGATTCTACTGCTCTAAAAGTTTGCATTGAAAAATATAATATTAACACCGTTTACCTAATGGCTGCTATGTTAAGCGCTACAGGTGAAAAATTCCCGATGAAAGCTTGGGATTTAAACATGAGTACGCTTTTTAATGTCTTGGATTTAGCCAAAAACGGACAGATAAAAAAAGTGTTTTGGCCTTCAAGTATTGCAGTTTACGGTCCAACGACACCTAAAGTAGATACCCCACAATACACTATTATGGAACCTTCTACTGTTTATGGAATTACCAAACAAGTTGGTGAGCGTTGGTGTGAATATTACTTTAATAAATACGATGTTGATGTAAGAAGTATTCGCTATCCTGGTATTATTTCTTGGAAAACTTTACCTGGTGGTGGCACAACAGATTACGCTGTAGATATTTATCACAAAGCTCTTGCCGATAATCATTACGATTGCTTCCTATCTGAAAACACCGAACTTCCAATGATGTATATGGACGATGCCATTAAAGCAACGGTTCAAATTATGGAAGCACCGGCAGAATCTATTAAAATCCGTTCTTCTTATAACTTATCAGCCATTAGTTTTACGCCTAAAGATGTGGTGGCTTCTATTAAAAAGCATTTAAGCGATTTCACTATTGAATACAATCCAGATTTTCGTCAAGAAATTGCCGATTCATGGCCAAGCAGTATTGACGCTAGTCATGCACGCCAAGATTGGAACTGGAAACATGAGTTTTCTTTAGATGATATTACCAATGATATGCTGACAAACTTAAAGGCAGCCAAAAAAGAAGCCGACTAAAAAAAACAGAACCGAGCACTTTTAATTATAACTGCTTTTTCTTTTAAACATTTCTCTCAATTATTTGCTTTGGGATACCACTACTATACTGTAATCTAGCCTTATGAAATCCTGGAAGCAGTAAAGGTTATTGCGGTATTCGCAATTCCCATTTATTTAACGACATTAAATAAATATTATTCCTACAATATTAAGTTAGAAATTTTATATTTGACTCCAAATCAATAAAATAAATTTTATGAAAAAATTACTATTATTTGCAGTTCTAATTTCCTCGTCTGCCATCTTTTCTCAAAAGGCAAAAGTTCAAGAAGGAGATTGGTCAAATTTAAAAGGCATCACTGAATACAACTTGGTCTTTGATTATTCTAATTTAGAAATTCCTAAATTCGATTCTGAAGAGGACTTTTTAGAAGATAAAATGTCTAAAAGAGAAGAAAAAGAAGCTGGTAAGGGAGAAGAATTTAAAGAATTATGGTTTTCAGATAGAGAAAATTTCTACGAACCAAGATTTATTGAAACGTTCAATGACAGATATAAAAATAATTTAGTAAAAGTTGACAAAAATCTGGAAAGTGCTGAATACACAATGAAAGTTCACACAACCTTAATGTATTCTGGTTATAACGTTGGTATTGTTAGAAAAAACTCTAAAATTGAAGTTACTTTAAGTGTTTATAAAAACGATAGCCCAGAAAACATAATTTTCTCTGTAAACTACACAAGAATTGAAGGCGAAGGTAATGGTGGTTTTGATTTTAATTCGGGTCAACGAATTGCTGATGCTTATATCATTTTTGCTAGAGCGTTAGTTAAAGACATGTATAAAAAAACAAAATAAATTTCAGTATTTTTTGTTTATAAATAACCGGCCCCAATAAGTAACTAACTTTTGGGGCCGTTTTTAATTAATTCGTTTTTTCTTTTTCCATATTGATAAGATGCGCAAGTGTTTTTATAATACGCTTGTGTTTGGTAACAAACGGATTCGTTTCATCCCAAACATACCCCGCCAAAACAGCACATATTTGACGTTTTACTTCTGGATTTTCTGGCCTGTGGAAAAATAAGGTTTGTAAATTCCCCGTGTACCACTCTTTCACATAGGTTGCAAACACATCTACTCCAGCTTTTATGTAATCGGAATATTCCACCTCCCAGTCAACCATTTCACCTTTAAACTGTCTTGTAATTAATTTAGATGATAATAAAGCAGATTCCGTAGCAAATGTTACACCTGATGAAAATACAGGATCTAAAAATTCGGCACTATTTCCTGTTAATGCAAAACCTTTTCCATAAAATTTGGTAACTGCTTTGGAGTAGTTTCTAATACTTTTAGGTTCGAATAACAAAGGCGCATCTTTAAAGCGCTCATAATAATAGTCTGAATGTTTAAACATCGTTTTTAAACGCTCTGAAGTATCGCCTTCAAAAGAATCGATAAATTCATTTGTACCAACAAAACCCAAACTCGTATCGCCATTAGAAAAAGGAATAACCCAAAACCAAGTATCTTTATCAAGCACATCAAAAGTAATCATGGTTCCTTCTTCCCCTTCCGGTCTATTAATATCTTTAACATGCCCGAAAATAGACGAATGCTCTGGAATGCTGGAGGGCTTATCTAAACCTAACAAACGCGGTAAAACACGACCATATCCACTAGAATCTATGATAAATTTAGCTTCTACTTTATATGGATTCCCTTCGCCATCATTTATAGTTGTAGTCGATATACCTTCATCATCAATATTTACATCTACAACTTCATGTTCAAAAGAAAGATCCACTCCCATTTTTTTAATTTCCTTGGCTAAAATATTGTCAAAATCAGCACGAGGCACTTGCCAGGTCCAATCCCAACCTTTAGTATGTTTATCGCTGAAATCAAAATTACAAACAATGTCATCGCGTAAAAATCGAGCACCATTTTTAATTTCAAAACCACCTGATTTTAAAGCATCTAATAAACCCACTTCTTCAAAATGTTCCATACAACGCGGCAGCAAGCTCTCGCCTATTACAAACCGTGGAAATGTACTTTTTTCAACTACTTTTACTTTTAATCCTTGTCCATTTAAGTAAGCAGAAGCAACGCAACCCGAAGGGCCGGCGCCTATAATTAAAACATCTACTTTCACATCCTTAGTACCCATAGTAGTATTATTCATTAATTATTATAAATTTGCAGTCCAAAATAACTACTTTAGTATTAGTTATTACCACAAAGTTATTGAAAAAAATATTATAATTTAGATGCACAAATTTAACGGACAGTTAGGAATAGAAGATTTTTACAAAGTAGTCTTTAAAAATGAACCTATTCAAATAGAGAATACCGTTCTAAAAACAGTTGAAAATAGCTTTAATTTTTTAAAGAAATTTTCAGAAAACAAAGTCATTTATGGCGTTAATACGGGCTTTGGTCCGATGGCACAATATAAAATTGAAGATTCAGAACGCATTCAACTGCAATATAATTTAATTAGGAGTCATGCCTCTGGCACCGGACAACCGTTGGCTCCAATGTATGTCAAAGCAGCCATGTTGGCCCGATTAAATACACTTTCATTAGGTCATTCTGGCGTTCACGTTTCGGTAATTACTTTAATGACCGAACTTATAAATCGTAACATTACACCATTAATTTATGAACATGGTGGAGTTGGCGCTAGTGGCGATTTGGTACAACTTGCTCATTTAGCATTAGTACTAATTGGCGAAGGTGAAGTATTTTATAAAGGCGAGCGCAAAGACACAAAAGATGTTTTTAAAATCGAAAACTTAAAACCTATTTCCGTCGAATTACGCGAAGGTTTAGCTTTAATGAACGGCACATCGGTCATGACTGGCATTGGTATTGTAAACACTATTTATACCCGACAATTACTTGATTGGGTTACGGGTTGCTCGGCAGCTATTAACGAAATAGTTAAGGCTTATGACGATCATTTATCGTTTGAATTAAACCAATCTAAACGCCATATTGGACAGCGCCTAATTGCAGAAAGTATGCGTAAACACTTAATAGATAGTAAATTAACGCGTAAAAGAGAACATCATTTATACAGTAAAAATGAAGATGTGTCTGTTTTTAAAGAAAAGGTGCAGGAATATTATTCCTTACGTTGTGTACCGCAGATTCTTGGCCCTGTTTTAGACACGCTAAATTCTGTTGAAAATATTTTAATTGAAGAAGTAAATTCCGCAAACGACAATCCTATTGTAGATGTTGAGAAAAAACATGTCTATCATGGTGGGAATTTTCACGGCGATTATGTATCCCTGGAAATGGATAAGCTGAAAATTGTAGTGGCAAAAATGAGTATGCTATCAGAAAGACAATTAAATTATTTATTAAATTCACGATTAAACGAAATGCTTCCGCCATTTGTAAATCTAGGTAAGCTTGGTTTAAACTTCGGAATGCAAGGTGTTCAATTTACAGCTACTTCAACAACAGCCGAAAATCAAATGCTTTCCAACCCAATGTATGTGCATAGCATCCCCAATAACAATGATAATCAAGACATTGTTAGCATGGGAACCAATTCAGCTTTAATTACTAAAAAAGTTGTAGAAAATTCCTTTGAGGTTGTTGCTATCGAGCTTATAACAATTATACAAGCCATTGAATATCTTGAAGTTCAAGATCATATATCTTCAAAAACAAAAAAGATGTATGATGAAATTCGAGAAATAGTTCCTATTTTTACTGAAGACGTGATTATGTATCCTTATGTTAACCTTGTTAAGGACTTTATCATTAAAAATAAACTATAATCTAAATTTTTTAATCATGAGAACAGCAGCATACTTTATTATCCTCCTATTTTTAGGTTTTTCCATTCAAGCACAAGAATTAGCTTTAGCCAACGAAGATGGCGATTTCGGTTATATTTCAAAAACGGGAGACTGGCATATAAAACCACAATTTAAAGAAGCTAAAAATTTCTCCGATGATCTAGCTGAAGCTACACTTAATAAGAAAGAATGGGGTTTTATTAACAGAAATGGTGAATGGGTTATTGAACCTCAATTTGATAAAACCAAAGCTTTTGATTCTGGAATAGCCATTGTTTTAAAAGATAAAGAGTGGATTTATATTAATAAAAAAGGCGAGCAGGTTTTAAAAGATGTTGTAACCGATAAGATGTACGATTTTGAAAATGGTTATGCCATTATTAGAAAAGATTCGGGTGTTGGTTTTATAAACACAAAAGGTGAAGTTGTAGTAGAACCGAAATTTACCAAAGTTTTTAATTTCGAAAATGGATCGGCCAAAGTACAAGAAAATGATAAATGGGGATTAGTTGATGCTAGCGGAAAGTATGTTGTTAAAACAGAATATGATGGTGTTAGCAATGCTTACAACAATAATATTGTAGCCAATATCGGCGATCGCCAAGGACTTATTGTTAACGGAAAATTTAGAGAAGTTCCCGGTGCAGAAAAAATCTGGGATTTTTCAAGAAATTCAGAGTATACCTATGCTAAAAAAGAGGGTAAATTAGGATTTATTAATACCAAAGGTGTATGGATAATTGAACCAACCTTTGATAAAGCCCGTGCCTTTAGCAACGGATTAGCGCCTGTTTACAATGGTAAAGAATGGGGTTATATTGATGACACAGGTAAAGTGATCATTCCATTTCAGTACAAAGATGCTGAGATTTTTGGAAGTGATGGATTAGCTCCTGTAAAACTCAAAAAAGACTGGGGTTTTATTAATATTCAAGGTAATTTAGTAATTGATGATAATTATGACATTACTGCAGGTGGTTTTTCTATCTTTCAAAAAAATAATCCAAAAGGGTTTATTGATGGCCTTGCTCGTGTAAAAAAGAAAAAATCATGGACATTTATCAATCCAAAAGGAGAACCATTAAATAATTTATGGTTTAAACATTTAGAATTATTTAATTAATTCATAGTAAACTAACCAAACCAGCCAAAAAATACACTTACATGAAATGTGCTTTAGTAACCGGTGGTTCTAGAGGAATTGGAAAAGCAATTTGCAAACAATTAGCTCAAGATTCAGACTACCATATTTTAATAAATTATAATAGCAACGAAACAGCAGCTTTAGAGACAAAAAAAGATATTGAAGCTTTAGGAAATACAGCTGAAATTATTCAGTTTAATGTTGCCAATGCCGAACAAGTAAAAACAGCATTGAACACCTGGCAAGAACAAAACAAAGAGGCACTTATTGAAGTTCTGGTTAATAACGCCGGAATTACTAAAGACGGCTTGTTTATGTGGATGCCTGCGGAAGACTGGCATGATGTTGTAAACACGTCCTTGCATGGCTTTTACAATGTTACTAATCATTTAATTCAAAAAATGTTACGTAATCGGTACGGACGTATTATTAATGTTGCCTCGGTTTCTGGTGTTAAGGGAACGGCCGGACAAACCAATTATTCTGCGGCAAAAGGCGCTTTAGTTGCCGCAACCAAGGCTCTAGCACAAGAAGTTGCTAAACGAAAAATTACGGTAAATGCAGTGGCTCCTGGCTTTATAAAGTCGGATATGACGGCAAACTTGGATGAGAAAGAACTAAAAAGCATGATTCCAGTAAACCGTTTTGGTGAACCAGAGGAAGTAGCTTATGCTGTATCATTTTTAGCTTCAAAAAAAGCATCATATATTACCGGCGAAGTTTTAAATATTAATGGAGGTATTTACTCTTAAACGTTTTACAGATGAGGAGAGTTGTAATTACAGGAATGGGAATTTATTCCTGTATAGGAGAGAATTTAGAAGAAGTAAAACAATCGTTATTTAATGGTGATTCTGGTATTATATCCGATGATGAACGAAAAGCTTTTGGCTTCCGCTCATCACTAACTGGAATGGTTAAAAAACCCAATCTTAAAAGTTTATTATCGCGCAGACAGCGAATCAGTTTAGGGGAAGAAGGTGAATATGCTTATGTAGCCACGCTAGAAGCTCTTAAAAATGCAAAAATCAATCAAGATTTTTTAGATCAAAACGAAGTTGGTATATTATACGGAAATGATAGTACTGCAAAATCAGTAGTGGAAGCTGTTGATAAAATCCGTGAAAAGAAGGACACGACATTAGTGGGCTCTGGAGCTATATTTCAAAGCATGAATTCGTCGGTCACCATGAATTTATCGACTATTTTTAAATTGCGTGGCATTAATTTCACCATTAGTGCGGCCTGTGCTAGTGGATCCCATTCTATTGGAATGGCATATCAACTAATTAAAAGTGGCCTTCAAGACTATATTATTTGTGGTGGCGCTCAAGAAATAAATGCTATTGCCATGGGTAGTTTTGATGGTTTAGGTGTTTTTTCTGTAAATGAGAATCCAAAACAAGCTTCGCGACCATTTGATAAAAGTCGTGATGGTTTAATACCAAGCGGTGGCGCAGCTACATTGGTACTAGAAACTTATGAATCTGCAATTAAACGTGGCGCAACTATTTATGGTGAACTAATTGGGTATGGATTTTCCTCAAATGGTGAACATATTTCAACACCTAATATTGATGGTCCTGCACGCGCTATGAAAATGGCTATTAAACAAGCTAACATTAAGGCTTCAGACATTGAATATGTTAATGCACATGCTACCTCAACACCTGTTGGGGACGCCAATGAGGCACTTGCCATATTGGAAGTTTTTGGTGAAAATGGTCCATATGTGAGTTCTACTAAATCCATGACCGGTCATGAATGTTGGATGGCTGGAGCAAGTGAAGTTTTGTATTCTATTTTAATGATGCAAAATGATTTTATTGCACCTAATATTAATTTGGAAGCGCCCGACGAGGCTGCAAGCAAATTAAATTTAGTTAACAAAACGTTAAACAAAAAATTTGATGTATTTTTGTCGAATTCGTTTGGGTTTGGCGGAACAAATTCAGCTTTAATTATAAAAAAATAATTGCGTAGAAATGACAAAAGAAGTTATTATTGAAAAAATAAACGACTTTCTTATTGATGAGTTTGAAGTTGAAAGCGATGATATTTCTCCAGAAGCAAACCTTAAGAACACGTTAGAACTTGATAGTTTAGATTTTGTAGATCTTGTTGTTGCTGTCGAATCTAATTTTAGTGTAAAATTAGTTGGCGAGGACTTTGTTTACGTTAAAACACTTCAAGATTTTTATAACCTAATTGAGCGCAAGTTAAGTTAAAGCATACCAGTTCTTATGGCTACAGAATGGCAAGGAAAATCGAGGGGAACCGTTCTTGGATATAAAATATTTGTTTTTTCCATGAAGCATTTAGGAATGAATACAGCCTATTTTGTGCTTTATTTTGTAGCTGCATATTTCTTTTTCTTTTCAAAAGATAGTACTAAAGCTATTTTCTATTATTATAAAAACCGCTTAAACTACACTACTTTTAAAAGTTATAGAAGTATTTACAACAGTTACTATGTTTTTGGACAAACCATTCTCGATAAAATTGCAATATCAACTAATTTAAGCAACAAATTTACTTACGAATTTGATGGTGGAGAAACCATTACCGAAACGCTTAAAGAAAAAAAAGGCGGCATATTAATTAGTGCACACGTAGGTAACTTTGAAATATCAGAATATTTCTTCAACCAATTAGAAGATAACGCATCCATTAGTTTATTAACAACCGATGTAGAGCATACAGACATCAAAAATTATCTGGATAGTGTTCGAGAAAAATCGAATATCAATCTGATTATTATAAAAGACGATTTATCACATATTTTCGAAGTCAATGCGGCATTGGCCAGAAATGAAATTGTTTGTATAACGGGCGATCGTTATACGAAGGATACCAAATTTCTTACAGAAACTTTATTAGGAGAATCAGCTAAATTTCCAGCAGGCCCGTTTATGTTAGCATCTCGATTAAATGTGCCAGTATTGTTTGTTTATGTCATGAAAGAAACAAAAAAACACTACCATTTATACGCGAGACGATCGGAAGCAAAACATCGTGATGCACAAGGTATTTTAAAAGAATTTACCGAAAGTGTCTCTTTGATGTTAGAAAAACATCCGTTACAATGGTTTAATTATTTCGACTTTTGGGATTCAAAAAATAAATAAAATGAAACAGGTATTAGTTATACATTATTCACAATCGGGACAATTAACCGAAATTGTAAGAAATATCGTTTCAACCATGCAAAACGATCTAACAACTTTTACCTATTTAAATATTGAAATGGAAGAGCCTTTTCCGTTTCCATGGAAAAGTAAGAAAGACTTCTTTGGTGTTTTTCCAGAAACTTTTCGTGAAGAACCACAAAAAATCAAACCCATTTCTGAATCTATTTTAAACAAAAAATACGATTTAATTCTATTTGGTTATTCAGTTTGGTATTTAACGGCATCTTTGCCAACCACCTCTTTTCTGGCTACTCCTGAAGCTAAAAAACTTCTAGAAAACACACCCGTTATCACTATTATTGGTTGTAGAAACATGTGGATTATGGCTCAAGAAAAACTAAAACGAAAGCTTAAAAACCTGAATGCCAATTTAGTAGGAAACATTGTTTTGGTTGACAGAAATATTAATCATGTAAGTGTTATAACCATCGTACATTGGATGTTTACAGGTATTAAAACACGCTATTTAGGAATTTTCCCGAAACCTGGGGTTTCTCAAGAAGATATAGATGATTCGTCCAAGTTCGGAACTATTATTTCTAAACACCTACATGAAAACGACTATAAGAAACTACAGGACAACTTGTTAGAAAAAAATGCCGTAAAGGTGAAATCGTTTTTAGTAACCACAGACAAGCGAGCCAATATGCTATTCACAAAATGGTCTACTTTTATCACCAAAAAAAGTGAGAAAAACACTGCTAAAAGACGTACTTTAATTAAAATGTTTAATGTTTATTTAGTAACGGCAATTTGGCTACTTTCGCCAATAGTTTTCATCTTATTTCTATTGACATATTTACCTTTTTATAGCCAAATAAAAAAAGAAAAAGTATATTACCAATCTGTTTTAATAAAAGAAAAGGAACTTTAAAATGAAGGAAGTTTATATTACAAGAATAGCAAAGTTTTTACCAAATCGTCCCATTAGCAATGATGAAATGGAAGAAAAACTAGGCGTTATTAACGGGAAATCGTCTAAAGGACGTCGTATTGTATTGCGAAATAATAAAATTAAAACACGTTATTACGCATTAGATGAGGAAGGAAATGTAACACATAACAACGCACAGTTAGTTAAAGAAGCTATTGGCAATTTGTTAGACGAAAACTTTAAAGCTTCAGATATTGAATTATTATCATGTGGAACTACGAGTCCAGACCAAATATTACCATCGCATGCTGCTATGGTTCATGGATTTTTAGACGCCGATAATTTAGAAATAAACTCCCCTTCTGGTGCTTGTTGTTCAGGTATGAATGCCCTAAAATATGGTTTTATGTCTATAAAATCTGGGCAAACAAAAAATGCGGTTACAACAGGATCCGAACGTTTATCCACTTGGATGAAAGGACATATTTTTGAAGATGAATTAAAATCATTGGAAGCTTTAGAAGACAATCCAATCTTGGCTTTTAACAAAGATTTTTTACGCTGGATGCTTTCAGATGGTGCGGGAGCCTTTTTATTAGAAGACAAACCAAAAGGCGATATGCCATTACGTATAGAATGGATGGAAGGCTACTCGTATGCACACGAATTAGAAGTTTGTATGTACGCCGGCGGTGATAAGTTAGAAAATGGTTTTTTAAAGCCATGGAGTGAATATAAAACAAACGAATGGAGTGAAAAGTCACTGTTTGCATTGAAACAAGATGTAAAATTATTAAGTGCCAACATTCTTAAAAAAGGGGTGGACAGTTTAAAGAAAGCTATTAACAAGCACGGTTTAAAACCAAGCGATATAGATCATTATTTACCACATATTTCTTCCGACTATTTCAAAGACAGACTTTACCAGGAAATGGTAGAAAACGATGTTGAAATTCCTTGGGAAAAATGGTTCATGAATTTAAGTAAAGTAGGAAATGTAGGATCAGCCTCTATTTACTTAATGGTTGAAGAACTTGCAAAATCAGGAAAATTAAAAAAAGGCGATAAAATATTATTATCTGTTCCTGAAAGCTCGCGTTTCTCATATGCCTACTCACTTTTAACTGTTTGTTAAAAAAATGACCACACAGACACTACCTATAACCGATATCACACATTTAATTCCTCAAAAAACACCGTTTGTTATGGTGGATACTTTGGTAAAATTTTCAGCAGAACAATTAGTTTCAAAGTTTAAAATTTTAGAAACTAATATTTTTGTCGAAAATACGGTTTTAACAGAAGCTGGATTGGTAGAAAACATGGCACAATCCGTTGCTTTACATACGGGATACGATTTTTATTTAAAAAATGAAGCACCACCAGTCGGTTATATTGGGTCGATAAAGTCGATAAAAATTGAAAAACTTCCTAAACTACATGAAATCATTTCAACCCATGTTACCATTCTCCATGAATTTATGGGTGTAACAATGGTCGAGATTCAGGTCTTTAATGAAGCACAACAAGAAATAGCCAAAGGCGAAATGAAAACTGTTATAGCTAGCTAATGGATTTTAGTCACCTTGATATCGCTAAATTTTTACCACATCGTCCGCCTTTTTTAATGGTAGATGATGTATTGAGTATTGACGATTCTCACGTTACCACTTCCTTTACTATAAAACCAGATTGTATTTTTAATGATAACGGCTTTTTTAATGAAGTTGGTTTGGTAGAAAATGCTGCTCAAACCTGTTCATCTATTGTGGGAAAGAGTTTTTTTAACGAAGATGATCTGGAAGGTGAAGGCACAAAATTGATTGGATTTATTAGTGCTATAAAAAAAGTAACGCTTCATTTTTGCCCGAAAGTTGGTAGTAAAATAAAAACAAATGCCACCTTGCAATCACGTTTTGATACCGACGAATACAGCATTTGTACCTTAACGTGTATCATTACCATGGAAGATGTAGAATTACTATCTTGTGAGCTTAATTTAGTTATTCAAGAACTTAAATAACTTCAGCATGAAAAAAGACGAAGTTCCACAAGACACCAGTAATTTGGAAACAGCAAAAATGAAAGAGTTATGTTACGCTGTTGATGAAAATGGCAGCTATACGACTGTTAATAGTTCGGGTTGGAAACCGAAAACGATTGCCTTAAGTCAAGCCATTGAAGAGATAAACGAACGGATTGAGGCTGCAAGAAAACGTGTTTTAAATAACGAAACAAGCCCAATTGAATATTATATGGAATACCATAAAATGGATCCTTCTATATTAGCTAGTTATGTGAATATGTGGTCTTGTCAAGTAAAACGGAATTTTAAGCCTTCCATTTTCAAACGCCTTCCACGAAAAACACTTCAAAAGTATGCAGATGCTTTTGATATTTCTTTGGAACAATTAAAAGATATTACCAAGCATGGAAATTAATTTCACACATCATCAAACAGCTCATTGCGAAAACGGTGTGATATCCAATTTAATGAAGCATCACGGCTTCGAAATCAGCGAACCCATGGCCTTTGGTATTGGTTCTGGCTTACTATTTTGTTATATACCATTTTTAAAAGTCAACCACGCACCTGCTCTAACTTACCGAGCTATGCCTGGTTTTATATTTAAGCGTTTTGCAAAACGTGTTGGAATTGATATTAAGCGTGAAAAGTTTAAAAACCCTGAGGACGCTAAAGCGCGTTTAGATGCAAATTTAGAAAACGATAATCCAGTAGGTTTACAAGTAGGCGTTTATAATTTATCATATTTCCCTGATGAATACCGCTTTCATTTTAATGCACATAACCTCATCGTTTACGGAAAAGAAGACAATACATATTTAATAAGTGATCCCGTTATGGAAACGGTAACGACGTTAACAGCTAAAGCGCTTGAAAGAGTTCGTTTTGCCAAAGGTCCTTTTGCGCCTAAAGGCCATATGTATTACCCAATTGCTTTTCCAGAATCATTGGATATTGAAAAAGCCATTGTAAAAGGTATTAAACACACGTGCCGCGATATGTTAGCGCCTATGCCAGTTTTAGGCGTAAAAGGAATGCGTCATGTAGCAAAATTAATCCGAAAGTGGCCAAAAAAACACGGTGTTAAAAAAGCGAATCACTATTTAGGGCAAGTGGTGCGTATGCAAGAAGAAATTGGAACTGGCGGTGGTGGATTTCGCTATATTTTTGCTGCATTTTTACAAGAATCAAGCGGTGTATTGAATAACCAGAAATTAGCTGAATTATCAAAAGAAATGACTATTATTGGCGATTTATGGCGAGATTTCGCTTTAGATGCTTCCCGGATTTATAAAAATCGAAGTGCTAAAACAGATGCCTACAACAATGTAGCCAGCCAATTAGAAGTTATTGCAGATAAAGAAAAAGTATTCTTTAAATCATTAAAAAAAGCTATAAAATAAGTGATTGATATTCAGCAAATATCCAAAAAATATAAAGGTGCCGATAATTTTTCGTTGTCTAACCTTGACTTGTCCATTGCTGAAAAAGAAATTTTTGGTTTATTAGGACCTAACGGCGCTGGAAAAACGACTTTAATTTCCATTTTATGCTCGTTAATAAAACCAACCTCTGGCAACTTTTCCATTGCGGGCTTAACCTATCAAAAAAATAAAAATCAGCTGAAGCAAATTATCGGGATTGTTCCTCAAGAATATGCTTTATACCCGTCGTTAACGGCTTTTGAAAACCTTAAATACTTTGGTAGTATGTACGGTTTAAAAGGAAAAATTTTAGAGGATAAAATCAATACAGCATTAGAACATTTAGGTTTGTTAGCCTTTGCTCATAAAAAAATAGATACTTTTTCTGGAGGTATGAAACGTAGGATTAATTTAATTGCAAGCGTACTGCATAATCCCAAAATACTTTTCCTAGATGAACCAACAGTTGGCGTAGATGTACAATCCAAAAACGTTATTATCGAGTTTCTACAGGAACTTAACAAACAAGGAACGACCATTATTTATACCTCCCACCACCTTAATGAAGCCGAAACATTTTGCACACGTGTTGCTATTATTGATCATGGAAAATTAGTGGTAACAGGAAAACCTGAAACACTTATTGCGCAACATTCTGGAGCACACAACCTCGAAGATGTATTTATAGATATAACCGGAAAAGCCCTACGTGATCATGCATAAACTTTGGGCTTCTACATACAAGGAGTTTTTATTACTCATTCGAGATTTTGGTGGTATTGCCATACTTTTTGTCATGCCATTGATATTAATTATAACCATAACCCTCATTCAGGACAGCACTTTTAAAACGGTTACCGATAGTCAAATCCCTATTTTAGTTGTGGATTACGATCATGGAAGTGTTTCTGAAGTTATTTTAAAAGGTCTCCAGGAATCAGGTTCCTTTGAAGTTATTACCCAAACAGATGAAACCACGGCTCGCGATTTAGTTTTTAAAGGAAAATATCAATTGGCTATTATTATTCCCAAAAATTTATCGACTAGTTTGGAACAAAAAGTTAGCCAAAACGTCGATGGTATTATTGCTCAATTTGGTTTAGAAGACACTACCCAATCAACCGAAAAACCAGAAATAGAAGGTAAAGAGGTTACACTGTATTTTGATCCTGCCACCCAGCTCACCTTTAAAAGCTCTGTTAAAAATGGGATTGATAAAATGATTTCAAAAATTGAAACACAATCTATTTATAAGGCCTTTCAAGAACAAATTTCAGACGATCCAAGTGAGGTTATTTTTGAAACAGACACTTTTATAACCTTTAAAGAGATTTTACCGACAGACAATGACAAAGAAATGATTCCAAATTCAGTACAACACAATGTACCAGCTTGGACACTTTTTGCCATTTTCTTTATTATTGTGCCGTTATCCATTAATATTGTTAAAGAAAAAAGTCAAGGTACATTTGTACGTCTACGAACAAACCCCGTTTCTTATGCCACCGTTTTGGGTGGAAAAACATTAGTTTATTTAGTCGTTTGCTTAATTCAGTTTGTACTGATGCTATCCGTAGGTGTTTTCTTATTTCCAGCAATTGGTTTACCAACATTAGATATTTCAGGGAGAATTCCTTTACTATTTGTAGTCGCTACCTTTGCAGGATTAGCAGCAATTGGATTAGGGTTATTATTAGGAACTATAGCAAAAACTCAAGAACAGTCGGCTCCATTTGGTGCTACTTTTGTCGTTATCCTTGCCGCATTAGGTGGCGTTTGGGTTCCTGTTTTTGTAATGCCAAAAGTAATGCAAACCTTATCACATATTTCACCAATGAATTGGGGATTAAATGGGTTTTACGATGTGTTTTTACGAAATGGGTCATTTACAGATATATTACCTGAAATTAGTATGTTGTTCTTGTTTTTTATAGTAACAACTTTAATAGCAATTATTTATAATGAAAAAAAGAATGCCGTCTAAATACAAAGAAATTATTCATACTAGCGAAGTTCGTGTGCGTTTTGTAGAAACAGATCCATTAGGAATTGTTTGGCATGGCAACTATATTCAATATTTTGAAGATGGTCGCGAGGCCTTCGGAAGAAAACATGGAATTTCCTATTTAGACCAAAAAACATTCGGTTTTGCCACACCTATTGTAAAATCCAGTACGGATCATAAACTGCCATTGCGCTATGGCGATATTGCCACCGTAAAAACTATTTATATGGATACTCCAGCCGCTAAAATGGTGTTTCGTTACGAAATTTACAATCAAAATCAGGACTTGGTTTGCACCGGAGAAACCACACAAGTATTTGTCGATAAAATTGGAGAGGGTGACTTATTTTTAAATATCCCACCTTTTTTTAAAGCTTGGAAACAAAAAGTAGGTTTATTAGATGAATAAAGTTTATGTTTCTTATAATAATATTGTTTCTGCTTTAGGTTTTACAAGCGAATTTGTTGTGGAAAATATTCAGAATGAAATCTCGGGGTTAGAGAGAATTCATGATGAGTCTATTCTCCCAAATCCATTTTATTCCGCCTTAATAAGTTCTGAAAAACTAGAAGAAGAATTTCAAAAATTAGATCCAAAAGGAGCCTTTACGAGATTGGAAAAAATGATGATTACATCATTACATTCGGTTATTTCAGACTCTAAAATAGAATTCAATGATCGCGTCGGACTTATTATATCAACTACAAAAGGCAATGTAGATGCTTTGGATAGTGAAAATCCATTTCCACCAGAACGCGCTTATTTAGCAACATTAGGAAATACTATTCGTGATTTTTTCGACTTTAAAAATGATGCTATTATAATATCCAATGCTTGTGTTTCTGGTATTTTAGCAATCGCTGTTGCCAAACGATTTATCCAACAAGACACTTACGATCATGTTTTTGTAGTTAGTGGCGATGTTGTGAGTCCGTTTATTTTATCAGGTTTCAACTCTTTTCAAGCGTTGAGCGGCGAACTTTGCAAACCTTATGATGAAAACAGAACCGGTATTAATATTGGAGAAGTTTCGGCAACTGCATTAGTTACAAACAGCACGAATCATTTAGCTCCAGAATCCGTAGAAATAGCAGGCGAGAGTTCATGTAACGACGCCAACCATATTTCAGGACCTTCGAGAACGGGCGAAGGTTTATATAGAAGCATTCAATTAGCACTAAAACAAGCGAAATTGAAACCTTCGGAAATCGATTATATTTCAGCGCACGGAACCGCCACAGCCTTTAATGACGAAATGGAAGCAATTGCTTTCAATCGTTCTGAATTGCAAAACGTACCATTAAATAGTTTAAAAGGCTATTTTGGCCATACGCTTGGTGCATCAGGTCTGTTGGAAACTATTATAGGCATGCATAGCCTTTTTAATAACACATTGTATACTAGTAAAGGCTTTGAAACATTAGGTGTTTCCCAACCTTTAAATATTATAAAAAGCACACAAAAAAATAAATCGTTACACACGTTTCTTAAAACCGCATCTGGTTTTGGAGGCTGCAACACGGCAGTTATCTTTAAAAAAAATACACTATAAATTATGTCAAAAAAATCTATTAGGGCTATTGATGCTGTTCAAGAAGCCGAAAAAATTGCCTTTGCTCCTTTTGTTTTTCAAGCGGTAGTTGCATTAAGAAAATTAGGCATTTTTGACTTAATTTTTCAACATCGCAAAAAAGGCGGTATTTCATTAGAAGGTATTTCAAAAGAATTAGAAATAAGCACTTATGGCGTTGGCGTTTTATTAGAAATTGCTGAAAGCTATAACATCGTTGACAAAGACAAAAATAAATGTTTTGAACTGACTACAACAGGTTATTTTTTAGCTTTTGATAGAACAGTTGATGTCAACATTAATTTCACTCAAGAGGTTTGTTACAAAGGCTTATTTCATTTAACAGAAGCCATTGAAACTGGAAAACCTGCTGGATTAAAAGAGCTTGGAGATTGGGAAACTATTTATCAAGGTCTTTCGGTTTTACAGCCAAAAGTACAAAAAGCGTGGTTTGAATTTGATCATCATTATTCTGATGAAGTATTTCAAGAAGCTTTAGAATTTGTTTTCAGAAATAACCCAAAATCCATTTATGATGTGGGTGCCAATACTGGGAAGTTCACCATTGCCGGAAACAAATACAGCGACTCTGTTTCTATAAAAATGGTTGATTTACCAGGGCAATTACAAATCGCATTGAAAAACATAGAACTTGCAGGGTTTAAAGATCGTGTAACTCATCATAAAATAGATTGGTTGTCGGAAAATCCGCAATTACCAGTTGGTGCAGATGCCATTTGGATGAGTCAATTTTTAGATTGCTTTTCTGAAGAAGAAATTTTGGTTATTTTGAAAGCCTGTGCAGCAGCAGTCAATGATAATGGCGAAGTACTTATTATGGAAACGTTTACCGATAGACAGCGTTTTGATAATGCCAAATTTATATTGGAAGCAACATCCCTTTATTTTACGGTAATGGCCAATGGAAATAGTAAAATGTATCCTTCAACCGTTTTAATAAAATTGATAGATCAAGCCGGATTAGAATTAATAGAAGACCGCGCTATTGGCGAATATCATACTATTTTTGCTTGTAAGAAAAAGTAATTATGAAGCCCAATTACTACATAACGTCCTATTGCCAAATTAAGAAACAAACGGTTTCTTTAAATGGGAATGTTGTATTTCATGATGATTCTGAAGGGTTTACGGACTTTATTAAAAGCGTATATAAAGCAGAACAAACCAAGTATCCCAAATTTTTTAAAATGGATAACTTGAGTAAACTGGCATTTTTAGCCGCTGATATTCTGCTTAAAAATGAAGCCTTAAATACCGAAATAGAGAATAATATTGCTTTGGTATTTTCTAACAGAGCGTCCAGTTTAGATACTGACCGTTTACATCAGGAAGCTATTCAAGATAAAAGTAATTATTTCCCGAGCCCAGCGGTTTTTGTATATACATTACCAAACATTTGCCTTGGGGAGATAAGTATTAAATATAAGCTGTTTTCCGAAAATAGTTTTTTTATATTTGACGGCTTAAATGCTGACCTTTTAGCTACTTACACCAATAGTTTATTGGATTTAAATAAAGCAGAACAAGTACTTTGTGGTTGGGTTGATTTTGATGAAAACCATTACGAAGCATTTCTATATTTAGTATCTAAAAACGGAAAAATAAAACACAATAAAAAACATATAAAAACATTATATAACACATAATATGGAAGCACTAAAACAAGAATTAAAAGAAAATATTATTGAACAATTAAATCTTGAAGATATGACTATTACAGATATTGGCGATGATGATATGCTTTTCGGCGATGGTTTAGGATTGGATTCTATTGATGCTTTAGAGCTGATTGTCATGCTAGATAAAAACTATGGTATTAAATTAACCGACCCAAAAGAAGGTAAACACATTTTTGAGTCGGTTAAAACCATGGCTACATACATTACAGAACACAGATCTAAATAATAAATTCCTACGTAAGCAGGAACCTCATAGCTAGAGGGTATCCGTAAAATTATTAATTTACCGATCATTCATTTAGCAGGCACAAAGAGTAAGTATGAGTAAAGGTATTGCAATTACTGGAATGGGAATAATTTCCGCCATTGGAAACAATGTTGCAGAAAATTATCACGCACTTATTAACGAAAGAATAGGGATTTCCCGTGTTTCTAAAATTGATACCATTCATGAAAATGATATTATGGTTGGTGAAATTGCTTATACCAATCAAGAATTAGAATCACTTTTAAATTTAACTCCAGAAAACAATTACTCGCGAACAGCGTTTCTTGGTGCAATAGCAGCAAAAGAAGCCGTTAAACATGCGGGAATAACAGATATTTCAGCCTATAAAACAGGGTTAATTTCTGCAACCAGCGTTGGTGGTATGGATATGACCGAAAAGTATTATTACCAATATTTAGAAGACGAAAACGTACAAAAATATATTGCTGGTCATAATGCTGGCGACTCAACACAAAAAATAGCCCAACAATTGGGTATTGAAGAAAGCTTGGTAACAACAATTAGTACAGCTTGTTCATCCGCTGCCAATGCTATTATGCTCGGCGCACGCTTAATTAAAGCTGGAAAACTGGATCGTGTGGTTGTTGGCGGCACGGATTGTATGTCCAAATTTACCATCAACGGTTTTAAAACGCTAATGATTTTATCAGATACCTACAATGCACCTTTTGATGACAATCGTAAAGGGTTAAATTTAGGTGAAGCTGCCGCTTATTTGGTTTTAGAATCAGATCACGTTGTAAAAGCAGAAAACAAAACCGTTTTAGCTTATGTAAAAGGCTACGGAAATGCTAACGATGCGTTTCATCAGACTGCTTCATCTGAAAATGGTGACGGCGCCACTTTAGCTATGGAAAAAGCGCTTGAAATAGCCAATTATAAACCAGAGGATATAGATTATATAAATGCTCACGGAACCGCAACCGGCAATAACGATTTATCGGAAGGCCGTGCCATTATTCGTGTTTTTGGCGAGAAAGCTCCAGAATTTAGCTCCACCAAAGCTTATACCGGACACACATTGGCTGCTGCTGGTGGTATAGAAGCAGTTTATGCTATTTTGGCGCTTCAAAATAATGTTATTTTCCCGAATTTGAACTTTAAAACACAAATGCAGGAATTTTCAATAACACCCCAATTAAAATTAAAAGAAAAAGCCCTTAAAACGGTCATGTCTAATTCATTTGGATTTGGCGGAAATTGTTCAACTGTTATATTTTCAAAAAAAGAGTAATGGAAAAGGTTTATATAAATAGTTTTGGTTCCGTTTCTGCTCAAAACACAGAATATGATTCAAGTTTTCTAAAGGATATCATTTCTTATAATGACACAACCATTCCGGCGATAAATCCAATTTATAAAGATTTTATTCCTCCAGCTGCTGCCCGACGTATGGCAAAAGGTGTTAAAATGGGAATTGTTGCTTCTAAATTAGCCTTACAAAAAGCTAATTTAAATAACGTAGATGCCATTATAACAGGAACAGGAATGGGCTGTTTACATGATTCTGAAAAGTTTTTAAGTGCCATTATTGATAATGACGAACAATATTTAACACCAACACCATTTATACAATCCACACACAACACGGTTGGTGGACAAATTGCGTTGGAAATTCAATGTAAAGGTTATAATTTCACATATGTTCATGGGAGTAATTCATTTGAATCTGCACTATTAGATGCTAAACTACAATTGGAATTAAACGAAGCTAAAAACATCTTAATTGGAGGTGTTGATGAATTGGCTAAACATACCGTATTACTCAACAAAACTATAAACCACATTAAAAAAGAACCGGTAGAAAGTGCTGAATTATTAGAGACAAATACCAAAGGTGCGATTTTTGGTGAGGGAGCCAATTTTTTCGTCGTTTCGAATGAAAAACAAGATTCTACTTTGGCCGTGGTAGACGGATTAGAAATTTATAATACTTTAGAAGTAGATTCAATTACAGATAAAGCACGTGAATTTTTAAAAGAACACAACCTCAATGTATCTGAAATAGATACACTCATTTTAGGCAATAACGGGGATGAGGAATTCGATATATATTATAATACATTAACTTCAGGCGACTTTAAAAATACCCAACAAATGGTTTATAAACCTTGGATTGGTGAATGTTATACCGCTTCCTCATTTGGCTTGTTATTAGCCGCCAATATTTTAAAGACAAAAACGGTGCCTGAAACCTTTCAGTTGAATGCTATAATACCTTCTCAGTATAAAACCATACTTTTATATAACCAGTATCGTGGAGAAAATCATAGTTTCACATTACTTCGCCAATGTTAAATTTTAAATCGGTAAATCTAATATCAATTGTTATCTTTTTAGGTTTATTAATCGCTTTTCTAATAAATCCTATTAGCATTTGGTGGTTTGTTCTATTGTTTTTCAGTTGGTTTACGCTAACAGCATTCGGCTCTGGGCTAGTAAGTTGGCATTATCATATTAAAATTTTAAATGCGAATAAAAACGCAAACATAAATAATATAGCCATTACTTTTGATGATGGCCCAAATCCAGAATTTACGCCACAAGTTTTAGCGTTACTTAAGCAATATAAAGCCAAAGCAACATTTTTCTGTATAGGGAAACACATTGAAGCACATCCCAAATTATTTAAGCAAATTCTGGCTGAAGGACATACCATTGGTAACCACACCTACTCCCACGCCAACACTTTTGGATTTTTTAAAACGGAAAAGGTACAAGCTGAATTATTAAAAACCAATACTATTATAAAACAGTTTAGCGGGTTACAACCTAAACTATTTCGTCCGGCTTTCGGGGTTACTAATCCAAGGATTCGCCAGGCGGTTAATAATCTCAATCTAACCACTATTGGTTGGAACAAGCGTTCGTTAGACACCACTAATTTATCTGATTTAAGTATCTTGAAACGTGTAACCAAAAATATAAATTCAGGCGATATAATTTTACTGCACGACACTAGTGATAAATCAGTTAGGGTTTTGGAACAGTTATTGCTATTTTTACATGATAATAAATTTCAATCCGTTGCGATTGACACCTTATTTAAAATTAAAGCATATGCGTAATATTTTTATATTTTGTTTCATCTTTATATCAACTATTCAGGCACAAAAGCCCATGAATTCTGCAGAAGCACTGACTTTAAAAAATTTGGTAAAGCAACAAGCTAAAACCACAAAAACTATTACTAGCCAATTCACGCAATACAAACACATGGATTTTTTATCGAATGATATTATAACCAAAGGCAACTTATATTTTAAAGCCCCAGACTTGATAAAATGGTCATATACAGAACCTTTTACTTATTCGGTTATCTTTAAAGATGACCAACTTTATATTAATGATGAAGGCAAGAAAAGCAACATTGATATGAGTGCAAGTAAACTTTTTAAGCAGCTAAATAGTCTTATTATAAACAGTGTTAAAGGTGACATGTTTGATGCGGAAGAATTCAATATAGAATATTACAAATCGGGTGAAAACAGCTTGGTTTATTTTAAGCCTAAAGATAAAAAGTCAGCAGCATTTATTACGGCTTTTCATTTAACCTTTAATGCTGAGGGTGATGTTGAAATTGTAAAAATGATTGAGCCCTCTGGCGATTATACTAAAATTATTTTTAATAATAAAGTCTTAAACAACCCGGTTTCCGATGCGTTATTTAATCATTAGTTGTTTTTTCCTTATTGTTAATTGTGCTTCTTACCCCAAAAAACAAGAACTAATTCTTCAAAACACAACACTTAACACCATTACTAATTCTTATTTCTCAGATGTAAATCAAGATTACGTTTATAAAGCAGCAATTGATGTTTATGATAATCATTTTGGGGGCTTATTAATCGTTAAAAAGATTGACCAAGGAAATCATCGTGTAGTTTTCACTTCGGAAATGGGCAAAAAGCTATTCGACTTCTCTATTACAAAAACCGATTTTAAGGTCAATTATATTTTAGAGCAACTGGATAAAAAATTACTCATTAATATCCTGAAACGAGATTTTACAGCTTTGGTTCAGGAAAATTCATTGGTAAACAAAAGCTTTACAATTGAGAATAACCAAGTCTTTCAGACCAGTATTCTTAATAAAAAACACTATTATTACGTTTCTAAACAGTTAAATAAAATTGTTAGAACTGGTAGCCTAAAAGAAAAAGTTCAGTTTTTATTTTCAGATATTAGTAATAATATTGCGCACAACATTAGTATTATTCACAGCAACATTAAGTTAGAAATTACACTTAAATCAATATATTAAACTCTCATGAAAAATCTACTAGTCACTTTACTGTTTTTACTAGTGATGAATTTAACCTTTTCTCAAAACAAAAAAGGCATCGGTTTACGTGCGGGCGCAAATATTTCAAATTTAACAAATGCTGATATGGATGTTAAAACCAATTTGTACTTAGGTCTTATTTATCAGGTTCGTTTTTCTGAATTGTACGCCTTACAGCCAGAATTAGGATATTCCAATCAAGGCGGTAAAACAAGGGGAAATAATACGATTTATATCGAATATATTACGCTTGCCGTTAGCAATAAGTTTTTTGTAGCGCCAGATCTTGGCTTCTATTTATCGGTAACACCTGGAATTGATTTTGATATCGACGATACACTAATTGGTTTTGCAAACAGAGGTGATAACCATGGAAATGATGCTACTTTTGTAGACCTTAATTTTTCTTTTGGTTTTGGGCTAGAGCTAAAAAATGGGCTATCTTTCGAAGCGCGATATAAACGTGGGTTTATTGATGTATATTCTGGGACATTTAATAGTTTCGAATCTGAATTATATGAAACCCAAAATCAATTTAATACTGTTTTCCAATTGGGTATCAATTATCAATTTAACTTGACAAAAAAATAATTAGCCATGTTAATTAAAGACTTTTACACCATAAAGACCTTAGAACACGACGATGGAAAAGCGGTTGCCAATATCAAAATCAATAAAGATCATGCCGTTTTTAAAGGTCATTTTCCAGGAAATCCAGTAACGCCAGGTGTTTGCATGATGCAGATTATTAAAGAGCTTTCGGAACAAATACTTTCAAAAAAACTCTTTATGGCATCAGCTAGTAACGTGAAGTTTATGGCCATAATTAACCCTGAAAAAACACCAGATCTAGAGTTATCACTGGACATTTCAGAAACAGAAACAGGATTCCGTGTTAAAAATATCACAAAGTTTACGGATATTGTGGCATTAAAATTGTCTATAAATTACAAAGTAATTTAAACACCATGAAATACCTGCTAATAAGTATCTTAATCCTATTTTCTAATCTGCAATCACTAGATTTGGATCAAGTGCGTATAGCCTATAAAGAAGCGGCACAAAACCCCGAAAAAGTTGATGATTTTTTTAATTCTATGCAATCGGTAACTAGAACTGAAGATATGGAATTAGTAGCTTACAAAGGTGCTGCCATAGCTTTAAAAGCCAGAAACGCCAAAACATTAAAAGATAAGAAAACCGGTTTTATTGAAGGTGTTAGTTATATTGAATTCGCTATTGAAACGGAACCTAATAATATTGAATCACGTTTTATAAGACTAGGCATTCAAGAAAATACGCCTAAACTTTTAAAATATAAAGCTGATATTGATCGCGATAAAGCTTTTATATTAACGCAACTTCCGTACATTAAATCGACCCAGCTTAAAAACCATATTAAAGATTATATTTTACATTCTGATAGCTTTACTTCTGAAGAAAAATCAGTATTTTCCGGTCGCTAATACCAAAAGGCCTTATAATTGCTAAACCAACCTATCACACAAAAAATCAATGACTTAAACGTTTGTGTTATTATACCCACGTATAATAATCAACATACGTTAAAACGTGTGGTTGACGGTGTTTTGGGCTTTACCAATAACATTATTATTATTAATGACGGATCTAGCGACACAACCGCACAAATTCTTGAAAATTATCCTGAAATTCAGCAAATACATTTCCCTGAAAATAAAGGAAAAGGTTTTGCCTTACGCAGAGGTTTTGAACATGCCATTTCATTAGGGTATGAATTTGCCTTAACTATTGATTCTGATGGCCAACATTTCCCGAATGATATTCCAAGTTTTATAAATGATTTAGAGGTCCATCCTACAAAAGAGTTATTAATTATTGGCGCTCGAAATATGAAACAGGAAGGTGTTCCTGGGAAAAGTAGTTTTGGGAATAAATTTTCAAACTTTTGGTTTTGGTTTGAAACGGGCATAAAACTCACCGATACGCAATCTGGTTTTCGATTATACCCATTAAATGTTCTTAAAAACCTGAAGTTTTACACCACCAAATTCGAATTCGAAATTGAAGTGATTGTAAAATCTGCATGGAAAGATGTGGACGTAAAAAACATCCCGATTCAAGTGCTTTATGATGAAACCGAACGTGTATCGCACTTCCGACCATTTCAAGATTTTACGCGTATCAGCATTTTAAATTTTTGGTTGGTTTTTTTAACCCTGATCTATTATAAGCCGAGACAACTATTCCGAAATATTAAAAAAAAAGGCTTTAAACGATTTTTTATCGAGGACTTTTTAGGCAGTAGCGATTCGCCAAAGAAGAAAGCGCTATCTGTTGCCTTGGGTGTGTTCATTGGGTTTTCACCTCTCTGGGGACTTCATACGGTTTTAGCCATTGCCTTGTCCATCTTTTTAAAACTAAATAAAACCATCACTTTTGCCTTTTCAAATGTTAGTTTACCGCCCTTTATTCCGTTTATAATTTATGCGAGTTTGGAATTAGGTCAGATTATTTTTCAAGAGCCCATTTCTTATTCCGTAACCGATTTGATGGACAATTTCGAGGTCTTTAAACATCTTAAAACGTATATTGTGGGAAGTTTTGCCTTGGCAATACTTGGCGCCATACTATTTGGTGTGGTTGCCTATTTTTTCTTCAGCATTATTAAAAAAAAGAAAGGCGTATTACAACATGACTGATTTTTTTTATCATATATATCTTTGGATTGCTTCTAGGAAATTAATCGGATTTCTAGGCTTGCTTGTTTTGGTATTGGGACTCGTTTTCTTGGCATCAAATATTAATTTTGAAGAAGATATTACCAAACTTATCCCTACGAGTAGCGAAAATAAAGATGCGCAAAAAGTAATGAAAACCGTTAATTTCGCGGATAAGATTATCGTAAATATTACTCGAGAATCTGGCGCGTCAGTTGATGATTTAACCCAATACGCAACCCAGTATATTGACAGTTTAGAAAAACACTCGGAACCCTATTACACCAAAATTCAAGGTCAAATTCCAGATGAAACGGTTTTAAATACATTAGACTTTGTTTATAATAATTTACCGCTTTTTTTAGATGCTACCGATTACCAAAATATTCAATCAAAACTAAATTCGGATAGCATTCAAGCTATTACCAAAGCACATTATAAAACGCTTATTTCACCTTCAGGTTTTGTGGCCAAAGAAACTATTTTACGGGATCCTTTAGGTTTGTCTTTTGTAGCCCTCAAGAAATTACAACAATTGAGTTTTGGTGATGCTTTTGTTATAGAAAATGGCTTTTTATTAAGCAAAGATAAACAGCACCTATTGTTGTTTATTTCGCCTACACACAAATCCAGTGAAACATCGGAAAATGCTCTTTTTGCCGAACAACTTTACAAGTTAAGAGACGACTTAAATGCGTCGTTTAAAGACGCTGTCACTAGCGAGTATTTTGGCGGTGCATTAGTTGCTGTTGCCAATGCCCAGCAAATAAAACGGGACATCCAGATCACCGTTAGCATTGCCATGAGTGTTTTACTTTTGATATTGATTGCGTTTTACAGGAACATTTCTATTCCATTAATTTTATTTACACCAACTGCTTTTGGCGCCTTATTAGCGGTTGCCATGTTATTTGTAATTCGTACAAATATTTCAGCGATATCATTAGGAATTGGATCGGTTTTATTGGGAATCACGTTAGATTACGCCTTGCATATTTTGACTCATATTAGGAGCAATAACAATATAAAAGAACTGTATCAAGAAATAACCAAACCCATTTTAATGAGTAGCTTAACAACTGCTCTAGCTTTTTTATGTTTGCTATTTTTAAAATCGCAAGCCCTTCAGGATTTAGGGATTTTTGCCGCTATTAGTGTTTTAGGAGCTTCGGTGTTTTCATTAATTTTTATTCCACAGGTTTACAGATATAAGGAAAAATCACTTCAAAAGAAAACTATTTTAGATAGTGCTGCGCAATATCCATTTCATAGAAACAAATGGCTTATCGGCGGTTTGGTCATTCTATTTGTAGTTAGTTTATTCACTTATAATAAGGCGGGTTTCAACAATGATATTTCACAATTAAACTACGAACCACAAGAGCTCCTAGATGCTCAAAAACGTTTGGATGCGTTGACAAATATCAGTTCTAAATCGGTGTATTTAGCGGCTTATGGTTCCAATACGCAAGAAGCTATTCTTGTAAATGATAAGATTTTCTCCAACCTACAAAGGCTGAAAGCTGAAGATAAAATAATTAATTTTAGTTCTATTGGAGCTTTGGTACAATCGGAAAACCAGCAGCAAACTCATTTAGATGCTTGGCAAAATTTCTGGCAACCAGAAACTGTTTCATTAACCAAACAAGCGCTTATTACTAGTGGAAACACATTTGGTTTTAAACAGAGCACGTTTCAGCAGTTTTACAAACTTTTAGAAACTGATTTCCACACTTTAAATCTTGAGGACTTTAAAGCTTTAAACACGGTTTCAATTGAAGACTATATAAGTGAAACAGACGGTTTTTCAACCGTTACCTCTTTAGTTAAGGTAAAAGACACCCAAACGGAGGCTTTAGTTGAAACGTTTAAAGAGCAAGCACAAACCTTGGTTATAGACAGGAAACAGATGAACGAAACCTTTTTAGGTGGCTTAAAAAATGATTTTAATCGGTTGGTTGGTTATTCGTTTTTAGTTGTTTTAGTCTTATTATTACTTTTTTATCGCAGTGTTTCTTTAACGCTTGTTACGGTTTTACCAATTGCTTTAACCTGGTTATTAACCATTGGAATTATGGGTTTAACAGGTGTTGAATTTAATATTTTCAATATTATTATTTCCACCTTTATTTTCGGATTAGGTATTGACTATAGCATTTTTATTACCAACGGATTAATGCATGAATTAAAAACAGGCGAACGTGTATTGCCGACTCATAAAACATCAATTATCTTATCAGTCATTACCACAATTTTTGGCGTTGGCGTTTTAATTTTCGCTAAACACCCTGCGCTTTTTAGTATTTCATTGGTGTCTATTATTGGTATTCTTTCGGCTTTATGCATTTCATTTGTGCTTCAACCGTTGTTTTTCAAGTTCTTTATTGGGAGTAAAACCAACAGACCAGCTCCTGTTATATACTTTATTTTTTCTTGCATTTCCTTTACTTACTATGGACTTGGAGGTTTATTATTAGCACTATTTGGAACGGTTGTTATAAAATTGGTTCCTATTAGTATGAAGAAAAAAATGCATTGGTTTCACCGATTGATGTCCAAGTTTATGAAATCAGTTTTAGATTCCTACCCATTTGTAAAAATAACGATTATTAACCCTAATAATGAGACCTTTAAAAAACAAGCTGTTATAATTGCTAACCACACATCGTTTCTAGATATTTTGGTAATTGGTATGTTGAGTCCGAAGATTATTTTCCTAGTAAACGACTGGGTTTACAACTCACCAATTTTTGGCAGAGCAGTCAAATTAGCTGGTTTCTACCCCGTTTCTAGCGGCATTGAAAAAGGCGTTTCACATTTACAGAAAAAAGTAGATCAAGGTTATTCGTTAATGGCTTTCCCCGAAGGAACACGTTCTTACACACATAAAATGAAGCGCTTTCATAAAGGAGCTTTCTTTTTAGCTGAACAATTTAAATTAGATATTGTTCCTATAATGATTCATGGATATTCTGAAACTTTACCGAAAGGAAACTTTGTAATTAAACGGGGTGAAATATCGATTAAAATATTAGATCGAATCGCCTATAGTAATAGAAGCTTCGGGGATTCAGCTCGCGAACGCACTAAAATTATCAGTCAAAATTTTAAATCTGAATTTAAGAATTTCAGAACAGCCCATGAAGGTGCAGCCTATTTCCATCCTATGGTTTTGGAGGATTATCGTTACAAAGGCCAGGACTTATACCACACCATAAAAACGGATCTGAATAGACATCAAGACACCTATAAATATTTATTAGATACGTTAGATACTGCTGAAACGATTTTACATATTTCAAATACCTACGGTCAATTGGATTTCCTTCTGGCGCTAGATAGTCCAAGTAGAAGCATTACTAGTTTTATAATCAATTTAGCCTCCAGACAATTAGTTGAAAATAGTTTCATCACCAATAATCATTATAAAATTGAAGTCGCTGAAACCTTTAAAGATGCTTTTGAAAAACAGCATAATACCATCATTATTAACTCAAATACGTTAACAAGCCCTAGCATTGAAACATTAAAAGCTCAAAATGCATCGCGTATTGTGTTACTTTTCGAATCCATAGAAACTTATTTGTCATTTTTCGAAAATGGGGATTATAAAATAACCCATCAAGATTCGAATTTAACCGTTTTAACAAAAAGCTAATTTGAAACCAAAAGCACATTATGATATTGTTATTGTTGGCAGCGGATTAGGCGGTCTGGTTTCGGCTGTAATTCTGGCTAAAGAAGGCTTTAGCGTTTGTGTTTTAGAAAAGAATCAGCAGTTTGGTGGAAACCTGCAAACTTTTGCACGAGACAAATCCATCTTTGATACCGGTGTGCATTATATCGGAAGTTTAAGCAAAGGCGAAAACCTATACCAGTATTTCAATTATTTAGGAATTATGGATGATTTAGTCCTAAAAAAAATGGATGAAGATAGTTTTGATGTGATTAGTTTTGATGATGATGAAAAAACCTATCCATACGCGCAAGGTTTTGACCGTTTTAAAACCGAATTAATTAAAGATTTCCCCGAAGAAGCGGCTGCAATTACTACCTATTGCGAAAAAATTAAAGAAACCTGTGATAAGTTCCCCTTATATCGTTTAAAACCGGGCAGACCTTATGCTGATGGTGTGTTCACGTTGCAAGTTAAGTCGTTTTTAGAATCGATAACAACTAATAAACGCTTACAAGCTGTTTTGGCTGGCTCTAATTTTCTTTATGCTGGCGATGGCTACAAAACACCTTTTTATGTACATTCACTTTCCGTTAACTCCTATATACAAAGTGCCTATCGTTGTATAAATGGCGGGAGTCAGATAACAAAACTGCTCATTAAACAGTTAAAAAAACATGGAGGTGAAGTTTATAAATATCATGAAGTTAAAAATTTAGAGTGTGAAAATGGCAAAATCAAATCCGCAGTTTGCACAAACGAAAATCGGATTGATGGCGATACGTTTATTTCTAATATTGAGCCTAAAATTACGCTTGATTTAGTAGGAAAAGAACACTTCAGAAAATCCTATACTAATAGAATCCAAGGCATAGAAAGTACCATTTCGGCTTTCAGTTTATATATTGTTTTAAAACCAGATAGCTTTAAATATATTAATAAAAATTATTACCATTTTAAAACACGAGATGCCGTTTGGAATGCCCAACATTACACTCAAGAAAGCTGGCCAGAAAGCTACATGCTTTCTATGGGAATTAAGAAGGATCATGCCGTTTATGGAGACAATATTACCATTATGACCTATATGCATTTTGATGAGGTGGAACCTTGGTCTGGTACATTTAACACGGTGGCACAGAAAAATGAACGTGGGCAAACCTACGAAGCTTTTAAAAAGGAAAAAGCGGAGATTATTATAGACCAATTGGAGAAGAAGTTTCCTAATATTCGCGATTGTATACAAAGTTATTATACTTCATCACCATTGTCGTATCGCGATTATATTGCCACTAATCGTGGATCCATGTATGGTTACGCTAAAGATGTAGACAAATCTATGCAATCCTTTATTTCGCCTAAAACCAAAATAGACAACCTGTTGTTTACAGGTCAGAGTTTAAATATGCATGGTATTTTAGGTGTTACTATTAGTGGTGTTATAACCTGTTCCGAATTATTAGGGCAAGACTATTTATTAGAAAAAATTATTGCCGCCAATCAACCTGAAAAACCAGAAAATTAATGTCGAATTCTTTTTGGAAAACACTCGTTTTCACTTTGATTCTGTCGTCTTGTGGCGTTAAAAAATCGTTGCATGATACTCCTGATATTTCCATTTATAATCAGCGTATTCCCGAACGTATTAAAATTTCTGATACCACATTTACCACCAATAACGGTTTATTAACCAAAAACAAATATGGCCAATGGGAATTATACGTTTCTGGCGATCCTTATCAAATAGGCTTACAAGTTGGCAGTTTAGGCCAAGAATTAATGGCTGTTCAAGAACATGCTTTATTAAGTAAAGTGGAGGAATTTGTACCATCGAAAACCAAGCAATACCTTTTAAGAAAACTATTGGCATTTTATAACCGCAAAATGCATTTACATGTTCCCGAGGAATATAAAAGTGAAATATTAGGCGTTTCAAAATACGCAGGCGACACTTATGATTATGTTGCCGAAGACTATTTACGACTCCTCTATTTTCACAGTGCGCACGATATTGGTCATGCCTTGCAGGATTTGGCACTTGTGGGTTGTTCGTCGTTTGCCGCTTGGGGTGATAAAACTGAAGATGGTGATTTAATTATTGGAAGAAATTTCGACTTTTATGCCGGTGATGAGTTTGCGGAAAATAAAATTATTGCTTTTATAAAACCAACGCAGGGTTATAACTTTATGTCCGTTACTTGGGCAGGAATGATGGGCGTAGTTTCCGGAATGAATGATCAAGGATTAACAGTAACTATAAATGCAGGAAAATCCGATGTGCCTATGGTTGCCAAAACCCCAATTTCTATTTTAACACGAGAAATATTGCAATACGCATCTAATATTGATGAAGCGATTGCTATTGCCAAAAAGCGCCAAGTATTTGTTTCCGAATCTATTTTAATTGGAAGCGCAAATGACAAGCGCGCTATTACTATTGAAGTCTCGCCTAACAATTTTGGAGTCTTTAAAGTTGAAAATTCCAGTCAGCTTATTTGCTCCAATCACTTTCAGAGTGATGCCTATGCAGCGGATGAAAACAACCTCAAACAAATAGCAGAAAGTCATTCGCAATACCGATATGAGCGTATGGAAGAATTGCTTTCTGAAACACCAAAATTGAACGTTAAAAAAGCTGTTTCTATTTTAAGAAACAAAGACGGTTTGGATGACAAAGCCATTGGATTCGGCAACGAGAAAGCCTTAAATCAGTTATTAGCACATCATGGTGTCGTTTTTAAGCCCGAGCAAGGATTGGTTTGGGTTTCCGCTAATCCGTATCAATTAGGCGCTTTTGTAGCTTATAATTTGAATGAAATTTTCAAGGAAGAAGCTTCAGATATTGCAGCAAAATCGTTTCATAATGAAGATTTGACTATCGAAGCCGATCCGTTTCAATTTACACAAGCCTATTTAGATTATGAAAAATATCGGGTTTTAAGTAGGAAGATTTCCAAAGCTATTTCAAACAAAAATCATGTAGAACCTCAAGTTCTTATTCAACTTATTAAAAGTAACCCCAACTATTGGCAAGCCTACTATTTGGTAGGCAAATACAATTACGAACATCGCTACTATGAAGCGGCTTTACAGGCATTTGAAAAAGCGCAAAGCAAAGAAATTACAACTGTTCCAGATAAAGAAACCCTTTCCAAATACATAAAAAAAACACAACGGAAATTGAACTAGTTTATCGGAAATTAATATATAATTACTAATTAATTTGTACTATAATTATGGGCTAACTACCTTGTTTTAGTTACATTTGAGCACTAACAAAGGCATATCTACTTATGATTCCAGAAATTGAAAAAGCATCCCCGGAAGCCATAAAATCATTTCAAGAAGAAAAACTTCAAACGTTATTAGGTTATTTACAAGATAACTCAAGCTATTATCAGCAAGTTTTTAAAAAGAAAAATATTGACATTTCTTCCATAAAGACATTGGAAGACTTAACACGAATACCAACCACATCTAAAGATCAGCTACAAGCTTATAATAATGAATTTTTATGTGTTCCAAGAAATCAAATTATTGATTATGTTACGACTTCTGGAACTTTAGGCGATCCTGTAACCTTCGCATTAACGGATAGTGATTTAGATCGTTTGGCTTATAATGAAGCCTTGTCCTTTGCCTGTACCGGCGTTACTGCAAATGATGTCATGCAACTCATGACAACGATCGACAGGCGCTTTATGGCAGGTTTAGCCTACTTTTTAGGCGCACGCAAACTAGGAGCTGGTATTATTCGCGTTGGTGCTGGTATTCCAGAATTACAATGGGATTCTATTATAAAATTCAAACCGACATATTTAATTGTTGTGCCGTCATTTTTATTAAAGTTGATTGAATATGCTAAACAGCTTGATATTGATATTAATAAATCGGGTGTAAAAGGCGCTATTTGTATTGGTGAGCCCTTGCGGAATCAAGACTTTTCGCCTAATACATTATCTCAAAAAATTACTGATGAATGGGATATTCAGCTTTACTCAACCTATGCATCAACCGAAATGAACACGGCCTTTAATGAATGTGAGGCGCAACAAGGTGGTCATCATCATCCGGAATTAATTATTACTGAAATATTGGATGAAGCCGAAAATCCAGTTGAAACTGGACAAGTTGGCGAATTAACAATCACGACTTTGGGTATTGAAGGCATGCCACTTTTACGCTTTAAAACAGGCGACATGGTTCAAGAACATCACGGGCCATGTACTTGCGGTAGAACTACAATGCGATTAGGCCCTGTTGTTGGCCGTAAAAAACAAATGATTAAATACAAAGGCACCACATTATATCCGCCAGCAATGGATAATATTCTCAACAACTTTAACGACGTTAATAGTTATGTTATTGAAATTTCACACAACAGTATTGGAACGGATGAAATTTGCATAAAAATAGCCACAGATACGCCAACCGAAAAATTACTTCACAATATTAAAGATCACTTTAGAGCCAAATTACGCGTGGCACCTAAAATTGAATTTCATGATAAAAAAGTCATCCAAAAATTACAGTTTCCAGCTATGAGTAGAAAACCGGTTATGGTCATTGATAAACGTCCAACAGATTAAGAATAAACAATTTACTTCCAATATGGCAGACTTAATTATTAAATACCAAAAAAAGAGACAGTATATCAATTTGTTCATTGGGTGTTTGTGGATAGCATTGGGTGCATATGGCTTATGGAGTTCAGATGGAATACGCTGGTCTCGGATTATAATTATAGCCGTCGGAACTATTCAGGTTGGCATGGTTATTTGGAATTTAAAATATCAATATCTAACCATGACAGAGAATTTTATTAAAGAGAATTTCCTATTTGGCAAAAAAATTTTGATGCAAGATATTATCCATGTAAAAAAGATTAAAGGCAATTATGCCATAAACACTGCTGACAAAGAACTTGTTATTAAAACAAATCTCATTGCTGAAGATTCGTTAATTGAACTACTATTTTTTATGGGTACTTTGGAAACTCAAGAAGTGAAAACGATTTAAATTTACACTTTTAAAACATGGAAGACTTGATCATAAAATTCAATAAAAAAAGATTATACCTCTACCTGTTTCTTGGAGCAGGATTGGCAGGGTTAGCTACTTTTAGTATTTGGGAAGATGATCATGTTCGTTTAATGAGAATAGGCTATATATTAATTGGTCTATTATATATAGGAATAGCCTTTTGGAATTATAAGTATCATTATCTAACGCTTACCGAAGATTCCATTAAAGAAAACTTCCTATTCGGAAAGAAATTACTTTTGAAGGATATAACACATTTTAAAAAATTCGCGGATGAATATACCTTTAAAACTATCGATAAAAACTTGGTTATCAAAACAGCCTTAGTTCATAAAGATTCCTTGGCTTCATTAGAGTCTTATTTTAGCAATATAGATATTCCAGAAGAAAATTCGATTTAAACTTATTAATTTTTATATGGCAGATTTAACCATCAAATACAAGAAAAAAAGATTGTACATTAACTTGTTCATGGCTCTTTTTTGGATTGCATTGGCCGTTTTAGCCTTATGGGAAAACTACTCCATTAACTGGTATAATTTTGGTTTTTTATTAGCAGCCACTTTATATTTAACGCAGTTTATTTGGGATATTTCATATCAGTATGTAACCATTACAGATAAATTTATTAGAAAAAACGGTTTATTGATTAAAAAGATTTTGCTTAAAGATATCACTCATGTTGAAAAAACTGGTAATGGTTATACTCTAAAAACCACCGGGAAAACGCTCGTTATTAAAGCGCATTTAATTGATGAAAATTCCTTGGTTGAATTGGAATCGTTTTTAGATGCTGTAAATCCTTCAGAAGAAAAATACTACAAATTAAAATTATAAGTTTAAGCCATAAAAAAAGCCAACTCTTATAGTTGGCTTCCTTTATATTTATTGTGTGCTTTTAAGCTTTATCCTCTGCTGGAATACGCAATACCTGACCTGGATAAATTTTATCTGGATGACTTAACATTGGCTTATTAGCTTCAAAAATTACAGGGTATTTTGTGGCATTTCCGTAGAATTTCTTGGCTATTTTACCTAAAGTATCTCCACTCACTACGGTGTGAAATTGTGCTTCTGGCTCCTTATGCTCTACCGTCATTTGATCATCAACCGATGAGATACCGTTTGAATTTCCAACAACTAATATAATTTTTTCACGTGTTGCTTGATCATGAGCCATACCACTAATAGTCGCTTTTTCACCATCAATAGTTACTTTTAGATTTTCAGCCTTTAACTTTAAATCGGAAACTGTTTCTTCTAATCGGCTTGCTGCTGCTTTTTCACGACTCAACTTGGCTGCTGAAGCATCTGCCTTAGCTTCGGCTGCTTCTTCTGCATCTGTTTTTCCGATTCCAAAAACTTTAGCACCTGCGTTTTTAATAAATGAAAATAATCCCATAATTGTTTATTTTTTTAGTGTTAATAATTGATTTTTCGAAGCCTTAAATTACAAAATTTCTCCATGCTATTTACTCAAATTTTGAGTTTTTTAACAAAAAAGAACTGCTTGACAATTTCTCATCAAACAGTTTCTTGAACACTAAACTAACTAATTCAACTATATGGTTTCACGAGTCGATTCTCGTGGGTTGTCTTGTTTTTCTCCTTTAAATTTTCGACTTTTAACCTGATTACTTTGTTTGCCTTGGGCATTTTTCATAAACTGAATATAACCTCTTCCTGTAAATTCATAAACGGTTCTAGACGATGTTTGATATAATTCTATTCTAGCATCGTTTATTACGCGCAATTCAAAATACTCGTTACTAAAATAATCATAATCCAAAGTCAATGTTTTTAAAGTATGATCTCCATTTATATTTCCTACGCCGTAAAGCCCAGTATAATCCCAAAGAATATTATTAAGGTTATAAATAGAAACATCTTGTGAGCTTCTAAATTCAGAATCATTACCACCTGATAAAAATTGTAAATAGTTTTCATCATCAAAGGCATTTGGAATTCCTGTTGGACTGGTATATGTTTTTTCCCAAGCTTCATATTCTTGTAAGAAATAATGAATATTGTCATTAAAAACATAATCGTAATCAAAATTACTACGTTGGTAGCCTTTTAAGAAGTACGAGGTATCGTTATTAGGGTTGTATAACTCAATAGTGTTCTTGTTTATTTGGAACACATCAAAGCTCTGGTATCCATCCACAAGGTGATACACGTCCAGAACATTGCTATAAGCATCATAAGTTCCGGTTTGAATACCGAAACCATTACCTTGATCGCCAAATCCTACCAAATTATTATTAGCAAATAATTTACCATTTCTAAAAGATACAGTAAATGCTATTTGTAAAAATGCAGTTTGGTTATACCCAACGGTTTCATTGATATCCACATACCAAAGTTCATAACGATTCAATAACTGATTAACAGAAATTGAAGGCCCAGGTGTTGGGTTATAATTATCTACAATAATTTCATCGGTATAACATGCCGTAAATAGTGTAGCAGTAATTACAAATGCGACAAGTAGTTTTATAGTTTTCATGTGTTCGTTTTTATTATTTTTAAATTGTCACATCTGCCTCAAAGTAGGCAGGTGCCGTTCGCTAATAATCATTTTTTTGACAAATAAAAGCTTTTACATGCTCATTTTATAAGTCAATCATTTTAAAGTTATTAATACTTGGAATTCAAAAGACGTGCCAAAATGATAAAAGCGAAGCAAACGAATTTCGCAAAAGCACAAAATTTTATGTATTTTTGATTTTCTAAAGTCTATAAAAGTTATGAATAAACCTTTAAAGTATGCTGTTTTCGGATCTGGAAGTTGGGCAACCGCTATTGTAAAAATGCTTTCCGAAAATTTAGAAGAAGTGGGTTGGTATATGCGCAGTGTGTACACCAAAGAGCATTTACTTAAGGAAAATCATAATCCAAGTTATTTAAGTTCGGTAGAGTTTAAAATAGAACAACTGAAATTAAGTAATGATATTAACGAGATAGCAGAATATGCCGATGTGCTCATTTTTGCTGTGCCTTCTGCTTTTATGTTTACTGAGTTGGAAAAATTAACAGTTGATGTTTCTCAAAAAATTATTGTTTCGGCTGTAAAAGGTATTATTCCTGAATCCGGTTTGCTGGTTGGCGAGCATTTTCATGATATTTACAATATTCCGTTTGAAAATATTGCGGTTATTGCGGGACCTTGTCATGCGGAAGAGGTTGCTTTGGAGCGTTTATCCTATCTAACCATTTCTTGTGCTGATGCCGAAAAAGCATCAGAAATTGCCGATAAATTATCCAGCGATTATATAAAAACTAAAATTAGTGATGACATTATTGGTACTGAATATGCTGTAATGCTTAAAAATATTTATGCCATTGCGGCCGGAATAGCTCATGGTTTGGGTTATGGTGATAATTTCCAAAGTGTTTTGATGAGTAATGCCATTCGGGAGATGAAGCGTTTTATTAAGAAAATGCATAAAATGAAACGTAACATTAATGACTCCGCGTATCTAGGAGATTTACTAGTAACGGGTTATTCCGTGTTTTCTAGAAATCGCATGTTTGGGAATATGATTGGGAAAGGCTACACCGTAAAATCCGCACAGATGGAAATGAATATGGTCGCCGAAGGCTATTATGCTGCCAAAAGTGCGCACCTTCTTAATGAAGAGCACCAAGCAAAAACACCGATTATCGATGCTGTATATGCCGTTTTATATGAAGGCAAGGATGCTAAAAAGGTATTTAAGAAGTTGACGGATAAGTTGGATTAACCTAACTCCTGTCTACCAAACAATAGGAAAGCGAAAACAAGAAAGCGAAGATTCAGCGTAGCTAATCTCATAAGAAAAAGCCCCCATTTAACTATTTCAAAGGAGGGTAGTTTTCGGCTTATAGTTTAAAAAATATGAACACAAACAAATAAACTGAACAGCTTAAAACAAGAGTACTAAATCATGAGATATTCTAGTAAAAAACAGTGTGTAGCATCTTTTTTCTATTTAGAAATCACCCTTTTTGTTTAACAGCCTTTTTATTAAGAGAACCATTTACTGCAATAAAATCTTCTTGACTGTCTGCAATAACCATTAAAATATCATTGACTTCTATTACTGTTGAACCGCCTGGTCGTAAATAGGTTCCATTACGCTTAATCATTATTATAAATGCCGAGGCCGGAAAATCTAAATCTACTATTCGCTTATTTACCGCCCAATAATCCGATGTAATTTCGAATTCCTGCATGGAAGCTTTAGGGAGATTAGAAAGGAGAAGATCAATTTCATTGACTTTTTTAGATTTTTCAGGTACGCCAACCTTCAACCATTTAGCCACAATCGACAAGGTAGTTCCTTGAATCAGGATAGAAGTAACCGAAATAAAAAATACGATATTGAAAATCATATCTGCTTTATCAATGCCAGCCAAAAGTGGATAGGTAGCAAATACTATTGGAACGGCACCTCTTAAGCCAACCCATGAAATATAAAAACGCCTCCTTAATTTCATTTTAAAAAACATCAAGCTTATTAGAACACTAACAGGCCTAGCAACTAAAATTAGAAATAAAGAAATAAGGAGTCCAATACCTAGATATGGGACGATTTCGGAAGGATATACTAGTAACCCTAAAGTAAGAAACAGAACAATTTGCATGAGCCAAGCCATTCCATCGAAAAACTGGAGGATAGCTCTTTTGTGTATCAGATCTTGATTACCCAAATAAACCGCACAAATGTAAATAGCAAGGAATCCATTTCCGCCTACAAAGTCGGTTGCAGAAAACGTTATGAACATTAAAGCGATTACCAGAACTGGATAAAGCCCTTCAAAACCCAATTTGATTTTGTTAATAATAAATTTACTAAATCGTCCTAAGACTAAACCAGCAATGGCGCCAATAACCATTTGTTGAAGAAAAAAGGGAATAATGGACCATAAGCTTAAATCTTGATTAATTACCAAGGTTAAAAACGCAATGGTAAGTACGTAAGCCATAGGATCATTACTACCGCTTTCCAGCTCCAATGTGGGCCTTAAATTCTTTTTTAAGGCAAGACTCTTTGAACGCAGAATAGAAAACACTGCTGCTGCATCTGTTGATGACACAATAGAGCCTAATAACATACTTTCGTAAATAGTGAAGTCTGTTACATACCAAACAAAAACACCAAGCGTAACGGCCGTAAGCAAAACACCCACAGTTGATAAAACAAGCCCTTCCCAGAGAATGGGTTTTACAGCTTTCCAACTCGTATCTAGACCACCAGAAAACAAAATAAAATTAAGGGAAACAATACCTATAAATTGCGCGCGTTCGGGGTCGTTAAAATAAATATCTCCAATACCATCAGAACCTACTAACATGCCAATTCCCAAAAACAGTAATAAGGTCGGAACACCAAATTTATAAGATGTTTTTCCTACAACAATGCTCACGAAAAGTAATAAAGAGCCAATTAATAAAATATTTTCAATAGTTAAGTTCATGCGCATTTTCTTTTAAATCTGTCCATACATAACTGCTTTTTAAGTCGCAATTATATAGAATAGTTCTGTTGTTTTTTTTGGTTTGATTTGAATGTATCCGATTAACTATTATATATTCGAGGGGTCCGTATTTTTTACAGCTGCTTTTATCCTAAAAACCACGAGTTAATTCTAGCGGTTTTTTTGCAGAATGCGAAAATTGCGATCTGGCCTAACCAGATGGTAAGCACCAAACACTCACTTTTTTAATTGCGTAACAAAATAAGCAATTATTATGAAATTGATTACTTCTGAATTGTGATAAATAACAAATTTGGGGATTTTTTGGAAACTAATTTAGGCGTAAGAATGAATGAGTATAAATAACGGCTTTGTAGCTCACCGATTATATCATTTTAATTAAAACAAAAACTAAAAAAGCTACTGAAATTATTAGAAACGGCAATATACTTATGCAATTGCAAGAGGGATTTTTAATAAAAGTGCATTTTCATTCCTTCATGAGTTGCTGTAAACCCTAAATCTTCGTAAAATTTAATGGCTCTGGGTCTTTGTTTATCAGACGTTAATTGCAACAAATGGGCATTCTTTTCTTTAGCTCTATTTATAGCCCATTCAAACATGTTTTTTCCAATTCCGAGTCCTCTTTTATCTTTTCTAATTATTACAGATTCTATTTGTGCTCTAATGCCTCCGCTATAATTCAGATATTGAATGAAAGTTAATTGTAAAGTTCCAATGACTTCAAAACTTTCATTTTCTACAACAATTAGCTCTTGATTCTCGTCAGAATCTATTATTTTAAAGGCTTTTACATATTCAGTAGGCAAAGGATTTTGGAAGTTTTCTCTTTTCTTTCCGAGTATATCGTCAGCCATCATTTCAATAATTGATGGAAGGTCTTTTTCTGTTGCTTTTCTGAAGGTCATTATTAATGCGGTTTGCTGGTTATGATCAAATGTTATGTACGACTTCAGCTTGACTGAATAGGAATTGGTTAATCAGTAGCTGAATTTGAAAACCCTCTATATACTTATCCTACCTTTCTTTCTAGTGCTAAAAAGTGCGTTACATTTTCGCTATACATTGGAATGATTTTAACCTCGCACTCGTAAGGCGAATTATCTTTTCGGTAATTTGTTATAATTCCAGTAAATGGCTTTAAATCACTTAAATTCTCCCTAATTTTTTGTTTTGTCGTTGTTGAAGTATTGATGCCTTGTAAAAAATGAGGTTTTTTATTTAATGCAAATGTTTTAGAGTACCCTGTCATTTCCGTGAAGCCTTCATTAACCCATAGTATATTCTGCTCTACATCTGTGATAATTAAGGCTTCAAAATATTGATCCTTAAAAATAGAATCGATCTCGTTTTTCCATTTCGCTTTTTCACCAAATGCTTTAACCATTTCAATATCACCTTCTATTTTCAAATTCTTTAGTGTGTTAAAATAGTGCTGACTGAAAATATCCCAACTCAACAATGGCATGGGTTTAGCTTTCGACGGTTTAATTTCGGGCTTTATTATTTTATATTCTTTGTCCGACAAAGACGATAAATAAATGTCTAAACACATCATATTAGAAAGGTTATACTTCATGGGAAACGCTTTTTTCAATATTTTAGCTAACTAATGTTAGCTATAAAAGTTATAAATTCGTCTTTTATTTTCTTGTTGCATTAAAGAGTTTAATTAAAGCAAAAATAGTAACGAAACCAAATCCGATATTTTTCAATTGTACTATAAGATTCCTGCTTACGTATTCCTAACGGCTGGCAGGCAGGAATACGGGCAACAGCTACTTAACCAAAACCCCTTTTACATCCATTAAAGGAATATCCCGCAAAGCTTTCAAATTAATCGTATTTTTTCTAAACAGATATGTTTTATCAAACATGGCATTGCCTTCGAAAAAACTGACTTTAAACTGGTTGTTTAGAGCGAATAGATCTTCTTGTATCCATTCAATTTTAACGTAACTCTTAGCTGGTAGCTTGTCTATTTTTTTACGAAATATGGAGGTCATTTTATCTTCAGAATAACCATTGGTAACAATAATTACCAGGTCTAAATCCACGTTCTTATCATTAATGATGTAGACGTTCCAATCTTGCGTTTTGTAGAGATCATTGTACTCATTTACAATGGCTAAATAAACACCTTCTACTTTTGGGATTATAATATCTTTTTTCATGTGCTGTAAATTGCATTGTGGCGCATTTAAATTTTAAGCCGAATTATTACATCCGACATTCTACAAATGCAAAAATATAAAACTATTCAAAGAAAGTGTTAGAATAACTAGAAACTGTAATACCGCGAAGATTATAAATAATAAGGTGGTTTAAAACAGTGGATAAATCGTATGCTTCAAATAAACTATCGTCTTTAAATGCCACATTGTCCACACGCGACATATAGAGTTTGGAAGTTAAAGCAATATCAACATCGGTTTTTATACAACCTTCGTTTTCTGCTTCTAAAAGGAGATTATAGATAACATTATTTACCAACTTTTCAGAAAAACTAGTGAAAACCTTATCGGCTTTGGGGTAATATTTTTTAATACCAAATAAAAACGCGGGCTTGAAATATTTTAAATATTCAAACCCACGTTTATAAATTGTAATGACTTTTTCGATAGCATCTAAATCCAAATCTTCTTGAATTCCTTGAATCTCTACAAGATACTTATCTAACAAATAGCTTAAACTTTCTGCTACTAATGTTTCTTTACCATCAAAATACTGGTAAATCGTTTTTTTTGATATACCTAATTGTGCCGCTAAATCATCTAAAGTAAACCGTTTGCTGCCAAACTTGGTAAAGTTAGCAATGGAACTCTCTAGAATGTCTTGCTTGCGGGTCATAACATTAACAGAAACCTATTATTTCCAACCACCACCTAGGGCTTTATAGAAATTAACAACAGATAATAATTGATCTAATTTGTTGTTAATACTATTTAATTCAGCAGTTAATGCGCTTTGTCTGGCCGTTAATAAATCTAAATAATTGGCATACCCATTATCTAATAAGGTTTCAGAATTAGTTTCGGCACTACGCAACGCTTCTACTTCGTTTTCTCTAAACTCGAACTTATCAGCTTCTGCTTGGTAATCGTATAACGCATCCGACACTTCTTTACCTGCAACTAATAGGGTGTATTTAAAGTTTAAAAGCGCTTGTTCTTGTTGCGCTTTAGATACTTCGTATTGCGTTCTAACTTTTCGCTGATTAAAAATAGGCTGTGTTAAACCGCCAATGATGTTTGAGAAAAGTGAATTGGTATCAAACCAATTATTAAACTCTAAACTTTGAAATCCGCCTGAAGCACTCAATGTTAATGATGGGTAAAAATTAGCATTCGCAACGTTAGTCAGCTCAAAAGCTTGGATGAAATCGTTTTCAGCAGCCATTACATCTGGTCGGTTACGCAATAAAACGTAAGGGATACCGATTTTCATTTCAGTGGTAATTTCCTGTTCGTCTAACTTGCTGCGCTCGAAAGATTGTGGCTGTTTTGCCAATAAAATACTTAAGGCATTTTCTGTTTTAAAAATCTGACGTTCAATATCAATTTGGAGTGCACGCGCATTATTATACTGTGCCACATTCTGATCTACGGCAACCTGTGTTACTTGACCGGCATCTTTTAATGCTTGGATAGTTTCCACACTACTATTACGAGATTCAATGGTTTCTAGCGTTATTTCTAACTGCGCGTCCAAAGCAACCAATGTATAATAGGTTGTTGCAATATTTTCAATCAATCGGGTTTTCACCGCTTGATGCGCCGCAATACTTTTTAAGTACCCAGCTTGAAAAGCTCGTTTATTACTGCGAATTTTCCCCCAGATATCAGCTTCCCAGGTTAAACTTGCTACCGCTTCATACTGATCCAAACTTCCGCTACCACCAAACTGACTGTTTTTAGACGGTTCTTGATGCGCTACAGAAGCACCAGCACTCAAAGTTGGTAAATAGCCTGCTTTACCTTGTTTTAAATACGCCTCACCAGCAATAATTTGTTGAATGGCGATACGAATATCAATGTTATTCTGTAAACCTTCTTCAATATATTGCGTTAAATACGGATCTGTAAAGACGTTTTTCCAGGACACATCGGCCATAGACATTGAGTCTGTAGCCAATTCATCCGTTCTGTATAAATTTTCCGTTTCATCTTCTAAAGCGGGACGTTCGTAATCTTTTGAAACCAAACAGCTTTGCATGGTTATGGCTAGCAATGCAAAAACCATAACCCTAGAAATCCATTTTTTATTTAAAATTGCTTTCATTCTTATTATTCTTTAATTTCTTTATTTTCGACTACGGGAGCGCCTGACACTTTTTCTTGTAACCATTGGAACATAACAAACAGTACCGGAATAACAAATACCCCAACTACAGTTCCTACTAATAAACCTCCAACAGCACCAGTACCAATAGAGTTATTACCCACAGCACCTACGCCTTTTGCTAACATTAATGGTGTAATACCTAAAATAAAGGCAAACGATGTCATTAAAATTGGTCGTAAACGAACTTTGGCTCCATCAATAGCCGAATCGACAATAGATAATCCTTGTTGACGACGTTGGATAGCAAACTCCACAATTAAAATGGCGTTTTTGGCTAGTAATCCAAGTAGCATAATTAAGGCAATCTGGAAGTAAATGTTATTTTCCAATCCTGTTAAATAGGTTGTCAAATATGCACCAGCTACACCAATTGGCAATGATAAAATAACCACCAAAGGCAACAGGTAACTTTCATATTGTGCCGCTAATAAGAAGAACACAAACAAAATACTAATCATAAATATCACCGTAGATTGTCCTGCAGATGCAATCTCTTCACGTGTAATACCTGAATAAGCAATTGAATATCCTTCTGGCAAATTAGCTTCTGCCACTTCGTTAATAGCTCTAATAGCATCACCAGAACTATATCCTGGTTTTGCGGAACCATTGACAGTAACAGCATTAAACAAGTTAAAACGATTCACCGTTTGCGGACCATATACACGTTTAAACGATACATATTGTGAGATTGGCGTCATTTTACCACTAGGTGTTTTAACCATCATACTATTTAAACTAGACTCATCCACTCTATCCTCTGGTAAAGCTTGAATAAATACACGGAATTGTTTACCATACCTACTAAAGTCGGCCACATAATTACCACCGATATAACCTTGAAGCGCTGATAAAATAGTACTAGTAGAAATACCAGCTTCTTTAGCGCGTTCAGCATTAATATCTAATTGTAATTGTGGGAAATTAGTACTAAATGAATTTGAAGCAAAACCAATTTCAGGCTTTTGATTCAATAACTGCACAAAATCGTTTGCAGTATTATCAAGCTCCGTTAACGGTCTCGCGTTTCTATCCATTAATCGCATCTCAAAACCATCTGCACTACCAAAACCAGGTACACTAGGCGGCGTAAAAAAGATAATATTAGCATCCGGAATCATAGCTGCTTTTTGAAACAACTGTCCAATAATAGCATTTACTGCGGTTGCATCTGTATCACGTTCATCCCATCCATCAAGAATAATAAAGCCCATGGCATTTGAGCTACCGGCACCAGAGAAAAAGTTTTGTCCACTAATTAATGAAACACCTTTTATACCATCAATATCTTTAATGGCTTCTTCTAATTGTCTATTCACTTCAAACGTACGGTCTAAAGATGATCCCGGTGGTAATTCCGCGTTCATAAAGACAATACCTCTATCTTCCGAAGGAACAAATCCTGTTGGAATTACTTTATCGGCTGCAATAATTCCAAAAACACTAACACCTAATATAATAAAGGTGATCCATTTATGTCTAATTAAAAAGCCTACAGATAACGCATATTTTGCTGTTGTAGCATTAAATCCTGCGTTAAAAGCATCGTAAAAACGTTGTAACCATGTTCGTTTTTTCTTCTTCTCATCATCCTTGTTATGTGGTTTTAAGAAAATAGCACATAAAGCTGGTGTTAAAGTTAAGGCGTTCACTGCCGAAATAAATATAGCAATCATTAAGGTTACACCAAACTGTTCGTAGAAAACTCCTGATGGGCCTTTAATAAACGTAATCGGTATAAACACGGCCATCATTACCAAGGTAATAGAAATAATTGCCCCTGTAATTTCACTCATGGCAGAAATAGATGCTTCTTTTGCATCGGTATAACCATCCTCCAATTTGGCGTGAACGGCTTCTACGACCACAATGGCATCATCCACCACAATACCAATAGCTAGAATTAATGCGAATAGCGTTAATAGGTTTATAGAATACCCCAACATATTCAAGAAAAAGAACGTACCAATAATGGATACAGGCACGGCAATTGCCGGAATTAATGTGGACTTAAAGTCTTGTAAGAATATAAACACCACCAAGAACACTAATAAAAACGCCTCTAATAAGGTATTCACTACCTTATCAACGGAAGCCGTTAAGAACTTGTTGGTATCATAGTTAATAATATAGTCCATCCCTTCAGGGAAATCCGCTTTCAGCTCGTCTAATTTAAGATAGATATCTTCAATAATTTCTTGAGCGTTTGAACCTGGTGTTTGAAAAACCCCAAAGTTAACTGCCGCATTTCCATTAGTTTTCGAAATTGATGAATACGAAAAGGCATCCAATTCTACTTTAGCTACATCTTTAACACGTAAAAACTGACCATTACCTAAAGCTTTAATAACGATATCTTCGTATTCTTTCGCTTCCTTATAACGTCCTTTATATTTTACAACATACTCAAAAGCTTCACCACTATTTTGTCCAAATGAACCAGCAGCTGCTTCTAAACTTTGTTCGTTAATAGCTTGGGTTACCTCACGTGGCTCAATTTTATAAGCGGCCATTTTATCTGGATCTAACCAAATACGCATGGAATAATCCTTGGCGCCAAAAACGTTTAAAGCTCCAACACCGTTAATACGCTGAATTTCTGGTTTAATATTTATATTCAAATAGTTTTGAATATAAGTATCATCAAAATCTGGGTTTGTTGAAAAAACCGCGGCAAATAATAAAGCCGAGTTCTGTTGTTTTTGCGTAATTACACCAGCACGAATAACTTCGGCAGGTAATAAAGCATTTGCTCGCGCTACCCTATTTTGTACGTTTACTGCAGCAATATCGGCATCATAACCTTGTTCAAAGAAAATTTGAATAGAGGCACTACCCGAGTTACTAGCGGTAGAGGTGATATAGGTCATCCCTTCCACACCGTTAATTTGTTCCTCAATAGGAACAACAACACTTTCTAGAATGGTTTCAGCATTCGCTCCAGGGTAAGACGCGCTTACTTGAACTGTTGGTGGTGCAATATCTGGGTATTGTGTGACTGGCAATTGAAGCAGTCCTATAATACCGAGAATAACAATTATAATGGAAATAACCGTAGATAGAACGGGTCTCTCAATGAATTTCTTAATCATAATTAGTTCTTATTTAAATACAGTCTCAAATGAGTTAATAATACTGTCTAATGGTTTTTTCATCGGTTTGATTTTCATTCCAGGGCTCACTTTATTGAGTCCTTTAGCTAAAATAATTTCACCATCTTTTAGACCATCTTCAATTATATAAATACGATTAGAAGATTTTAAAATAGTTACTGGTTTAGCCGCTAATGAATCATTTAAAACCTCATAAACAAAGCTTTTCCCTTGTCTTTCAAAAGTAGATTCGGCTGGAATTACCAAAACATTTTCATATGTTTTTGGCACTAAAATTGTTCCACTACTTCCATTACGAAGCACACCACCTTTGTTATCAAATTTGGCACGAAACGTAATCGTTCCGGTTTGGGCATTAATATCGCCTGCTATGGTTTCAATTTTACCAGACTTCTCATATAGTTTACCGTTGGCTAATTCTAATTTCAAATCTGGAAATTGCTCTAATTTTTCTTTAGACGTTTCACCTTTTGCATCTGCTATAAAAGAAATAAACGCTTTTTCGTTCATAGAAAAATAAGCGTAAACGTTATCAATAGAAGATACACTTGTTAACGGCATTGGATCTTGAGAACTTACTAAAGAGCCTTTTCTAAAGTTAATAGAACCAACAAAACCATCTACTGGGCTTTTTACATTAGCATAATCAATATTAGCACCAATACTATTATAAGCGCTTTGAGCTTGCAACAATTTAGCATTAGCAGTTTCTAATTGCACACTACTAATAATGTTTTTATCTACTAATGGCTTTAATTTATTTACCTCAACCTGTGCCGCATTTACACTCGCTTTTGCTGCTTGTGCATCCTGACTTAAAGATTGTGTTTCTAATCTAAAAAGTGATTGGCCTTGTTTTACAGCCTGACCTTCATGCACTAAAACCTCTTTAATATAACCGGAAATTTTTGGTCTTACCTCACTATTCACCTCGCCTTCTATACTAGCAGGAAAATTATCATGTGTCGTAACAGTTTGCTTTGAAACTTCAATAACAGGATAGGGCATTGCTGGACGTGCCTGTTGTTGTGCTTCTTGTTTATCTCCACAACTAAATAGTGCAAAAACTAGTGCACAAGGTATAAGAATACTGAATGTGTTTTTTTTCATTTTACGGTTATCTTTAAGATTTCATTGCTGCTACTCTGGATTTTAGATCCTTCATAGAAGCCATAGCTAGATTTAAATAGTTTATATAATTTTCGTGATAGGTTAAATCAAATTCAAAGGATGGATTTGAAGTATCCAAACCGTTAATTTCCTTTTTATATTCGGCCACTTCAACATGGAGTTCTTTTTCCATTTCCCATTTGGAAACCATCTCATCGATACTTTGTCTTAAGGTATCTGAATTAACCACAAAATATTTTTTTCGATCACCCATTTTAGTGAAATAGAGAATTTTGTGAATATCTTGTAAATGGTTTAAATGCGTAGATATGGTACTTTTACTAGCACATAAATCGGTTACTAAATCTTCAAAAGTTACGCCGGCCTTTCCTGTTAAAATAATAAAAGCCAAAATACGAGCACCAACCGGCGCTAACTGCTCCGAGTGTTCAAAATGAACGCCCAGCTTTTCTACTAGCTGGTATTTCTTTTCTTTTAACTTCTTTTCCATTTCTAAATATAAGAGTGCAAAAATAAGTCTAGTTCGAATAATTCCGAACTAAACGAAGTTAAAAAAATGTTAAAAATAAAAGCCGATATCAAATCGGCTTAAACTATATAATTCTGTATTGTGCTTACAAAGCAGATTTAAACTGCTCTAAAAAACGCACATCATTTTCACTTAACAAACGGATATCGCCAATTTGATGTAATAGCATAGCAATACGATCGATTCCCATTCCGAAGGCGAAACCAGAATATTCTTTAGAGTCAATTCCGCAGTTTTCTAATACATTTGGATCTACCATTCCACAACCCATAATTTCTAACCAACCTGTTCCTTTGGTGATACGGTGATCAGTTTCCGTTTCTAATCCCCAATACACATCCACTTCTGCGCTAGGCTCGGTAAATGGGAAATAGGATGGACGCAAACGTATTTTAGATTTCCCAAACATTTCTGTTGTGAAATATTGTAGCGTTTGTTTTAAATCGGCAAAACTAACGTCTTTATCAATGTATAAACCTTCTACTTGATGAAAAAAACAGTGGGAACGCGAGGAAATAGCCTCGTTTCTAAAAACTCTTCCCGGAGAAATAGTTCTAATTGGTGGTTTATTATTTTCCATATAACGCACTTGCACCGAACTGGTATGTGTGCGTAATAAAATATCTGGATCTTTTTGAATAAAAAATGTATCCTGCATATCGCGTGCCGGATGGTATTCTGGCAAGTTTAATGCTGTAAAGTTATGCCAATCGTCTTCAATTTCTGGGCCTTCACTTACATTAAAACCAATACGCGAAAAAATATCAATTATCTGATTTTTTACTATTGAAATAGGGTGTCTGGCACCAATCTGAATAGGTTCACCAGGGCGTGATAAATCATTGTAAACGCCTTCTATCTCTTTACTCTCCAATTCTTCCTTTAAAGTAGAAACCTTTTCTTCGGCTGTATTTTTAAGCGCATTTATAACCTGACCAAATTCTTTTTTCTGATCGTTAGCGACATTTTTAAACTCCTTAAAATAATCATTAAGCACCCCTTTTTTTCCGAGGTATTTAATTCGAAACGCTTCGACTTCGTCTTTGGATGTTGCTTGAAATGCTTCAGCTTCAGCAATTAATTCTTTTATCTTATCTATCATGATATCATTGAAAATGACTGCAAATTTAATAATTCTTATTTTATATACTCAGCTTCCATAAAATAACTTACAATAGCTTCTTTCATCAAGACACTTTGTTCGCCCGCTTTTAAGGTTGGTAATTGCTCTTTTATTTTATAATGTGGCCATTTATCATCATCAAAATAATCAAATTCGTAGTAACCATAAGGCTCTAATAATCTGCATATAGCAATATGCATTAAGTCTAATTTGTGATCTTTTTTAAATTTTCTATCTAACTGACCAAGCTCTTGAACACCTATTAAATATATAATAGCATCCAAATCTAGTTTATCACCATCTGCAAACTGATCAGAAAGCTTTTCTACCACTTGATTCCATCGTTCTTTTAATTGTTCGTCTCTAGCCATATATAGTTACTGCTAAAAGCAGGTGTATTTTTCGTTTAACTTAAAATATAATTGTCGCAAAGTTACTTTATATTTGTCGAAATTCATATTGGAATATGACCGTAATTGATATCATTTTAGTGGCCCTATTGGGTTTCGGACTCGTGCGAGGTTTTCTAAAAGGTTTTTTTGTTGAAATTGCATCTTTGGTCGCTTTGGTTGCTGGAATTTATGGTGCTATTCACTTTAGTTTTTACACGGCCGAAATGCTAATTAGCTATGTAGAATGGGATGAAAAAACGCTAAATATCGTTGCTTTTGCTATTACCTTTATTGTAATAGTTTTAGTAATTTCTTTAGCCGGAAAAGCCTTAACCAAACTAGCCGATTTTGCAGCGTTAGGCATTTTAAACAAGTTATTAGGCGCACTTTTTGGCGCTATGAAAATGGCATTAATTTTAAGTGTACTTCTCAATATTTTTGATGCTATGAACACCACGCTAACATTTGTAGATGAAGAACACACTAAAGATGCTACGCTTTACGAACCCGTAAAATCCTTGGCACCTATGATTTTTCCTTTTGTGATTAAATCCACTGAAGATGAAAGTGAGGACGATAAAGAAAATACGAATAAAGATACCGAAGCCGAAACAAACAACTCATTTACAATTCCTGGAATTTAATAACAATCCGTTTGAATTTGACCGTTTTTCTGATATAAACTTAAAGCTTCTAATTGATACTTTTTACAAATAGTTTCTAAAATTGTTAGCACGCCGTTTTGCATAGTTAAAGAGCCACAAATCATTAAAACACCTTTGTTTTTAAGTCTTTTTGCTATAAAAACCTCATCTTTCAATAATAAATCTTGCACATAGCTGCTTTCTATTTCACGTGAAAATGCCATTTCTAATCGTGATAACTTACCCGATTGTAAATAGCTTTCTAATTGTGAATTGTATAGTTCCAGAGATTGTTTGGTGCGCAAACCAAAATACAAATGCACATTTTTTCGCTTAATATTCGCATCCAACATGCCTAAAAATGGCGCAATACCGGTTCCATTAGCTATCATAACCACATTCGCAGCTTTTTTTGGAAAATGAAACGCAGCATTATTGATAATCCGAGCTTTAAAGGTGTCGCCCAAATCAAAACCATTTAAAAAATTAGAGCCTAATCCTGTGTCATAATACTTGACACTTAATTGAATATTACCATCTACTTTTCCAATAGAATACAAACGCTCGCGATAATCGTTAGCTGGATAAATGGCGAGTAAATCGCCAGAAACAAAACGTTTGGCTTTTTTCGCTTTTAAGGTCAATAAAAACGTACTATCTGGATTATTGATAACTTCGGTTTTATGTATAACTGTTAATGAGTTGGTTAATCGTGGTTTGCTAGTTAGTTTATCTTCGGCAATTTTAACGGGCACCTGCATTTTTTCTGTCCAAGCGTTTGTCCACTGTTTAAAAGCGTCAACCGATTTATCATTAATAGTAAAAACGGGTAAAAATTGTTTAAAATGAAGTTGAATAGCACTATCTACATCCAAAGCGAATTTACAGAAATCCGGATAAGCGTAAGACCCAAAACCAACTACAGAATAACTTATAGTTTCCGATTGCTTGGTGGTTTTTAAAAGCTCCAAAAACCTATTGGCATTGGTTGGTGGATCGCCTAAACCATAGGTTGCTGTTAGAATAATTATATGTTCCGCTTGGATAAAAGTGGTATAATTATTCATTTCTGTTATATAGGATTTTTTACCAGCATGCAATAGTTGTTCATGCAATACATTCGCAAATGGCAAAGTGCTACCGTTTTCCGAACCTACTAAAATAACATAATCACAAACGTCTTTTTTGAATTTGTTTTTCAATTTAGCTTTCCTACGTTTTAAAGTCATAGCAAAACCGGAATAGATAAAAAACAAAATATTAGCTGTGGCAATTGCCAGAATAAGCGACCATAAAATACTGCCTTTGCCAGTGTGTAAATTCAGACTTAACTCGGAGTAAAATGTAACGAGTGGATAATTAAATTCGCTTAAAATTTCACCTGTAAATTGATTAACCACTATTTCTCGATTTTGTAAAGCTATCGTGAAATAATCTTCAACATCATCAGAAAATGGGAATTCTATGAATTTAACTTCGGATAGTTTCGTGTTTTTAAAAACAGGAAAATTATGAAGCTCTAATTGTGGTGATTCGGAAATCGCATCATAGTTAATATTATGGGATGTATTGTACGTTGGTAATAAATTGAATTTCTCCAACGATAAATAAACACCGGTAATGGTGATGATGATAATTGGGATTAAGGATAATCGCCCTAAAACAATATGCCAATATTGATTAAAATTTTCATTAACAATTTTTGAAAAGAACTTTTTAAAACTGCGTTGGCGCTTCAGAATAAGTACGGAACCCGAAACAGCAATTAGAAATAATAAAAACGAACACAAACCAACCAAAAAGCGACCCGTGCTTTTTAAAAATAGCGATCTATGGAAGTTCGTCACCCATTGAAAAAATGGTGAAACCTCTATTTTATTTCCAAGAAATTGAGCTGTTTTAGGATTTATATAGCCGGTTTTACTTTCGCCATTTTCGGTAATAACAGATGCTAAAACAAAATCGTTAGCATCAATTTGAAGGTCTATAATTTCTGAATATGATTTTTTAAGGGTAGAAAGGGTTTCAGCAATAGTAGCCGTTTCAAAATCGGCTGATTTATAAGGTTGAATTTGTTCAGAAATTGGCTGAAACGCGAGAATGATCCCCGTAATGGAAGCTAAAAGAATAAAAGCAAAAGAAGATACAGCCAACGCAAGGTGACTATATCTCCAGATTGAAATGGTCATAATTTTTTAAACTTTAATCAGTTCTTTCTTTTATCTCTATTCTATATTTTCTACTATATTCTCGCGCTCCCTAATTCGGCATCATCCGGACATAACGAATAAATCCGCTACCTTCTTTCTTACTTTTTACGTTTTCTGATGTTAAAGGAAACTCTACATCCTTGGTGTAATATTCCTGATCCTCTACAGCCGTTTCAAAACGAATGCTGTAACCGGCGTCTATTTTAGAGTCGTCTATATCAATCACATTAATGGTTCTAGATCCGCCAGCAACGGTTGCACCGGTAATAGCGTCTAGATTATTGCGTTTTTTACCGTAAAATTTCCACCAGTCAGTAACATCATGATACCATTCGCTATCATCGCCTTGCACGTAAAGTGTTTTTTCGTATTCGCCGTCTGGGTTAATTAATGAAATAACCACATAAGCCGCTTCACCTGTATAATTCGTCATTTGAATCATACATTTATATTTGGTAGATTCTGCAATGGTTGTAAAGGATAAAAGTCCTAATGTTATAAAGCTAACAAGCAGTATTTGTTTTATTTTCATGGTTTCTAATTTTGATAAAACCTGTTTAATCGATTAGAATTTCACAGGTATTTAATTAACTACTTCAAAAAATTAATATTAATATGATTTGATTTTAAAATCTCATTTTCGGACGCTAAATCGAAAGCCGTTTCGTCAAATTCCGTTACCGTTTCTTTTTTAGCTCCTATTGCTACTAAATATTCTAAAACCTCCGAATTTTCAGCACTCAAAGCTGCTAAATGCAATGCCGTATTCCCTTCATTATTTTCTTGGTTAATATCTACTTTATAGTTGTTTGCCCATTTCACTAATGCTAAATCCTGTTTTTGAACCGCTAAATGAAATAATGAATTTCCATTTGCTTGCGGATTACTAATATCTAATCCGTTTACTTTTAATAATTCGATTTTCTTTTCAAAATCGTCTTGATTTTTCACTTTAAAAGATTCGATAGCATAGGCCACTAAATTATTTCCGTTGGCATCAACAATTGCAACATCAGCATTATTACTAATTAAGAAATCAACAACATCAACACTGTTATTTTTAACCGCTAAAGCTAAAGCCGATTCGCCTTTTTTATTAATTGCATTAATGTTTCCTACCTGTTTAAGTAATAAGGAAATAACATCTAAATTGTTTCGGTAAGCCGCATTAATTAAAGCGGTATTCCCATTAGTATCTGCTTGATTAACATTAACACCATTATCAATAAAATAGCTAATCAATTCTACATTCTTACTTCTGGCACCTAAAATATGTAGTGGCGTTTGACCGTCTTTAGCCGTAACATTAGGGTTTAATCCTACATTTTCTAAATATTTATAAACCTTAAACTCGTTGGTATGCCCACGAGTTCCCTGTGCCGCAAACATGAATGCTTGATCCGTTGGTTTAACATTTCTTTTAAGTAAGTATTCTAGTAACTCGGTATTACCTTGTTTAGCTGCGTAATTAAAAATTCCGTTGCCATTAGCATCCACACTGTGAATATCGATTCCTTTAGATGTAAAATATTCAATCAATTTAAAGTCCACATCATAAGGTGCTGCCAATAATAAGGCGTTTGCTCCGTAAGGTGTTAAATCTTTAATTAAATTAGCACCATTTTCCAGAAGCATATCATACACTTCAGTATTGGCTTGTCCAGAACCGGCTGCGAAATTTAAAATGCTACTACCTTTATCATCTGTTATGTCAGTTTTGGCGCCTTTTTTTAAGAGATACCCCATAATTTCTGTGTTCCCTATATTAGCGGCCCAGAAAATATAGGTTCGGCCATCATGCGTTAATTTATTGACATCATTTCCTTTTATGGATTGAATATATTTAATGGTTTCATTCGGGGCATTCTGGAGAATAGCGTAAACGACCCCATCAAAATTACCGCCGTTTGCCTCGGTAATATCATGTCCAGCTTTAATTTGAGCATCCACATCCTTAATAGATGGTTTTTCCTTCCAAAACTCTCGATTTAAAAACACATTATCTTGCGCAAAGCTCTGTAAGCTTAAAACAAGTGTTAAAGTGATTAGTACTGCTTTAATATTCATAGTTGTTCATTTTTATTTTACAAATGCATGCTAGCATTAAAGTGTGGTTGCGGCTCAGTGTTTCATTGTTAACTTTAAAAATTCATTAAGATAATTATCCTTATTTAGACTGAATTAAAATAATTATATGGATTTTCAGCAAATCTATACAGAATGAGTCTAAATAAAAATATTTATGCGTTTTATTTTATACATAATTTATGTTCATTCCTTTTAGATTAAAAAGTGAAAATGCAACCTGCTTAATATAACAATTGATTAAAGCCAATATTACCAGATAGAACTATCTGCCAAAAACAGGAAAGTGATGTGGTAAATAGGGTTTTATAATTATAAAACTGAAATTTTAGGCGTTAACAACCGATCTCGGAGAACGTGGACATCCTGAATTTGTTTATGGCTTATTGCAATAACAGAGTAATTAAGTATTAGAAATTAGCCCATTAAAAAACCGCTTCAATTTAATTTGAAGCGGTTTTTCTATTTAGTCTATGATGGGAAAGAAAAATTCTATTTTGGCAATATTCCCGATCAGATACTATTTAATTTAAATGATAAATTTCATGAATATCTTCCAAGTATTTAACAAAGTCTGTTTCTAAACCAATTAATTTTCCAGAATAAATAGCAAACACCCAACCGTGACCAACTACACCACGATCGCAAATAGCTTTTTCTAATTGGTTAAGAGCGTAATTTTCTTATCTGCCAATTGGAAAAACTGGTCCACCATTTTAAGTTATTCCCATTTAAAACACATAAGTTTTACATATGGTATCAAACTGGACTCGCTAATTTAGCGGAGAGTACAGGTTCGGCATAAATATTTTCATTTAATTTATGAACAATAGCGACAGAAACATTATGCAACTTTTAAACTACAATTTGTAGAATTAAGCAAAGTCAGGAAAACCTGTCAGAACTAACAAGAAAACTAGGTATCGCTTTTATATAAGTAACTAAATAATTTTAAGCTAGATCATTGTATATTAGAAAAAGCAATAAGCATTTTTTCAAAGACGAATCGATTAAATATGTTTTCATAAACAACAAGTAAACTATTTTTCCGATTGATAAAATATGTAAAGTTCTAGAGAAAAATTTTTGTTGTTATTATAAAAGTAAACGACCTTCTGCGAGTAGCAAGCTTATGGAAAGAACAAAATAAAAAGTTCATTAACCAGGTCTATTTTGAATATAAACAGCTTTACGATAGTCTCAGAGTTGCCATGGAGCTGTAAAAGAAACTATAAAGTATCGCGGATTTCAGTCGTTAAATAAATGAAAAATAGGGTTACGCAAAAAGTTGAATAAAAAATTTAGAGCTGCCACCGATTCTAAACATAACTAACTGCTTATGGAAAACGTTATAAAACATCAATTCAGATAACTTTACCTGCATGGCGTATGGCTATTAAAAACCATAGAAATAGCAAAGAACTAATCTTTCATTCTGATCGCGGCGTTCAATATGCAAATAATAAGCTTACTGCTTATAACGTTTCACGAATCATGACTAAAACGGAACTGTTGGGTTTGGGATAACGCAGTGGCGGAAAACTTCTAAAAGTCCTTAAATTCTGAACTCATTTATGGAAACACTAATAACCAAAAAGGAAATGGGAAGAAAAATCTTTAAATATATTAAACATTGATACAATACAAAGAGAAGGTACTCAACACTCAATTACATGGCAATTGAAGAATATAATAACCTGAAAATTAATTATAAATATGCTGCTTAACTAATACTGTACTTTTTGTTTGCAGGCTCAATACTTGGTTTTATCCTCTTTTTTTTAAACGTTTAGTACGCTCTTGGAATGGCACTTATTTCGTTACTTAATGGCCTTTTCATTTATGTATTAAGTTCTTTTAATTTTTGTAGCTTTTCATCAATTTCTGCTTGAATTTTATTTAGACGTTCTTCAATATTAAAAATAATGGCTTCCTTTCTTTCTATACTTTTTTTAGACACATTGGTTTCTAGCTTTGCTTCTTCCAATTTGCTCTTCATTTTCCTTAAACCAACTTGACCACTAATTAAAATCTCTTCGTTAATTAGAATATCATCTTCTAGGTCACTTATTAACGTGTTCTTCTCCTTATTAATGTTTTGTTCTTTGTTTTTAATTTTAAGACCTAAAAGATTTAGCTTTTCTTCTTCTAAACGCAGTGCTTCTTGTTCTTTTAAATAAGCGATTTCTCTTTGTTTACGTGCGTCGTCTAGTTTTTCACGAGCAGCTTCCAGCACTTGTTTTTGTAAAAGAAGTTTGTTTTCGTCACTGCTTGAGTTTACATCATATATTGTTCCTGCTGACTCTGCGTTTTGAGTGAGTTCTTGTGCTAGTTCTGGATTTCTTTTAATTTTCCTAGCTAATTTTTTTTCTAAAAAGCCTAATTCCTCTTTGTAATAATCAATTTGGCTGTTTAGTTTAGTAAGCCTCTGTTGCATGCTTGAAGCTAATTTTTCTTTTCTATTAACTTGTGCACTATTGGCATATTTACTATTTTTAAATTGCTTTAAGGCTTCTTTTTCTCGTTTTAGTGCAGAAACCCCTCCCAATAAAATTTCTTCGTTGGCACTAATTTTATTTTCAAAATTGATTATTTCCTCTTGTAAATCTGCAATATCGTTTTGTGCAACAACCTCTTGGAGATTAAGAAAGGTTACAAGAAAAAGGGCCGTAATTAAAAGTTTAGATGTCATTTTACTCTTTTATTTTGAGTTTGCAAATGTAGTGTTTTTACAGTTCAAAAAAAACTTTTATTTTTTAAGTTAGCTATCTATACATAAAGGGTGGTTTTTAATCAATTCTGTCCTAAAAAAATTTAGGCGAAATAAATCTGACCGTCCTACTGGCTTAATCACTTTATTCCATAGTTTTTTTAAAAGACCCTTGTATATATTAATCAGATATCACCTCGAAAGTGACATTGCTTTTTAGTAATTTATTAATTTCTATAGAAGCGGATTGGTAAGATGATTTGTCCGCGGGGCGACTTGGATGATGATATTAATCGTCCATCTGTAGAATTTGATAATCTTATAGATAATCGGAAAGGATTAGAGTAGAATCATCATCCTTTTTGGTTGGAGTAAATTAAGTGCTCCATAACTATTAATAGGAGAGGAAAGAATTATAAAATAGAAAAACCGCTCTAGTTAACTAGAAGCGGTTTTCGTTACTTTAGTTGTTCTGTTGGTAAAGGTAAGGA
>NZ_AFXZ01000039.1 GCF_000224335.1 Bizionia argentinensis JUB59 | reverse complement strand
CACATCTCAATTTGAAATTCTTAATAAAAACTTCAATAGCTTTCATATACGCGAAAAAACTTATGAATAACATAAAAGTATCTCTTTTCAAAAGAACGTTAAGAGGGATAAAGCTTTAACTTTGCATGTTTAAAAATTAAGATAAATTAGCTAATTAATGCCCAGAACTACACTAACCATTGTTTTATTAGCAGTCTACGTTGTCATTATTATAGCTATAGGTTTATGGAATAGTAAAAACGATAGTAGCGAGGATTATTTTTTGGCATCCCGAAAATTGCCTGCATGGTTATTGGCTATAACCTTTATTGCATCTTGGTGGGGAGGAGGTTCAGCTATAGATTTGGTAGATCACGCACACAAAAACGGCTTAAGTTCATTTTGGATTTACGGGGTACCTGTTTTAATAGCCACGGCATTAATGTATGTGTTTTCTAAGGGGATTCGAAATATCGGAACTATTTCCCAGCCAGAGCTCATGAGTCAGCGCTATAATGATACAGTAGCTTTATTGCTGACAATTTTTATTATCATTTTTATGGTTATTGCTTCAGCAGTTCAGGTTATTGTTATTGGTCGGTTTTTTCATGCTTTTTTCGATATGGGTTATGCTAATGGTGCCGTATTAGGAACGCTAATCGTACTTGCCTATTCTATGTTTGGTGGCTTTAAAGGTGTTGTACTTACAGATTTATTGCAGTTTATGTTTTTTCTGTTTACTGGTGTATTCTTATTTTATTTAACCTTTTCAGAATCTGGTGGACTCGAAGCAGTCAAGCTTAACGCAGTAGCAAATGCTAAAGAAGGGTATACATCGTTTTTTTCTGATGTAGCCGATAATCTAGCCTATGTGATCACCTTTGGAACGTCCTGGATGATACAAGCCAATATTTGGCAACGGATCTCTGCAGCTAAAAAAGGGTCGGATGCAAAAAAAATGATGCTGATTAGTTTTTTAGCGTTTATTCCGCTCTATCTCATGGTCACGTATACGGGGATGTTTAGTTCTGTACTTTATGAAACGGTTCCAGAAACAGGAATTATTCCAGATATGGTTAGCAATTTAAGTAGTCCTATTTTGAGTGCTATTTTGTTTGTAGGATTGTGTTCGGCAATTATGTCCACTATGGACTCTCTAATAAATACAGGTGCTTTATCATTAACGGTAGATGTGTTTCAAAAATATGTACAACCCAATGCTAAACCTAAAGTCGGTGTGATTGTTGCCCGCGTATCTACATTTATTATGGCGGCTATTGCTCTTTTTATGGCTTTAAAAATTCAATCCGTACTAACTATTTCATGGATTGCTTCAGATTTCTTGACTAGTGGCGCCTTTGTACCTTTAGTGATGGGGTTTTTATGGGCACGCGGGACATCTAAAGCTGCAACGGTATCCATGCTTTTTGGGTTGACATTTGCATTTTATAATCTTGCAGTGGCTTTAGGAGCAGATTTTCCGGTTGCTTGGGAGATTGCTTCAGCAAAACAAGCCGTTATTGGTATATCTATTTCGTTTGTGCTTTATGTAGGTATAAGTTTATTAACACCTGCTGATACAGAAAAAAGTCTGCGTTTTATTCGTAAGGCCAATGTTTTTGGACGCTATTAGGAGATATTGGACTTAAATTAGATTATAACTATGGTCCTTTATAATCATTTAAAACCAATTGATGAGCTTCATTTCCCTTCTGAATTTGATTTGCTGTACTTCCCTTAGAAAACAAGTAACTTCCCGTTTTAAGCAGACCAATGATGAGGTTTTTAAATCTAGTTTCCGGTATTTGGAGATCGGTTTTCGTTTGTTTGTCCAGCAAGTAGTTTGCAACGCTACCATGTATGGATCTGATGTTTTTATTTATAAAATCGGATTTTATTAAACTTAAGTTAGTGTTTTCGTCCAGAAGTGCGTTTGCCAACTTTATAGAATCTTCATTAGGTAATTCTTGTTTATGCGTCCAATAATAGAAAAAATTAACAGCTTCTTGTTTGTTGTTGGGAATTAACTCTGCTGGTACACCCAATTGCCATGTCACATATTTCCATAAATGAAAAACACCCAACTCTTCTTCATTTGTAAAGGAAAGATTTAGTTTTTTTAATCCGTATAAAAAATAAAGAGTGAAGCCAATACTAGTGGCCACCATATCCATTATATTAATTGGTATGCCCGAAATACCAGGATCCCATTTAGTTTTGTCTTTTAGTATCATCAGTCTGGATGCCGAATGTATTAATCGGGTTTTTAGGCAGGCATACAATCTGGTTTTTTTAGCATCTGTTTCTATTCTATTTACATCTATCCAAAAAGAAAGGGTATAAAATAACCGCTGTTTGGCGCCTTTTTCTAAAGAACCCGTAAAAATTAATGGTTTGGTAAGACTAGAGTAATAATAACCACCTAATAATGAGAAGTTCCGAAGTACAACCAAACCAGTTAATCCCGAGCGTTGTGAAAGTTGTGTGCCTAATTTCAATAGATTTTGGTTTACCCATTCCGGCGTATCTTCCATCTGCGAAAGAAGATTTTTGACATCATTTGGTAAAGATTGATCGTCTTCTTTTGAAAGATTTTTCATGATTTCAGAAAACGAATCGTTTTTAAAAGCGTCTAAAACTATTTGGTCGCCTATGGTGTCGTATTCCACGAACAAATCATCATAAGTCTCAAATTCAGATAAATTAGGGTTTACATTTGCCCAGTCCTTAAATTCCTTACCAAGACCTTCATTCCAGAAATAGCTGAATTTATCTTCAAGACGTTTTTCTTGATCTGTTAGCATAAATTAATTATAAAAGTTTCAATTGAATATACAATAAAAACAATTTATCCTTTCATGCTAGAGGAAGTTTACTTGATGGTTTTAAGAATTTATTTCTAAACTTTCTTTCGTTTTTCAATTAATCGTAAACTTCTTTCAATTTCCTTTTTCAGTCGCTTATTTCTAGTTTCTGTATATTGTTCTTTTAGGAATTCCTCACTTTCATTTACGCCGCTAAATGCTTGAATAATTTTCCATTTTATTAAATCATTCGTTTTATTCTGAATATAACTTGATTTTAGCGGTTGGTAAATGCTTTCCGATTTAGAATAATAATTAATATGTCCAATGGTGTCAATCAGTTCGTTTAACATATAATTGTCTTCTGTATTTAGTGCTTTTAATAAGTCAGGAATAGCTATTGTACCTATTCTAACCAATGTACGACTGGCAATATCTCTGGGTAAAGGATAGCTGTCTTTTAAAAAAAGTTTTTCTGGAACTGCTTTATGCTGATTGGCCCCAATTTTAGCCAAACACATTATTAGAGGTGTCACAGCTAATTCATTTAGTAGGGAAAGTGTATTGCAAATTTCAATTTTAGTGTATAATTTCTTTTCAATTTTTAGCGCTTTTATTAAATAACCAACCGATATTGTAGTTTTATTATCCTTTAATAATCTGGTGCCTAAAGTGCGTTCAGTAGCTATTATACTTTCAAGCAAATCAACCTTTCTATTAAATGAAAAGTTTTCAAATTCAGATTTGGTTCCATTTTCTATGAATCCGCGGGCTTGTAGTTGCTTTTGTTTACTAGACATTTTTTCTGAATTGTTGTCAGTTTTTGTATATAATAAGACTTAATCAATTTCGCATCAAGATTTCCTAAACTAATAAAAAGTAGAAAAAAGAAGCGAAGAAAATGCATTGAAGATTAACTTTAGATAGTGATTTTATTGCTTTACCTCAAGCAGTTTTTACTCTAATTCTGCAATCATTTTAATATTATAAAGTTCAATTTTATTTAAAAAATGATCTACATTTTTATGCTCTGGTCTATACCAATTTTGATTTCTGAAATAAATATCCATTTTACTATTTTCAATAAAAGTATACCCATAGCGTGCATAAATTTCATTTTTCATTATGCGCAATTCACCAGCATTCATTTTTTTAAGTTCATGGGGATTTAGCTTCATAAATGAAGCTTTTCCATACTTTCCATAATAGATATTATTAAACTCAAGCTTTGTCTTAATCCCGATCTCAAATGCGCTGTCTTCAATCCAACTAGTCCAAGGGTTATTTATTTTTAAGCCTTTGAGGTACTCCCCAGAATCAGTTTTATAGTTAATAAATTTTCCAGTATACTGGTCACTGGTAAAGTTTCCTGCTTTATCGATTACGATATTTGTAAGGTTTATATAATTGCTTTTCCTAAGACTCGTGTTTTCCTCCCAATATCCACTTTGAACGAATCCAATTATAACATCTTCCGAAAAGAATAAATGAAAATCAGATTCACTTTCGCTTTCGCCAAAATGATATGATCCGGCATATTCAATTTCAATTTCTGGTAGCCAGTTTGATAAATCCGAGTCATTAATTTCTGATCCACCCCAATATTGAGCAAAAGTAAAATTTGAAATAAGTAATAAAATTATTAATATTCGCATGTGTTGATTTTATGACTTCTAGAAAATCAATACGTTAGTCCATTTTAAAAGAAACAGTATTAGAATTGTAATCCCGGTACTCGTGTATATTACACCTTGCCAATAAAAAAGTCTGGTTCCCCATTGATTCCATAACTTTATACCAAATTCTTTTGTGAAATGGCCATTAGTCAGCTTCCAAAAAAGGAAGGTGATTATTAAAAAAAGTGCTATTGCTATTATCCGAATTTTCTCCATTTATAGAATTTCTAATTTATATTTATTTAATGTTTTGTCCTGAAACATGACCTTCAGGTAATAATTGAATTTACTTTACTAACAATTTTTTTATTTCTGTAGCTAAATTATCAACATTGCCCTCTGAATTACCTATTGATATGTATTTAATAATACCGTTTTGGTCAATAACGAAACTTTTTGGAAGTGCTCCTGTTGCATATTGATCCCAAATTTTTTCATCGGGGTCAATTCCTACATTGAAATTTACACCGTATTTTTCCAATTGAGACATTTTTTTTTGTACTCTTTCTTTTTCTTCTCCTCTGGATATTGCTATTAAGATAAAATCTTTATTTTTAAAGGGTTCAAGTATTTTTTCTGGGAACTCTGCAAACTCAATTAAGCATGGTGCACACCAAGTAGCCCAATAATTTACTAGAACTACTTTTCCTTTTAAATCCGAAAGCTTAATTGTTTCTCCATTAATCATTTGAACTGTAAAGTCACTTGCAGGATCATTAATGTTCAGCTTTAGATTATCATTAGGGTTTTCCGTCTTAATTATTTTTATATCATTTGATTTTACGTGATTTTGACTTTCAGTTTTTCTTTTTCTGTAAGTATATCTATTTTCATTATAAATTCTCGATCACCAATTTGACTACCAAATTTTTCTGCAAGTTTATCACGCTCGTCTTGAGTTACACCTTTATGCATGCCTTGAATTAAACCTTCCTTTCCATATTCGTCAAGTTTTTCTTTTGTAATTATCTCATTGTTAGCAATTATTACGTATTCTGGTTTTTTTATAACTTTTTCTTGTCCAAATAGCGTAAATCCAAATAGCACGAAGACTAGTACAATAATATTTCTCATAATATTTTTAGGATATTTAAATTCGTTTTCGATCTTTTTATAAGTGGTCAAGGTATGATTTTCAAAACACGTGTTTTTATGTATAGCGCAGTAACGTTTTTCGTGTTCAGATTACTATTTTTTGTTCCATAAAATCAAAATGCGTTTAAGGTTTTCGGCTTTTATTAAATAATAGATATTCCAAATTAACACCCACATTATAAGGCTTATAAAAATAAAAATCAGATTAATTCCGTTACTTTCTAAATCCAAATACACGAATAATACTGTCGTTATGAGTACTCCAATAAAGCTATAAAGAGTTGCATTCTTAATGCTCATTTCAATAAAACCAGTTAAAGAATTCCATCCAACTAACTTATATGTAATTCTAATTTTTTCAGCGTCAGAAAAATCTATTGTCACTCTTTGAGAGAAATCCATTTTGATTACCAATGCGTTATTTTTTCTTTGAAAATTATAATCAAATTTTTTTAAGAATGCTTCTGTTTTATCTATAGGCATAGCTTTATTTTAATTGATTATGTTTATAAGTCTTGAAGAGTTTGAACATAAATTTATAAAACTAACTTGTAGCAAGCTGTAATTTATAGAATGTATTATGCCAGGTTCTTTTCATCCCATTTTTTTTCAATAAATTCTTTTAATAAAAAAGTCATAATGCCGCTTATAACTGCTGCAATAATATCCTTGTAATCAAATGTTCCATAAATCCTTAAATATCCAAAAAACTCCCAACCAAAAGCATATATTATGGTTGCTATAATAATTTGTTTGTTTTTATCATTATTTGAATATGCCTTTAATCCCCATACAAAAAAGCAAAATCCAATTACAGAAACTAAACTTCCAATCGTATCTGAAAATCCGAAATCATTAATTTTATTTTCATAAATAAATGGTCTGTAGAACATTGTTAATAGCAAAGCAGTTGTAAGACTTGAGATAGAAATTGTTAAGTATAGTTTTCCTTTTTTAGGTTTTATTTTCGCTTTCATCAATCAAGATTCAATTCTTTTTTCAATTCTGCTAAAGACTTTGGCTCTATAATTTGAGTGTTAATTATAAATTCACTTTCCCCCATTATTAGTTTTAATTCTCCTGCAAATTCTCTGATAGATTTAATTTTGGAAAGTTTTATTTTCTTCGGAATTAATTGGTTTTTTATTAATTCACCACTCTTTAATGTCAAATATTGCTTTTGGTTTTCAAAGTAATAAATGATCAACGTACAAACTCCTGCACCCATTTGTCCTATTCCTATTGAGTAAAGAGATACGCTTTTCCAATCTCCAGTAGCAAACGATAATAATACTAGAGTTATTCCAATAGAAATAAAGACTATTCCCAATCTTAAATTATTTTTTAATCTTTCTTTAGAATATCTAATTTTTATCATTTCTTTGGTTTTCACAATTGGTTGGTATGTGAAATGTGTGTACTTACGTCAAAGAAATTTCCGAAGAGAAATGAAAAGGATGCAACCACGCAGCTAACATTGATAAAGCTTTAAGCCGTAATTCTTTCTAAATCCTTTTAGATTTAGTTATTTATATAACGATCGTTAATGCCATCTAATTTAGAAAACGATTTTTTGAGTCTTGTAGTCAGCTTATCTAAATCAGCTGTTTTCCCAGTTACTTTCATTTCAAAGTTGTCAACTCTAATTTTTGATTTATCAACTTCAGATTTATTTACGTAAGCAAAGGCAAGTGTTATTTCTTGGTTTTTATCATTTTCTTGAAACATTTCTTTAACCATTTCCCAATCAAAGTTTTTCAAATCGTCAAGATTTGTCGCTTCCACATTTAATTGCGTTACTGCGGAATTTGTTTCAATTACTGTGCTTTTTTCAGTTTGTGCATAAGTTGCAAATGATATTAATGATAAAATTCCGAGTAAAATGTTTTTTGTTTTCATGAGTTTTTTTAAAATAAATTAAAGCTAGCGATTTTGTAAATGAAAAGTAAATGCTTGCGTTATTGGGCTTTCAAAGGAGCACTGCAGAGCGCGAACACGAACTTTCTTTCTTCTTGCGCACTAAACTACACTTTTTTTTATACACAGTGTTGATAATTCGAGATTTATGATTGTATAAAGTCAGAATTTTTATTTAGTTCCTTCACTATTCAAGACAGTTTTGTAACTCAATATTGCTTTAAAGTTCCTGACAATTTAGGCCTTTTTACATCAATGATTACCGCTTAATGTTCTCATTAAATAAACAGCGGTTTTACTTTCTTTGTTTTTTGCTACTTGCGCTGGAGTACCTTCGGTTATTACTTTTCCGCCTTCATCTCCAGCTCCAGGACCTATATCAATTACCCAATCACTTCCAGCTACTACTTGCATATCGTGCTCGACTACAATTACGGTGTTGCCTGCATCAACTAAACGTGCCAGTTGCAGTTGTAGTTTCTCTACATCCGTTGGGTGCAATCCTGTAGTTGGCTCGTCTAGAACATAAAGCGTGTTTCCACGACTTAAACGCTGGAGTTCTGTAGCAAGTTTAATACGCTGTGCCTCTCCGCCAGAAAGTTCAGTTGCTGGCTGGCCTAATCGTAAGTAGCCCAAACCGACCTCTTGTAAAACTTTAAGAGGTCTGCTTACTCGGTCTTCTTTTTCAAAAAAAGAAGCAGCTTCATTTACGGTCATCTGAAGAACCTCGGCTATGTTTTTATCATTATAAGTCACTTCTAAAGTTTCGGCATTATATCGTGCACCGCTACAAACAGGGCATGGTGCGTAAACACTTGGTAGAAACAGAAGCTCTATCATGACAAAGCCTTCGCCGTCACAATTAGCACAACGGCCTTTACCCACATTAAATGAAAAGCGTCCGGCATTATAATGACGTGCTTTTGCTAATTTTGTTGCCGCAAATAATTTTCGCACTATATCAAACAAGCCCGTGTATGTAGCAAGATTAGAGCGCGGTGTTCTACCAATGGGTTTCTGATTTACCACGACCATACGTTTTAGTCTTTCTGCACCTTTTGTAATTTTACCACCCAATGTAGCTACTACATCTTGCTGCAATACATCTTGCTCTTCTTCCTCGGTGGAAGGAGCCTTTCCTAATTTCGCGGACATTAATTCGACCAAAACCTGACTGACTAAACTACTTTTACCCGAGCCCGATACGCCGGTTACACTCGTTAAAACGCCCAAAGGAAAAGACACGTCAAGATTTATTAAATTATTTCTGGTAACGCCATTTAGCTCCAACCAGCCAGAAGGCTTCCTAACTGCAGACTTTTCAAAAGGCAGGTTATTATAAAGATGGTCTTTAGTTTTAGATCTTGCACTATTTTTTAAACCGGCAGGAGGACCGCTATATAAAATTTCTCCTCCACCTTCGCCTGCGTCCGGACCAACATCTACAATCCAATCGGCATGACGAATGACATCTAATTCATGCTCGACAACAAAAAGTGAATTACCGGAAGCTTTTAGTCTGTCCAGAGACTTTAGTAATGCTTCGGTATCTGCTGGATGCAATCCTGCCGAGGGTTCATCTAAAACATATACGACTCCAAATAAATTACTGCGCACTTGAGTCGCCAGTCGCAATCGTTGATGTTCGCCAGGGGAAAGGGTAGGCGTGCTGCGTTCTAATGAGAGATATCCAAGTCCTAGTTCCAATAAAACAGTAACCCTAGCAACAAGATCTTCGGCAATTCGCTGTGCCACCAATGCTTTCTCCTGGTGATTTTTGGTTAATTTAATTAAACTCGGTGCCGAACCATCGCTATAAGGTTCAAATATAGTAAGCAACCTTTTTAAAGGCAGACGTGAAATATCTGCAATATCATAACCTGCAAAAGTTACAGAAAGCGATTCTGGACGTAAACGCTTACCATTGCAAGTAGGGCAATCGCTACTCAACATGTATTCTGAAACGCGCTTTTTCATTAAAGCACTTTGGGTATTAGCAAAGGTGTGTAACACATATTTTTGGGCACCTGTAAAAGTGCCCATATAACTTGGCGCTTTCTTTTGTTTAATAGCAAGTTGTACCTGATCTCGATCTAAACCAGGATAAACAGGTACTTGTGGCTTTTCGTTGGTGAATAAGATCCAATCGCGTTCTTTTTTAGGAAGATCTTTCCAAGGAATATCCACATTATAACCTATAGTGATTAAAATATTTCGAAAATTTTGACCCTGCCAAGCTTTTGGCCATGCTGCAATAGCGCCTTCTCGGATGCTTAAGGAATCATCCAAAACCATGCTTTTTTCTGTTACTTCATAAACTCGACCTAGTCCATGGCATTGGGGACAAGCTCCTTCTGGCGTATTAGTTGAAAAAGATTCGGCATATAAAATAGATTGATTGGGAGGGTAATTGCCGGCGCGGGAATATAGCATGCGCAATAAGTTAGATAATGTGGTCACAGAACCCACTGAAGATCGTGTAGTTCCTGAACCTCTTTGCTGTTGTAAGGCAACTGCTGGTGGTAAACCTTCAATCTGGTCTACTTCCGGTATAGGCATTTGATGAAAAAGTCGTCTGGCATAAGGCGATACAGATTCCAAATACCTGCGTTGTGCTTCAGCATAGAGTGTACCAAAAGCAAGTGATGATTTTCCCGATCCAGAAACGCCTGTAAAAACAACCAAAGCATCGCGGGGAATATCTAGACTTACATTTTTAAGATTATGTTGGCGTGCGCCACGTATTGAAACGAAGCCTTCTTTTTGTGTCTTATTGTCATTCAATTGTTTCATGCCAACGGACGAATCAAAAAATATACCAACATAGGGATAAAGCTTTTAATTTTAGGTTAATGAAAAAATTGTCATCAATTTAGTTTGCAAAGTTTAAAACCTCCTTTAAAATAAATATCGGACTATTTTTAATTAGGGGTCAAAACATGATTTTAGTAAAAGAAGCCCGTCAATATGTACTAACATGCCTAAAAACGATACCAGGTATTGGAAACAAAATAGCTACTATTTTGATTGTTCTAACGGATGGATTTGATCGTCTTACAAGTGGAAGAGAATTATGTATTTATACAGGTCTTACTCCTATAATCAGTCAAAGTGGGAGCCGTATAAAAGGGAGACCTCGCATCAGCAAGGTAGGCAACCAAAAACTCCGTAATTTATTATTTATGTGCAGTTTTAACGCCTGTAAATATAATAAGGCTTGTAGGGATATTTATGAGCGACTTGTAGCCAAAGGAAAGAGCAAAAAACTAGCATTAATAGCGGTGTGTAATAAGCTACTAAAACAGGCTTTTGCAATTGCTAAATCAGGATTAATATACGAGGATACTTACAGAAGTACTTTGGTGAAAAGTTAATGCATTTTTACTTGTTTTTTAGCACTGTACTTTGTTGGCAACCGTTTTTATTTTCAGATTGTGACTTTTTTCATTCATCGAACTTTTAACTCAAATATTTATAGAAGATAAATTAATTATTTAGATTCAGTCAAAAGTCGCATTTCAAATTTTGACAGCTGCTTTTTTAATTTATTGTAAGATTAACAGTAATAAATTCTGTCGAACTTGATTTAAAGTTCAATTCGTAATCTCCTACGCTATTCGCAATAAATTCATAGTTCACAGTTCTTATTGGTGCATCTTGAGTACAAATACAACCTTCGTATTTTGCTTCAACTTCAATAGTTTTATTATTTCCGTTTTGGGTTTCAATAAATTTTCCAAATCCACCACAACCATTGGAAACACCAAAATTAACTTCAATATTTATTGTTTCATTAACAATTCCTGTTTTCGGTGAGTTTACAGAAGTAATATATTCAGTTTTATTTGTAATACATTCATCTTCTCTGTCGTCATTATCAGTACAGCTCATTATTATTCCAAAAAATATTATTGGAATAATTAAAATAATATTCTTTTTTTTCATTTTTATTGTTTTTCTATTAGATGCTAAAACTTTCAAAAGGTTGCGTGTAAATAGTTGCCAACGTTTATGTGTAAGAATAGTTGCGGTGGCAAGCACCTAAAATACTAAATATTGACCGAGCCTGTGGAAAATCCGCAGGATTTTCCAAGTAGGCGAGAACCAAGCAATTATTTTTACACGGTGTTGCCATTAGTACTTTTACGATAACAGATTAAATTTATCATCGACTAAAGATTCATAAATGAACTTTGCAGTTTTTTTTACTTATCAATTCTTTTAATGCCAAATCAAATACTTTTT
>NZ_AFXZ01000040.1 GCF_000224335.1 Bizionia argentinensis JUB59 | reverse complement strand
TTTTAAGCTATATAATCAAACGTAATATTTTTATTTTTTAATTCCTTTTTAAGATTGTTTGATTCTGGTATTATTTAAATAAAAAGCTTACACTAAATTGTCTAAAAGCAATATTAAGCCATTTCACTTCGTTGTTGTCTAGTGCATTAGAGAAAGTAATTGCTTCGTTTTTATGGTCGGTCAGAATTAGCATGTGAGATATGTTGAGAATCCAAGTTATAATCTTTCTTCAATTTGCCCAGTTGCTCTCTACTAGAGGTGTTTTCTTTGTCCTTATTTCGCAAATTTGACCACTTCCACTATAAGTATTGAAGAGTAGGTAGTTTTTAGCAACTTGATTAAATCTTTTGTAACAGGCTTTTGTAATTTCTAGATCGGGGTGAATATATGAGGGTACTTCTTTAAGTATTCAAAAATAATTTCGAAAACATTTTATTGAATTTAAGATTCAGAGGTATGTGAAATTGAATTTATGTCTTTGTTTTAAAGTTAGAGAATTTAAAATTCGAATAAAAATTAACATCTAATAACATAGCAAAAATGCTTCCTAAAAAAAAGCACAAATATTACACATCTAATAATAAAAGTTTAATTGTTTTGATCTAAAAGCTTGGAAGTTAGCTTTTTAATTTCTAGTTTTAAACTCTATTAATCTTAAAATAATAATACTATGAAAATTAAAAAAGTAAATTTTGGAGCTAAAATGGAAGCTTTAACAAAAAATGAATTGGTAGAATTAGATCAAATAAAGGGAGGCGCACAGTACCCTACATGTGCGACATATTATTTTTGGGACCCTGAATTACAGGCCTGTGTAAGAGATCCGAGGTTTATTAATAGAGATTTAGCTGTTAGGATGATGGACTAAATTAGCGTTACAGCATTAATAATTTAAAGGTAGTGATTTTATATTGCTACCTTTTTTGTTTTTATATGTGTTTAAGTTAGTGTCTTTTTTTAGTATAGGATTGATTTAATTTGGGATAATTTACACCAAAAGCTAAAATAAAATAAAGGTTTAATTTATGAAATGATACTCATTAATTTTACATTTAACAATTACATGCACATGTTTAGCTATATTCAAAGTTTGCCAAAATAATTTCCAAAGCATTTTCATTAAATTAGTGATTCAGGGGTATGTAAAATTGAATTTATGTCTTTGTTTTAAAGTTAGAGAATTTGAAATTCGAAGAAAATTAAAACCTAAATTACGTAGCAAAAATGCCTCCTTAAAAAGCACAAACATTACACATCTAATAATAAAAGTTTGATTATTTTACTTTAAAAGCTTGGAAGTTAGCTTTTTAATTTCTAGTTTTAAACTCTATTAATCTTAAAATAATAATACTATGAAAATTAAAAAAGTAACTTTTGGTGCTAAAATGGAGGCACTAACAAAAAATCAGTTTATGCACTTGTCCAAAATAAAAGGGGGAGATCAAGTTCCAGAAGTTGTAGTTCATTTACCTACACGCGCTGCTCCTAGAGAGTGTGATAAAGGATACGAATGGAATGACCAATTAGGTCAATGCGTCCGTGTTTTCGTGGAAATGGAAGCAGCTGCATCGATGGTCAGATTCTAGTTTATTAATGCTAAAAAAACAAAGCTCTTTTATAAAAGAGCTTTTTTTTGTACATGAAAATATTTAATAGTTTAGTTTTAAAAATAGCCAGTAGGTGCAATTTAAATTGCTCCTACTGCTTTATGTATAATTTAGGGGATACATCTTATAAGGGGCAGCCTAAATTTATGAGTGAATCCACTGTGGATGATGTAATACATGAAGCTTACGAGTATATTGTTAGGCATAATATTGAGAATTTTGATTTTCTATTTCATGGTGGAGAGCCCATGTTGGCTTCTAAAGAATTTTTAGAAGACTTTATAGTGAAGGCAAATAAGCTTGAACAAAAAGTAGAAAATTTAAAAATTAGATTCGAAATTCAGACTAACGGCGTCTTAATTGATAAATCATGGTGTGATTTTTTCAATAGATTTAAAATAGATGTTGGAATAAGCGTTGATGGTACTAAAGAGTCCCATAATAAATACAGGGTTGACCATAAAGGGAAAGGAAGTTATGACATAGTAAAAGCGGTGTGTGGTTTAGTTAAAAAAGAACTGGATTATCTGAATGTAATATGCGTAATTGACTTTGACAGTAGTCCTCGAGAAGTATATGAAAACTTTAAGTTATTAAATGTTGATTCTGTTAACTTTTTAATACCTGATTATAATTATCAAAGTTTCCCTTACCCTTACACTGATAAATATGATTATAAGGTAGCTAATTGGCTAATTGAATTGTTTGAATTATGGTTTAACGACGAAGGTAAATTTAGAATAATATTCCTAGAGGGTTATTTAAACAAAATAATTGGTTTGAGTGGTGAACAAGATGAGTTAACTAATGAGTTAAAATCTTTAGTTATAGAAACTAATGGAGAGATTGAGCCCATAGATTCATTGAAAGCATGTGGACATAATTTCACCAAAACGGGACTAAAAGTAAAAAGCAATAAATTAGAAGATATATATACTTCTCCAATAGGCAGTTTATATTTTAATGAAAAACAAACCTCGGAGAAATGCTTGAAATGCCCTATTTATGAAATTTGCGTGGGAGGTAGAATTGTTCACAGATACGATAAGGAGACGAAATTTAACAATCCATCAGTATATTGTTATGATTTAGTGAAGTTTATAGCGCATATGCAAAATAGACTTTTAGATGATTTTCCAGATATAGATAAAGATGATATTTATAGGATTGATTATAAGGAGGTGACAGCTGAATTAAATGCAATATAGTTGTCGTTATCAAAAATATCAAAAGCATAATTCAAAATTTATTTAAACTTTTTGATATCAGGTTTTAAAGAGTTTAAATTTTAACCAAAAATCACCTAATGTTAAAAATTTTTAGAAGATATTGAGATTGTCTAAAAAAATTAAAAATTAAAACTCAATAACCTCCTTTATTATCTTGAGAAAATTTCCAGCATATTTACAAACTGAAGCCAAGGATTGTGGTCCTACTTGTATTAAAATAATTGCCAAATATTATGGTAAACTAATTAACACGCAACAATTAAGGAACTTAAGCGAAACCACCAGAGAAGGCAGTAGTTTATTGGGTGTAAGTGAAGCTGTAGAATCTATTGGCTTTAAATCTTTAGGAGTAAAGCTGTCCTTTAATGATTTATTGGAAGCACCTTTGCCTTGCATTGTTCATTGGAATAAAGCTCATTATATTGTCTTATATAAAATAAAAAAAGGCATGGTTTATGTTTCAGATCCTGCTCATGGTTTAATTATATATACAAAACAGGAGTTCATAAAATATTGGATTGGCAACAATGCAGATGAAACGACGGTAGAAGGTATTGCTTTGTTAGTGGAGCCTACTCCAAAGTTTTACCAATCGGAGTTTGATGAAGATGAAAAGTTTGGGTTTCGCTTCATATTTAAATATCTTTTTAAATATAAAAAATTCTTAGTTCAGTTAATTGTTGGCTTGCTAGCTGGTAGTTTATTACAATTAACCTTTCCGTTTTTAACACAAAGTGTCGTTGATGTTGGTATTAAAAATCAAGATATTAATTTTGTTTATCTTATATTAATAGCACAATTATTTCTATATATTGGTCAAGCAGCACTTGAAATTATTAGAAGTTGGATTTTATTACATCTCAGTACAAGAATAAATATTTCATTGATATCCGATTTTTTTATTAAGTTAATGAAACTACCAATTTCATATTTTGATGTTCGCATGACTGGCGATTTATTACAACGAATAAACGACCATAAGCGTATTGAACGTATTTTAACCACGTCCTCTCTATCCGTGTTGTTCTCCTTTTTTAATCTTATTGTATTTAGCTTCGTTCTAGCTTATTATAGTTTACAAATATTTGGTGTTTTTGTACTAGGTAGTATCTTGTACTTTGCTTGGGTGTTATTCTTTTTTAAGAAAAGAAAAGAGCTCGATTACAAACATTTTTCAGAAGTAAGTCGTGAACAAAGTAAAGTTATTGAACTTATTAATGGTATGCAAGAAATTAAATTGCACAATGCCGAAAGGAGGATGCGATGGAATTGGGAGTACGTGCAAGCAAGCCTTTTTAAAATAGCTACTAAAAGTTTAGCATTAGAGCAAACTCAAAGTGTCGGTTCTAATTTTATTAACCAAATAAAGAATATGTTTATAACAATTCTTTCAGCTATGTTAGTAATTGAAGGCGATATTACTTTAGGAATGATGATGGCTATAAGCTACATTGTTGGTCAATTAAACGGTCCCATAATTCAACTTATAAGTTTTATGAAAGACCTACAAGATGCTCAAATTTCATTGGATAGATTGGGCGAAATCCATAATATGGAAGATGAAGAAAAACAAGATGAAGACTATATAACTAATATACCGAAAAATGCAACCATAAAAATTGATGAAATATCTTTTAGATACACAGGAGGTGAAGAGCCGGTTTTAGAAAACTTATCACTAGAAATACCGGAGAATAAAACTACGGCCATCGTTGGTGTGAGTGGAAGTGGAAAAACTACATTGATGAAAATATTGCTTGGTTTCTACCCTGTTGATAAAGGAAGAATTATGATTGATAATTTTAACCTAAAAAATATCTCTCCAAAAGAATGGAGAAGAAATTGTGGGGTAGTAATGCAAGAGGGGTATATTTTCAATGATACTATTGCTAAAAACATAGCAGTTGGTGAAGATTATGTGGATAAAGAAAAATTAACACATGCGATAAAAGTTGCTAATATATCAGATTATATAGAAAACCTTCCATTAGGTTTTAATACAAAAATAGGTAGTGAAGGATCTGGTTTAAGCACAGGGCAAAAGCAGCGATTATTAATTGCAAGATCCGTATATAAGAACCCTAAATTTTTATTTTTTGATGAAGCAACTTCTGCTTTAGATGCTAATAATGAAAAGGTGATAATGGAAAATTTAAACACTTTTTTTAAAGATAAAACGGTGGTTGTAATAGCTCACAGGTTAAGTACGGTACAAAATGCACATCAAATTGTAGTATTAGACCAAGGGAAAATTATAGAAAAAGGAAATCATAAAGAGTTAATAGCTTTAAAAGGAAGTTATTATCATTTGGTAAAAAACCAATTAAATTTAGGTGAATAATGCCCAATAGAAGTCAACATATAGAAATAAGAAGTGAAGAAGTTCAAGAAATTTTAAGCTATGTTCCTAATTGGATGATTCGTTGGGGAAATACTTTGTTTCTACTCTTAATTTTAATGTTGCTATTTATCACTTGGTTTATAAAATATCCAGATATAATTTCTACGTCAGTGACGATTACAACCACCTTTCCTCCGGAAAAAATTTACGCAAATACATCAGGTAAGTTCGATGCTATTTTAGTGGAAGATGGCGATTCAATTACATCAAATCAGACATTGGCTATCCTTGAAAATACGGCATTATATGAAGACGTTTTTTTATTAAAGAGGGTGATTGATACGTTTACCATAAATAGAAATAATTTTTCTTTTCCCATTGAAGATTTACCTCCATTACTTTTAGGTAATATCAATAGTTATTTTTATGATTTCGAAAATAATTATTCAGAATATATTTTGAATATAAAATTGAATCCTTTCAAAAATCAATCTTCAGCAAATCAATTATCCTTAATTGAGGCTAAAGGCAGATTGCGGATTTTATACTCGCAAAAAGAATTAAATTCACAAGAATTAGAGTTCAAGGAAAAAAGTCTAATAAGGCAAAAAGGGCTTTTTGATAAAGGCATTATATCGGCTAAAGATTTTGAGCAAAAACAAATAGAATTTCTTCAAGCACAAAAGGAATTTAAAAGTGTAGAGAGTTCTATATCCCAAATAAGAGAGTTAATTAGTAATTCTACAAAAAATTTAAGAGGAACTTCAATAGAAAAGACACAACAAGAAAGCAGGTTGTTGAAGCAAACAATTCAATCTTTTTATCAGCTTAAAGAGGCGATTAAAGATTGGGAGAAAGAATTTGTTTTGCGATCTTCAATACCGGGCAAGTTATCTTTTTTATCTTTTTGGGATAAAAATCAAACGGTACAAAAGGGTGATTTGGTTTTTACTGTAATTCCAACTAATGGTCAATCTTTCATCGGAAAAATAGTGGCACCAGCGGCCAATTCCGGAAAAATACAAAAAGGTCAAACAGTGCAAATAAAATTGTCCAATTATCCATCTGATGAATATGGTGAATTAAACGGAAAAGTACAGTCAATTTCATTAATGCCAAACCAAGATGGTAATTACTTAATTGATGTAGAACTACCAGTAAAGCTCATAACAACGTACAATAAAAAAATAGCTTTTAGACAAGAAATGACGGGGGTTGCCAATATAGTAACCGAAGATTTAAGATTGATTGAACGTTTCTTTTATCAGCTTAAGAATATCATTCAATAAATAATATTTCTTTTTTAAAATAGCTTAAATTTTCTCCACCTGTATGATGCGAAGGAATGCTAACATCTAATTATTGCATAAAACAAATTCAAAATTTTTATTAAAACAGCAATTGAGGCTTTTATGGTATATTCTGATAGCTATCCAATAAATAAAATATCACACTATTTATTAATTCTATCAGTTTGGGTATGATTAATAATTTTCACGCAATTAAACATACGGAGTTTGGAATGAAATTAAGTTTATATCAGATTAAAAATAGGACCCAACAAAACATAAATAATTATAAAAACAAAAATTGTACCAATACAGCCGCACGTACCGCCACCTATTTTTTTGGCTCCCCAGCCAGCAAGAAGCATTCTAAATAATTTTTTCATATTCTTCAATATTAGACTTCAATATTAGACTTCAATATTAGACTTCAATATTAGACTTCAATATAGTATTAAACCAGAATTGGTTGATGGGCATTTACAAAAAAATGATGTCGTAATTACATTTTTATTTATAGCGTCGAAACAAATAGTGTTTTTTATTAGGAACACAGTATTTATGGAAAGTAAAGAGCTATAATCGATGCCTTAATATT
>NZ_AFXZ01000041.1 GCF_000224335.1 Bizionia argentinensis JUB59 | reverse complement strand
TAATGGAAATAAAAACTGTAACTAAAAAATTAATTATATTCTTTATTTTTCTAAGTATTACAAATAGTGCACTCTCTCAAAATAGAGTAAGGTATTTGCTATTTAACAAACTTAAAGACAGTATTGTAAATATACAAAATACTAAATACTATAAAATAGATAAAAATTTATTTAATATAAATAGATACAATGAAATTGACACTATTTCTTTAAAAGAAATACAAACAATAAGTACTCATTCACCAAAGGAACTTTTTAAAGAAGGGGTTTCTATTGTTGATTCATTAATAAAAAAAGCTTATAAAACCAAAAAATTTGTAATAATTGAAGAAACAAAAAATTATTATTTTGAATACATATATATATTAGAAAAAATCACTTCTTCAAAATTCAAAAAAACGCGTGTTTGGTGGGATGATATTAGGGGTTGCCCTTAATATATTACTTTAACCTCAACAAGCTATATTAAAAACAGCAGTTGAGAGCTAAACCAAAGTTTGATTCTTTTCTGCTATCTTTTGTTTTGGACCGAAAATTGTTAATTAAAATCTGCTACTTTTCATATAACCAACCGTTGAAGTGCATTATGACCCATCCTGAA
>NZ_AFXZ01000042.1 GCF_000224335.1 Bizionia argentinensis JUB59 | reverse complement strand
TAATCATGCAGAGGAAATTTATTCACATAAATTTATGTAGTCTAAGTTGGATGACATTCATTTAAACCCAGTAAGAGCTAGCATTGTTGAAAAAGCATCACATTACATATAATCTAGTGCAAGTAATTATGTAAACAACCAAGGCTTAATTGATATAGAAATAGTAGATAATACAGTAATTGATGTGCTAAATGCGTCATCCATTACAAAGTATAATCAATATTGAAAATGAATTTTTTGCATGACTGTTTTAGGAATAATAATAATAATAATAATAATAATAATGACCTCAAAGTCGGGAGACTTTGCGGAGCGGGGTCAAACACTACAAGGTCAAATGTTTTTAGAAATTCCTGCTAGTACTCAAAGTTTGAGTAATATTCAAGACTATATTAATTTGGCTAATAGTAAAAATATCACTTTAAGATTTAAAATAGAATAATGTATAATTTAGGAGTAAAAATATTTAGTAATATCAATTTTTATGATCGCTATAAGAGTTTAAGCGAGAAGACGAGAAAAAATGATGAAAGACTAGATAAAACACAAAAAAAAGTAGTCTTAACCATCCTTAAAGAATTGGGGTATGAATCGAAATTTGTGTCTAAAGGTCAGTTTTATCGCATTGTAGATACAATAAATGATTTAGATTTTAACCTTCATTTATGTCTTAAATATGGATTGGTTGAAGTTATTTTAGGATGTAAAAATAATAGTTTAAATCTGATGTTTGGAGGTCCTGCATCTCTTATTTGTGAATCAATAGAATATAGTAAAGGAATAAAGTCTGACGAACTAGTGAAAAAGCCCTCGTTTGATACTTACGAAATACTTAAAGAAATATTCAAAGAGATAATATCTTTATATGAAGATATGAAAGAAGAGACACTAATTAATCAACCTGCATAAAGCCTGTCTAGTTTTAAAATGAACGCTCTTAAATTCATAAAATACATATTTCTATTCTTCTTAGCGTACCTGATAGGAACGCAAATAACTTATGCCAAAACGGAACTACTTTTACCCCAAACCCTAGTTTCTTTTTCAATTGAACATTCTCAAAAAACAAACTCATTAAAAAAAGATCTTCAACCAACATAGGTTTTTTAAAAGAAAAAACTAAGTTTGAAGTATCTGAGAGCCTTTCTGCTTGGAATTCACATAAATATTTGGGAATAGATGTTTACCTATTGGCTGATGCGGGGGATGATTTAGCTGGAGCTTGAAAGGCAGGATGGAATTAGCAAAAAATACTTAATTTACCAAAAGGAAGTAGACCACCAGTGTCAGACTACTTGAATAAAAGTTATATTGATAATCATTTATTTAAGTTTGATGATGGAGCTTCAAGAATTGTTATAAAAAAAGATTATGATAAATACGGAATAGGGAAACCTGATTTAGGGAAAACAGAATTTGTGTCAACAAAATCGGAAATAAATCATATTATTAAATTACCTATTAAAGAACAATCAAAGAAGTTAGGGATTCCAGTAGAACAATTGCAGGGAGGAGAGGTGTTGAGAATTGATTTTAAACCAACAAATAAAATAGAAGTACCTACGGGGAATGAATTTGGAGCTAATAATTAATGGATTCCTGGAAGGAAAGTACCAGAAGCTGTTATTAAAACAGAAGGGATGGTTATTAATACAGATTGCACCTCTAATATTATTCAATAAGATATGAAAGAATTATACAATCATCCTTGGGATTTTACGCTTTAAGATGTTAATGGAAAAAAAAAATATCTGTTGTATTTCATAATAGTTTTGTAGATACTTCAAAGAGTTTTCGTTTACAAGAGGAGGAAGAAAAATTTGATTTTGAAAGATTAAAGGAACTATCGGAGCATATTAGGAATAACTATGAATTGTACAAAGACATAGAAATCATACCGTCTCTTTGAATTCATTTTTAGTATTAAACTCTAATGCGTAGCTACATTTTTATGAATGAAGTCTTTAAACTTTTTAGTCTTAAATAATTTGTCAATGATTTCAAACCAATTAAAAACACCTCTTTCTGTTCCTCGTAGCATTTCTGTTAGAGCTTTAAAATTGGAAGAAGAGTTGATTTTCGAAAAAGACATCACTCTGAAAAATCTAAAATTAATTATAGTTTACGTGATTATGATATAATAACCTCACCAAATACAACACCTATCAAATTGGCATGAAGTAGGTTAAAAGAAGACTTGGAAGAATCAGGCTTGACAGAATTTAATTTTAAAGAATTTTAGCAATGAACCCGAATCATTAACTTATCGTAATAATACTTTTTATAATCAAATATTAAGATTAATTAATTTTAAAAATGTATAACAAAAACTGGGGATATCACGAATTCACTACAGATGTTGAGCACGTATTCAGCAAAATTTTAGCTGCCCATAATTTTGCTATTACTGGCAACACAGATAGTTTTTCGTATGTAATGTATAAAAACGACTATTTAGGCTTGCATATTGCATATGATAACTCCAAAATATTAGAGTTCATATTTATAACTAATAGCGGTGAAAATTATAAAATAGCAGCATGCTGCCTTTTAAAAAGCATAGACTTTAAAACTCCCATTTGTGAGTTTAGAGATAGAGATTGTATTCTTAAAGGCTTAAACTACTTGGAGCGTATAGTTAAACAAAATTTTGAGCAAGAGTTAAAAGGTGTTTTTCCCTATAGTAACGAATATGAATTACTACAAAAAGAAACGTATTTCTTAAATAAACAAATTGCGTTTTTACCATTACAAGATGCCCTTAAGCAAAAAATTAAAAACAACTATTTACCAAATGCAGGAATAGCTGACATGCGAGAAAGATTAATACGTGAAAATAACTACCCTGTAAGGTTTGAATATATATACAACAGGTACATTAAAATAAAATAATCATAAGTCACGCCTATTATCAGGGAGTCTTTGCAGAACAACAAAACAGTATTAAAATTTTGAGTAAAAACTACCAAACAAGAATGGCATTAGTTGCCTTCTTATCTTTTATAACAACAATTACCTTAAACTAACCGCTTATTATATGGTAGTATATTGTGATTTAGAAGTAGTATATTTCCACAAACAGCAAAATCCATAAAATAAAAATTTCCCAAAGAACACAATAGATTAATGAAAGCATAAAATAATGGCTGCTGTAGGTTCAACTCCGCAAGCCCCTTTTTATAACAGGAGCTTATGGCATAATTATAAACATAGTAATGCAACTAACAAAACCAATTTTATAAATATATTGAAAGTAATAAATTCAGGTATTACTTTAATGACAATGCAACTGAAGCTAAAGTAATGTTTCAAAATATTTTCAAAAATGCTGAAAAGGCAGAAGAATTATTTAAATTAAATCCAGAATTTTTTACAAGTCTTAATCCTTCAATAACAAATTCAAAAAAAACTTGTAGAATTTGCTACGAATGGAAGTTTAGTTACATAAATTGGGTGAAATAATGAATTTTAAAGAAGTTAAGAAAATAGAAAACACTTATAAATGTTTTAAGATTGAAGAGCAACTTCTCGTTTCTAAGCAAACAGGTGAAGTTTTTTTTTATGCTTTGGAAAGTTTGAAGTTTTTGAGAAAAATTGATTTTAATCGCTCATTTTACAGCTTTTTTTCGTATAACAATAATTTTTACTTTCAAGACTCATCTTCTGGTGAAATGTATAGAAAGGAAGATAATAGATTTGATATTTATATGAAAGGTTCATTAAAAAAATATAATAATTACGGAGTTGATAATGAAAAAATATTAATTTACAAAGATAAATTAGGAACTGAGATAGAGCAAGGTGTATACTCATTAAAAACCCAAGAAGTTTTATGGTGGTCTAAAACTAATACACCTTTACGTTTGAATGACGATTTTTTATATGGTGTTGCTGCTAACAAAGTAATTTCACTCAATATAAATAATGGAGAAATTTTATGGGAAACTTCCTTCCAAGAGGAATACAAAGATTTACGAACAAATCTTTTTTATGTGGTATATAACAAAACATGCGTTTTAAGTTTAGGAGACGAGATTTTAATAGGCTTACATACTGATACAGGCGAGATATTATGGCAAATAGACGCGTGCAACAACACAAATTATGTGTTAGATGAGAAAAATGGGAAATTAAAAGGTGTTACCAGTATAGGTTATTTTGAGGTAGATATAGCCACTGGTGGATATAAACGTACATTATTTGAACCCATGGAAAAACTATTTAACGACCCTACTATTTTTGATTCGCAACGAGATAATTTTGTATTGGAAAACAACCACATTATTACCACCGATTACCGCAGAGGTATTATAGGTGCTTTTAATATTAAAACATTGCAATATGACTGGTTTCATGAAGAAAAAGGAGTTTACTTTCCAAGTCCTCGTCCAATAAAATATTTTCAACCTTATTTATTTGTTACAGACAATAAGGATACTTTACATATTTTTAAAAACGACGATCAAAACTTAACAAATGTCTAAAGTTAATTTTATTATATATACATTAATATACATGACTATTGCCGTCTTGTTGACTTTTAAAATAGGGCCAGATATTATAAAAGGAGGTAAAAGTATTAATACCAAACCCTTTCAATTTACCAAAGTAGAAAAAATAGATTTATGGTATCATAAAGTAGGTGAATATTATTTGAATGTAAAAATAATAGCGGATTCTAAACCGATAGAATTTCAATTTTATACACCTGATAAAAACTACAATCCAATTGCCAACCTATTAAAATCTAATTACTTAATAAGCGGTGAAAACACTTTTTTAGAAACGATACCAATAAGCTTTAAAGCGAATCAATTAACTTTTATTAAAAAGGTAGAATTACTTTATGATAAAAAAAATAGTATTCAATATTTAGCTATAAACAACAACGTGATAAAAGGTAGTAAACCAACTTTTAGAAAAGCATTTACTATATTTCTTGGTTATCTTTTAACGACTATAAGTGGTTTAGGATTGTTAATGCTACCTATGGGCGCATACTATCAAATTAAAGATAATATAAGACGCGGTACAACCATATACGTTCCAAATAGCTTAGACGGCATAAAAAACTTTTTAAAACTTTTTACCAATAAATAAGTTAACCTATCTAGATGTGCTCGAAACATTTATGTTTATATAAAAAAGACAACAATAGTTAATTCCATTTTTTGGTTCAACACCCTATGAAAAGCAGACATTTAATCATGAATATTTAACATATTTAAGGTGCTAATTGGCATGTAAATTCGAATTTACTATTACACTACTACTCTGCATTATCTTCATTTTCTTTAATATCTAACAATAGAAAGTATATACAGACGGAAAAAACACTGCATTTTGTTTGCTTTTTAGGACCAATAAGAAGTAATAAAGTGTCAATGCTCTAATTTCCAACTCAAAAAAGATATATTCGAAGTTATCTATTTCGCTTAAAGTTCTCCGCCTGTTCCAATACATTTATATAAACAACGTGCATAGTTACAGGGAGGATATTGGTTTATAGTTGAAGTTGATTAAAGCACGCTTCCCTTCTACCGTTTTCACGAACCTGCTGCATACTTTCCTTGGTTTTATAGCTTTCGCATTAAAACTTTTATTTTAGAAGGGTTACTACGGTTATGCGGCTTCTATAAAAAGAAACTACAGTTATTCGTTATTTTTAAACTTACTATACTCTTAACGGCATAGTCCGCTCTAATCCATAACGCGTTGAATAGCATCAATAAAAGACTGTCTTTTTTGAGTAAGCTCTTTAGAGCCCGCTTTTGGCCATGCTGCCATTTGTGCTACCACCAAGTTTTCATGGGGATTTATATATATCATCTGACCAAAAATGCCAAAAGCGCCATAGCTGCCATCTTGGAAACGCCACCATAAATAACCGTAACCATCGCCTTGCTCATTAGTTTGGTGTAAAAGTGATGTGGCATTTTTTAGCCATTCCTCCGAAAGTATGCTTTTACCATCAATTTCACCTTCGTCCATCATAAGTGTTCCTATGCGTGCAAAATCCCTTAAACTCGCCGAAAGACCACTTCCGCCTAGATTGAGATTGCTACATTCATCTGCAAGCCAATGCGCATCATGAGCCATCCCAAAAGGTTTCCATATTTTTTCAGAAAGATATTCTGCCAAACTTATGCCGGTTGCTTTCTGAACTAAAATCCCTACTAAATCGGTTTCACCCGTACTATAATTCCAATGCGTTCCTGGTTCATGTTCAAATTTTAAAGGCTTCATATAAGTCAAAATATGCGACTCGGAACCCTGGCAGTGTGCCTTATACATTTGTCCAACATCCGAGTTTGGGTCTTCATAATCCTCATTCCAGGCAATTCCCGAAGTCATTGTCAGGAGTTGGCGCACAGTCACTTTGCCGTAATCATGCCCTTTAAATTCAGTTATATATTTCTTTAACGGATCGTCCAAGCTTTCTATAGCGCCATCTTTTAACGCAACCCCAACCAACATGGAAGAAACAGATTTTGCCACAGAAAAAGACGTCCAAAGTGTTTCCTGATTAATGCCTTTAGCATATTTTTCCAACCTGACTTGATTGTCTTTTAGCACAATAACACCTTGAACGTGATTATCGTTCATATACGAATCCAATGTCGTTTCATCTTCCCACTTAGGAGTGATGTTTTTTAGTTGTTTTAAGAAAGCACTGTTCCCACCACAAGCTATAGGAATACTCGGGAATATAGCTTGCATTATTGGGAATCGACGTTCCTTTTCAGCTTGCGACCAGAAAAGTAAACTCTCCAATTTCTGACCCATCGTTTCTCCAGGAATATTGGCAAGCTCCTTACTAGCTTGTTTTATTTCAAGAGTTTGAAAATCTTGAGCGGTTAGCCTTAGCGAACATAGTAGTAAAAATAAGAGCAACAAAAACGCTTTAGTGTTATTCATATATTTGAAGATTGATATAGTTATTTTTAGATGGTTTTTAAAATTTCTAATTTATTTCGGAAATATGATGTTATTTACCAATACAGAAATTAGCAAATATATTTCCCAACAATTCATCATTGGTAACATTCCCAGTTATCAATCCAAACTGATACAAGGCTTCGCGAATATCAATGGCCATTAAATCGCTAGGCAATCCAGAATCTAGACCATACTTAACTTTCTGTATTTCTTCTAATGCTTTTAGCAAAGCATCGTAATGACGGGTATTGGTAATTATAGTTTCATTATTTCGGAGTGCACCCGTATTTACCAAGCCTAATAAGGAATCGGTAAGTTGTTCCACACCAAAACCACTTTTTGCAGATAGTAATTGGATTTCAGGAATTTCCAACTGCATTTGCGCTAACAAAGTATCGTCTACTTTATCAATTTTATTAGCGATAACAATCAAGGGCTTTAAAGGGTATTTATTTTTAATCTTTTCCAACTCCACTTTAAACTGATTACATTGCGTTTTGAAGGTTGTAGAATCGAATAAATAAATCACCACTTGGGCTTGCTCTATTTTCTCAAACGTTTTTTTTATTCCAATACTTTCTACCACATCTTGTGTTTCACGGATTCCGGCAGTATCTATAAACCGGAAACCCATGCCGCCTATACTAATTTCGTCTTCAATCGTATCGCGTGTGGTGCCAGCTATTTCAGAAACAATAGCACGTTCTTCATTTAATAAGGCATTTAATAATGTGGATTTACCAACATTAGGTTCGCCAACTATAGCAACAGGAATACCGTTTTTAATAACATTCCCAACAGCAAACGAGTCAATTAAACGTTTCAATACAAAAGTGATGCGTTCTACTAATTCCCGAAACTGGGTTCTATCAGCAAACTCCACATCTTCTTCTGCAAAATCAAGTTCTAATTCTATTAAGGATGCGAAATTTAAAAGTTCTTCTCGCAATTTGGCAATTTCACTAGAAAACCCACCACGCATTTGCTGCATAGCTATTTGGTGAGACGCCTCATTATCACTGGAAATTAAATCGGCAACAGCTTCAGCCTGACTTAAATCGAGTTTCCCGTTTAAAAAAGCACGCAAAGTAAATTCACCTGCATCTGCCATTCTACATCCATTGCGCAAGAATAACTGAATAATTTGCTGTTGAATATAATTGGAACCGTGACAAGACACTTCAACCACATCTTCGCCTGTATAAGATCTCGGATTTTTAAATACGGATACCAGAACCTCATCTATTTCTCGAGCATCATCTACAATATGCCCTAAATGAATGGTATGTGTTTTCTGACTTGATAATTTTTTCGATTTAGAAACCGACTTAAAGCAGCCTTCACAAATAGCAATCGCATCCTTACCAGACAAGCGTATAACGGCAATAGCACCAGCTCCTGACGGCGTAGCAAGTGCAACAATAGTATCGTTTTGATTCATACTACAAAAGTACTAAAATAGACAGAGAATATACCCATCTGGATATTAGCTAATTCTTAACATACTTTTTTTTAGTATTCAGCTATATTTGCTCAAACTAAAAAATATTAAAAATGATTAAAAAATTGACGCTACTTTCATTCATTATTCTTTTAGCTTCTTGCCAAGAATCAAATACGGATGGTTATGCCATAACAGGCTCTATTGATAAATCATTAGATGGGAAAGTAATAAAGATTCAAAATACAGACATGAACAATCCCACGGTTGTGGACTCTAGTATTGTAAAAGATGGTCAAGTTACTTTTAAAGGCTCCGTTCCTTCGACTGATCTTTTTGTTATAAGCATTGAAGGCATGCAAGGTGGCATGCCAATTATGTTAGAAAATGAAACTTTTTCTATTGAGTTTTACAAAGATAGCTTACAAGCATCTATTGTAACTGGTAGTAAAGAGAATGATGTTTTTCAAGAATTTAGAGATATTTCTGATGAGGTTCGTAAGAAAAATGAAACGATGGGACAGGAATTTATGGCGGCTAGAACGGCCGGCGATTCTGTAAAAATGACATCGATTCAAACGGAGTTTCAACAATTAGTAGACGCTGCAAATAAAGAGAACGCAGCAGCTATTAAGAAACACAATGATGCAGTAACGAGTGCTGCTATATTGGAAAACTTATTGAACACTAAAAATATCGAAGCAGAAAAAGCTACAGAACTATATGATAATTTCACCGAAACTGTTAAAAACAGTCGTATGGGCGAAAATATTTCGGGTATGATAACGGCTTCTAAAAACACCAACATAGGTAGTGTGGCTCCAAACTTTTCTGCTCCAAATCCGGAAGGGAAAATGGTTTCTTTAAACGATATTAAAGGTAAAATAACTATTATTGATTTCTGGGCTGCTTGGTGTGCACCTTGTAGACGTGAAAACCCAAATGTGGTTAAGGTTTATGAAAAATATCATGAAAAAGGTCTTGAAATTATTGGTGTATCGTTGGACGGAACTCCAAGACAAACTGACGCTAAAGATGAATGGCTAACAGCTATTGAAAAAGATGGCTTAACATGGCACCAGGTTTCTAACTTGGACTTTTTTAACGATCCTATTGCGAAGCTTTATAATATTCAAGCAATTCCTGCTACGTTTATTTTAGATAGCGAAGGAAAAATTATTGCTAAAGATTTAAGAGGTCCAGCTCTAGAAGCTAAAATAAAAGAGCTTTTAGATTAATATAAATAGATATAGCACAAAAAAGCCTTTCCATGTGGAAAGGCTTTTTTTATGCTTAAAACTTTGAAAAAACTTTTAAATTTTATTTAATTTTTTCAAAATAAATAGTAGAATAATTGGCAGGGCTAATAAGCCAATCATCAATAGGTTTTTCTCAAACAACCAAGGCGCCAAAATTAGTGTAATGACATATCCTCCAATAGCACCACCAAAGTGAGCGTCATGACCAATATTACCAACGCGATTTTTCATACCGTAAATAGAATATAACAAGTAACCAATACCAAAAATATATGCAGGAATTGGAATGGGTATAAAAAACAGATACAAACTCATATTGGGCTGTAACAATATAGCGGCATAAACAATACCCATTACCGCTCCACTAGCACCGACGGCACTGTAATGATGTTCCTCTTTATGAAAGTATAAGGATAGTAAATTACCTAACAGTAAGCTTCCTATATAAACAATAAGGAATTTAAAATTACCTAAAAACACAAGTACTACATCTGCAAAAATGAATAGAGAAAACATATTAAAAAACAAATGCGATGTATCTACATGCAGGAAACCGGAACTAAACATTCTAATTTTCTCCCCTCGAACAATGGCTCCAATATTGAACTTGTATTTTTCAAAAAACGAAAAATCACTAAAGCCTTTGAATGATATCAATGCATTCGCGGCGATTACCACGATAATTACAATACTTAAATTACCCATAAATACTAACGATTAAATAGAATATAACATATATTTGTATCTGCAAATCTAAAATTAATTCATGCAATTCCTTGCCTATATTCTCATTTATCCCATTTTGTGGTTGGTTTCCATTTTACCGTTCCGATTATTGTATTCAGTTTCCGATGGTTTATACGTTATACTCTACCATGTTATAGGTTACAGAAAAAATGTAGTTAAGGAGAATTTGAAGTTAGCTTTTCCTAACAAATCTAATGAGGAATTAAATAGCATCCGTAAGAAATTTTACCACCATTTATGTGATATGGTTTTAGAATCCATCAAGTCTATGACCATAACGGAAGCACAAATGAGAAAACGCTTTACGTTTTCGAATGTCGAGCTCATTCAACAACTTGAAAAAGAAAACAGAAGTGTTGCTTTAATGTGCGCACATTATGGAAGTTGGGAGTGGATTTTTATCCTTCAAACTTATATGAGTGTAAAGGGATATGCCATTTACAAACGTCTTGCCAATAAGTACTTTGACCGATTGGTAAAACGTATTCGTGCTAAATACAACAGCCACCTTATTACCACCAAAGAGAGTATTTCAGTTTTAAAACGGGCTAAAAATAATGGTGAAATCGCTATGTGCGGCTTTGTGTCTGACCAATCGCCTAAAGCTGAAAAAGCGTTTCATTGGAACGAATTTATGGGTATAACTGTTCCCGTGCATACTGGTGCGGAAATGTTAGCCAAAAAACTAGATATGTCCGTGGTGTTTTTTGGCGTTAAAAAGTTAAAACGTGGTTTTTATGAAACGACTTTTAAAACCATTGCCTATCATCCACAGGATTATAAAGATTATGAGATTACTGATATATTCCTAAAACTCGTGGAAGATCAAATTAACGAAGCGCCAGAATTCTATTTATGGACACATAAGCGCTGGAAACATCGTGATAAAGTGCCTACCGATTATAACAGCAAACAATAAATTAACACGTTACGACTTATTGTATTTCGTATATTCTATTTTCTTCTTATCTAAAATAGCATAAAACTTCCGAGATGATATTTTCAAGTTTTTAGTAATTTCACTGACTTTTTTCTGTCCTTTTTTATAGAGCTTTAAATTGTCAGTAACTTTTTTATTGAAATAATAATCTTTCAGTTTCTCAACAACTTCTAATTCCGTTAAATTAGATTCACTGGCGTATTGCTCTAATGCCAATTTAAGGTTCGATACGTTATTTTTCATACCTATTAGTTTTTCGCCTGTTATATCTATAAACTTCTACTTATCCTAGGCTAGTTCAAACCAGCTAGAAACCATAGTATCCATTTCATCTTCTTCCGCATGCAACAAAGACTTATGGACAAACTCATTATTCAATTTGTTATATTCATAATCATTCGACCAAGCTACATGGTTTTGAGCTAAATCTTTAATACTATCACATACAAACTGAATTTCAGCATTAGTAGTTGTTGGATGAATAGACATACGAATCCAACCGGGTTTGCGTGTTAGTTCACCTAAAGATATTTCTTGAGTTAGCTCATTAGACGTTTTCTGATCCACATGTAGTAAAAAATGCCCATAAGTACCAGCACAACTACAACCTCCACGTGTTTGCACACCAAATTTATCATTCAGCAACTTGACACCTAAATTAAAATGTAAATTATCAATATAGAAAGAAACCACGCCCAAACGGTCTTCATGTTGACCGGCAAGAATGTGTAAATTATCTAAATCTCCTAACTCTTTAAATACCACTTTTAGAATTTCATGCTCACGATCAAGCATATTCTTCACACCCATTTGCTCTTTCAACTTAATAGCGAGCGCCGTTTTTATTGTTTGTAAAAAACCTGGTGTTCCACCATCTTCACGGTCTTCAATATTATCAATATATTTATGCTCGCCCCAAGGGTTTGTCCAACTTACGGTGCCGCCACCTGGACAATCAGGAACAATATTTTTATAAAGCTTATTATTAAAAACTAGCACGCCAGATGTTCCTGGGCCGCCAATAAATTTATGAGGCGAAAAGAATACCGCATCCAAAGCTTTGGTTTCATCCTCGGGATGCATATCAATATCCACATAGGGTGCCGAGCAAGCAAAATCGACAAAGCAAAGTCCGCCATGCTTATGCATCATCTGCGCAATATCATGGTGAGGGTTTTCAATACCCGTAACATTAGAACCACCAACAACCGAAGCTATTTTTATGGTACATTCTTTATATTCAACTAATAACTTCTCTAAATTTTCTAAACTAAATAAACCATCTTCGTCAGGCGGAATAACAACTACTTTTGCAATCGTTTCCAACCACGTTGTTTGGTTCGAGTGATGCTCCATATGCGTGATAAAAACCACCGGACACATCTCATCAGGTACATTAGTAAATTCGCGTAAATTTTCAGGGACTTTTAATCCTAGAATACGTTGAAATTTATTAACCACACCAGTCATACCATTACCAGATACAATCAATACATCATCATCGCTAGCATTCACATGCGTTTTAATAATCTTCTTGGCTTTATGGTACGCTTTTGTCATGGCCGTACCTGAAACCGTAGTTTCGGTATGCGTATTGGCCACATAAGGTCCAAAAACATTGGTTATGGTTTCTTCAATTGGGCGGTATAAACGGCCCGAAGCCGTCCAATCCGTATAAATAATTTTTTGGGAACCGTATGGCGATTCAAACGTTTGATCCACACCAATAATGTGCTTTCTAAACTGACCAAAATAAGTTTCTAAATCCGTTTGAACCTCTGGAGATGTTTTTGTTGTAATCATGCGTATTAATTAAGTTGCAAAGGTACTAATTATTAGCCACAGCTTCAATTTCTGCAATGACTTTCTTCGCCAAAGCATCGGCCGCTTCTTGGCTTGGTGCTTCAGTATACACGCGAATAATAGGTTCTGTATTAGATTTACGTAAATGTACCCAACTATCGTTAAAATCTATTTTAACACCATCAACCGTGGTTACACGTTCGTTGCTATATTTTGCTTCCATAGCTTTTAAAATAGCATCCACATCCAATTGTGGCGTTAGAGCTATTTTCTTCTTACTCATAAAATAACTCGGATAACTAGCGCGCAATTCACTCACTGACATTTTCTTTTCCGCTAATAAGCTTAAAAATAAAGCCACACCCACTAAAGCATCACGACCGTAATGCGATTCTGGATAAATAATACCGCCATTTCCTTCACCACCAATAATGGCATTATTCTTTTTCATCAACTCCACAACATTCACTTCACCAACTGCACTAGCTTCATAAGTTCCGCCATGTTTTTCGGTTATATCGCGTAAAGCTCGTGTAGAACTCATATTACTTACTGTATTTCCTGGCGTTTTACTCAAAACATAATCTGCGCAAGCAACAAGTGTATATTCTTCGCCAAACATCTCCCCTTTTTCATCCATAAAAGCCAAACGATCAACATCTGGATCGACAACAATTCCAAAATCAGCGCGTTCTTTAACAACAGCTTCCGATAAATCAGTTAAATGTTCTTTTAACGGTTCTGGGTTATGTGGAAAATGACCAGTAGGATCGCAGTATAATTTTATAGGCTCAACACCTAATCGTTCTAATAATAATGGAATAGCAATTCCGCCTGTGGAGTTAACACCATCCACAACTACTTTAAAATTAGCTTTTTCGATAGCCGATTTATTCACCAGTTTTAAATCTAAAACGGCATCAATATGCATATCAATATACGCATCATTTACAGTGATTTTTCCCAAGCTATCTACATCCGCAAAGTGCATAGAATCACTTTCTGCTATGGCTAAAATTTTAGCACCTTCAACGCCATTTAAAAATTCACCTTTATTATTTAGTAGCTTTAATGCGTTCCATTCTTTTGGATTGTGACTTGCTGTTAAAATAATGCCACCATCAGCATGTTCCAATGGTACAGCTATTTCAACGGTTGGTGTTGTAGAAAGACCTAAATCAATTACATGAATACCTAAACCAACCAATGTGTTCATCACTAAATTCTGTATCATTTCACCAGAAATACGAGCATCACGACCAACCACAACGCGGTAATCATCTTTTTTATACTGCGCTTTTAACCAAGTTCCATAAGCCGATGCAAATTTCACAGCATCAATAGGTGTTAAGTTGTCCCCAACTGTACCGCCAATAGTTCCTCTGATTCCTGATATAGATTTTATAAGTGTCATAAAAAGTATTTTAATTTCAACAAATATAAGTTTTATATGTGTTTTCTTAAGTATGAATTTGTAATTTCGAATTATGAACTTCCTAGCCCACATTTATCTTTCCAATAACCTTCCAAATGTCACCATTGGGAACTTTATAGCCGATGGCATACGGGGCAAACAATACAAGGAGTACCCTAAAGAAATTCAAATAGGCATTTTATTACATCGCGAAATTGACACCTTTACAGATGCGCATCCTGTGGTACGAAAAAGCACTAAAAAGCTTCATGAAAATTATAGCCATTATAGTGGTGTGATTGTCGATATTCTATACGATCATTTCCTGGCGAAGAATTGGACAAAATATTCCAAGGTGCCTTTAGAAGAATACGCACAAAATTTCTATGATTTGTTAGAAGTAAATTATGAGATATTGCCCCCAAGAACCCGAAGAATTTTACCCTACATGATTGCTAATAATTTATTAGTGATTTATGCAGAAATCGATGGTATTCAACGTGTTTTGGACGGTATGAATCAGCGTACAAAAAATAAATCGAAAATGAACGAAGCCACTCGAGAATTGGTAGAGTATTATGACGAATTTGAAGCTGAATTCACGCTTTTCTTTGAAGATCTACGCGTTTTCGCTGCTGAAAAACTAAAAACTATTACTAATACAATTACTTAAATATAATGATGAATCGTTTTTTACCACTCTTATTAATTGCTGTTTTTTATTCTTGTAAAAAAAGTCCTGAAATATCTCAAATAACTAAAAAACAAGGTTTAATTACCCAAAAAGCCATGGTGGTTTCGGCACGTGAGGAGGCCTCTAAAATTGGTAGCGATATTTTAGCTAAAGGTGGAAATGCCTTTGATGCTATGGCTGCTACAGAATTAGCTTTGGCTGTTGCATTCCCATATGCCGGAAATATTGGCGGTGGTGGTTTTATGGTATATCGTATGCACGACGGTGAAATTGGCGCGTTAGATTATCGTGAAAAAGCACCTATGGCAGCCACTAAAGATATGTATCTAGATAGTTTAGGTCAGGTTATTCCTGGTAAAAGCACCACTGGCGCTATGGCTGTTGGGGTTCCAGGAACTATTGCTGGTGTTTTTGAAGCGCATAAAAAGTTTGGTATTCTACCAATTGAAGCTATTATCCAACCTGTTATTGAGTTAGCAGAACGCGGCGTAATTGTCACTAAAAAACAGGCAGCAAGTATTGCTTATTTTAAACCACAAATTGAAGCTGTAAATGCTAACGGTACTGTTTTAGATGGCGAATGGAAAGAAAACGATACTATTAAATACCCAGCATTAGCTAACACCTTAAAAGCGATTATGAAAAATGGTCGTGATGAGTTTTATAAAGGCAAAACAGCTAAAATATTAGCGACTTTTATTCAATCGCAAGGCGGTGTTATTACGGTGGAAGATTTAGCACGCTATGAAGCAAAATGGCGCGAACCAGTTACGTTTACCTATGATGATTTAAAAATAATTTCCATGTCTCCACCCTCAAGTGGTGGTATTGCTTTAGCACAAATGATGAAAATGATTGAGCCATACAATCTTTCGGAATACGGACATAATAGTCTAAAAGCTATTCAAGTAATTACGGAAGCAGAGCGTCGTGCTTATGCCGATAGAAGTTTCTATTTAGGCGATCCTGATTTTGTAACAGTTCCGAACGAAAAACTAATAAATACCGACTATTTATCGAAAAGAATGGAAAGTTTTAGCTTTGAAAACGCCACGAAATCAGCAGATGTATCACACGGAAAAGTTCAAATAATAGAAAGTGATGAAACGACGCACTACTCTATCGTCGATCAATATGGAAATGCTATTGCTGCAACAACGACTTTAAATAGCGGTTTTGGCTCGAAATTATATTCTAATGAATTAGGGTTTTTCTTAAATAACGAAATGGACGATTTTAGCAGTAAACCAGGCGTACCAAATGTTTACGGTTTAGTTGGTGCTGAAGCGAATAGCATTCTTCCCGAAAAACGTATGTTAAGTTCTATGACACCAACTATTGTGGAGAAAAATGGAAAGCTATTAATGAGTCTGGGAACACCAGGAGGATCCACCATTATTACGTCTGTTTTACAAACCATATTAAATGTACATGAATTTGGTATGTCCATGCAGGACGCTGTTGACGCTCCACGATTCCATCACCAATGGTTACCAGATGAAATTCGTATAGAACCACAAGTTTTTACAGGCACTTTGAAATCTGATTTACAAGCCAAAGGATATCATTTAAATGAAGAAAACGCTCCCGTTATTGGTAAAGTAGATGCTATTTTAGTTTTAGAAGATGGAAGTTTGGAAGGTGGCGCTGACAAACGTGGCGATGATACCGCTGTTGGATTTTAAAATTTCTCAATATGAAAATTTACGACGTTGTTATACTCACGGATGCACGTTATTTGGAAGATTCTGACACCAACGCTTATAAACATAACGTTTTTTATGAAGATTTGCTCGTCCAAAATGCGCTTAAAGCAGAAGGCTTAAACGTCATACGTTTAGCTTGGGATGATTCAGAATTTAATTGGAACAGTACAAAAGCCGTTTTATTTAGAACTACTTGGGACTATTTTAATCGATTTCATGAATTTTCAAAATGGCTGAAAGCTGTTTCAAAAGAAACGTTATTGCTAAATTCTGAATATATAATCCGCTGGAATATTGACAAGCATTATCTTCTGGATTTAAAGAAAAAAGGTATTCATATTACTGAATCCCATTTTATAGAACCCGGTACAGAAACCAATTTGTCCGAATTGCATAAACAATTAAACTGGCAGGAAACCGTTTTAAAACCTTGTGTTTCGGGTGGTGGGCGACATACTTACAAATTAAACGCTGATAATTTAACCGCGCACGAAGCAATTTTTTCAGAATTGATAAAGGAAGAAGCATTGATGCTGCAACCTTTTCAACACAACATTGTAAGTGAAGGAGAATTATCTTTGATGGTTTTTAATGGAGAATATAGCCACGCTGTTTTGAAAAAAGCCAAGTCGGGTGATTTCCGAGTTCAAGATGATTTTGGTGGAAGCGTTCATATTTACACACCCACAGAAGCTGAAATAGACTTTGCTATTAAAGCCGTAAAAGCTTGCACCGAATTACCTATTTACGCCAGAGTTGATATCTTTACGGATAATGAGGGTCTAATAGCACTTGCCGAATTAGAACTTATTGAGCCTGAATTATGGTTTAGAAATGAACTGAAAGCGGCTACCGTTTTTGCCAAACATATTACATTGCGTTTAAACTAATACCTTATGAAAGCTAAAAAAATACTGAAAATAATTGCTGGCGTTATTATCTTTTTTACGTTGCCGAGTCTCATTTTTTTCGGATTTATATATTTCAAATACAACGAAGATCTACCTACTGGAATCGAAGGCCCTCAAGCCGATCTTCTCGCACAAAACATGCTGGAAGCTATAGATTATGAAGCGTATTTAGAAACAAATTATATCGAGTGGACTTTTAAAAACAGGCACCATTACAAATGGGAAAAAGCTAAAAACACCTGTGCCGTTCATTGGAAGAAATTTAAAGTAGATTTGAATTTAGATAATCCGCAGTTAAGCTCGGCTTACGCCAATAAAGTTCTTGTTACAGGCAGCAAAGCAGACGAACTTATTAAAACCGCTCAAGATTATTTTAATAATGATTCCTTTTGGTTAGTAGCACCATATAAAATATTTGATCCTGGAACGGAAAGACGTTTGGTTACTTTAGAAAACAATGAAGACGCTTTATTAGTTACCTACAAAAGCGGCGGCAGCACACCTGGCGATTCGTATTTATGGATAGTAGATACCGATAATAAGCCCGTAAAATTTAGAATGTGGGTCGATATTCTGCCTATTGGCGGACTGGAAGCATCTTGGAATGACTGGACGACTACTGACAGTGGTGCCATGCTTCCAATATTTCATGAAATGCTATTTTTAGGCATTAAAATGGATGGCATTATTGGAACGAAGTAAGTTTTGCTGCATGAATTTACAGCGGTAACTTAAAGCTATTCTCAATACTACTTCTCGTGTCTCAAAATCACGCTCACTGACGTTAAATTATATCATTTCGAGCTGAATATTGATCAACAGTTTACTGTTCTTCCTTTTTTAACATCACATTAAATACGGTTAAACTGCTAACTAACTTAAAGTGCATAATATTTTAGGTTTTTTTTAATTTATATTTTTCGTTCAAATCCACTTCAATTCATTAGAAGAAACGTGTTAAAAACATTACAATTATCACAGGGCCAGATTGGAGATCGTAAAAATAATTTATTTATATAACTTCCAAGTGCTTCATTTATACTTTAAAAGATATAGTTTTACCCAAACCAAAACCACCATGAGATTATATTTATTAATCCTTTTACTATTTGTCCCGATTATCTCAATTGCTCAAGACAAAGATTTAGAACAAAATAAGACCCTTAAAGAACTTAATAACAAACACGCCTCCGGTATTGATCGTTTACAGTTTTTAGATAGCTTGGCTAAAGAAATTCGCTACGATTCAACTTTCAATGCAGATTCTATTTTTCGTGAAACCATAAGCTATGCTCAAGCATTAGACTCCATTGATATGGCTGTAAAACATACTGTCAATTTTATAAATTACCTCAACTACGGTACTAATGATTACAAGGAAGCTAAAAAGATAATTAAAGGTACCTATCCGATCTTGTCAGAGATAACAAAGCCGAATATTATAGATGATTTTTATATTGAAGCTGCTTATGTTTACTCCGATTCACGGAATTTTGATGAAGCGATTAGACTTTTCGATAGTGCTTATGTTTATGCCGAAAAATATCAATCTAAATACATGGAGATATCGAAATTTGCAAAAGGCATAGCATATGTAAATACCGGCAATTTTGGAGACGCATCTATGACGCTTCAAGAAGCATCAAAAATGTTTCAAGCTAAAAATGACACGTTATACTGGTTATATACCAAAAGCTCTATTTCCATACTATATAGTAAAAATGGTTTTTTTGAAGAAGCTAAAAAAGAAAGAGATGAGCTAATAGAAATCGCCAAACACATACCATCATATCCAAACTTACACCTAATTTATTATAATAATGCTGCGGATGACAATAAAGTTAACAATCAAAAAAATCGTATTAAAAATTTAAAATATGCCGTAGCTCTAAATGATAAAGCAGAAAATAAAACCGATTATGAGTCACTTCTTAAATCAGGTTTAGCGGCTGCTTTAGCTGAAAACGACAGCTTAAAACAAGCCGAAGATTTAATTAAAGAACTTGAACTAACCGAAAAAAATATCACAGGTTTTAATAAACCTTTTTATTTAAATGCTAAAATGAGATTTGCATTTTCTGTAAAGGATTATCCAAACGCGCTTCGATATGGAATGGAAAATCATACGTTAAAAACTAAAGGTGATCAATATGAAGAAATTCAAGAAGCAGCGCTTTTTTTATCGGAAGTATACGAGCAAATTGGTGATAACGACAAAGCTTTTTTACATTATAAGAATTACACAAAAATCAAAGACTCGATTGGAAGCAGCATAAATACACGGGTTTTAGCTTACTATCAAACACTATATGAAACTGAAAAACGGGATTTAACCATTCAAAATCAAAATAGTAATATTGCTTTATTAGCCACTAAAAATAAAGTCAAAAATCAATGGTTATTGTTTGGCGGTTTAGGATTATTTTCTGTCTTCGGATTTGTAACCGTTGTTCGCTCGCGTAATTATGCAAAAAAGAAACAAGTACTACAGGAGGAGTTTACACAAAATATTATTAACGCCCAAGAACAAGAACGCACCCGTTTAGCTTTTGAATTACATGACTCTGTTGGGCAACAACTCATGCTACTAACGCGGAAGTTAAAAACGATTGACAATGAAGATTACGGTAATTTGGCTAATGACACTCTAGCTAATTTACGTTCTATTTCTCAAGGCTTATACCCTGCCGCTTTGGAACGTTTAGGCTTTACAGCCGCCATAGAAGATTTAGTAAATGAATTAGATGAAAGTACCGATGTATTCTTCTCTGCAGAAATTGAAAATACGGACAATCATATAAATAAAGATAAGGCTTTACACCTTTATAGAGTTGCCCAAGAAGCATTAAGTAACACCTTAAAACACGCCGAAGCGAAAGCCATTTTTATAAGCATTGAAAAGGTTTCAAATAACATTGTTATGACCATCAAAGATAATGGGAAAGGCTTTGACTACTCCAAGGCCTTGACGACTTCCAAAAGTTTAGGTATGAAATCTCTTATGGAGCGCTGCAAAATAATTAAAGCTCAATTAGAAGTAGAATCTAGCATAGGCAAAGGCACACAAATTATTATAAAACTACCAATTGAAGCCAGCTAAACGTTTTATATTTAATTATTGAAATTTATAAATCTGTGCAATAAAGTCGTATTTTCACTACGAAATCAACATCTTTTATTAAAATCATCATGGCTAAAACCAACATTACTATAGTTATTGCCGAAGATCATCCTATTATGCTTAAAGGTTTAAAGCAAGAACTAGAACAAGCAGGTTACTCTATTATCGGCACAGCAGTAAACGGCAAAGAAGCTGTTGAAACGATTAAAAATTTAAAACCTCAAATTGCACTTTTAGACATTGAAATGCCCTTTTTAACGGGATTTGAAGTGATGACGGCATGTAAAGAAAACAAAGATTTACAGACACGATTTGTTGTAATGACCTATCACAAGCAAAAAAACTTTGTAGCGCAAGCAAAAAAACTAGGAGTTCATGGTTACCTATTGAAAGAAGATAGTATGGAGGAAATAAAAAAATGTATAGCTACCGTTATGGCAAATGGTATACATTTCAGTCGTTCTTTTTCCGATAATTTTGAAACAAACGTTGAAAACGAACTAAAAAAATTCGCTTTATTGACACCTTCTGAACGTAAAATTGTAGAGTTAATTGCTACTGGTAAAACCTCTAACGAAATTAGCGACATGTTATGTGTTTCCCCAAGAACTATACAAAAACACAGAACTAATATCATAGAAAAACTACGATTAGATCCTACGCCAGACAGTTTAATTTTATGGGCTAAGGAATATAAAGAGTAATTAAACACGAAGTCTTCTTCTTTTATTTAACAAAACTCTAAATATCAACTACTTTATTTTTAATGGCATAATCTGTACCTTTGCAAATTGGTCTGTAAATCGGACCAAATTGCTATGCTATGAGTAAATTTGAAAATACAATTGAGGTTCAAGGCGCCCGCGTTCACAATCTAAAAAACATAGACGTTTCCATTCCTCGAGATAAACTGGTCGTTATTACAGGATTGTCTGGTAGCGGTAAATCTTCATTGGCTTTTGATACCATTTATGCTGAAGGACAACGTCGCTATATTGAAACATTTTCGGCTTATGCACGTCAGTTTTTAGGCGGATTAGAACGTCCAGATGTTGATAAAATTGATGGACTTTCGCCAGTTATTGCAATCGAGCAAAAAACAACAAGTAAATCGCCAAGATCTACTGTTGGAACCATCACCGAAATTTATGATTTTTTACGTTTATTATTCGCACGTGCCAGTGATGCTTACAGTTATAATACGGGTGAACAAATGGTTAGTTATAATGACGAGCAAATTAAAGACCTCATTACCGAAACTTTTAATGGCAAACGTATTAATATTTTGGCGCCTGTTGTTCGTTCCAGAAAAGGACATTATCGTGAATTATTTGAACAAATAGGCAAACAAGGTTTTGTAAAAGTCCGTACCGATGGCGAAATCCGCGATATTGTAAAAGGGATGAAACTGGATCGTTATAAAAATCACGATATTGAAATTGTTATTGATCGTCTTAAAATTGATTCAAGCGCAGATAATGATAAACGTTTAAGTGAAACCATCAATACGGCCATGTATCATGGTGAAGATGTGCTGATGGTTATCGATCAAGACACACAGGAAGCACGTTATTTTAGTCGAAATTTAATGTGTCCTAGTTCGGGCATCTCCTACCCCAATCCAGAACCTAATAATTTTTCATTCAACTCACCAAAAGGCGCCTGTCCCACTTGTAACGGCATTGGCACCTTATATAAAGTGAATGAGAAGAAAATAATCCCAGACGACTCTATATCCATAAAAGCGGGTGCATTAGCACCGCATGGTCCGCAGAAAAACTCCTGGATTTTTAAACAATTTGAAACAATAGCCCAGCGCTATAATTTCTCATTAAATGATGCTTACAAGAGTATACCGGATGCTGCTAAGCAAATGATTTTATACGGCGGTAATGAAAAGTTTGAAATCGAAAATAAAACATTAGGCGTTACAAGAAACTATAAAATTGATTTTGAAGGTGTCGCTAATTTTATAGAAAACCAGTATAATACAGCCGAAACTGCCTCTTTAAAACGTTGGGCTAAAGATTATATGGATAAAGTAATGTGTAGCACTTGTAACGGTGCTCGCTTGCGTAAAGAGTCCCTTTATTTTAAGGTCAACAATTTAAATATAGCCGAATTAGCCAATAAGGATATTGTCGATTTATCAGTTTGGTTTAAAGATTTACCCAACCACCTTTCGAAAAAGCAACTTAAAATTTCTGAAGAAATCGTTAAAGAAATTTCAACACGAACGCAGTTTTTATTAGATGTTGGATTGAATTATTTATCCTTAAATAGAGGATCAAAATCTCTTTCTGGTGGTGAAGCACAGCGGATACGTTTGGCAACCCAAATTGGTTCACAATTAGTAGGTGTTTTATATATTTTAGATGAACCGAGCATTGGTCTGCACCAACGGGATAACGAAAAACTAATTAAATCATTGGTGGCTTTACGTGATATTGGGAACTCTATTATTGTGGTAGAACACGATAAGGATATGATAGAAAGCGCCGATTATGTTATTGATATAGGTCCAAAAGCAGGAAAATACGGTGGAGAAATCATCAGCATTGGTACACCTGCCGAACTTAAAACGCACAACACACTTACTGCCGATTATTTAAACGGTAAAAAGGAAATTGAAGTTCCTGAAAAACGACGTGAAGGCAATGGTAAAATCTTATCTCTTAAAGGGTGTACAGGTAATAATTTAAAAAATGTATCTATAGATATTCCATTAGGGAAAATGATTGGCGTAACCGGTGTTTCTGGTAGTGGAAAATCGACGTTAATTAACGAAACGCTCTACCCGATTATGAATGCTTATTATTTTAATGGCGTAAAAAAACCTATGCCTTATAAGAGCATTAAAGGTTTGGAGCATCTTGATAAAGTAATTGATGTTAACCAATCGCCAATTGGCAGAACGCCGCGAAGTAATCCTGCAACTTATACCGGCCTTTTTAGTGAAGTTAGAAGTCTTTTTGCTAAAATTCCAGAAGCTATGATTCGCGGATATAAGCCAGGACGTTTTAGTTTTAACGTAAAAGGTGGTCGATGCGAAACTTGCCAAGGTGGAGGTTTACGCGTTATAGAAATGAATTTCCTTCCAGACGTTTATGTGGAGTGTGAAACCTGTCAAGGAAAACGCTTTAACCGTGAAACTTTAGAAATTCGTTATAAAGGAAAATCTATTAGTGATGTGCTGAATATGACCATTAATGAAGCGGTTAACTTTTTTGAACACATTCCTAAAATTTATAGAAAAGTAAAAACAATTCAGGATGTTGGTTTAGGTTATATAACGCTTGGTCAGCAAAGTACGACGCTATCTGGTGGTGAAGCCCAACGAATTAAACTAGCTACAGAATTAAGCAAACGTGATACTGGAAATACGTTTTATATTCTGGATGAACCTACCACAGGTTTACATTTTGAAGACATTCGAGTTCTGATGGAGGTTTTAAACGAATTAGTTAATAAAGGGAATACGGTATTAATTATTGAACACAATTTAGATGTTATCAAAACAGTAGACTATATAATTGATGTAGGTTATGAAGGCGGTAAAGGTGGCGGCCAAATTATAGCCAAAGGGACTCCTGAAGAAATAATTAAAAACAAAAAGAGCTACACGGCTCAATTCTTAAAAAAAGAGTTAAAATAATATACTATTCATAAATATTTAGTAGATTAGTACCATAACCCTTAAAAACCAAAAATATGAGAAGCTTACTTTGGCTAGTCGCCGTTATTTGTATAGTAATATGGCTATTAGGATTTTTAGGCGTTGTTCCCGGTATGGAAACAAACAACTTAATCCACATTTTATTAGTTATCGCCGTAATTGTAATATTGTACAATCTTATTTCAGGCCGAGGTCCTTTGAAATAGTTTAAAAATTAAAATATTTAATGAAAGGCAAATCATTTTGGTTTGTCTTTTTTTTGTGACCTTTAAAAAATAGTTTTAGAAAGAAAACATCAATTCGGAAAAGGGAATTCATTTACATAAAGCGTGCAAAATGTATTTAATTCTCTTAAATTTGTTTCTGGATTAATATTCCCTTCAGATTGCAAAACATAACATAAAACATTTATATAAAATATGAGAAAAGAACAACACCACAAACGTTGGAATGAAGTAAAAACTAACGATTCTTGGGCCATTTTTAAAATCATGGGCGAATTTGTTAATGGTTACGAGAAATTAAGTAAAATTGGCCCTTGCGTTTCCATATTTGGTTCTGCACGTACCAAGCCAGATCATAAAAATTATAAGTTAGCAGAAGAAATAGCCTCCAAAATTGTAGAGCACGGTTACGGCGTTATTACTGGTGGCGGACCGGGTATTATGGAAGCCGGAAATAAAGGCGCACATATTGCTGGAGGAACATCCGTTGGGCTAAATATTGATTTACCTTTTGAGCAACATGATAACCCGTATATCGATTCCGACAAAAGTTTGGATTTCGATTATTTCTTTGTACGAAAAGTTATGTTTGTTAAGTACTCTCAAGGATTTGTTGTTATGCCTGGTGGTTTTGGAACCTTGGATGAGTTATTTGAAGCTATTACCTTAATTCAAACTAATAAAATTGAGAAATTCCCTATTATTTTAGTAGGAACCGAATTTTGGTCTGGCCTAATAGATTGGATTAGAACAACTTTATTAGATGGTTTTGAAAATATTAGTGCTAACGATTTAGATTTAATTCACCTTGTTGATACAGCAGATGAAGTAATTCCAATTCTAGACAGCTTCTATAAAAACTCAAATTTAAGCCCTAATTTCTAGATATAGAATCCATTTACACTTATTGACATTAAGTGAAAACGATTTTCTATTGCTTTCAATTAAATAACAAAAGGGTTCCTTTAATAGAAATTATTGGAATCCTTTATTTTGAATAAAAAAAATGTAAATTCCTTATCAAAAGAACGTTAGTAAATAAATAGAAAGTTTATCTTTTCATTATAAAAGCTATCAATAAAAAACTGCAGTTATAACAATTTCGTATACATAGTATAAAACCTTTTTATAAACTCCAAAACACCCAGTTGAACCATTAAAGTTTAAAAATACATTGAGAATACAGCATCTATTAAGTTTCATCCTTTTTGCTTTTAGCAGTGTTGTTTGTAGCCAAAACGCTATAAACGTGAAAGCGACTTTTAACGTGGACAAAAACCAAATAGATATCTCTCAAGATATTACCTACTACAATACAAGTAACGATACAATTAAAACCATATTTTTAAACGACTGGAGCAATAGTTTTTCTACAAAAAGCACACCTTTAGCAAAGCGTTTCTCCGAAGAATTTAAAACCGAATTTCATTTTGCTAAAAGCGAAGATCGCGGATATTCAGTTATTACTTCCATTCATCAAAATTCAACTGAACTGAATTTTGATCGTGTAAAAAATAATATAGACGTGGTAAAAGTGGAATTAGAATCGCCATTATTACCAAATGACTCCTACACTATTCACTTAAATTATATTGTTCAAGTTCCACATGATAAATTCACACGTTATGGTGTAACATCAACCGGCGACTATAATTTACGTTATTGGTACATCACGCCGGCAGTTTATAATGGCGCTTGGCAATACAGTAGCAACAAGGATTTGGACGATATGTTTATACCAGCATCTAATATAAGACTGGAAATTGAATGTCCTTTAAACTATCATATCACATCGGAATTAAATCAAATTGATTATAATCAGATTAATGACCATAAAATCGTTGTTTTATCAGGTGAAAACCGCCTTAATTCTAAATTAATGTTAACAAAACAATCGGAATATCGCGAAATTGAAACGGATTACTTTACCATTAGTTCTAATGTAGACGATGAAGACATAAACCCTATTGGTAAAGCAATGATTACGGATAATATAGCCCGGTTTTTAAATACTAATCTAGGTAAATACCCTCATAAAAGGCTACTAATCACCGATATTGATTATCGTAAAAGTCCTATCTATGGTTTAAACTTATTGCCTAGTTTTATTAGGCCATTTCCAGATCATTTCCAATATGAGTTTAAAATATTAAAAACAGGTCTTCGTAATTATTTAGAGAATGTTCTTCTTATAAACCCAAGAACAGATCAATGGCTTTTAGACGGTATTCAAACCTACTATTTAATGAAATATGTAGATGAATTTTATCCCAAAATGAAACTTACTGGCAGCTTTTCTAATATTTGGGGATTAAAATCTTTTCACACCACGCAACTTGATTTTAATGCGCAATACGGTTTTTTATACATGCATATGGCACGACAAAACATCGATCAGCCTATAAATATGTCTAAAGATTCGCTTTTAAAATTCAATGAAAATATTGCCAATAAATACAAATCCGGTGTTGGATTAAAATATTTAAACGATTATTTAGGAAATGATTTGGTAGAATCTACGCTTTTAGACTTTTTAAATATCTTTAGAAACAAAGAGGCTAATACTGAAAATTTTGAACGTTTTATAACAACAAAAACGGATAAAAATTTAGATTGGTTTTTCTCTGACTTCTTAAAAACAAAAAAATACATTGATTATACCATTAGTAAAGTCGTTCGTGAAAATGATTCCATTCGGGTAACTATTAAAAACAATAGTAATATCAATGTGCCTATTTCTCTGTTCTCTTTTACCGATAAAACCATCACTTCTAAAATTTGGATAGAGAGCATAACCGATTCTCTAACCGTTACGATTCCAGATACAGAAACGACCAGAGTGGTATTAAATCACGATCAAATCGTACCAGAATTCAATGTGCGTAATAATACCAAAACATTAACAAAATCACTTTTTAATAGACCTCTTCAGCTTCGTTTAATTAAGGATATAGAAGATCCCGATTACAACCAAGTATTTCTGATGCCTATTATAGAGTTTAATAATATTTATGATGGTATTGTGTTGGGTATAAAAGCTTATAATAAAACCGTTTTAAGCAAACCGTTTTATTATAAAATAGCACCTCAATATGGTTTAAAGTCTGAATCGCTTACAGGATCTATTTCACTTAATTATAGAAAATATATTGATGATACTTCAGATTTATTTAGCGTTACCTATGGACTTGGCGCTAGTTATCAAAGTTATTCTGATAATTTGTTTGTAACAAAATTTACTCCTGCCGTTAGATTGTCATTTCGCGATAAAAACAATTTACGCTCAAACGAAAGGCACTATATCCATTTACGATATATTGATATTAATCGGGATTCTGATCCAAATGCGTTGTTAACCTCTGAAACTAACCAGCCAGATTATGGCGTTTTTAACTTGCGATATAATCATATAAATAAAGATTTAGTGAATTATTCTTCCTGGTTTGCCGATGTTCAGCTATCTAAAAAGTTTGGAAAAGTTGCCTTGAATTACGAATACAGAAAGCTATCTAAAAATAACCGTCAATACAATTTACGCTTCTTTGCTGGCGCATTTTTGTATAATAAAACCTACAGAGATTCCGATTATTTCAGTTTTGCGCTAGACAGACCAACCGATTATTTATTTGATTATAACTATTACGGTCGCTCTGAAAGTGATGGTTTATTTAGTCAGCAGTTAATTATTGCTGAAGGCGGTTTTAAATCGCAATTAGAGCCGAGCTTTGCCAACCATTGGATTACCACAGTAAACGGTAGCATGACCATCTGGAAATACATTATGGCTTATGGTGATATTGGTTTAGTAAAAAATCACGAAGAAAGTGCTAAAGTTGTTTATGATACCGGTGTTCGCGTGAGCCTTGTGGACGATTATTTTGAGTTGTATTTTCCGGTGTATTCCAATCTAGGATGGGAAGTGGCGCAACCTCAATATGCCGAGAAAATAAGATTTATTGTGACATTAGATTTTGGTACGTTACTCGGTTTATTTACACGTCGTTGGTATTAAGTTTAATTAACTGTCATCTATTCAAGATTATTTTACACTGATAAAAAAGTTCTATTAATCTTAATTCTTTCTACAATCAACCCTAACTGGGCATATAATATTAGATAATCAAATTCACATCTTGGCTTTTAATCTAAACATCTACAACGCTTTAGATTAAAACAGTAAAAATAGTTGTAGTAAACTGGCTGAAATTATACTTCTAATTAATTGTCATAAAAAAGCGCTTGTATTTAAATAGAAAAGAGAACCCTAAAGTCTGTTATTTTTTATCAAAATTACTGTTATAAAACTTTGGATTGGGTTCTAAAAGTAGCGCAACACCTTGTCCTGTAGTGTTATTCCCACTTTAACCAATCCATAATTTCAAATATTAATTTCTTTATATTTTAATAAACCGTGAGCTAGATTGGATACGCAAAAAATTGGTGACTTTTTATAGGCTGGTACCTTCGGGAAAACAGAAGATGCAGTTCTTTCTACTTAGTAAAGAACACATAATGATTTTTATTCCAGTATAGAATACATCCAAAAAAGCTTCGTTAAGATTTTCTAAATCTACTTCAATACCTAAACTACTTAACCTAATCAACTCAATACTTCGCTTAAACCTAACAGTATAAATTCTGCTCGTGTAGCTTCATTTAACGCAAAAAGTTCCTGGATACTTATTGTTTTTTTAATGTTGGTGAATAAATTTCAAACACTTTGGGCTACAAACTTTTGCATTGGATTATTTGCAATGTAGAAAATTTATTTACAATTAGTATAAAATATTATTCCCTTTCAATCTTCCCTTTTTCCAGAAGACTTTTAAAAGAGTCCATGTCAAAAGCTTTAGGAACAGCATTAAATATAACATTGTTGTTTTCATCCAAGATTATATGACGAGGAAGTTCAATCATATGGTTATCTCTAATTATAAATTTAAAATATTTGAGCATTTCTGATTCCGATTTTTTGCCTAAAATTTTATAATTTGACAACCCACTCATAACATCTTTAAGCATAATCATATCTTTATGCCATTGTTCCGTTTCCGTCAAAGAAATATAAATCCATTCCGTATTATCATTATCCATCTGCAATTGCAGATTTCTCGTCTTTAAAATATCTCCAACGCAGCGTTCACAGTTTTTATACAATTTGTCTTCTTTTATCCAAAACACAATAAATTTCGAACGTTCACTACTTTGAAGTAAAGACTTAAATTGAATGGTATCACCTTGAATCGTAAGTAATTTTTCTTGTAAAATTTCATCGGGCATTTTAAAATTATATAATTTTAATTCTTCTTCTATTTCCTTAACCGCAGCGGTATAAGATGGCTCTGATTTCTGATTTAAATATTTTTCAATTTCCGTTATGAAATGTAAATTTGTAATTTTATCTTGTCCAAAACCTTTCTGAAAATAATCGAGATAAACTTTAGCTCTAGCAAATCGTGCGATTTTACCTTCTAAATTATTATTAATATAATTTAATTCCGTATCAAAGTTTACCTGATTATAATACACATATTCTTGTTGTGTAAAATAGTGTCGAATGTATAATGTTAGACTACGTTTAAAGTAATCGTTATTTATTAAATCTACTCTTTTAAAGTCATTGATCTCAACATCCCCGAAATAATCTTTTAAAATCAGAAAATTTTCTTCAAGATTTTCACTCTGATTTTCAAATTCAGTAATTAATCCCTCCAAATTATTAATGTAGGCATTTGGCAAATCGCTATTTATAGAGCGCGGAGCTATTAGATTGTAAAGATATTCGAATTTAATTTCAGCTCTAACCTGATTAATAAATTGCTTTGAAACCTTATGACTTTTGATATATCTTTCAAAAAAATTATTTCTTTTTTGAAAGAGCTCGGTACTTTTTCTCTTATAATCCTTAAAACTACCTTTATATCCAATCAAACTCCATTGATTATCTAAACTATCCAGTTCTTGATAGAAATTATAATGGTCAGCATTTAATCCATTGAATATTAATTTCTCGTTTTTTATCACCAAATTAATACTGTCTCCTGGTGTCACAAAGACTTTAGGCTTGTGAAATTTATTTCCAAACAACATCATTTCCATTATTTTTGGATTTTCAACTGAATCTAAAGAAATTCCAATAATGTTATCCTTATGATCTACATGTAGTCCATGCGGTTTATCACCGTTAAAATTAGAATAATCTATAATGTTTACATATTTAAATGCCTTTGGATCATCCGTTTCTCCCGAAATATAAACAGACTTAACTTCCCTTTTTGGGCTATTAATAGAGTCTGGAGTTTTAATTTTAACATTGGTGTGTTCGGTTTTTTGTTTGCAATTGAATAATAATAATAATATTCCAAAAAGCAAATTTATTATTCTCATTTAGTTAGACTTTAAAATATAAATAAAAAGCAAAGATGGGTGCCATTTCTAACACCCAAAAAATCAGTAAAAAAAATAAATTTATTAGTTTCCAAATTGAAACCAGGAACCGGAATATCCTCCTTGGTTCCTACATGCTTGCGATCCAGTAGTCGAACTATTATCTGGACAACTAGTAATCCATACACCACTATTGCATCTAAGACTAAAATTACCTTCCAGGAGTTTGCCTCCAACAATTGATTTTTGTGCCTCTTTATTTAAAGGGGTTCCAAAATTTAATGAATTTCTCATAATATAAAATTTATAATTAATTTAATGTGAACATTTTAAGACACTCACAGTTTGTGTCTACTCCTCGCGAGAGAATATTATTAAATAAAATACAGAGCCTTTTAATTCAGGTTCTGTTATTTAAGTATATAGTTTTTCTAAATTTTGTATACCTTTAGCTACTTCATTAAAGTTACCAGAAAGCTCTTCAGTAAAATATAAATTTGTAATTTGAATGCAGGCTGTGATGATTATCGGGTGATAATCAAGAATTGAAACATTATAAACCTTACTCATAAGCCTGTTTATCAAGACTATAAATTTAATAATCTATATGTTAGCAATACGGTAAAATTATAATTATTCGATAAACAGCAAGTTGCTATACAGCTAATAATAATTCTGTCAGGAAAATAGGCTTGATACGGTATTTAATAATACTTGTTGATTATTGTTGATTATTTCAGATTTTAGTACTTAATTTCAATACCAAAATTGAAAATAAATCTTGGTGTTGGTACAGTTTTATCTATCCAATCTTTAAAAATAGTATCTTTTATTCTAGATAATCTATCCCAGGAATATATTCTATCATAAGTTATATATTTACTCGTCTTTTTATTTATTATTGCTTTAAATGATGGAGATTGACCACTTAAAATATTGAAATTTTCAAGCTCAAACAAATTTAAACTTTCAACAGCAACAAAAACTCCCTCTTTAGGAAACTCTATATCAAAATCACTAATATCAATATGAACGAAACTAGCTTTTCTGTTTTTATTTTGAGAAGCTAAAATGCTTTCAGTTAATATTTTTTTATCAGGTAGTTTAGTGCTTTTATTTATAGTATATAGATTAACTCTAAAAGGAATGGCATACTTTTTTGATACATCCATTTCATCCCCAACCTCTATAATTATACTATTAATAATAGAGCGTTTATTTATATCATTTGGTATATAGGTTGAGTATACAGAGTTTTTATTGACAATATAACTTTTCTTTCTACTAAATCTGTAATCATCACTAGGTAATAGTATTTTTATCCTTTTTTTGTTAGTTATTACAACCTCATCTAATATATTAATATCTTCTTCAAGATATATTACGAAATTATCGATTAGGACTCTGTAAGAAAACATTTTAGCCCTAAATGATAAATGAGTAATTTGGATATTTTTATACTTTCCATAAATATTAAAAGACCCATTTACATCAGAAATAGCTTCTAATCTGCTATCAACTGATATATAAGCATTTTCAATAGGCAAAGAATCTAAAACATTTAATACCATAAATTGCCTGACCTCTTGAGTGTAAATATTAAGAGTAGTTAAGAGAAATATTGTTGTTAAATACTTTTTCATAATAAATTTTACTCATGACTTTAAGTATTACTAAAGCCTGGATATACTAATTTAGTGGGCAGTACAAGTTAAGCATAAAGACTTATATTTAACTTATGAAACAAGAGCGAAAGAAATATGATGAAGCTTTTAAACGACAATCTGTAGAATTAAGTAAGAACAGGAAAAACTTATCAGAACGAGCAAGAGAACTAGGTATTAAGGTTACTCTTTTATGC
>NZ_AFXZ01000043.1 GCF_000224335.1 Bizionia argentinensis JUB59 | reverse complement strand
TGAACAAGTCGCTTTTTTTATGCTTAATTTATTTGGCTTAACGCTTACTAATACTCCCAGAACCAGTAACTTTGGTGTCTTCTTTGGCTGGATTTCCTTTGTAGGATACATCACCAGAACCGGTTACACGAATTTTTAAGTTGGAATTACTAACTACTTCCATATCTCCAGATCCAGAAATGGAAACTTCGGTGTTCTCAGCTGATAAACCGTAGCAGCTATAATCGCCAGAACCCGTAATAGTAAGTTTCAAATCTGTGGTTTTTCCAGTAAGGGTAATATCACCAGAACCTGTTAAATTACTTTCAATTTCATTGGCAAAAATATCTAAAGTGATATCGCCAGATCCCGTTAAATTAACATCAAATTCGTCTGTATTTATAGGGGCTTTGCTGATAATATCTCCTGAACCTGCTAAACTTACCTTTTCAATATCTTTAAAGGGAATAAAGATCTTAATCGTTTTTTTACGACTCGTGCTTAAATTGATGCCTTTTTCAGTTTTTACAATTAGTTTTCCATCTTTTACTTCGGTTATAATATATTCTAACAAATTCTCTTCGCCTTCAATTTTCAATTTTCCTTCGGTACCTGCAAGTAAAATATAGTCGAATGATCCGTAACAAGCAATCTCTTCATAATCACTAGTGTTTCTTTCTATGGTTACAATATTTCCGTTTCCGGAGATTCTTTTGCCCCATTGTGCGCAGCTTGCAGCACTGCATAATAAAATGGTTAACAATACGATTTGATTTTTCATAATATTTGGTTTTTAGTGATTGATTTAATTTTTTTCAATACTAACGCTTCCGTAGTCTGAATTTATTTTAATAAGATTATTTGTAGATGAAGATCCATAATAACCTTGATAATATTTGCTGGTAGATTCTTCGCGTTTTTTATTGAATTGGAATTCATCATGATTACGAAGTGAGGCATAATCTAAATCAATATCAAAATTGAAATGATAGTAGGAGTTAAAACCAATATGAATGCCCACATAATCTGAATCGATTTCAATGGTGCTTGCCGATTCTTTGATACTTTTAATTTTAATAGATCCGTAATCGGCATCAATTTTTACATTTTTATAAATATCTCCTAAAACTATGGTTAAATAATCACCTGATCCCGAAACATTATTGGCTCTGTCTACTGTAAGAGCCCCATAATCGCATTTATATTTTAAATCCTCAATCGTTTCAAATTTCGAATTGGTGTATTCGGCTTCTAAATTGATGTTTTTAGCATTAGCGACTACAAATCCACTATAATCCGCTTTTATACGACCATTATTTATAAATTCGAAATAAGAGTTCTTGGTATAATCAAACTCAATAATGTTATTATTTCCCATGAGTTCTTTGGTAGTTATTTTACCATAATCGCAATTTATTTTTGCATCGCCTTCCAGTTTGTCCAAGTTAATACTGCCGTAATCATTACTTAAATCCACAGAGTTCGTTATTGGCATTTTAATAATATAATTAATCTTCATATTAATATTATTGTTACTGCCCCAATTCCACCAAGATCTAGATTTACTTTTATTGAAAATAGTTTTAGCAGAAACGTAACTTGAATTGGATTCAAAGTCAACCGTAATATCATCTATTTTCTCTAAAACTTTATCTTCATTACTGCCGCTAACAGATATTTTAATTTCAATTTCTATGCGGTTTTCATTCCACGTTATAATATCCAAGTTTCCATAACTATTATCAATTTTTAATGTGGCGTTTTTAGAAACATTAAACGATTTCTTTATGGTTTTTTCTTGCTTATGTTTATCGTGGTTAACTGGGTTTGTATTTGCCGAAATAAGCATTGGGAACAAAATAAAAGCGAGACATAGTTTATATAATATATGTGTTTTCATAAATGTTATTATTAAAGTATATTTTGAAATACTTGATTGTTTAATTCTTTAATATGTTCAATTTGTTCTAATGTGTTTTCCAAAACTTCAATGCGGTTTTGGAAATTGGAAATCATAGCATAAATAACCCGTTGATCATTTCCGCTTTCTGTTAAATCCGTTTTTAGAGTTTCGTATTCGGTTTCCAATCGCTTTAATTGTTTTAAGCCATCATTAATAAGTAGTGTCGTTTTTGGATTAGAAGCTGTTTGCAGTTTTTTTAATTCCGCAGTAATAGTCACCGTGAAAAAATCTTCCGTTTTTGCCATTTCAGGCGAAACGCTTCCCAAACCATTAATATTTGTACTTGTTGTGTTTACAGTAAATACCGAAACTAATAATATAATAGATGCTGCAATACCGATAATAGGTAGCCACAATTTTCTAACTTTTGGAGCTGATTTTTTGATTTCTGATTGCTCGTTTAATTTGACTAAAAACCGTTTCTCATGATTTTCAGCAGGTAAGTTAATGTCGAAATCAGTTTGTAAACCCCTAAATAGAATATCTATATCGTCTGGTTTCATTATCTTAATAATTAATAATAGGTTGAAGTGCTAGCCTTAATTTTTCTTTCGCACGAGAAACGGTGGTTCTACAATTGGCATAGCTAACATTAGTAATCGCCCCAATCTCTTCATAATCATAGCCTTCAATTAAATGTAAGGTTAGTGCAATGCGGTAGTTGTCTTTTAAACCATTGATCGCTTTTATAATCATCTTAACTTTACTATCGCTTTCAGTTTCTTCAATACTAATACTAGAGCTTTCATCTTCTAGTTTATATAACACCGAATCCATTGGTACGTTTTGATGTTTTCCATCTTTATTATATTGATATATACTTTTGTTTACCACAATACGTTTTAGCCACGCGCCAAATATTGTCACTTCTTGTAAGGTGTCCAATTTGGTAAAAGCTGATAAAAAGGCTTCTTGCATAATATCTTCAGCTTCAAAAGAATTTTTCACAATTCTAAAAGCGGTATTATACATGGCTTTATAATATCTGTTATAAATTTCCAACTGCGCCTGTTGGTTACCAGATTGGCACAAAGTGATTAAAACTTCAATATTTTCCGTGGTTAGGTTCAAAAAAAATTAAATTGTTAGTATAAAGATGCGACAAAAACTAAACTGTTACACTTTTTTAAAGTATTGTTTAAGATTCATGGCATATTAATTGAATACTATAGCCAAATGTACGGCAATAATGCAGTATGATTCCGCTGATAGCGAGTTGTATATTTGTTAAAAGAACTATTAAAACATAAAGATGATTCTGTTATTATCTTATATTAATGACAGAATGACTTAAATATATCTATGAAGAAATCTAATTTTTTAAGCCTTGACAGTTTGTCATTTCAAGATTTTGATGAAAATTCAGAATTAATCCCATTGATGACTCCAGAAGACGAAGAAGAAATCAACAAAGAAGCGCTACCCGAAACACTACCAATATTGTCTTTACGTAATACGGTTTTATTTCCTGGTGTGGTCATTCCTATTACGGCTGGTCGCGATAAGTCTATTAAGCTAATTAACGATGCTAATAAAGGTAGTAAGGTAATTGGTGTGGTGTCGCAGAAAGACGAGTCGGTTGAAAATCCTACAGCAGCCGATATTCATCAAACCGGAACGGTTGCACGTATTTTAAAAGTTTTAAAAATGCCTGACGGGAATACAACCGTTATTATTCAGGGTAAAAAACGTTTTAAAATAAAGGAAGTTTTAACAGAAGATCCATATATAAAAGCAACGATTGAGGAGGTTCCTGAAGCAAAACCTGCTGAACAGAATAAGGAGTTTGAAGCGATAATCGATTCGATTAAAGATTTATCTCTTCAAATTATAGAAGACAGTCCAAATATTCCAAGTGAAGCATCTTTCGCCATTAAAAACATTCAGAGTAATTCATTTTTGATAAATTTTGTATCGTCAAATATGAACTTAAGTGTTACGGAAAAACAAAGTTTGTTGGAAACCAACGATTTGAAGGATCGTGCGCTTGAAACTTTAAAATATATGAATATGGAGTTCCAGAAATTGGAACTTAAAAATGATATTCAATCCAAGGTTCAAAGTGATATGAACCAACAGCAACGCGAATATTTCCTTCAGCAACAAATGAAAACCATTCAGGAAGAATTGGGTGGTGTTAATCATGATGAGGAAGTAGAGCAAATGCGAGCGCGTTCTAAAAAAATGAAATGGGGCGAAAAAGAAGGCAAGCATTTTGAAAAAGAGCTTGCTAAAATGCAACGCATGAATCCGCAAGTTGCAGAATATTCTATACAGAGAAACTACCTAGAGTTATTCCTGGATTTACCATGGAATAAATTCAGTAAAGATAAATTCGATTTAAAACGCGCACAACGTATTTTAGATCGCGATCATTATGGTTTGGATGATGTAAAGCGTCGTATAATTGAACACCTAGCGGTTGTTAAATTACGTGATGATATGAAATCGCCTATTTTATGTTTATACGGACCTCCAGGTGTTGGTAAAACATCATTAGGGAAATCTGTAGCCGAGGCATTAGGCCGTGAGTATGTGCGTATGTCTTTGGGTGGATTGCGTGATGAAGCGGAAATTCGCGGACACCGTAAAACATATATTGGTGCTATGCCAGGACGTATTATACAAAGCTTAAAGAAAGCAGGAACGTCTAACCCGGTTTTTGTTTTAGATGAAATAGATAAATTGGCTAACTCGAATCAAGGTGATCCATCGTCAGCTATGTTGGAGGTTTTAGATCCTGAGCAGAATAGCGAGTTTCATGATAACTTCTTGGAAATGGGCTTCGATTTATCTAAAGTCATGTTTATTGCAACTTCTAATAGTTTATCTACCATTCAGCCAGCCTTATTGGACAGAATGGAAATTATAAACGTTACAGGTTATACTATTGAAGAAAAAGTAGAAATAGCCAAACGTCATTTATTACCAAAACAATTAAAAGAACATGGATTAACGGATAAGCATCTTAAAATAGCCAAACCGCAATTAGAAAAAATTGTAGAAGGTTATACCCGTGAGTCTGGTGTCCGTGGATTAGAAAAACAATTGGCGAAAATGGTGCGTTATGCAGCCAAAAATATTGCCATGGAAGAGGAGTACGCCATAAAAGTGACAAATGAGATTATTATTGAAGTACTAGGTGGTCCAAAAATGTTGCGTGATAAGTACGAAAACAATAATGTTGCTGGTGTAGTAACAGGTTTAGCTTGGACACGCGTAGGAGGTGATATTTTGTTTATAGAATCTATTTTATCTAAAGGAAAAGGAACTTTAACTATAACTGGTAATTTAGGTAAAGTAATGAAGGAGTCGGCAACGATTGCCATGGAGTACCTTAAATCTAATGCCGAAGCGTTAGGGTTAGACCCTGATATTTTCGAAAAATATAACGTACACATTCACGTTCCAGAAGGTGCAACGCCAAAAGACGGTCCAAGTGCTGGTGTATCGATGTTAACATCATTGGTATCATTATTCACACAGAGAAAAGTGAAGAGCAATTTGGCTATGACAGGTGAAATTACACTTCGTGGTAAAGTATTGCCAGTTGGTGGAATTAAAGAGAAAATATTGGCAGCTAAACGTGCACGAATAACAGAAATCTTATTATGTGAAGATAACCGACGTGATATTGAAGAGATAAAAGCGGACTATTTAAAAGGCTTAACTTTCCATTATGTTTCAGATATGAGTGATGTTATTAAATTAGCACTAACAAAAGAAAAGGTAAAAAATGCCAAAAAACTGTAAAAAGTGACCATTCATAGATTAAAACCTCGAAAGTATTTTCGAGGTTTTTTTATGATATAGAAATAAATTATACTTGCAACCGTTTATAGATAGACTACTTTCGTCATAACAATATATGTTAAAGAAAATTATCGCTGGTTTTAGTATGCTTTTGTGCCTTTCTGCCGTAGCGCAAATTGGTGGTGAAGCCACATATCAGTTTTTAAATTTAATTTCATCTCCACGTCAAGCGGCATTGGGCGGTAAAGTATTTACTAATTTAGATTATGATGTAAGTCAAGCCTTGTCTAATCCGGCAACGATAAATGACGAAATGGATAACCAGTTGGCATTAAATTATTCTAGTTACTTGGGAGGAATAAGCTACGGAACCGCTGCTTATGGCTATACTTGGGACAGACGCGCGCTAACTTTTTTTGGCGGCGTTACTTATATCAACTATGGAAGTTTTGATGGTTATGATGAGCAAGGCAATTCCACAGCTTCTTTTAGTGGTAATGAAGCAGCAATATCTTTCGGGCATTCGCGACAAATAGGGTATTCTGATTTTTATTTAGGGGGAACCGTAAAATTAATCACATCCAAATTAGAGCAATATACTTCATTTGGAGGGGCTCTTGATGCGGGTTTAATGTATGTTAATAAAGATCTTGAATTTCAAGCAACATTAGTGGTTCGTAATTTTGGAATGCAAATAACCACTTATGCCGGACAAAATGAACCGTTGCCTTTTGAGGTTGCTTTAGGAATGTCGCAAACTTTAGAAAATGTACCAATACGTTGGCATGTGACTTTTGAAAATTTACAAAAATGGCCAATAGGTGCTGCCAATCCAGCGCGAGTAGAAACTGATTTGGAAGGGAATCAAACTCAAGAAAAAGTGGGGTTCTTCGGAAATGTTATTCGCCATACTATATTAGGAGCTGAAATTTTTCCAGAAGGCGCGTTCAATATTCGACTCGGTTATAATTTTAGAAAAGGTGAGGAGCTTCGCATTGTAGATCAGCGAAACTTTTCTGGAATTTCTGCGGGAATTGGTCTGAAATTGAATAAATTTAGGTTTAGTTTTACACATGTTCGATACACAAGCGCATCCAATGCGAATTTTTTCGGCATGCAATTAGATTTGAGATAAATGCAAAAAATTACAATAGCCATAGATGGCTTTTCTTCAACTGGTAAAAGTACCGTTGCCAAGCAATTAGCAAAACATTTAGGCTATATTTATGTGGACTCTGGTGCCATGTATCGTGCCGTAACTTATTATGCCATGAAATATGGTTTCATAGATGCAACACAATTTAATGTGGTCGGCTTGGTGTCTAAACTTCATGATGTGGTTGTTTATTTTGAAATGAATGACGTTACAGGAGTTGCCGATGTGTATTTAAATGGAGAAAATATAGAAAAAGTCATTCGCACTTTAGAAGTCTCTAATTTTGTGAGTCAGGTTGCTGCTATTCCAGAGGTACGTTATCAATTAGTAAAACAGCAACAAAAAATGGGTGCTGAAAAAGGTGTGGTTATGGATGGTCGGGATATTGGAACGGTTGTTTTTCCACAAGCCGAGCTCAAATTATTTATGACAGCTTCCGCAGAAAAACGCGCTACTCGACGGTATGATGAGTTAACCCTTCGTGGTGACATTGTTACTTATAATGATGTACTTCATAATATTGAAGAGCGTGATTATATGGATTCTAACCGAGACGATTCACCTCTGCGCAAAGCGGATGATGCCATTGAAATAGATAACTCTGAACTGACTTTAGACGAGCAATTTCAAAAAATAGTCAAGTTAGCAGAATCTACTATTCAGGGAAAAAATTAAATCTATAATATTTAGGAAACTACTTTTTGTTTATTTACAGAAATTATAGTATTTTTGCACTCCTTTTAGCGACGCATTGGAAAATTAAAAGGGATAAACAAAAACAACAATAATCCTTCTGTGTATCAGTCGCATAAATTTTCCAAATCCACACAGAATACAAAACATAATGTTCAAGATTTTAAATTAAAGAAATCGGAAAGCATTATTAATCATTTTTAAATGGCTGAAAAAGCAAAACAAGCTGAAGTTGAAGCAACGGAAGCACAAGAAGTAAAAACTGCAGAAGCTCAAGAAGTTTCTGAAGCACAATCAAATCCTGAAAAATATTTAGAGGAGTTTAACTGGCACAATTACGAAGAAGGAATTGATGAGGTTGAAGATTCTCAATTAAAGGAATTTGAAAAACTAGTAGCAGAGAATTTCGTAGATACTTTAGATGATGAAGTTGTTGAAGGTATCGTTATTAGCATGACAGATCGTGATGCAATTATTGACATCAACGCTAAATCTGAAGGTGTTATTTCGTTAAACGAATTCCGTTACAATCCTAACTTAGCAGTTGGTGATAAAGTAGAGGTATTAATTGATGTACGTGAAGACGCTACAGGTCAGTTAGTATTATCTCACAGAAAAGCACGTGTTATTAAAGCATGGGATCGTGTTAACGCGGCTCATGAAACAGGTGAAATCGTTAATGGTTTCGTTAAGTGTAGAACTAAAGGTGGTATGATTGTAGATGTTTTCGGAATTGAAGCATTCTTACCAGGTTCACAAATTGACGTTAAGCCAATTCGCGATTACGATCAGTATGTTAACAAAACAATGGAGTTCAAAGTTGTTAAAATCAACCATGAATTTAAAAACGTTGTTGTTTCTCATAAAGCCCTTATTGAGGCTGATATTGAAGAGCAGAAGAAAGAAATTATTGGTCAATTAGAAAAAGGACAAGTATTAGAAGGTATTGTTAAAAACATAACGTCTTATGGTGTCTTTATTGATCTTGGTGGTGTTGACGGTTTAGTTCACATTACAGATCTTTCTTGGTCTCGTATTAACCATCCAAATGAGATTGTTGAGTTAGACCAGAAATTAAACGTTGTTATTCTTGATTTTGATGAAAACAAATCTAGAATCCAATTAGGTTTAAAACAATTATCGAAACATCCTTGGGATGCATTAGGTGAAGAAGTTAAAGTTGGTGACAAAGTGAAAGGTAAAGTAGTTGTAATCGCAGATTACGGTGCATTTATTGAAGTTACTGATGGCGTTGAAGGATTAATTCACGTATCAGAAATGTCTTGGTCTACGCACTTACGTTCAGCACAAGATTTCGTTTCTGTAGGAGATGAGGTTGACGCAGTTATCTTAACTTTAGATAGAGAAGAGCGCAAAATGTCTCTTGGTATTAAGCAATTAACGCCAGATCCATGGACTGATATTACTACTAAATATCCTGTAGCTTCTAAGCATTCAGGTATTGTACGTAACTTTACAAACTTTGGTGTATTTGTTGAATTAGAAGAAGGTATTGATGGATTAATTTACATCTCTGATTTATCTTGGACTAAAAAAATCAAGCATCCTAGTGAGTTCTGTAATGTAGGTGATACATTAGATGTTGTTGTTCTTGAATTAGATGTTGAAGGTCGTAAATTAAGTTTAGGACATAAACAAACTACCGAGAACCCTTGGGATAAATATGAAACTGAATTCGCAGTAGGAACGCTTCATAAAGCTGAATTAACTGAAATCGTTGACAAAGGTGCAACTATTGATTTTAATGAAGATATCGTAGCTTTCGTACCGTCTCGTCACCTTGAAAAAGAAGATGGCAAGAAATTGAAGAAAGGCGAAGAAGCTGAATTCAAAATCATTGAATTTAATAAAGAATTTAAGCGTGTAGTAGCGTCGCATACAGCAATCTTCAGAGAAGAAGAAGCTGCTAATGTAAAAGCTGCTGCAAGTAATGCAGCTGCAGAAGCAAAACCAACTTTAGGTGATGCTAACGATGCTTTACAAGCACTTAAAAACAAAATGGAAGGAAAATAATCCAACCATTTTATAATACTGAAAAAGCCTTCAAGAAATTGAAGGCTTTTTTTGTGCTTAAAATTTAGAACTAATGGCTCTATAAAAAGACTGAAAGTTTAGGTATTAAAACAATATTTTGAAAGCTTTAAGAATTAAGTCTTAACTCCCTGCTTGCCGGCAAGCAAGTTGGTTCTCCAAGCACAGCGGTCTTGATTCTTTTTTCTCACTATAAAAGCGTTGTCCACTCAAATTTTTTAGTGTAACTTTGTTTATCAAATACACTGTAAAGTCTATGAGTCAAAAAGTTTTACTTAACGCCAAAGAGGTAAACATCATTCTTCATCGATTGGCTTGCCAACTCATTGAAAATCATAACGACTTTACTAATACTGTATTAATTGGTATTCAACCGCGTGGCAAATTTCTTGCTAACCGTTTAGCCGAACTTCTGGAAAGTGAATATCAAATTAAAAATGTGCAATTAGGCCTTTTAGACATCACGTTTTATAGAGATGATTTTAGAAGAGGTGAAAAAACCTTGGAAGCTAATACCACAGAAATTAATTTTTTAGTTGAAGATAAAAAAATCGTCTTTATTGATGATGTTTTATATACCGGTCGTAGTATTCGCGCGGCTTTAACTGCCATACAATCTTTTGGTAGACCCCATGAAATTGAACTTTTAACCTTAATAGATAGACGCTTTAGCAGACATTTACCTATTCAACCTAATTATAGAGGCCGACAAGTAGACGCTATAAATGACGAGCGCGTTAAAGTAAATTGGGTTGAAAATGAAGGTGAAGATGCTGTTTATTTAATAAGTGATTAGAGTAGTAGTTAATAGACAGTAGAGTATAGAAAATAAAAATTAAATAGATTCTAAAAATGACTTTTGAAGAATTAGAAAATATAGGCTTTGACAATCACATCAAACAAGACTCTGTTATTATTAGTTTCGGTAAATTTGAAAGTTTAGATGACATTCATAAAGTAGATGAAATTCTATTCGAAAAGATCCCAGAAGATATTGGTTTTTACGATGGTCATGAAATAAACATGGATGATACTGATGGACGGTTTTTTGCCTACGGAAGTAATGCAGAGAAGCTTTTTAAAGTCATACAACCACTATTAACGGAATTTGAATTCTTAAAAGATGCAGAAGCTTATTTAGAGTTTATTGAAAATAACAAAGTTGTTTCTGAACTAGAATTAAAATTGAATGACTAGCAAACTTTCAAGTGCTATTTAAAACTGAAAACTAAAAGGTTATGAGCGAATTAAGTGTCAACCACTTATTAGGGATAAAATATCTGACTAAAGAAGATATCAAGCTTATTTTTGAAACAGCCGATCACTTTAAAGAAGTAATCAATAGACCGATTAAAAAAGTGCCTTCCCTGCGAGATATTACCATTGCGAACTTATTTTTTGAGAATTCTACCAGAACCAAGTTATCTTTTGAATTAGCCGAAAAACGTCTTTCTGCAGATGTGATAAACTTTTCAGCATCACAATCGTCCGTAACAAAAGGGGAAACTTTAATAGATACCGTAAATAATATTTTGTCCATGAAAGTGGATATGGTAGTTATGCGGCATCCAAACCCTGGATCTAGTGTTTTTTTATCACAACATGTTAATGCTAGTATTATAAATGCTGGCGATGGTGCTCATGAACATCCAACACAAGCATTATTAGACTCATACTCCATCAGAGAGCGCCTAGGCGAAGTAAAAGGTAAAAAGGTGGTTATTGTTGGCGACATTTTACACAGTCGTGTGGCATTGTCTAACATCTTTGCTTTGCAGCATCAAGGAGCGGAAGTTATGGTTTGCGGACCAAAAACATTATTGCCAAAATATATTGATAAATTAGGCGTAAAAGTAGAAACTAATTTACTGAAAGCATTAAATTGGTGCGACGTTGCTAATATGCTACGCGTACAAAATGAACGCATGGAAGTTAATTATTTTCCATCTACCCGAGAGTATACCCAACAATATGGTGTAACTATGGATGTTTTAAATAGTTTAAACAAAGAAATTACTATTATGCATCCAGGTCCTATAAATCGTGGTGTAGAAATAACAAGTGAAGTTGCGGATTCTAATCAAGCCATTATTTTAAATCAAGTTGAAAATGGGGTAGCGGTAAGAATGGCGATAATATATTTATTAGCTTCAAAAATAAAACAATAAAATTATGATTTTCGATAAAGAAGAAAACACAACCATAATTACCCAAGAAAAAGCTTCGGTAATAGAATTAGTAAAGAAATTAGACGTGTTGTATGAACGTTTTAAAAATGACAATGTCATTGTCAGTTTAAACAGTTTAAAACCAATTCTATTACAAGATATTACTGAATTCCTTCAAGTTTCCAATAAGCATAGAAGCGCAAAGCATTCTTTTGTTATTGTTACTAACCAGGCTGATTTAGATAAGATACCTGATGAATTAACCGTGGTGCCAACGCTCCAAGAGGCTCATGATATTATTGGAATGGAAGAAATAGAGCGCGATTTAGGTTTCTAAAAGTATTGATTTGTAAGTTATTTATTTCAAATGACTTAATAACAAACAGCTTAACAGCAAAAACAACAAACATGAAACTCACCATTTTAGGCTGTTACAGTGCAACGCCCAGAGCTGATACTAACCCAACGTCTCAAGTTTTGGAAATAAATAACCACATTTTTTTAATAGATTGTGGTGAAGGCACTCAAGTCGAATTACGTCGTAACAAAATAAAATTTGCACGAATAAAGCATATATTCATTTCGCATTTACACGGCGATCACTTTTTTGGATTGGTTGGTTTAGTTTCCACATTTCGCTTATTAACGCGAGAAACAGAACTACATATTTACGGACCTAAAGGATTAAAAGAAATTATTACTTTACAGATGAAGCTGTCCGAATCATGGACTAATTATCCGCTTATTTTTCATGAGCTGACGTCAAAAGATTCTGAATTAATTTTTGAAGACGATAAGGTGGAGGTGCATACTATTCCTTTAATTCATAGAGTTTATACCAACGGATTCTTATTTAAAGAAAAGCCAGGCGATCGAAAATTAGATATGAATGCGGTTTTAAATGCTGATATTGATGTGGCTTATTACCGAAAACTAAAACAAGGTGCTAATGTAGAGAATGAGCACGGTGAGATGATTAATAATGCGGATGTAACCAAAGCACCAATTAAAACGAAAAGCTATGCTTTTTGCAGTGATACAGCTTATAACGAAGCTATTGTTCCAATTATAAAAGATGTAGATTTACTTTATCATGAGTCTACTTTTTTGGAAAAACATGAAAAATTAGCTGCACCAACTAAACATAGCACGGCAAAACAAGCGGCCAGCATTGCCAAACAAGCAGGAGTGGGTAAATTGCTTTTGGGACATTATTCCACACGTTATGATAATTTGAATGACTTTAAATTAGAAGCAGAAACGATTTTCACACCTGTTGAATTAGCGAGAGATGGTAAAGTCTTTACTATTTAAATTCGTCTAAATTTTGCATCCAAAAAATTGCTTCTTCCAAACTTGTGCAGCGTTTAATACTATTTGAAGAAAATTGCTTTTCTAATGTTGCATTTCGATAAGCAAAATCATCATAAACTGCGATTGCAGAAGCAATAATAAAGCCATATTCTTTATTAAATTTACGCCATAAGTTGGGGTCAATAGAGTAGTTGTTTACGCGGTTTGCAATATGTCCTATTTTACAATTTGGTCCGTAAAACTCGATTAAAAATTCGGAAGTTTGCTGTATTTTATCCCAATCAAAATGTACTTCTTCATTATGTTCGGCAATCAGAAAACGATCACAGAGATAATAAGTGGCAAACGGAAAAACTACTTTATGGTGTTTGAGTTGTTTAAAATAAATGCTGTTTTCAAATTTCATTCTATCAAATAATGCTTAAATTTAGGGTGAATTCTGCATATTTCGCTACGCTAATGTACGAAAAATAATACTGATAATGTTAATGGATAGAGACTTAAGTAACTACAGAAAAACATATGAAAAAGGAGCACTTTTATTAAAAGATTCTCCTGACAATCCCATGGAACTTTTTAAACAATGGTTTCATGAAGTTGATACACATTTTACACAAGATGAAACAAATGCGATGACGGTTTCTACAATTGGTTTGGATGGCTTTCCTAAAAATCGCGTGGTTTTGCTAAAACGATATACGTATGAAGGATTTATATTTTTTACCAATTACCAAAGCGAAAAAGGTCAGGCGATATCCAAAAACCCTCATGTGTGTTTATCTTTTTTTTGGCATGGCGCTGAACGTCAAGTAATTATTAAAGGTATAGCAGAAAAGATTGCTGAAAATTTAAGCGATGGCTATTTTGAATCCAGACCACGAGGAAGTCAATTGGGAGCTATAGCTTCCCATCAAAGCTCTATTGTTAAGGATAGAGCAGAATTGGAAATGGATTTAAAAAATCTGGAAATACAATTTGAAGGAAAAGAAATTTTAAGACCAGATTATTGGGGAGGCTATATTGTGAAGCCTATTTCTATAGAGTTTTGGCAAGGAAGGCCGAATAGATTACATGATCGTATTCATTATCAGTTAGATGAAGAATACAATTGGTGTAAAAATCGTTTATCGCCTTGATTACATCGATGAAATGCTATATATTTTGACTTCAGAGTATGTTTTATCGATGAAATGCACTTAAAAACGTTAAAATGCGTGTATTTCATCGATTTTAACAATTCATTAACGGTTATTTGGACAAAGGTTTCTACTTTTATAGTCCCAGATCTAAATAACCTACTAATGAGAAATTTTATTTTCCTGCCAGTTATGATATTTTTAGTCATTTTTATGACCTCTTGTTCTTCGGAATCAATAGATGAAGTAGTTATAATTGAAGACTCATCTGAATTGATTATTCCCGAATCCAAGACGATTGAAATTGAAATAATGGAACTTATAAATGACTATCGTTTATCAAAAGGATTAAATCCTTTAAATAATGTGGGTATTATTAAAGCCCAGGCTTTTAACCATACCGATTATATGATTTCCAATAACCATGTGTCTCATGACAATTTTAACAGTCGTAGATTATTTTTAGAAGATAGGTTAGGAGCTCAAAATGTTTCGGAAAACGTTGCGTATGGTTTTACATCCGCTCAATCTGCTGTGTCCGCTTGGTTGAAAAGCGACGGTCACAGAGCAAACATTGAAGGGGATTTTACAGATTTTGAATTATCGGCAGATCAAAATGACGCAGGTAAATGGTATTATACCAATATCTTTGTAAAAAAATAAGTTTATAATATAATTATATAATTATAAAAAAACTACGATTTGATCAGACGTCAATTTGGTAGTTTTTTAGTATGGTTTCAATTTTTGAAATTTAAAAACCACTCCAATTGGAGTGGTTTTTAAATTTATTACGATCTCTATTAGTAGTATTTAATGAGTGTAGGCGTATTAAATTAATGCCTAAATTTAACTGTATGTTTAAGTCACTTTTTTTAGTTGTTACTGGCAAGAATTATAAATTTTGAGCGTCTGTTTTCCTGATGTTTTTCTTTAGAACATATAACGCTATTATCACATTCGTTAACCAGTTTAGTTTCACCGTATCCAGTAGCACTTTCTATACGCTTTTCATCAATACCGCGCGAGTATAAATACCTTTGAGTTGATTTGGCACGTTTGTCAGATAGTGTTAAATTGTAACTATCGCTCCCACGACTATCGGTATGTGATTCAATTTTAATTATCATGAGTGGATTTGCACGCATTACCGAAACAATATTCTCTAATTCGTAAGCTGCATCGGCCCTAATATCCCATTTATCAAAATCGAAGAATATAGGGTTAATTACAATTTCGTTATCATTAATTAATGGCATTAAATTCAGATTAACAACATTTTCAAAGTCAGGAATATCCGATGTTGAAACGTCTTTTAAGTCGTCTTTATAGTCAACTTTCATTCCAAGAACTTTATATTTTTGATTACATCCTGTATTAAATTGGTATTCACCCCTTTCATTACTCGTAACTTCATCCATAATTTTCCCAGATTCATCAATTAACTGCACTGTAGCCAATGCAATAGGAATTAATAGTTTAGCGTCTCTAACGGTTCCTGTTATTAGCTGCATACAAGGTTGAGCTGAAAACCCATAAATGTCATCACTACCTTTTCCGCCAGATCTATTGGATGAGAAGTATCCTTTTTGAGTAGCGCTATCAACATAGTAAGCAAAATCATCACCACCACTATTATAAGGTGCTCCCATATTTTCTACTTCTGCATAAGGATCCTTAAGTATATTACTTTTAAAAATATCCAATAAACCGATGTTTAAGTAGCCGTCAGAGGAAAAGTAAAAGATACTATCTTTGGCTACGAAAGGGAACATTTCGCGACCTTGTGTATTTATTTTTTCACCTAAATTTTTTGGTGTCCCATAACTATCCTCATTAATGGCTACACTATAAATATCTGTTTGCCCAAAACCTCCAACGCGGTCAGAGACAAAATAGAGGGTTTCATTATCTGGGCTTAAAGTTGGGTGACCTGTAGAAAAAGCATCATCATTAAATGGTAATTCTATTACATTGCCCCAATTACCACCTTCAATTTTACTAGCTCTGTATATTTTTAAATGAGATGTCCCTTTTTTATCATGAACAGGTTTATTCCTTTTATTTACATTATCTCTAGTAAAATATAGAGTTTTACCATCATTAGTTATGCAAACACTAGCTTCATGAACATCGCTACGATCTCTTCCTGTTATAACCAGACTTATAGGATTAGAAATGCCATCAATATTTTTCCCACTGTCAATTACTTCTGCGGTATACAAGTCTAAATAAGGTTCGTTATTCCATTTGTAAATTTTATTGTCCGTATTTCTAGAAGAAGCAAAATACATTTGGTTTTTAAAAACAAATGCACCAAAATCAGAGAACTCCGAGTTAATATCTAGGTTTTTTACTTTTACGTCAACATCTTTTTTAGACGCTAAAGATTTATAAAGAGCTATATTACTTCGATTTAATTCTTCAGTGCGCTTATCATCATTTTGTATATCTTTAAATTTTACTAACCAGTTATCGGCTTCTTCATACTTACCCAAACTACGCTGCGTTTGTATATATTTATAAAGGTATTCTGGGTTTGTTTTTTTGTACTTGTTTAAAGCTAATCCATACCAAAGTGCGGCAGATTCCGAATCGGAATTATTATAGTAACAATCGCCTAGGCGTGTTAAAACGTGTTCGCTACTATCGCCTTTTCTAATAGTTTCTTCATATAATTCAGCAGCCTTTACGTAGGAGTAATTTTCGAAAAACATGTCTGCTACTTTTTTTTGCGAAAATAGGAACGTACTACTTAATGCAACAATTGTGAATATAATTTTAGTTTTCATGCGATTATATTTTTAGAAGTATCGAGGTGATTTAATTCGTTTATTTTTAAATAACTCAAACATGATTAATATTTCGTGTGTTCCGCCGGTATAAGCGTTTAAATCTGATATTGGATATTCATAAGCATAGCCAATTCGAAACTGCTTTGAGACTTGAAAATCGGCAATTCCTGCTATAGCGGTTGTTTGATTATCGATTCGGTAGCCACCGCCGATCCAGAATTTTTCATAGAATAAGAAATTGGCTGTAATGTCAAACGACACTGGAGCACCATTAGTTGCTTTTAATAGAAATGCTGGTTTTAACTTGGTATTTTCACTTAAATTAAAAACATAACCACCAGTAAAATAATAGCTAACACGCTCTAGAGCTGCATAATCTTGGCTGGTTCCTGTATCGTCGTTATAATCATTAGTTAAAATACGAGGTGCTGATAATCCTAAATACCATTTGTTAGAATGCCAAAAAACACCTGCGCCAATATTTGGGTCCCAACGATCATCAATACCATAAATACTCGGGTCATTACCAGGAGCATCGGCAGCAAAGCGATCCAGCGTATAACTTGTAAAACCGGCTTTAACACCAAAAGCTAATTTAGTTTTTTGACCTGTCTGGATAGTATATGAAAAATCACCATATAAATAGGTGAACCGTTCATCGCCTAATTTATCGTTTATAAAAGACATACCTAAACCAATTTTTTCATTTCGTAAAGGCGAATGAATAGATGCCGTTTGAGTAATAGGTCCGCCATCAAAGCCAACCCATTGACTTCTATGCAGGCCAACAACACTTAATACTTCTCTACTTCCAGCATAAGCTGGATTTATAGAGATGGTATTATACATATACTGCGTAAACTGTGGTAATTGTTGTGCAGTTCCAACCGTACAAGTAAATAATGCTATCGCTATTATTTTCTGTTTAAAAGGTTTCATAGGCTATAAATTTATTTGGTTCCTACGTAGAAGTACCCTGTAATAGGCTTAAATCCACTATTTTTTATGTTAATAATGTAATAGTATGTTCCGTTAGGTATCGAATTTGCTCCACCTATAGATGATTTGTGCGCAGTACCATTCCAGTTATTTTGATAATTGGTCTGTTTGTAAATAATAGCACCCCAACGATTGAATACCTGTACATCATACGAATAGCCACAGTTTGCTGATCCTAGAATTTCGAAAAACTCATTATACTGATCTCCATTAGGCGTTATAGCTGTTGATATTATAATGCTATCTCTATCACAAGGATCTGGTGCAAGTACCACACAATCATCATTTATATTAAGGTTTAATCTAAATGTGTTAGAGCAACCATTTTCCATGACTGTATAGCTGAAAATGTAATCTCCTAGTTCCACGTTGGTAGGATCAAAGTAGTTGTCATTTAAGTTTACATTTGAAGAAATAGCTATCCAATTTCCCGAAGTATTGTTACCACTATAGAAATCGAATAAGTCTATTAAGCCATCGTCATTACAGCGATCATCATCTGCACTAGTAGTGGAGTTTTCATTGGTTACATAAATAGCTTGACTAAATTGTGCTTCATTACCACAAGCATCAGCTACGGTCCAGTTCCAAATAATTTCGTAGTCTGTTTCAGAACCATTGGATGTGTTTGTTTCTTCGAAATTTAAAATAGTTACTTCGTTGGAGCACTCGTCAAACTCTAAAACTGGAACTTCTGGAAGCTCTGCACAGCTAACAAATACATCCGATAAATCATTGATAACAATAGGAGCAATCGTGTCTTTTATAGTTATTGTTTGAAATATAGACGTTGTATTATTACAAGTATCTGTAAAAGTCCAAGTACGCGTAATAATTACATTACAAGAATCTGTTTCGTCAGTTGAATCGACAGCCA
>NZ_AFXZ01000044.1 GCF_000224335.1 Bizionia argentinensis JUB59 | reverse complement strand
GGGATTAACTCTTGGAGTTCTTTCATTTTTGCGTCATTGACTAATTCCATTAGCAATAAAATATCTAAATTATTAAGTATAACATCATGAGATACTTATGTTCTTTGCAGTTTTACAGTTGTATTGCTATAATATAATTGTTCGTTTAAGACACTCTTAATTGCTGAAATAATAATTTCATTATTTAAATCACTTTTTACTAGAATACCTAAAGGATTCAGTCTTTATAAAATATTAATTAACCTAATTCCGTCGGTTAATCCTATAATGATTAAAATTTTAACATCAGATATTTTAGACTCTATGTAAAAACCCAAATCTTCCCCAGAATGCAGATTATTTCTAGTACTTCTCGGCAACCTTATATCCAAAAGAAGTAAATCCAAGTTATAATGAAAGAATTTAATATCAATCAAATCAACCGCCTCATCAATTTCAGTGGCTTGATATATACAAAAAGAAAATTCGGGATTACTTTTTGTAATTGATTCTAAAGCTAGCGTGTAAGCACCGATAATTAAAGGGTGATCATCAAGAATAAAACATTATAAATTTTATTCATTAGACTGTCTATTAGAGTAAAAAATCTATATGTTAACAACACGATAAAAAAAATAATTATTCGACAAATAGCAAGTTGCTATACAGCTAATAACAATAATTCTGTTAGGAGAATATAGGCAATAAAATTTTTACTTACTTAACGGCTCTTTGGTATTAAGATCATTTTATTCGAATCATTTTATTTTCGCTACACTATCTGTAACAGATCTCGTATATATGTCATTTTTTTATCTTATTAATAACAAATTGAGCATTTTACCTATAATTTATCAATTTTATAACAGTTCCACTCATTGCAAACATTACTTATAATACCTACCTTTGCAAAAATAATTAGTTACGTATGAAAGCAAATCCTGAAGTAAATAAAGACCTTTCTTTTGAAGATTTTAAAACCGAAGTTTTATCCGATTATAACCTTGCCGTAACCTCACGCGAATGTAGCTTGCTAGGTCGTCGTGAAGTGCTTACTGGTAAAGCAAAATTTGGAATTTTTGGCGATGGTAAAGAAGTACCACAATTAGCCATGGCAAAAGCCTTTAAAAATGGCGATTTTCGTTCAGGATACTACCGTGATCAAACGTTTATGATGGCCATTGGCGCTTTAAATATCGAGCAGTTTTTTGCTGGATTATATGCCAATACTGATATTAAAGAAGAGCCTATGTCTGGAGGACGCCAAATGGGAGGTCATTTTGCTACTCAAAGTTTAGACGAAAACGGGAACTGGAATAACCTTTTAGAACAAAAGAATTCTAGTGCCGATATTTCACCAACAGCTGGGCAAATGCCCCGCTTATTAGGTTTGGCACAAGCATCAAAAATATACAGACATGTAAAAGGTATTGATACAACCAATTTTTCCAACGAAGGTAACGAAATCGCTTGGGGAACTATTGGAAATGCCAGTACCAGTGAAGGTTTGTTTTTTGAAACTATTAATGCTGCTGGTGTTTTACAAGTACCAATGGTTATGAGTGTTTGGGATGACGAATATGGTATTTCAGTTCATGCTAAACATCAAACGACTAAAGAAAATATATCTGAAATATTAAAAGGGTTCCAACGTGAAAAAGACGTAAAAGGTTACGAAATTTTACGTGTTATAGGTTGGGATTATCCGGCTTTAATTGAAACATATCAACAAGCTGCAAAGGTAGCCCGTGAGGAACATGTTCCGGTTTTAATTCACGTTCAAGAATTAACACAACCACAAGGACATTCTACTTCTGGTTCACATGAGCGTTATAAAGATGAAGACCGTTTAGCTTGGGAAGCAGAACGCGATTGCAACGTAAAACTACGTGAATGGATTATTGCAAATGGTATTGCAACAGATGACGATTTATCTGCTGTAGAAAAAACCATTAAAAAACAAGTACGCGATGGTAAAAAAGCGGCTTGGACAGCATTTACTCAACCTTTAAAACAAGAGCAAAACGAATTGGTTGCTTTATTAGAAGAGGTCGCTAATGCTAGCCCAAACAAAGTATTTATTGAAAAACTTAAAAACGATTTAGCTGATATTTCAGAGCCAATTCGTAAAGATATTATTTCGACAGCACGAAAAGTACTGCGATTTGTAGTGAGTGAATCATCTGAAACTAAAAATAAATTAGCGACCTGGATTAACGATTATATAGACGTTGTACAACCAAAGTATAGTTCTCACTTATATTCTCATTCAAGTAAATCGGCTTTAAAGATTCAAGAAGTTAAGCCTACTTATAATGATGATAGCGAAGAAGTAGATGCGCGTTTAGTGATTCGTGATAACTTTGATGCAATTTTCAGCAAATACCCAGAAGCATTAGTTTTTGGTGAAGATGCTGGACATATTGGTGATGTAAACCAAGGTCTGGAAGGTATGCAAGAAAAGTATGGTGAATTACGTGTTTCCGATGTTGGAATTCGTGAAGCTACCATTCTAGGTCAAGGAATTGGTATGGCTATGCGTGGTTTACGCCCGATTGCTGAAATCCAATATTTGGATTATATTCTGTACGCTTTACAAATAATGAGTGACGATTTAGCAACCTTACAGTACAGAACTAAAGGTCGACAAAAAGCACCATTAATTATCAGAACGCGTGGTCATAGACTAGAAGGTATTTGGCATTCAGGTTCTCAAATGGGAGGAATCATGCATTTAATCCGTGGAATTCACGTATTAGTACCAAGAAACATGACTAAAGCTGCAGGGTTTTATAATACTCTTTTAGAAAGTGATGATCCTGCATTGATTGTGGAATGTTTAAACGGTTACCGCTTAAAAGAAATGATGCCAACTAACATTGGTGAATTCAAAACGCCGCTAGGTGTTGTGGAAACTATTCGTGACGGTAGCGATATTACATTAGTATCTTACGGATCAACACTTCGTATAATTGAGCAAGCAGCTAAAGAATTACAAGAAGTAGGTATTAGTGCTGAAATTATTGATATCCAGTCGTTATTACCTTTCGATATAAACCACGACATTGTAAAGAGTGTTGCGAAAACAAATCGTTTAATGGTAATTGATGAAGATGTTCCTGGAGGTGCTTCAGCATTTATTCTAAACGAAGTTTTAAACAATCAAAATGCGTACAAGCATTTAGACAGCAAGCCAGAAACCTTAACTGCTAAAGCACACAGACCTGCTTACGGAACGGATGGCGATTATTTCTCTAAACCATCTGTAGAAGATGTTTTTGAAGCTGTTTACAACGTAATTCATGAATCTAATCCAACGGATTTTCCGAAATTGAGATAAATTTTAAAGTGTTATTTATTTAAAAAGGCCTGTTTGTTATTTTAACATCAGGTCTTTTACTTTTAGTATATTTAACATCTGAACAAAAGTGGTCAATTATCTAAAAAGACTTCATTTAGAGTCAATAATACTTTTAGGATAATCGATAATGAAATAATAATTAAAAGATCCCCGTTCCTGCTTGTCGGCAGACAGGTTCACGGGAACAAAAGATGAAAGCAGTATCCGTAGTTACCATAAAAAAAGAATTATACCATAAATCTGATCAGGAATTAATGGAGCTGGTGTTACGTTTGTCCAAATTCAAAAAAGAAAATAAAGAGCTTCTCACTTATTTATTATTTGAATTACATGATGAAACCGGTTATATTGATTCAGTTAAAAGCGAGATCGATTTGCAGTTTTCAACCATAAATACCAACAGTTATTTTTATATAAAAAAGAGTGTTCGCAAAATACTGCGACTTATTAAAAAATATGCGCGCTATTCATTAAAGAAAGAAACGGAAGTAGAACTCCTACTCTATTTTTGTGAATGTTTGAAAGATATGTCGCCTTCTATAAAAAGAAATGTCACGTTATCAAACATATACGATCGACAGATATTAGCGATTGAAAAGATTGTAAAAACCTTGCATGAGGATTTACAATATGATTACAATTTGGTTTTGGAAGAATTGAAAGAATAGGTAAGTAAAAAGACCTCACAGTCCCGACATTTCGGGATTTGAAACCTGTGAGGTCCGAAATTAAAGTCTTGTAAAAGCGCAGTTAAAAACATAAAAAAACGCAAACCGTAAAGTTTGCGTTTTTCATTAATCAGATCACCGTTTAAATTATGCCATCTGTTTTTTATGCTTACCTTCATAAACCTCTTCTACTAATTTAGCGTTAAAGGCTGGTAAATCTTTTGGTGAACGACTCGTTACTAAACCTTGATCAACTACAACTTCTTCATCCACCCAATTAGCACCGGCGTTTATAATGTCTGTTTTAATAGAGTCGTAAGATGTTACTTTTCTACCTTTTAAAACATCTGCTTCTGCTAATAACCATGGTGCATGACAGATTGCTCCCACAGGTTTATGATTTTCGAAAAATGATTTCACAAAACTTACCGCTTTTTTATTCTTTCGAAGTAAATCTGGATTTATCACACCACCTGGTAACATTAAGGCGTTATAATCACTTTGGGAAACATCATCCAAAGTTTTATCAACTTTATAAGCTTCTCCCCAGTTTCCATCTGTCCAAGATTTAATTGTTCCTGATTCTAATGAAACTATATCAACGTGTGCTCCCGCTTTCTCTAATGCTTTCTTTGGTTCTCTTAATTCACTTTCCTCAAAACCATTTGTAGCTAATATTGCTACTCTCTTATTATCTAAATTTTCCATTATAAGTACTTTTAAGATTATTAATTCGTCTACCTTAATATACTAGATATAAAGGCTTTAAACGAATTAGCCAATATGTTTAACGGAATTTTAATAGAAAGTGTTAATAAATCTGGGTAAGATGTTAAAACATTAATACATAATCCGCACTAACAGCTCTTTAAGCAAGTCACCTTGAGGAACCGCATTGGCACCAACACCTTTTCCTTTCACATCAAAAATGCGCAAATCGGCAATAATACCACTCACCTTTTTCATTGGGTAATTTTTAGCGGCAACAATATACTCTTCCGTAAAATAGGGTGATATTTTTAAAGCAGCGGCTACACTTCTTGACGACTTATCACTTAAACCATGCAAATGTAAAACTTTGGTAAAGTAAGTGTGTAAAAAGCCAACCGTTAAAACCATCGGGTTGTCTTTTGGGTTTTCACCAAAATATTTAATAATCTTATTTGCTTTTAGTACATCACGGTACCCAATAGCTTTATGTAATTCAAAATTATTATAATCTTTACTGATTCCAATATTCTCTTCAATCAGTTCTGGTGTTATTTGAGTGCCTGCTGGTAATACAATTTTCAGCTTATCAAGTTCATTGCTGATTTTACTTAAATCCGTACCCAAAAACTCGGTTAACATTTGTGCGCCTTTTGGTGTAATACTATAATTCTGACCTGCTAAAACACGATTAATCCAAGTTGGTATTTGGTTATCGTACATTTTTTTACTCTCATGAATAATAGCCGTTTTCTTTAACTCTTTATAAAGTGCTTTACGTTTATCCAGTGATTTATACTTATAATTGAAAACTAAAATGGTAGACGGTTGCGGATTTTTAGCATAGGCTAAAAAGTTTTCTATAGTTCGAGATAAATCTTGAGCTTCCTTAACAATGATCACCTGATACTCGGCCATCATTGGAAAACGTTTGGCGTGTCCAACAACATCATCAACTGTAACATCACGACCATAAAGCACCATTTGATTGAATCCGCGTTCTTCTTCTGTAAGAACGTTTTCTTGTATATAATCGGATATCTTATCTATATAATAAGGTTCCTCACCCATTAAAAAATAAATAGGTTTAAACTTTCGGTTTTTTATATCGCTAACTAATTGTTTGACTTCCTCCAAAATGGTTGACTTTCGAATTTTAAAATACCCAAACTAAAAAAGCTTTAGGCATTTGGTTTTTGATTATTGTACGTTAACTTTGGCAAAACCGTTAGTGGCAACTATGCAAGCACTCAATTTTCCCAAGTTTTCGTTCCGTTTCAAAAATAGCGAAAATAAAGTATCTATATTCGATCCTATTCGGAAAAAATTTGTGATTTTACAACCTGAAGAATGGGTGCGTCAGCATTGTCTGCAGGTTTTAATGACAGATAAAAAATACCCGAAATCGCTAATAAATGTCGAAAAAGAATTACGCGTCAATGATTTAAAAAAACGCTATGATATTGTGGTTTTCAATCCCGACGGTAGCATACATATTATAGTAGAATGTAAAGCACCTAGTATTCCTGTAAATCAGAAAACATTCGACCAAATTGCACAGTATAATTTAACGTTGAAAGCCACCTATTTAATGGTGACCAATGGTTTGGATCATTACTATTGTCAAATGGATTTTGAAGCGGAACGTTACAATTTTTTAAAAGATATCCCCGATTATAACTTATGAAAATAGCCGTTGTTATATTAAACTGGAATGGAAAACCGCTTCTAGAACAATTTTTACCGTCTGTTGTTGCTTTTTCGGAAGAAGCGACTATTTATGTTGCTGATAATGCATCTACCGATGATTCTATTACTTTTATTAAACAAAATTTCCCTTCAATAAAAACAATCCGAAATTCTGAAAATGGTGGTTATGCCAAGGGATACAATGATGCTTTAAGGCATGTTGAGGAAGACATTTACTGTTTATTAAATAGTGATGTAGAAGTAACGGAAAATTGGCTAAAACCGATTCTTTCGGAGTTTGACTTACATCCTGATACGGCCATTATTCAGCCTAAGATTTTAGATTACAAAAACAAAGATTATTTTGAATATGCTGGAGCAGCTGGTGGTTTTATCGATAAATATGGCTATCCATTTTGTCGGGGTCGTGTATTTGATTCTATAGAAAAAGACGAACAACAATATCAAGAAAAAGCAGACATATTTTGGGCTTCTGGTGCCTGTTTTTTCATCAGGAAATCTGTTTTTGAAACATTAAATGGTTTTGATGAATCGTTTTTTGCTCACATGGAAGAAATTGACATGTGCTGGCGTGCATTTAATTTGGATTATAAATGTGTGTATCTAGGAACTTCGACTGTTTATCATGTTGGTGGCGCCACATTACAAAACACCAATCCAAAAAAAACGTATTTGAATTTTAGGAACAGTCTATTCACATTAACAAAAAATGCGCCTGAAAATCTCTTTTCACTCGTTTTAACACGCTTAATTCTAGATGGAATTGCATGCATTAAATTCCTGGTAGGCTTTAAGTTCTCACATATTCTATCGGTTTTAAAAGCACATTTTAGTTATTATAAAAACATAGCTCACTTATTACAAAAACGGCGAAAATTGACTCAAAAATCAAATTATTTCCAAACAAAATCTATTATTTGGGATTACTTTATTTTAGGTAAAAAGAGCTTGTGAAAAATAACCATTATTAATAAAGCACATTTGTTTATTAATACAGTTAAAAATAGTTGAATTTAAACGTTACTTTTCTGAAAACGAATTGTTTATAAATTTGTTAAAATTTTTGTTAATCATTACCGAATGAACTAATCTTTTCTATAATTTTGGTATGTTAATAAATAACATCTTAAAATCACATTTAATATTATGAAAAAACTAATTTTATTAAGTATTTCCGCCATGTTTATCTTGGGATCTTGCGTTTCTAAAAAAGAATATGCAGCTCTTGAATCTAAGCAAAAGGAAACACAAGACTTATTAAATACCGCAACGATAAAGTTAAACTCCTGCTTATCTAAAGCACAAGGTTTAGAAGATCGAGTTGCTGATTTAAGAAGAACTAACGACAACCTTATATCAAGTAATGAATCATTAACAATGTTAACTTCTAAAGGAGCTAGCAATGTTGAAAAAACATTAGAAAGCTTAAAGGAAAAAGATTTAAGAATTACACGTTTGCAAGATGCTGTTAGTAAAAAAGACAGTGTTATGTTAGCACTTGTTACCAGTTTGAAGAAAGAAGTAGGCATGAACGATCCTGACATTGAAGTAAATGTTGAAAAAGGTGTTGTATTCATCTCTATTGCTGATAAACTATTATTCCAAAGTGGTAGCTACAATGTTACAACTAGAGCTAAAGAAGTTTTAGGTAAAGTTGCTATTGTTGTTAATAGTAAGCCAACATTTGAATGTATGGTGGAAGCTCATACAGATCCTGTACCTTATAACAAGCCACCATTAATTGACAACTGGGATTTAAGTGTTAAGCGTGCAACTTCTGTTGTTCGTGTATTAGAAGATTTAGGCGTATCGTCTAAACAACTTATCGCTGCTGGTCGTGGTGAATACCAACCTTTAGTTGATAATGATACTGCAGATAACAGATCAAAAAACAGACGTACAAGAATTGTTATTTTACCAAAAATTGACGAATTCTACGATATGATTGACAAGGAAATGAAAAACCTTGAAGCTGACGGTAAATAATCGTTTAAGCATATTAAATTAAAAAGCTCAATCTTAACGATTGAGCTTTTTTATGTCTTAAAATTAATAGAAATAATTGTTTATTTTTAGCCTTAAAAAATTTCTAAACTACCTTTTCCTTCACGGACGATAATAGGCGTTTCTTCAGATAGATCAATAACCGTTGATGCTACATTATCACCATAACCAGCATCGATAACTAAATCGACTAGGTTATTCCACTTCTCAAGGATTAATTCAGGATCTGTGGTATATTCTAATACCGAGTCATCATCACGAATAGATGTGGAGATTATTGGATTCCCTAATTGTTTTACAATTTCTAATGCAATATTGTTGCTCGGCACACGGATTCCGACTGTTTTTTTCTTTTTGAAAACTGAAGGTAATGATTTCGCTCCCGGTAAAATAAACGTATAAGGTCCGGGTAAAGCTCGTTTTAATATCTTAAATGTCGCAGAATCAATTTGTTTTACATAGTCACTTAAATTACTTAAATCGTGACAAATAAATGAAAAGTTGGATTTTTCCAGCTTCACACCTTTAATCCGAGCTATCTTCTCTAAAGCTTTAACATTGGTAATATCGCAACCTAAACCATAAACTGTATCGGTTGGATAAATAATTAACCCGCCTCTTTTTAAAACATCAACAACCCGTTTAATCTCTTTCGGATTAGGGTTTTCCTCATAAATCCTTATAAACTCTGCCATACTATTATTTAAAAATATCGTTAACTTAAGCAAAAATACACAATTCTAACTTTATAATACAGTATCACAATTGAGTCTCGGTAAAACCAAATAAATTACTAGAGCAGCAAAACTTTCAGAAAAATCGTCAGAAAATTATTCGAATTAAAAAAACTACCCAATAATCTCTAATTTCGCAAAGCGCAATAAAAGTTTTTTAACACCACCATTGTGAAATTTAATTTCCGCTTTCACATCGGCTCCAGCACCTTCAATTGTTAAAACTTCACCTTTACCAAAACGTAAATGCTCTACCATATTTCCAACAACTAATTTACCATCAAACAAGTTTGTATTTCCACCAGTTTTACTAACAGGTTTTAAGTTTTTTGAAGTCGGTAATTGCTTTTTCTCCACTTTTGAAACAGGTGGACCTTTTTTCTTAAATGTCGGTTGTACTGGTTTTTTAAATCGAACTTTATTGGGTTCAGGATCGCCAAAAATATCAGAATCTAACATTGGATTAAAACGACGCTCTTCAGCCGGGGTTAAAATATCCAAATACTTCTCGTCAATTTCTTCAATAAAACGACTTGGATCAGAATCTATCAGTTTTCCCCAACGGTATCGCGACAAGGCATAGGTTAAATACGCTTGTTTTTCTGCACGTGTTAATGCCACATAAAATAAACGACGCTCCTCCTCTAGTTCGCTCCGGGTTCCCATACTCATTGCCGACGGAAATAAATCCTCTTCCAAACCTACAATATACACATACGGAAACTCCAACCCTTTAGCTAAGTGAATGGTCATTAAAGCTACGTGATCGGCATCACCTTTATCGGCATCTAAATCTGTAGCTAAAGCCACATCTTCTAAAAACTCGGCTAAGGATGCAGTAGCATCTACAATTTCCTTCTGACCTTCAACGAAATCTTTTATACCGTTTAAAAGCTCTTCAATATTCTCTAATTTAGCAACACCTTCTGGCGTACTGTCTTTATTCAACTCGCGAATCATTCCACTAGCTTTGGCCACATGATCTGCCAATTCGAAAGCATTAGCATTTTGGTTCATGACTTGGAAACTTTCAATTAGCGTGGTGAAATCTCGTAATTTATTACGTGCTCCAGAATTAACATTAATATCTACTTTATCGATGTTTTGAAGAACTTCAAAAATAGTTTTACCGTAACCATTGGCTGAAACTACCAGCCTATCCATAGTTGTTTGACCAATACCACGAGCGGGGTAATTAATTACACGCTTTAAAGCTTCCTCGTCAGCGGGATTAATTATTAAGCGTAAATAAGATAAAACATCTTTAATTTCTTTACGCTGATAAAACGATAGTCCACCATAAATCTGGTAGGGAATTCCACGTTTTCTCAAAGCATCTTCAATAGAACGCGATTGTGCATTGGTGCGGTATAAAACGGCAAAATCACTATTTAGTAATTGATTTTGCATTTTATTATCCAAAATAGAACTGGCAACAAAACGACCTTCATCACTATCAGTTAAAGAACGATTAACTTTTATTTTAGGACCTTCGTCATTAGCTGTCCAAACAATTTTATCTAATTTAGTTTCGTTTTTTTCGATTATGGAGTTGGCAGCATTAACTATATTCTTTGTAGAACGGTAATTCTGCTCTAATCGAAATAGCTTTACATCGTCATAGTCCTTCTGGAAGTTTAGAATATTATTAATATTTGCACCACGGAAGGCATAAATACTTTGAGCATCATCCCCTACCACGCAGATATTTTGAAATCTATCCGATAAAGCACGAACAATTAAATACTGTGAATGGTTGGTATCCTGATACTCATCCACCAAAATATAGCGGAATTTATCTTGATATTTGGCGAGCACCTCTGGGAAACGCGTTAAAAGTTCGTTGGTTTTCAATAATAAATCATCAAAATCCATAACACCAGCTTTAAAACAGCGATCTACATAATTTTTATAAATATCACCCAATCGCGGGCGTCTTGCCATTTTATCAGCTTCCATTAATTCTGGATTCTGAAAATAAGCTTTAACCGTAATCAAGCTGTTTTTGTAAGAGGAAATTCGAGAACGAACCTGTTTGGTTTTATAAATCTCCTTATCTAAATTCATTTCCTTGATAATCGAAGCGATTAATCGATCGGAATCTTGAGTGTCATATATAGTAAAGTTACTGGGGTATCCCAATTTATCAGCTTCAAAACGCAAAATCTTGGCAAAAACCGAGTGAAAGGTTCCCATCCATAAGTTTTTCGCTTCACTATCTCCAACAATTGTAGCAATACGCTCTTTCATTTCGCGTGCTGCTTTGTTGGTAAATGTTAATGATAAAATATTAAAAGCATCAACACCTTGATTCATTAAATACGCAATACGATACGTTAGCACACGTGTTTTTCCAGAACCAGCGCCTGCAATAACAATCATCGGCCCATCTTTCTGTAACGTTGGCGCGAGTTGCGCTTCATTTAACTGACTTAAATACTTCTCCAAACTATAACGATTTTAAAAGTGTAAAATTAGCCATTGTTAGCCGCTTATGCAGCCAGAATTGCGAATAATTATAAACAATTTAAAGTGGTAGTTAAACCATCCTATTCAAAAGTCATTGCTTTTAATAAGCCAGCACGCGTATTGATCCAGATATAATTAAAAACTGATTGATTTTTGCTTCTTTCAATACCCTCTTTGGAGACTTCTATAAACTGAGAATTGTTTTTATTACTATCTTTAGAAACAAAAATATTGGCAATACTAGAAAGGAACTTATTATCCTCTTTACCATCCTCTCTCAAGATAATCACATCAAAAGCCTGATATTTAATTTTAAAATCAATTCGAGATAAATCATCAGTACCACCTATAGTTAAGTACGTTTTATCTAATTCTCCCTCTAAACGAACATTTAAATTGGGAACCAGAAATTTATTTAAATAAGATGCTTCTAATAAGTCTATTTCTGCTTTAAATAAAAACAAATCGGTTACGTCATTCACATCAAACTCCCAACTAGCATGTAGTGGCGCATGATTCATAAACTGCGTATTAATATCCAACGTTGTTTTGGTTGGTGACATATAAGTATTACTTACATTCTTTATCGTGGCTTGAAAATCATTAAAGTTAACCGTGCCAGCTTGACGATCGGCTTTTACTTTTTCAGAATAGCTAATGTTGGCATCTGCAATTATTAATTCATCTATGGATAAATCAAAATTTAATTCACGCAGCATTTTACTATACAAAGGTTTAATACTTTCATCATCTGTTACCAATTTATCGCGGTATATTTTCGCATTAGGTTCGGCAAACGTCACCTTCGGAGTTTTAAATTGAAAAATAGAATCTTGTCGAAAACCGTATTCAAAATCTTCTAATTTCACTGATTTTATTTTAACATTATAATGATCGCGCTCTACAGAAATAATGCGCGATAATTCTTGTTTTGAATACTTCGTTTTTAAAGTCAATTCTTGGAAATTAATTTGCTGATTCTTTATTTCTGATTTGCCTAAAGTAAGGTCTTCATAATCGCCCATTCTAAAAAAAAGCGTATCAAAAATTAAGTTTAAATCGGTATAGGATATCGGAATTTTCTGTTCGCTTGTATTTTTATCAAAACGAATATCTTTCAAAGAAAAATTTGTATTTTCAACCTGCAACATTAATGAGTCAGCTTCCACATCCATAATTTTGATATTTCCATTATTTATTTTGAAACCATCAACTTTAATAATTTTATCAAACGATTTATTGGAATCAGGTTTATAAGCCGCTTTTTGAATTTTAGCATTATGATTATATAAAACATCAGGATTGTCCAATTGAATATTTGAAACACGAATAGTATTATTGACTAAATAATTCCAATAGCCCACATTTTTAACCCGTAATTGATCGAGTTTCAAAGTTGCTAGCGTTTCTTTCGTAGTTTCGCCAATTTTTGACAATTCTATTTTATTTACCTCTAAACTACCAGAAAAAATATTCAAGCTTAAATCGGAATACGTAACAATTAACGTGTCTGGAAGCTCATTTTCAATATAATCTTCTAGCTTACTTTTCATAATCCACTGAAAAGCAAACAGCAGTACAACAAAACTAACAATAATTCCCGCAGCAATTTTTAGCCAAAACTTTTTAGATTTCCCCATTTAATAAAGATATCCAAAATTTCAAGTAATTTTTAAATATCTTTACATAAAAATAAATTATATGAATACTTTTCTCGAATTTTTAGGTGAAATATCTTGGTGGATGTGGATACTTATTGCTCTTGTTTTGGTTGCTATTCGTGATGTTTTTTTTCAAAGACGCCATACTATTAGTCATAACTTTCCTATCGTTGGTCACTTTAGGTATATGTTAGAAAAAATTGGCCCAGAATTGCGGCAGTATTTAGTGGCCAATAACCGCGAAGAATTACCTTTTAACCGTATTGAGCGCAGTTGGATTTACGCATCGGCAAAGTCGCAAAACAACTATGAAGGTTTCGGTACCGATCGTGATATTTACGCACATCAGCATATTTTTATTAATAATGCTATGATGCCTTACAAAATTGCAGAAAATCATCCGAACACTATAGATCCAACATTTTTGCCTTGTGCTAAAGTTATGGGACTATATAATAACAGAAGAAAACCATATAGACCAGCTTCTGTAATTAATGTCAGTGCCATGAGTTTTGGTTCCTTATCAGCACGAGCGGTAGAGTCCTTAAATAAAGGTGTTAAAATGGCGGATGCTTATCACAATACTGGTGAAGGAGGTTTATCACCATATCATTCACATGGTGGCGACGTTATTTTTCATTTTGGAACTGGCTATTTTGGTATTCGAGGAGAAGACGGCACGTTTTCGATGGAAAAACTTATAGATTTAGTTAATAAAAATCCATTTGTTCGTGCTATTGAAATTAAATTATCTCAAGGTGCAAAACCAGGAAAAGGTGGTGTGTTACCAGCAGCAAAAATTACCCAAGAAATATCCGATATTAGACACGTACCTTTAGGTAAAGACGTATTGTCTCCTCCAAATCATTCGGCATTTTCAAATGTACCTGAATTAATGATACTTATTGAACAGATAGCAGAAAAAACCGGCTTACCTGTTGGTATTAAAGCAGCCATTGGAAAAATGGAGCAGTGGGAAGAATTAGCCGATATTATGGTTAAAACTGGAAAAGGCCCGGATTTTATTACTGTGGATGGTGGTGAAGGCGGTACAGGTGCTGCACCCCCGAGTTTTGCTGATCACGTTTCATTGCCTTGGGTATTTGGATTTAGCGATTTGTACAAAGTGTTTAAAAATAGAAACCTAACAGAGCGCATCGTTTTTATTGGAAGTGGAAAATTAGGCTTTCCTGCTAAAGCTGCGATGGCTTTTGCTATGGGTGCCGATTGTTTAAATGTTGCTCGTGAAGCTATGATGAGTATTGGTTGTATACAAGCACAAATTTGCCATACTAATCGCTGTCCTAGTGGCGTGGCAACACAAAGTAAATGGTTACAAAGCGGTTTAGATCCAACTTTAAAATCAGTTAGATTAGCGCAATATTTTAAAACTTTTAGAAAAGAGTTTATTGAAATTACGCATGCTTCAGGTTACGAGCATCCGTGTCAGTTTAAAATGAACGATGTTGCGGTAAATGTTGATGATCAAAATTTAACAAAAGAATTGGATCGCACCTATATGTATAATAAAACTGTTGTTCCATTTACAAGTGTTCAAGATTTAAAAGATTGTAAATATTTAGGTGGGTTTAAACCTAATTAAATAAGTTAAGAAAGGCTTTTTTGTTTGTTTTAGATATGGGTACACGGTAGTCATTATCTAAAACAACATAGCCTTCATTTTCAAAATGTCTTACTTTTTCTAGATTAATAATATGCGATTTATGGCATTTAAAAAATTTAGAACTCAATAGCTTTTCAAACTTCCCTAAATTGTAGGAGCTTATTATGGTCTCACCAGTAATTACATGTATTTTGGTATAACCTTCATACCCCTCCAAATGAAAAACCTCATCTTGAGGTATAAAAGAAATCCCCTTTTGCGTTGGGATAATAATTTTATTGTTTTTTGAAATACTCGCTTCTAAAAGATTTACTAACTTTAAATTACTAGCACTTTCATGTTTTAACTTAACAACATCCAATGCTTTATTTACTGCAATAACTAAATCGTTATTATCTATTGGTTTTAAAACATAATCGATGGCCGATTTTTTAAAAGCTTCAATTGCATATTCACTGTAAGCAGTTACAAAAATGACTTGGAAATTAATGCATTTTAGTTTTGAAAGTAATTCGAAACCATTTATTCTGGGCATTTGAATATCTAGAAACAATATGTTTACAGCTTCTTTTTCCAATGCAGAAATAGCGTCTTCCGGTTTCTGATAAGCACCTAAAATCTGAATTTCCGGAAATAAACTTTGAATCTTTTTCTGTAAACCTTTTAAGTTTGAATCCTCATCGTCTACCAAAATGGCGGTTATATTTTTCATTTTAGATTTTTCTTAATTAAAAATACAGATTTATTGCCTTTGTCTGGTTTCTCTGGATGTAATTCTTGATTCTTATAACCTATTTCCCACTTATTGGATTGATTTAAAAAATGCAATCTATCTTTTAAAACATTTGATGACTTCACTTTTCCTGTTACTCGCTTTTTAGTATTTACAAAGCCCACACCATCATCAATTACTTCAACCATAAAAGTCTGTTCATCTATATATTTGAAGTTTATTGTTATCAATCCATTTTCCATTTTATTAAAAACACCATGATTTACGGCATTTTCAACTATAGGTTGCAACAACATAGTGGGGATTTCAGTAGTTTTTAAATCCATGTCTGGTTCTACTTGAATTACAAAGTTTAGTTTTTCTTTAAATCGCAATTTTTCAATTTCTAAATAGTTTTTAAGTAGCTCCACTTCTCTCTCCAATGATATTTCGTTTTCTTTTGAAAGCTCGAAAAATTGGCGGATCAGTTTAGAAAATTTTACGAGATACAATTCAGAGGTTGCAAAGTTATTTTCACCAATATAATATTGAATAGCCGACAAGGAATTGAAAACAAAATGCGGATTCATTTGAGACCGTAACGCTTTTAGCTGAAGTTCCGATAAACGTTGGTCTTCAAATATTTTCTGATTTTTTTTAAGTTGTGAGCGTTTAACGAAATAACGAGATATTAAAGCCACAATATAAATAGCTAATAGTATAGCTAAGCCTTTAAACCATAATTTTTGCCACCATAGTGGCTCTATTACAAACACTAATTGTTTTTTAATACCGTTAGCCTCTATGAGTAAGTTATAGGTTTCTGGTTGAAGATTATTGAAATTTAAATTAATAGTAGTAGAACTGATCCATTCTTTCTGAATCGGTTCCAGTTTATAATTATAAGAAACATCCTTTCTATTTTCAGAAAAGTCAATACTCGAAATTTTTATGTTTATATTATTGTTACTTTCATATTTAAATGCCGAATTACTACTAACAATAGGTTCACTATTGTAAAAAGCGTCTTCTATGTAAATATCCAATAACTGCGTAGAAACATTCTGATTTTTAGGTAAAATGGCTATTCCATTATTTGTGCCCGCTATGAGCTTATTTCCCTGAATAAAAACATCTGTAATGTTGTTAGAGGGCAAACCATTATTAATGGTAATATACATTTGCAAGGTATATTTTTCATCGAGCTTTGTATATTTTACAATACCAGACTCGGTTGCCAGCCAGATGGTATTTCCTTCAATGAAAGCTTTGTTTACTATTAAAAAATCCGAGTCTGGCAGTAACTCAATGGTCTCTAAATTTGAGACATAGGCTCCGAAACCATCGGTATTTATTAAAATTTCAGAATTAGAAAGTTTTGCTATACTTAAAACAGGTTTATTAAAAGGTTGCTTATTAAAAGCAATAGTATTAAATTTTTCATCTTTAAAATACATTAATCCATTGGTTGTTGCGACAAGAAAGTGATTATTAAAAATGAATAATTGGTTGATAGCACTTTGCTGATAATGCGCTTCAATTTCAAAGTTGGATGCGTTTATTTTATTAATACCTAATGAATAAGCCCCGTACAAATCATTATTAAAGAACACTAATTGACGTGCTTTATCGTTGACAGAAAATTTTCGATCTAAAAAACTAAAATACTTTGCTTTATTATTTTTAAAAGCCGTAATATTTGAAACAGATAGGTAGTATTCTGTTTGCAGTGCTTCAATATAAGTTGAACCGTAAACATATTCATCCTCATTTATAAAGGGCGAAAATGTGCTGGTAGAATCATTATACTTATAGAATCCTTTATTAAAAACATTAGCAATAATTTTATTATTAACGTTGCTGATACTGGTTATTTTCTGGGAAGGGAGGCAATAGGTGACATTTTGCTTTTCTATTGGCAAATAATATATGCCATTTGTAAAAGTAGTTAACCAAATAGCGCCAGAACTATCAATAAAACCAAAATGCGCCTCAAAATACTCTGGAATGTAGAAGGTTTTAGAAATATTAAAGTCTGAATCCAAGACACCAATAAATCCTTCTCCAGAAATCTGCAACTCATTATTCACTAAATTAATCCGCGCATGCTTAACTTCAGCTAGTCCTATTTCATCACTAAAATTTCGTTTATGTAGTTGCAGCGTATTTAGGTTTAAAATTGCATATTTTTTAGTGTCTACCCAAAAAAATAAGCTGTCGGTAATTTGGCCCCTTTTGTGAATTTTATCTAATCTATCAGTAAAATCAAAAGTTTTAACGGGCTTATTATTAATATCAAGCACCGTTATGGAGTCGTATTTTGCTGTTGTTTTAAAGTTTGATACAGAATGGTGCTGGATGTAGCTATGCGGAACCGTACCTTTAATTGGATAGTTTTCAAGAGTCTTCCAAATATTATCTTTAAAAACATGAAATCTTAAAGAGCTGGTTAATAAAATGTCATTCCCTATCTGGCTGGTAAAAATTGGATTAAAAACCTCCCCTTTCTGTTCACTTTCAAAAGCAAAAACACTGTCATTTTCAATATAACCTAGTTTAGAAGCTTTGGATAGATACCACAATTTACCATCTGGTGTTGGGTACATGTCCCAGACATCATTAACAGCTAAACCATCTTTGGTAGTAAAGGTTTTCATGGTATTACCATTGTACTTTACCAAACCTTTGTCCGTAGCAAACCATAAAAAGCCTTTCACATCTTGCGCTATTTTATACACATGGTTACTAGGCAAACCGTCTTTTGTGGAGTAATTGATATATTGTTGCGAGAAAGCAACAGAGCATATAAAAATAACAAAAAATAGCGGTGACTTATGTTTCACTGTTATTTCTGGTTTTACAGTTAAACCCAAAAAAAAACGCCAGATCAAATTAGTTAAGAATATGATATAGCGTTTTATATTTTGCAATAGATTGATTTTAAAGATTCATTACAAAAGTAATAGTTTTGATATTCTATTTAAATTAAGTTTTTAACAATTGCCATTCTTGTCCTCTAAAGTAGAATTTTTATTTTTTATTAGCATTATAAAAATTTAATGCTTTAGAAAATTTAAAACTAAAAAAAGCGTCTTTTCCTTCATAGTGAATGACTTTTACAGAATCTGAAATATCATTTAAAAAAATGATCTCATGAAAATCTTTTTCGCGTAATTGTCTTCCGTTAATAAGATAATATGAAACGATTTTAGTTTTTTCGACTTCACTTAGGTGTTCGATCTCTTCAAGCTCGATATTGCTATTTACACCTTGTTTATTGCTTTCGTTTTTACAATTGAAAACAAGTAAACTAATAAAAATAACGAAATATCTTAATTTTATTTTCATATTAAATTATTTATAAAACCTCGTCTATAATTACGCAAAACTCAACTTCCACACCGCCATAAGTAACATCTAATCTTACCTCATCTCCAACAGCTGTTCCTGCGCGTTGACACATGACATTTACTATAATTTCGTCTCCTCCGTCCAATGTAAGTCTTCCTGTTCCCGTTTCATTTAATTCTATAACGTTCGTTGTAAAAAACAAGGATGGCGAACTTGTGTATGATGCAATTTCTATTCCTGGTTCACCATACGGCCCGTTACTTGCATTTGGAAAATACTGCGTATTCAGTTCGCTTTCCGGAATTACCGTTTGATCGTTATTTGCATTATCGAGATATGAAAAACCTTGATAGTTACATTGCGTTTCATTAGTTGCATCGTTGTTAACATCATCATCATTGTTGCATGATGTAACTGTGCAAAGTAAAATAATTAAAAAGTATATGTTTTTCATCTTAATAGTTTAAAAGGGATATATAATTACCATATCCTTGGTTGAATGTTGATATTAAATCCAAATTTCCTGCACTAATATCATAAATGTGCAAACCGTTTCCATCGGTTACATAGGCGTAAATTCCTTTAACAACTATACCACTTGCGTTCGTTAGCACAACACTATCAATAACCTGCATGGTGTTTAAATCAATCATTTTAATACCATCAAAACCGGCATTATATGGCGCTGTTAAGGTTGGAGACATCGTTATAAATGCATAATTATTATAGATTTCTAAAGCAGATGGATGCCCGCCAATATTTAACACGCTTAATTGATTAATAGCTGAAGCATTGACTTCTAACTTTACAAGTTTTTGACCTTCCACGTTTGCTAAATAAGCATACTGCCCATCATTTTCAATTCTATCAAACCTATTTCCTACTAAAGATGTCCAAAGAACAGAAACGTTGCTTGGTAAAAAAGGAAATGTAAGATTAAAATTATAACCAATCTTATAAGCGGACGCGCCTAAACCGTCTAATAAAACTAAATAATCGTTATTCATGTTTGTAACACAAAAACCACCATGAGCGTCACCAATTTCTTCCATATCATTAGAAGCCGTTACAAACAATTTATTTCTAGAATGTTGGTCTGTTAACACCACTTTATTATCTAACTTAATAGCCTCTGTTAAAATAGTATTGGAGGTACTTTTTGATGTTGTAGCCGCTACATAACTACTTTCAGGATTAGTTATATTTATGGTGTTTAAATAAGGTTCTGTAGCATCTGTTTGTCCTACTATAGCAACACTCTTGTTGATAACTTTAACATAATGACTTGAAGGTAAACTTACGTTTGTCGCTAAAGAAGGAGATAAAGGATTTGTAACATTTACAACTTTAAGGTTTGCACCATCTGTAATATAAACAAACTCATTATAACTAACAACCTCATCTATAGTTACACACATCTCTCCGCTCATTTTAGTGGGATCGAAAGGAGCTCCAGGAATATAATCCCCTGAAAATTCGATTTTAACCGCATCGCCAACTTGTGATCCACCAATAATGGTATTTGTTACAACATTGTTATTTTGAGGATAAGGTGTGCCGTCCATTACTAAATAACTTCCAGCCGTACTATTGAAATTTTGATCTAAAGTAGAAGTATCGCCCGGTTGGATAGCAAAAGTGTAAAAATCCATTGTTGGTGTAGATTGCACACTATACATATGATAATAATCACCATCTGGATGTCCTGTTACATATTGAACAACTACTAGAGAATTATCAAAATGTAAATTAAGATCATTTGTCCCATTGGTTTCGTTTAAATACATACCTTGCTCCCCTACTTCACAAGGATTATCTGGATAAGAACCCTCTCCATTTTGATTACTACAGCCAAGAAAGGTTGCAATAATTAGAAATAATACTATTTGTATATTTTTCATATTTTATATATTATTAATCTTCAATTACGCCTAAAGTACCTTGATAATGTCCTGAAATTAATTCACCTGCAGCGTTTACAAACGTGTAATCTACATCTATCGTGCTATTTGTAGGGTTTACGGTATCTAAATTCATAGCGTTTATAGTAACAGAATGGCCCATTGAAGCTGGTTGAAATACCGTACTATTTTGCTCATTCCCTTCTCCAAATTCTATATTAGAACCGCCTACATTTAGAAATGTTTGTGGTATAGATGAATCTACTTGTAAGTCTATAACTACATTAGAATCGTTAGCAGAAGCTATATATGTATTTCCCGCCGATGGCGGAAGCCCAGTATTTAAACTAGAGTTAACGGAAACCTCAATACTAAGGGCAACAAATTGTGTTGTATTTACCGATAGTAAAACCTCATCGGTGGTACCATTTATGTTTGTATCGTTGTCATACATTCTTCCGTTTAAAAAAAAGAATGTGTAATAATCTGGAACACTTGGATAGGCATCATTATCGTCGATATCAATCTCTATGTAAGCATTGGAGGTTTCATAAAAAGTAGGGTTCGTATTGTCTTGATGATATGTAAATCCATCTTGAGTAATTGTTGGATCTACAGGATCAGGCGTAACAGCATCATCGTTACTATCACAACTATAAGCTGTTATTGCTAATAGTATTAAAAGTGTTTTTATTTTTTTCATGAGTTGTTTTTAATGGTATTCATTAATTTTTACACAAAATTCAGCTTCAAGACCGTTAGCAGTTACGTCAAAGCGCATTTCTTCATTAACAGCACTTCCAGTGCGTTGACAAGTAACGTTAACATTGTGAATGGTACCGCCAATACTTAAACGGCCAACTCCAGATGCATTTGCATCAACGACTTCTGTAACAAACCAGAAATCTCCAGGGTTAGCTGTATCATAAATTTCAACTTCGGGTCCATTGGACGATGTGTGGAAAAAATCAGTGGTTAATTCCGAATCAGGAATTAATGTTTGAGTATTGTCATTGGTATCTAAAAAAGTAAAGCCTTGATAATTACATACGTCTATATTTGGTGCTGCATCATCATCATTATCGCAATTAAAAAGTACGAGTGTAAAAGCTAGTAGTATTAGAGTTTTCATTGTTGTTTTTAAAGTTTTCATAGTTTTCATTTTTAAAAATTTATTTATTTATTTATTTATTTATTTATTTATTGACCGAGCGCTATAAAGTTTCCAAATCCAGCAGCTAAAGTTGCCTGTAAAAGAAAATTATTTCCGCTAACATCATAAATATGCAATCCATCAGCATCGGTTACATAGGCTTGATTATTATTTAAGGCAATACCGCTGGCTTGGTTTAAGGGTTTCATATCCACCAATGATAAAGTTGCTAAATCGTACATTTTAACACCATCATAACTTGCTTGTAAAGGCGCGTTGCTACTAGCTTTCATCGTTACAAAAGCGTGACCATCATGAAGGGCAAACGCCGTAGGGTAACCATTTATTAAAACTTCGTTTACCAACGTTAAAGTAGCCGCATCAAATTGCTTTATTTTTTTATCAATTGTATTTGCCACATATAGATAGGTGCCATCTGTTTCAACCCAACTATGGTATTGACCAAAAGGTGAATCGGCGTAAGAAGCAGCATCAATATCTGAAGTATTTGATGTTCCAGTTAGTACCGGATTTCCTGGTGTGCTAACGTTATAAGAATGTAAACCACTTGCTTGATCAATAACGAATAGTTCATTTTGAATTTTTGTTAAACTCATAGCGTCTGCGCCTAAATTAACTTGTAAATTAAAGTTGGAATTAGCTAAATCTATAACGTAAAAGCCGCCATAGGTGTCCGTTAAATAACCAATATTATTAATCGTATACATATCGCTTAATAACCTAAAAACAAGTCCACTATTTTTAGGAACCGTTTGTGAAACTACTGGTGCATTAGCATTACTTAAATCTATTAAACTTAAATAAGGAGCGGTAGCATCATATTGCGCTACATAGGCAACATTTGGAGATACACTTACAAAATATGATGTATTAACTGCTAGGCTACTTACAAATGTTGGTGCGGTCGGTACAGCCACATCAATAATTTTTAAGTCATTCCCATCAGTTATATAAGCATACTGTGGTGTGGTTGTACTTCCTGAAGGATCAGAAGAGCTATTGTCACTACAGCTAAATAGTAATGAAAACACTAGTGTGAAAAATATTGGAATTTGAATTTTCTGGGCTGTTTTCATAATCATTTGTTTTAAGATATTTTTTTGTTTGACATGTTTGTCATCCTTATATCCAATAAGCTGAAAATTGTTACCCTAGAATTACATATTTATTTTTAATTTGATGATTTTTTATATTTTTTCATCAGTTATGCCATCACAATCATCATCAATACCGTTTTTAAAATCTATAGCATACGGATGAATAGCGCTATTGGTATCATCACAATCTAAAGAATTAAAAACCCCATCAGCTGGCGATTGCACTTGAGAACCATAGCCATCTCCATCGGCATCAATATATTTTATATCATCAATATCTATTTCGCCATTACAGTTATCATCTATACCATTCCCAACAATTTCATCAGCTAACGGGTTTATCATATCACTTCTATCATTGCAATCAGCATTATTATACACCATGCCGTCTGGAGCAGGATCACCAAAGTTTATTTCATAAACAGCACCAGAATTTGGGTCTCCAAAACCATCATTATCATAATCTTTATAAAAAGTAATCCCGAAAAGTCCGTTGCAGTTTTCATCTATTTCATTATCGGGAATTTCTGTGGCTCCTGGATTAATGTCTGCGTCTTTGTCATCACAGTCTGATCTATTACCTACGTAGTTTGAAGGCGCATCATTTATAGTAAATCTTTCAGAAACATTAGGGTTTCCATATCCGTCTCCATCATTATCGAAATAGGAAGTCTCAAATCCATCACTGCAGCCTGAACCAATAACAAATACCGCTCCTACTAATAACAGGGCTGGTAAAATTGTTTTAAACATGTGCTTTTTCATAGTTTTAAAAATTAATTATTTGTAATTTATTTTGCTTGTAAAACTTATAATAGAAATATACCGCAATCACAATCAGACAAACCCCTATAAATTGTGAATGTGAGAGTCTATTCTCAATAATAAATCCGCGGTCGTCACCTCTAAAAAGCTCTAAAACTCCTCTTCCAAATGCATACAGCATTAAATAGGTAAGAAATACTTGACCTTTAAATTGTTGTTTTCTTTTAACAAAAAATAGAAATAACATAATGGCGATGAGCAGGCTTACTTCATACAATTGTGTGGGATGGACAGATATGTTATGTGTTGTGGGAAACACCAAGCCAAAACCACTTTCTGATGGTGAACCATAACAGCAACCGGCAGCAAAACAACCTAAGCGACCTATTGCATGAACTATAGTTGTAGTTATCGCAAAAATGTCTAGCATGGGTAATACGGGAATTTTATGTGTTTTTAAATACCAAATTATATATGGTATGATGACCACAAATGAGCCATAAAAAACGAAACCACCAGAAAAATTATCTGTTAGCATACTTGGATTTTGTATATATAATAAAGGATCCTGTAAATAGAAAAATAACTTCCCACCTACAAAGCCAGCCATAAAAATAAAATAGAAAAATGAGTTTGGTAGGTTTCTAACGCCTAATTCTCGTTTGGCTCTCCATTTTGTGTAAAGCGCTGCAATTAAAGACCCTAATGCGATTAAAAAGGCATAAGAAAATACAGTAATTTCCTGCATACCAAAAAGGTTTGATAGAAATTCGGGTAGTGAAAAATGAAATAATTCGGGGTACATTTATATATTATCTTGTATGATCGTCTTCCTAAACCCTAGTCAAAATAAAAAAAATCGTCAATCATAAAGTTGTCATGACGATTTACAAGTTTCCGACTAATAGAACATACAAAGTAGCTTGTAATGCAAAGCTTACAATTTGTTATTAAAGGAACAGAAGTTTTCATATAACAAAAATGCGCTTTCATTCTACGAAGTGATAATTTGTGCTGTAATAAAAAACAACTTATGTTTGTGCAACTTTTAAATAGCACCATGGAACAACAGATAATAAACCTTTTAATGTACACCATTCCAGCAGTTATTACTGGACTGGTTACTTTCTATTTTTTTAAAGAACACACTAAAAATGAAGATGGCCGTCGTCGGTTTTTACTTCATAAAGACATGCAGGCTAACGCCATGCCTATCCGGCTACAAGCTTATGAGCGTATGGCACTTTTTCTTGAACGTATCGCGCCATCCAAATTATTAATTCGCGTAACGCCACTCTCGGCAAATAAGGAGGATTATGAATCTCTACTCATTCAAAATATAGAACAAGAATTTGAGCACAATTTATCGCAGCAAATTTATGTAACAGATGAGTGCTGGAATATTATTACTGCTGCCAAAAACGCGACAATTCAATTAATAAGAAAAGCAACGTTGTTAGAACAAACTGATACGGCAAACAAATTACGCGAAGTGGTATTGACAGAAATGATGGGAAAACTCCCACCTAGTGATGCCGCTTTATCATTTATAAAAAAAGAAGTTGGTGAAATGTGGTAATCTAATCCTATTAAACTAAAATTTATTTTTGATGTCTTTCTTCTGCATAATCATAGCCTTGCTGCCACCATTTTGTCATTAAACGTTTACTGAAAATTAATGAGTTTTCCGTTAAGCTTGACGGTGTATAGTACAAATTAAGCTTTACACCTCTATTCTTTGCTGCTAATTTCCCGATAATAATATCATTACGTTCTACTTGGTTTAATAAGTGCCCGAATAAGTTAATCATTAATGAAAACGGGTTTTTTCCAAGCACCTTTTGATGCTCAATATTTTCTGCTTCTAAAATTATAGCATCAACTTCCGTGGCTCCGCGGTTTATAGCTTCCCGAATAGGAACCACACAGCCCAAACCACCATCAGCATATTCAAAACCATTTACTTTTGCTATAGACATAAATGGAATATAATTACAGGAAATCCATATCCAATTACAAAACTCGTCGTAGCTATAATCTTTAATCGACTTATATTCTACCGAGTTTTTAGATAGGTTTGAAACCGTTACAACCACTTCAATATCATCCTTTCGAATTTTATCATATTCTTCTTTAGTGAAATTGCGTTTAATATGTCGCTTTAAAGCTTTACTTTCCCCAAACGTGCGTTTTCTACGAATAAATTGCCAAAGTGAATTAACAAAATCGATAGACACATACTCCCGATCACCTTTTTTTCGTTGTATAAAGGGACTAACACTAAAAATATCATGTTGCTGCACGTTGGTATACATATCGTAGAGCTTCGGAATATTATTAACCGCGAGATGCGGAATTAATAAACTGCCAGTAGATGTTCCCAGATACATATCGTAGGTCCGACCTTCGTTTTCCTTTAAATATTTTGCTACGCCGCCAGCATAGGCACCTTTACTGCCGCCGCCGGATATAACTAATGCTCTCATTCTTGATTTGGTGTTGGTGTTGGTGTTTCTACTTCCAGTCCTAATGGACTCGTTTCTTGATTTTTATACTTTGCGAAATCAAAACCACTTTGCCACCATTTGGTCATTTTTTGCTTATCGAAAACTAAAGAATTCGTTGTTAAGACTGTTGGCGTATAGTAAAAATTAATTATCACATTTTGATTGGTAGCCACAAACTTACCAATTCTAACATTCTGACGCTCTATTCTGTCCAACATAAATGCAAACATGTTCGTTAATAAAGAAAAGGCATTTAGAGATGGCATTCTATTAAACGAAGTTACTTCGGTTTTCAATATAACAGCATCAATGGTTGTGGCACCGCGCTTAATAGCCTCCTCAATAGGCACCATGGAACCTAAACCACCATCTGCATACTCGCATCCATTCTTTTTAACTAATGTCATAAATGGCGTGTAATTACAGGAAATCCAAATCCATTCGCAAAATTCATCATATGTAAAATCTTTAATGGATTTATATTCTACTTGATTTAAAGATAAATTAGAAACCGTAACCACAACATCTCTGTTCGAAGCTTTTAATTTTTCAAATTCACTTTCCGATAGTGTTTTCCGAATCAACTTTTTTAAATTATAGCTTTCACCAAAAGTGTTACTGCCACGCAATAAGTTAAGAAGTACATTGAAGTGATTAATACTAATAGTTTCAACACCCTTTTTCTTTTTAATGTAAAACGGACGTCTATTAAAAATAGCTTTCTGATCTACATTTGTGTAGATTGTTTTTATTTTATCTACATTTTTTAATGCCAAGTGCGACACCAATAAACTCCCTGTTGATGTACCTATGAATAAATCATAATCATGCTTTTTCTCCTCAATCAAATATTGCGCTACACCGCCTGCAAACGCACCTTTACTTCCTCCTCCTGATATTACTAATGCTCGCATATTTATTGATTTTTTAAAGTTAAACGCTGAATAATAGCGTCGTATTTTTCATTATTCGATAAAACTTCTAATACGTTTTTGGCAAACGATTTAAAGCGCCAATTATGATGATGGGTGGCAGCAATTAAATTACGCAAGGCTGGCTCTGTAAAAAGATTCAACGAACTTAAATACGAAAACGCGCCTTGCCGAACTTCAAAATTATAATCAGCTGACGTGTATAACACCAATTCATCAAAATATTTTTGCTTATTCACATCCTCATAGTCAGGTGTAGAAAGTGCTAAAACCAGCCAAAGTAAACGAACATTTTTATCATTTAATCCTTGAATCGTTTTTGTTTTATTTAAGTAAGTGGAACGGTTTTCAGGAAAATTAACCCATAAATTATACAGGGCAGCTTCAATGGTTAGATAAGATTTGTCCATTAATAAAGATTCATAATTCGTTTTGAGCGATTCTGGAATTTTTGCTAAGTTTTGCGCAATAGCCTGACGCACTTTTAAACCATCACTAAAAACGTCCGCAGTTAAACGTTCGGGAACTTGAGCTACTATTTTCGCTTTTGCATCTTCGGATAAAGGTGCCGATAAATAATAATCGCATTTTGCGTTTTTGGCTTGGCAATCTGCCATTAAAAACTCCTGAATATACATAGATTTCTCTAAACTCCCTAAAGCTTTATTATACGGAAACGTATCTGATTTTATCCATAATGCCACAAAGGTATCGAGCTTATTACCGTAAGCTTTTTCAGCTTCGCGAATAAAATCAATAGTTTCTACATTTTTAAATTGATGCGTCTCTAAATATGCTTTTATAGCTGCCTGAAAGGCAACATCACCAATTTTTTCTCGCAGCGCATGTAAAACCCAAGCACCCTTTTTATAAAAAGTGGCACTACTCGATTTCGGATTTAATACCGATGTTCCTGCTCCACCCAAATCCTGCTCCAATAACTCCTGTGCATACTCATATAATCGTGCGTAATAATAGTTTTCGCCAAAAACGTTTTGTTCTGCTAATAATGCATAATAAGTAGCAAAACCTTCCTGCAACCAATGATGCGTTCCAGATGTTTCCGTAACCAAATTACCAAACCACTGGTGCGCCAACTCATGGGCATTAACATTCACATAGTTTCTATCATTAAATGCTATAGAATCTATTACAAACGTATCAGCAAAAATAGTTAAACTCGTGTTTTCCATACCAGAATACAGAAAATCGTGAACCGGTACTTGCTTGTAATTCTGCCATGGATAAGGCACACCTATTTCGGTTTCTAAAAAATCGAATAGTTGTTTCGTATACCGATAAGTTGGTTCAATTTTTAAAGAGTCTTTAGCATAGTAATACATTTCTAGAGGAATACCACTTTTAGCTATTTCTACTTTTTTATCATATTTCCCAATAGCCAAAGCCACTAAATAGCTCGCCATAGGTTGATTCATATTAAAATTCCAAGTCGTATTATTATCATGAATCTCTTTGTTAACTAACTTCCCATTTGCTATAACTTCATAATTGGAATCAAAATCGATGGATAAATCAAATTCAATTTTATCATTCATATCATCAATACTCGGCAGCCAATTACTGGTATATTTTCCTTGACCTTGACTCCAAACTTGATTAGGCGCTTCAGAATCCCAACCTACAAAGTAGAGTGCTTTTTTAGGTGTTGCTTGATATTGAAATGTTAAGGTATTAGCGTCATTAGCATTAAAAGACGCCATTAAAATCAATCTTTTACCATCATTTTTATATGTAATTTTTTTTCCATTCAGAAAAACATTTGAAAACGTCATATTTTGAGCATCTAGAAAAATAGAGTCTGTTTGCTTTAAAATATCAAAAGTACAGGTAACACGTCCGGAGATACTTTTAGTAGAAACATTAGGAACAATAAACGCTTTAATTTTATTAAAATCCACATAATCCGACTGTTGCGCGCTAACAAAAGATATAAAGAAAGAAAAACAGAATAAGAAAAGGAGTTTCATAAAGTTATTTGGGTCAAAGACTGCTCCAAAATACAAAAAATGCATTTTATCAATTGCTTAAAATAACTTAAATTCGCCTTTATGACTACCAATCTACAAACCCCCATCGATTATTTAAAAGGCGTTGGTCCTAATCGTGCCGATTTACTGCGGAAGGAACTTGGTATTCATACCTATCAGGATTTAATTAACTTATTCCCAAATCGCTATTTAGACCGCACGCAATACTTCAAAATTAACGGCTTACAAAGTAATAATGCCGAAGTTCAAGTTGTTGGTAAAGTTATAAAATTTGAAGAAATAGCTCAAAAACGTGGCAAGCGTTTAGTTGCCACTTTTCAAGATGAAACAGGTACTATGGAATTGGTTTGGTTTCGTGGTCAAAAGTGGATTCGGGACAATTTAAAACTCCAAACACCTTATGTCATTTTTGGAAAAACCAATAGTTACAATGGCAGGTTTAGTATGCCGCATCCCGAAATGGAACTTCAGGAAGAACATGAGGCCAGTTTGCGCTCCGCCATGCAACCCATTTATCCATCCACTGAAAAGTTAAACAATAAAGGAATAACGAACCGGATGGTTAATAAAATCATGCAACAATTGTTTGTAGAAACAAAAGGCCGATTTATTGAAACACTCTCTCCAGAAATTTTGGAAAGCGAGAAATTAATATCTAAAAGTGAAGCGCTTTTCAATATTCATTTCCCCAAAAACCAAGAACTTTTGGCGCGTGCACAATACCGATTAAAGTTCGAAGAATTGTTCTATATACAATTACAATTAATTCTTAAGAACCTCATTCACAAGTCGAAAATAAAAGGTCTTCCATTTGATAAGGTTGGCGAGTATTTTAATAGCTTTTATAAAGAGCATTTACCCTTTGAATTAACCAATGCCCAGAAGCGCGTATTAAAAGAAATCCGTCAAGACTTAGGTAGCAAAGCACAAATGAATCGTCTTTTACAAGGCGATGTTGGCTCTGGGAAGACTATTGTCGCCTTCATGGCAATGTTAATAGCACTTGACAGCGGTTTTCAAGCCTGCTTAATTGCACCAACTGAAATTCTGTCAGTACAGCACTACAACGGACTACTAGAGTGGTGTAACAAATTAAATATCAGCATTAAAATACTCACTGGATCAAGTAAGACTTCAAGTCGACGAGAAATTCATGAATCGCTTGAAAATGGCGAATTACAGATACTAATTGGCACACATGCTGTACTGGAAGACAAGGTGAAATTTAAAAACTTAGGCCTTGCCATCATCGATGAGCAACATAGATTTGGTGTGGAACAACGTAGCAAATTGTGGCGAAAAGGACCTCAAAGCTCTCCTCAATCCACCGAAAATGAAGCTTCACAAAACATCATTCCACCCCACATTTTAGTTATGACCGCTACGCCAATTCCGCGCACATTAGCCATGTCTGTTTATGGCGATTTAGACATCTCGGTTATCGATGAATTACCTCCGGGAAGGCAAGCCATAAAAACAGTACATAGATATGATAACAACCGATTAAATGTATTTGGATTTATCCGTGATGAAATAGAAAAAGGGAGACAAATTTATATCGTTTATCCACTTATTCAAGAGAATGAAACAATGGATTACAAGGATTTAATGGATGGGTATGAAAGTGTTTCTCGCGATTTCCCTCAGCCTAAATATCAGATTTCAATCGTTCATGGAAAAATGAAAGCAGCCGATAAAGATTACGAAATGCAACGTTTTATTAAAGGTGAAACACAAATAATGGTTGCAACAACTGTAATTGAAGTCGGCGTAAATGTACCAAATGCCTCCGTTATGATTATTGAAAGTGCAGAGCGCTTTGGGCTGTCTCAACTACATCAATTACGAGGCCGTGTAGGTCGTGGCGCCGAGCAAAGTTACTGTATTCTCATGACGAGTCGGAAATTAAGCATCAACAGCAAAACACGTTTAGCAACAATGACTCGGACCAATGACGGTTTTGATATTGCTGAAGTAGATTTAAAACTCCGTGGACCTGGTGATATTATGGGAAAACAACAAAGTGGCGTCCTCAATTTAAGAATAGCCGACCTCATCAAAGATGGTGATATTCTAAAAACGGCGCGTTACTGCGCCAAACAGCTTTTGGATAGCGACCCAACCCTATCCAGACCCAACAATAATGCTATACTGTTTACTTATCAACAAATGAGTAAATACAAAAACATCTGGAATTATATATCTTAATTCTATCCTAGAAATAACCAGCCTTAAAAAAAAAAAATATCACAATTAATAATACCTTTCCTTAAACTAAATTAATATGCCATTAAACATTGTACTTATAGAACCCGAGATACCCAACAATACTGGAAATATTGGTAGATTAGCTTTAGCATCTGGGTCCAATCTTCATTTGGTAAAACCCTTTGGTTTTGAAATTAGTGATAAACGCTTAAAACGTGCTGGCTTGGATTATTGGCAACATCTAAATATTTTTTATTACGATAATTTAGAAGATTTTTTTAGCAAAAATAAAGATGCTAACATGGCTTTTCTATCAAGCCACGGTCAAAAGAATTATTGGGACATCCCGTATCAGGACCATCTATTTTTAATATTTGGTAAAGAATCTGTGGGCTTATCAAAAAAAATATTGGAAAACCATGAAGATAAACTATTTAAAATACCTTTATACAGTAATCATGTTAGAAGTTTAAATTTAGCAAATGCCGTTAGCATTGTTGTTTACGAAGGAATTAAGCAGCTCCATTAATATATTATAATCTTAATTTCTGGAGTTTACCCTATGCCATGACTCATTAACAAAGTTATATTTTAGATTTATTCATAAAAAACTAATACTAATCCACACAAAACATTAGTAATCAAAGTGATGACATTCTGATTAAGATATTTTTTCATTGAGATTCTAAAGATTTACGTCAAAAAATGCACGCCTTCAACCAACTTCACTTCTATTTGCAATTTAATACACAAATTCACTAGCATTGTTTGAATGCTAGTTCCAATATTTTATCTTTGCAAACTTAATTAACCCATGATTCATGAAGATTTCTTACAACTGGCTTAAACAATTCATAAAAACGGATTGGAATCCAGAACAAATTAGTGAACTTTTAACCGATTTAGGACTTGAAGTAGAAGGTCTAACCCCTTATCAATCCGTAAAAGGCGGTTTGGAAGGTATTTTAATTGGCGAAGTACTGACTTGCGAACAACATCCAAATGCAGACAGGCTAAAGATTACAACCGTTAATATTGGTAGCGACGCACCATTACAAATTGTTTGTGGCGCACCAAACGTTGCTGCAGGACAGAAAGTACCTGTTGCCACTATTGGAACCACGTTATACACGGAAGAAGGCGAAGCATGGACCATCAAGAAAGGCAAAATTCGCGGTGAGGAAAGTCACGGGATGATTTGTGCTGAAGATGAACTTGGTTTAGGAAAATCCCATGACGGTATTATGGTATTGGATTCAAAAACCATAGTTGGCTCTTTAGTTTCCGAATTATTTAAAATAGAAAATGATCATGTTTTTGAAATTGGGTTAACGCCAAACCGTTCAGACGCCATGAGTCATTTTGGTGTCGCTCGTGATTTACGTGCTGGATTTACCCAAAAAGACATCAATACTGCTATTATAACCCCATCTATTAGCGCCTTTCAAGTAGATAATCGTTCTCTAAAAATAGATGTTGATGTTTTAGATAAAAATTTAGCACCTCGCTACTGTGGCCTAACCATATCTAATATAAAAGTTACAGATTCACCAGCATGGATACAAAATCGTTTAAAAGCCATAGGCATTACACCAATTAATAATGTGGTAGATGCTACCAATTACGTGCTTCATGAACTTGGCCAACCTTTACACGCCTTCGATGCTAATAAAATTACAGGTAATAAAATAGAGGTTAAAACACTACCTACAGGAACAAAATTTATTACTCTGGATGGTGTTGAGCGTGAATTACATGAGGAAGATTTAATGATTTGTAATGCCGACAAACCCATGTGCATCGCTGGTGTTTACGGCGGTATAGATTCTGGTGTTAATGAAAACACATCAAGTATATTTCTTGAAAGCGCCTATTTTAATCCTATAAGCGTAAGAAAAACAGCCAAGCGACATGGTTTAAACACCGACGCTTCGTTTCGTTTTGAACGTGGTATTGACCCTAACATTACAGAGTATGCTTTAAAACGTGCCGCGCTATTAATTACAGAAATTGCAGGTGGGTTGATCACAAGTGAAGTTATAGATTTTTACCCAAATAAGTTTGAGGATTTTCAAGTCCGTTTAAGTTTTGAGAATACTAAAAAAATAATTGGACAAGAAATCCCTCAAGATACCATCAAGAGTATTTTAATTTCTTTAGATATAAAAATTAATAACGTTACCGAAACGGGATTAGGCCTAACTGTTCCGGCATACAGAAACGATGTACAACGAGAGGCAGATATTATTGAAGAAATCTTGCGCGTTTACGGATACAATAATATAAAAACCACAGAAAAATTAAATGCATCAATTTCAAACACCTCCAAGTTTGAAGATTATAAATTACAAAATATTATCAGTAATCAGTTGGTTTCACAAGGTTTTTATGAAACGCTAAACAACTCATTAACCAACCCAGAGTATATTGCGTTGAATACTGATTTAAAGGCCGAAAAAAGCGTAGTAATGCTAAACCCTTTAAGCACTGACTTGAGTGTTTTAAGACAATCTATGTTGTTTTCTGGGCTGGAAAGCATTAGTCATAATGTAAATCGTCGTCAAGACGATTTAAAGTTATTCGAGTTTGGAAAAACATATCATAATTACGCAGATAAGCGTGAAGAAAAGAAGCATTTATCCATATTAATAACAGGAAATCGTCATGATAACCGTTGGAATACAGAAAGTAAACCAAGTGACTTTTTCTATTTAAAAGGAACCATTGAAACGATTTTTGCACGTTTGGGCATAAAACGGTTAAAAGCAACACCAGCAAAATCTGATGCCTTTAGTGAAGGTGTTATATTATCATTTGGCAAAACGAAATTAGTGGAATTCGGAATGGTTAAAAAATCCATTCTGAAACATTTTGGTATTTCGCAGCCGGTACTGTTTGCTGATTTTAATTGGGATGATGTTTTTGAAACTGCTAAGTATAACCGTATTTCTTTTACAGCTATCTCCAAATACCCAGAAATTCGTCGTGATTTCGCTTTACTAATTGATGATTCTGTTACCTTTGAAAGTATTCATACACTAGCCAAACAAGTAGAAAAGCAGTTATTAAAAAACGTGAATTTATTTGATGTTTATCAAGGTAGTAATCTGCCTGAAGGTAAAAAGAGTTACGCGGTGAGTTTTACTTTTCAAGACGAAAACAAAACATTAACGGATAAGCAAATAGATAAGATTATGGCCAAACTACAAGCCAGTTTTGAAAATCAGTTAGGTGCAGAGCTGCGCTAAATAAACAAAACATAAATGCAATAAAAAAGCCTCGAATAAATTCGAGGCTTTTTTGTCTTTCAATAAGTTAAAAATATTTTATAATACTTTAACGTTTATTGCATTCAATCCTTTTCTACCTTCCTCTAAATCGAATTCAACTGCATCACCTTCGCGCACTTCATCAATTAATCCAGAAATGTGAACAAAATGTTCTTTGTTTGTGTCATCTTCTACGATAAATCCAAATCCTTTAGAATCGTTGAAGAATTTTACTGTTCCTTTACTCATTGTAATAGTTTAAAAATTTTAATAATACACAAATATAATTATATAATTGAAGTAAAGGACTTATTACGACTATTTTTTATTTAACGGAAAAATAACGTGATGGAATGAGTAAGATTTTTAGCTCTTAAATATAGCTGAAAGCTAGATTTTAGAACTGTTATTTCATACCTTTAAAAGTATAAATAAATACTCACATTACTATGGATTCAGATTATAAGAAAATTTATACCGGCAGTTTTATTATTGCTCAACTAATTGTAAATAAGCTTGATGCTTTGGGCATTTCGGCTATAGTAAAAGACGAAACAGAATCTGGTAGATTGGCTGGTTTCGGACCTACTATTGCTGGGTCCCAAGATATTTATGTGAATATTGAAGAGCTACCCGAAGCAATAAAAGTTGTGGATAATGTGAATTCAGAACTCAATGCAAATTAAATGTTTTATTAAAATATAAAACTCAAAAAAAAATCTCTAGCAACGCTAGAGATTTTATTATTATTATTATTATTATTATGCTGTAACAGTATACATTTTCTCTCGCATTTCCTTAATCTTCGGATCCTGCATATATTCATCAAAGGTTGTATATCTATCTATAATACCATTTGGTGTTAGCTCCACGACTCTATTTGCAACAGTTTGCGCAAATTCATGATCATGGGTTGTAAATAATATTGTACCCTTAAAATTTGTTAGCGAATTATTAAACGCCGTAATACTCTCCAAATCCAAGTGGTTTGTTGGTTCATCTAACTGCAATACATTTGCACGCATCATCATCATACGACTTAACATACAACGTACTTTTTCTCCTCCAGACAATACATTAGATTTTTTCAGAGCTTCTTCGCCACTAAAAATCATCTTCCCAAGGAATCCACGAATATGAACTTCTTCGCGCTCTTCTTCAGTTTTAGCCCATTGACGTAACCAATCAACTAATGTTAAATCATTTTCAAAAAACTCACTGTTGTCAAGTGGTAAATAAGATTGTATGGTTGTTATTCCCCAATCAAATTTCCCTGCATCCGCTTGATCTTTATTATTTAATATTTGATAAAACGCTGTTGTTGCCCTAGAATCTTTAGAATAGATAACAACTTTATCACCTTTATTCAAATTCAAATCGATGTTACTAAATAACACGTCACCATCTAGAGAAGCTGAAAGACCTTGAACATTTAAAATCTGATCGCCAGCTTCACGCTCACGTTCAAAAATAATAGCTGGATAACGACGACTAGTTCTTCTAATTTCAGAAATATCTAGCTTATCAATCATTTTCTTTCTACTTGTTGCTTGCTTACTCTTAGCAACGTTAGCAGAAAATCGACGAATAAACTCCTCTAATTCTTTCTTCTTATCTTCAGCTTTCTTATTTTGTTGTGCATGCTGTCTGGCCGCTAATTGCGATGATTCGTACCAAAATGTATAACTTCCAGAAAAGTGCGTTATTTTACCAAAATCAATGTCGGAAATATGTGTACAAACTGAATCTAAAAAGTGTCTATCGTGAGAAACGACAATGACACAGTTTTCATAATTTGCTAAAAAATGCTCCAACCACGAAATAGTTTCATAATCCAAATCGTTGGTAGGCTCATCCATAATTAGCACATCTGGATTACCAAACAAAGCTTGGGCTAAAAGCACACGCACTTTTTGCTTCCCGTCTAAATCCTTCATCAAGGTGTAATGATGTTCCTCCGATATACCTAAATTAGATAGCATAGCTGCCGCATCACTATCGGCATTCCAACCGCTCATTTCCTCAAATAAGACCTGAAGTTCACCAATTTTCTCGGCGTTCTCATCCGTATAGTCTGCGTAAAGTGCATCTATTTGGGATTTTAATTTATATAACGGCTTGTTTCCAATAATTACGGTTTCCAAAACCGTATTCTCATCATGCAAGTTGTGATCCTGCTCTAAAACCGACATACGTTTGCCTGGCTCTAAATGAACGTGACCCGATGTGGGGTCTTGTTTTCCAGAGATAATTTTTAAAAAGGTAGATTTCCCAGAACCATTGGCTCCAATAATTCCATAGCAATTACCATTATTAAACGTGGTACTTACTTCATCAAAAAGGACACGCTTGCCAAATTGAACCGATAAATTTGAAACTGATAACATTTATTACTTTTTAATTTTTGCAAAAGTACTAAAAAGCCTCCATAAGCCGAAACAAAACCAACTATATTAATATTTAACAAGGTATTAACAAGATGTGGGTAGTACAACTTTTACATTTGTGAACTAAGACCGCTTTTTTAGATTACCCCAACTATGAGAGAATTCAAACTTGTTTTTACTTTAATTGCATCTACTTTAATTTTGATATCTTGTGAGAAAGATTCAAAAATTGAAGAAGGCGCAGCTTATTTTGGAGGAGAAGTTGTAAATCCAAGAGAAAATTTTGTTATTCTTTCAAAATCTAAAAAAGTATTAGATACCGTTTTTCTTGATGAAAGTAACCGTTTTTTATATAAGGTAGCAAATATGGAAGAAGGGCTTTACACCTTTCGTCTATGGGCAGCTGAGGGTTTAGAGTATCAAATGGTTTTATTAGAACCTAATGATAGTATCATATTTAGATTAAACACCCTGGAGTTTGATGAATCTTTAGTTTATACAGGTCGTGGCGCCAGAAAAAACAATTATTTAATAAACCTTTTTCTAGATGGCGAGGCGGAGGATAAAGTAGTACTTGGTTACAGTCAATTGGCACCCCATGAATTTGAGCGCCGTTTAGACTCTATTCGAAATCATAAGTTTAACAAGCTTAAGAAGTTTAATGTAAAAAATCCCACATCTGATATTTTTAATAATTTAGTTGAAGGTAGTATTAATTACGATTACTATTTAAGCAAAGAAGTCTATCCTTTTGTAAATTATGCTAATTCTGAACGCGCCAATTTTGAGGCACTTCCAAGTAATTTTTATGACTTCAGATCGGAGATAGATTACGACTATAGCGAATTGATGGATTTTTTTCCATACTACTCCTTTTTAAAACATCATTTTGAAAACATGGCGTTATCCGAGCATTTTAAAAAATCGGATGATACAGTACTTGACGTTAAATCCAAGAACTATAACCTTATCAAACTCGATTTAATTGATAGGTTAATGATCAATGATTCCATTAAAAATAGATTATTAGCGCAGACTGCTTTTGAGTTTATTAGTAAAAGTAAAAATACGGATGAATACGACGAAGTTCTAAACTCTTACACGGCTAAAAATACGCATGTGGAAAATGGCACGTATATTACCGAAATGGTTAGTTCATTAAAAGCATTAAAAACAGGAAGTTTTCTACCAGAAATCAGTATTTTAGATTATAACAACAGAGAGTTAAATTTAAAAGATGTTATAAATAAGCCTACTGTGCTTTATTTTTGGTCAAATACATATAGCTCTCACAATGATAGCCATAAAAAAGCAGAGGAATTAAAAGTGAAGTATCCTGAAGTTAATTTTATTGCTATCCATGCTACTACTAATAAACAGCAGGAATGGAAGAGTCTTATTTTGAAATATAACTATTCTAAAGACAACGAATTTATTTTTAAAAATCCAGAATTAGCCAAACAAAAATTAGCTATTTCACCTATTAATAAAGTTATGATTATTGATAAAAAAGGCAAAATCGTTAATGCGCATACTAATATGTTTTCTATTATGTTTGAAGAGGAACTTTTAGGCTTACTCAATCAATAGAAATTGCAAAATATTAACAACAAAAAAGCCTTAACAAATATAATGTTAAGGCTTTTTTATTCTATAAATTCTTTAGCTTAATTACCTTTCTTAAAATCTTCAAGAAACTTCGCTAAACCAATATCCGTCAATGGATGTTTTAACAACCCTTCAATAGCACTTAAAGGTCCTGTCATGACATCGGCTCCTAATTTAGCACAATCGATAATGTGCATAGTGTGGCGCACAGAAGCAGCTAAAATTTGAGTTTCAAAGCCATAGTTATCATAAATATGACGAATTTCAGAAACAAGATTTAAACCATCTGTAGAAATATCATCTAAACGACCAATAAAAGGCGACACATAGGTTGCTCCTGCTTTAGCCGCTAATAACGCTTGCCCAGCTGAAAAAACCAATGTTACATTCGTTTTAACACCCTTATCAGAAAAATACTTACAAGCCTTAATACCATCTTTAATCATTGGTAATTTAACCACAATCTGCTCGTGTAAATCAGCTAACGCTTCACCTTCACGAACCATCCCGTCATAATCTGTAGCAATAACTTCAGCACTCACATCGCCATCTACAATATTGCAAATATCCACATAATGCTTCATAATATTATCGTGTCCGGTAATGCCTTCTTTAGCCATTAAAGATGGATTTGTTGTTACACCATCCAAAACTCCTAAATCTTGGGCTTCGCGAATCTGATCTAAATTTGCTGTGTCAATAAAAAATTTCATAAGTAATAGTTTGTGTCACTTCTGCAAAAACAGAAATTATTAATAAATATTAGTGTCCTAAATCCTTTGAATAAAGGATTGTAAAATTACAATTTATAATGATTCATAAGTAATTTTTCATAAATTTTATCCGGCAGAATACGTTTGAGAACAATGGAAAATTTCTGCATAAACTCGCCTACTTTATAATGTACTTTAGGATTTGGCGAATTTATAATTTGATGAATTGCCTTCGCCATTTCTAACGGATTTTTCCCCGCATCAACATGCGAATCCATTAACTTTAACGACGTTCCATATTGATTTTTGTAAGGCGAATTTTCTAAAACAGGTGCATGATATCGTCCCGAAGCAATATTGGTAGCAAAATCTCCAGGCGCCACATTAGTCATTTGAATATTAAATGCCTTCACTTCCATTCGGAATGCCTCTGTAACGAGTTCCAAGGCGCCTTTGCTAGCGCTATAAATACCACGATAAGGCAATCCCATATAGCCAGCAATAGATGTGACATTGATTATTAAACCCGATTGTTGCTTACGCATTTGTGGCAATACCGCTTTTATAACATTGATAGGTCCGAAAAAATTGGTTTCAAAATTATTTTTTATTTCTTGTTCTGGAATTTCTTCTATTGGCCCCGTAATACCAACGCCTGCATTATTAATAACCACATCCAACCTACCAGTTTTTTCAATAACTATTTTTACTGCTTCCAATATGGTTTCAGTCTTAGTAACATCCAACCCTATTAGAGGAAAATTATTAGCAGTATATTTTTCTGGAGAACGACTCGTGCCGTAAACAGTAAATCCTTTTTGAGTTAAATAATCGCCAACCGATTTTCCGATTCCCGATGAACCGCCTGTAATCAAAACAACTTTAGACATACGTTTTTCGTGTGAAATTTAAGATCGTAAAATTAAGAATGAAATATGGAATATGCTATAAAATGAAAAAGATTTGTAAACTAACCGTCTACAAATCTCATTTATATAAATCCTTTCATATTTGGAAAGGAAAAGTAAAGGCATAAAAAAAGGGCAAGCTACCTACATCACACCGCTACGACCATTTACCTTTGCTGCGTTCCCGCCCTGGAGGATTCAACAGGAGCTGGTTGTGTAGGACTTGCCCGCGGCAAATATACAATCTTTTAAAATGTTCACAATGATTTTTTAAACTGAATTTTAATAAATATCTTGCCTTAAATAAATAACTCCTCATGAAGCTTTATAAGTCTCTTACTATCATAATTTTATGCCTTACTTTATCATCTTGTGGCACCAATATTAATGAAGCAAAAAAAGATATTTCTATCAAAACCAACGTCTCCAATGATGCTTTTACCCTTGGTGATGAGCTAAAGCTCTCTATTTCCAACCCGAAAAACCATGAAATGAGCGAGGTTGACTATACATTGGATGGAAAAAAGATTAAAACAACTGAAATACTTCAGAATATAAAATTAGGTATTCATGAAGTAATCGCCTCTTTTAGCTTGAATGGTGAAGCGACAAGCGTAACCAAAAACATTACCATACTAAATAACCAAACACCTAAAATATACAGTTATAAAATTATAAATGAATACCCACACGATCCTTCATCCTACACACAAGGCTTGGAGTTTTATAAGGGTGAATTATATGAAGGAACTGGGCAATATGGGGGATCTAAATTGCGGAAAGTAGATTATAAAACTGGTGATGTTTTAAAGAACATCGATTTATCTAATGAATATTTCGGCGAAGGCATATCTATTCTTAATGATAAAATTTATCAGTTGACTTGGAAAAAAGGAACTGGTTTTGTTTACGATGTGGATTCATTTGAAAAAATCGGAAGTTTTAAATATGGCGAAAGCCTTGAAGGTTGGGGAATTTGTAATGACGGCTCTAAACTTTATAAAAGTGATGGCACAGAAAAAATATGGACACTTAACCCTGAAACCTTAACGGAAGAAAGTTATATTCAAGCTTATCATAACAAAGGAAAAGTGGTTGAATTAAATGAATTAGAATGGGTAAATGGAAAAATATACGCCAACCGCTGGAATAAAAATGGTGTGGCAATTATAAACCCAGAAAACGGTGCAGTTGAAGGCGTGATTGATTTTTCACCCTTACAGAATAATGTAACAAAACACCCGAAATTAGATGTTTTAAACGGAATTGCTTATAATCCAGAAACCAAAACCATTTTTGTAACTGGTAAATATTGGGATAAATTATTTGAGATTGAAGTAGTTGAAAAGTAGATTTTAATTACTCCCTTTCTTCACATAAATAAGAACCATTTAGAAATAAAGTCAAACGGTAAAAGAGTTAGTATGCAAACATTTCAAACCACAATACAAGTTACTACTGATGATTTAGACGACCTCAACCATGTTAATAACGTTCGTTATGTAAAATGGGTTGAGGACGTTGCCAAACTGCATTGGTTTACAAATGCACCAAAAGAGATAACAGATAGTTTTTTATGGATCATGTTATCACATCATATCACCTACAAAAAACCCGCTTTTTTGGACGATCTGATTACGCTAAAAACCTATGTACCAAATTCGGAAGGCGTCAAGTGCACACGTATTGTTGAAATACTAAATGGGGAAACACTTCTCGCTAAATCGGAAACTAAATGGGTTTATATGGATAGTAACCGTATGCGACCAACTAGAATTACCGAGGATATTAAAAACATATTTCTCTAATTATTATAGGTTTCATAAGAAATCATCAGTCCAAAAGTTATATTTTTGAGCAAATTGATATCATTTTATGAAGCGAGTATGCTAAAAGTGTTATTATCCATGAGAACTGCTAAATTGCATGCCAAACAAGTATATACCAAACAGTCCCAATAGCTATCGGGATGCCATTTAAAAAACAATAAAAATAAGCACATGAAACGTATTATTTATTTTCTTTTTTGCGTTGGCTTTTTAATGCTTTGGAGTTCTTGTCGTAAGGACTTAGAGTTCGCACCGAGTTCTGGAAACCTAGAGTTTTCAAAAGATACGGTTTATTTAGATACCGTTTTTACCAACATCGGATCCAGCACTTATAATTTAATTGTTTATAACCGGAGTAAGGATGACATTAGTATTCCAACCATTAAACTAGCCTCTGGAATCAGTTCTGAATACCGCTTAAATGTAGATGGCATGTCTGGAAACTCGTTTGAAAACGTAGAAATTCTTGCCAAAGACAGCATGTATGTTTTTATTGAAACTACCATAGATATTAATAACCTGCCAAACACCGGCGCGTTTTTATATACCGATAAAATTGAATTTGATACAGGCTCCAAAATGCAAGCTGTCAATTTAGTTACACTTGTTAAAGACGCTGTTTTTATATATCCTAATAAGGATCAATCCACAGGAATTATTGAAACCTTAACATTAAATATTGGTGGCGAAATATTAGAAACCGAAATTGAAGGTCGTTATTTAGAACCAAGTGAATTTAATTTTACCAACCAAAAACCCTATGTTATTTATGGTTATGCCGCTGTTCCTAATGGTGAAACTTTAATCATTGATGCCGGTGCGCGCGTTCATTTTCATTCTAATTCAGGCATATTGGTTGCCGATGGCGCTTCTATTAACGTTAATGGCACATTCAGTACAGATCAAGATCTTTTGGAGAATGAAGTTATTTTCCAAGGTAATCGTCTGGAACCTAATTTTAGTGATATTCCTGGCCAATGGGGAACTATTTGGCTCTTTCAGGGAAGTGTAAATAATACTATTAAATACGCGACTATTAAAAATGCGGGTGTTGGAATAATAAGTGATAGCAATGCAAATGAACCAAATGCCAAATTAACGATTACCAATTCTCAAATATATAACAGTAGTAACTTCGGAATTTTAGGAAGAAACACCTCTATTACGGCAGAAAATGTTGTGATTAATAATTCAGGACAATCCTCTTTTGCAGGAACAGAAGGTGGAAAATATAATTTCACACATTGTACTATTGCGAATTATTGGAATAATAGTTTCCGTCAGTTCCCTGCCCTACTCTTAAATAATTTCCGTGAAACAGCCGATGCTGTATATTTATTCGATTTAACAGAAGCCAATTTCAACAACTGTATTATTTATGGAAATGATAATCCTGAATTTATTTTAGATGAAGTGGCTGACCCTGGAAATATTTTCAACTTTAAATTCACAAATTCATTGGTGCGTTTTCAAGATTCCAACAATAATTTTTCTGGTGCTAATTACGATTTTGATGACACTACACGCTATGAGGCTATGCGTTTTAACAGCGACCCTGACTTCAAAAACACCCATAAAAACAAATTGATAATTGGAGATAATTCGGGTGCCATTGATATTGGCACGAATCCGTTTTCTAATCAAGTAGGTAATGATATTCTAAATGTAAACAGAACATCTACTCCAGATGCTGGCGCTTATCAGCATACGTCCTTTTAGAAAATTCCTACAAAATACTTCATAAAAAAACCTGCTTGAATTAACAAGCAGGTTTTATGTTTTATAAAGCATTTGTAATTATACAAACAAAGGTAAACCGCTCATCATAGCATTAACTTTTTCGCTAATTGCTTCTAATTTCGCATCATCTTCATAATTCATAATTACTTCATCCACTAAAGCTACAATAGCTTCCATGTCTTTTTCTTTTAAACCACGTGTTGTAATAGCTGGTGTTCCAATTCGGATACCAGAAGTTACAAATGGGCTTTTATCATCGAAAGGAACCATGTTTTTATTAACAGTAATATCAGCTTTTACCAAAGCATTTTCAGCTTCTTTTCCAGTGATATTTTTGTTACGTAAGTCAATTAACATCATGTGGTTATCCGTTCCGCCAGAAATAATATGGTAATCTCTATCCACAAATGCTTTTGCCATAGCAGCTGCATTTTTCTTCACTTGCAACATATAGTGCATAAAATCCTCGGATAAGGCTTCTCCAAAAGCAATTGCTTTAGCCGCAATAATATGTTCTAATGGCCCACCTTGATTACCTGGGAATACACCAGAATCTAATAAAGAAGACATTTTACGTAAGTTGCCATTTTTCAGTTTTAAACCGAATGGGTTATCAAAATCTTTACCCATCATAATCATTCCACCACGAGGACCACGCAACGTTTTATGTGTTGTAGTTGTTACAATATGGCAATGATGTAAAGGATCGTTTAAAATACCCTTCGCTATTAAACCTGCAGGATGAGAAATATCTCCCAATAACAAAGCACCAACACTGTCAGCAATTTCACGGAAACGTTTAAAATCCATATCACGAGAATAAGCAGATGCTCCACAAATAATCATTTTTGGCTTTTCACGTTCAGCTACTTCAGCAACATGATCATAATCAATAAGACCCGTTTCTTTCTTTACACCGTAAAAAACAGGATTGTATAATTTTCCCGAAAAGTTTACAGGCGATCCATGCGTTAAATGCCCACCATGCGATAAGTCGAAACCAAGAATTTTATCTCCAGGTTTTAAGCACGCTGAATAAACAGCTGTATTTGCCTGACTACCCGAGTGCGGTTGTACGTTTGCATAAGCTGCTCCAAATAATGTTTTTGCACGATCTATTGCTAACTGCTCTACCTCATCCACCACTTCGCAACCGCCATAATAGCGTTTACCAGGATAACCTTCAGCATATTTATTAGTTAAAACAGAACCTGCAGCTTCCATGACCTGGTCACTAACAAAGTTTTCTGATGCAATTAATTCAAGACCATTAAGCTGGCGTTGTTTTTCAGCTTCTATTAATTCAAAAATCTGTTCGTCGCGTTCCATAAATTTTAGTTATAGTTGAATAAAGTGCAAAAATAAGGAATACATTAGTTTAAAGCACCAAAAAACATATATTTACTATACCTATTTAAATTTTCTCAAAGGTTAAAGTATTGCTATATTTTTTGCCTTAAATTAGTATTAAAAAGAAAAGTTATGTAGGTTTGAGTAGAATTTTTACAAACATTAAACCACTTTTAGTTATGCCACTTACAGCTAATGATCCAGATAGAAAATCTTGGTTACACGTCGATAAAAACTCCGATTTTCCAATACAAAACATTCCCTTCGGTGTGTTTTTAACACGTGATGATATCATTACCATCGGAACACGAATTGGTGATACTGCCATAGATTTAGGTGCGTTGCATCAATTAGGGTATTTTGAAGGAATTCCTTTAACAGATGATATTTTTCTTCAAGACACGCTTAACGATTTCATCGCTGATGGTAGAAAAACCTGGCGTTTAGTTAGAGATCGAATTGCTGAAATATTTGATGCCGAAAATAGTAGTTTAAAAGACAATAAAAAACACAAAGAAGTTGTGCTTTTTCGTTTGGATGAAATTGAAATGCAACTGCCAGTTCAAATTGGCGATTATACCGATTTCTATTCTAGTATAGAACACGCTACCAATGTTGGAACTATGTTCCGTGGCGCAGACAATGCATTAATGCCAAACTGGTTGCATATTCCAGTTGGATATCATGGTAGAAGCTCTTCTATTATTCCTTCGGGAATCCCTATTCACAGACCACAAGGACAAACGTTACCTGCTGATAGCGATACGCCTGTTTTCGGCCCGAGTAAGCTAATTGATTTCGAATTAGAGATGGCGTTTATTACTACCGCTGCTAACGATTTAGGCGAACCAATTCCGATTGATGAAGCAGAAGAATATATTTTCGGTCTGGTTTTATTTAATGACTGGTCTGCTCGCGATATTCAAAAATGGGAATATGTTCCATTAGGACCATTCTTGGCTAAAAGCTTTGCTTCTTCCATTTCACCATGGATTGTAACACTTGATGCTCTAGAACCATACCGCGTGGAAAGTCCGAAGCCATTAAAACCGCAGTTACCATATTTACAATATACAGGAAAAAAGAGCTACGATATTAAATTAGAAGTAGCTATTAAACCAAAAACAGCTAAAGAAACGGTTGTTAGTAAATCGAATTTCAAATATATGTATTGGAATATGGTTCAGCAATTAGCGCATCATACCGTTAATGGTTGTCCAGTAAACTCTGGTGATATGATGGGAAGTGGAACCATTTCAGGGTCTACTCCAGACTCACTTGGATCTATGTTAGAGTTAACATGGCGTGGTGAAAAACCGATTACATTAAAAGATGGTACGGAACGTAAGTTTATCAACGATCATGACACCGTTATTATGCGTGGTCATTGTGAAAAAGATGGAACACGTATTGGTTTTGGTGAAGTATCTACCGAGCTTTTACCTATTTTTGTACCGAAAAAAAAGTAATCTAAAAAACAACATTTCAAAATATAGAAAGCCCTCAAGATTTATTCTTTGTGGGCTTTTTTATACTTTGTAATTACAAATTAGACGCTGGCCTTTTAGATAATCTGCTGGCAACTATACTAATTATTAAAATTTGTATGGCATGAAATAACATTAGCGGCAATAAGATGACACCGATAATCGCCATATTCCCGAATAATATTTTCGAAAAAACCGTACCGTGTACTAATGATTTTTTTGTCCCGCAAAACTGCGCCGTTATTTGATCTTCTTTGTTAAGTTTTAACTTTCTAGAAATAAAACCTGTTAAAGAAAAAGCGATAACAAACAATACAATTACTCCTACAAAAATTGCGAGTAAATCTAAAAGTGATACAGAACTAAAAATCTCATTATTAAAAGACTCTGCGAAGCTTTTATATATTATTAATAAGATTATAGACTTATCAAATATTGTTAATTTACGACTGTGTTTACGCGCAAATTCATCCAAAAAGCGTTGTAATAAAAGTCCTAAAATTACGGGCAAAATTATTTGAACAATAAGCTTGATGTAAATGTCTGTGAAATCAAAATCTGTTTGTGTATCATTAATAAACAAACCCATCCAAAGCGGTGTAATAGCAATACCAATAATTCCAGAGATACTAGCGTTAAAAATAGCTGCTGGAATATTTCCTTTAGCCATAGACACCATAACAACCGATGATGATACGGTTGATGGTAATGCCGCCAAGAAAAAGAAGGCTAACCAAATGGTTTCTTGTCCTTCATTTTGAATCCATGGGCGAAACAATAAAACCAATAACGGAAACATTAAAAATGTGGCTCCCTGAACTAAAAGATGCAATTTCCAGTTTTTGAGTCCCGCTTTTAATTGTGTTGGATTTAATTTAAGCCCATAGAAAAAGAAAATAAGCGAAATTCCAATCGCACTGATCGTATCGATAGGGATATCACTTTCTTCCGATCCCCATTGCGGAAAAAAATAAGCTAATAATATGATTCCAATAATAAAGAGAACAAACTTATCAATCTTTATTTTCATGTATAGTTTCTTTGTTTGTATATACTAAATTAAATATTTGCAACAACCCTATAAAATAATTTTCCTCTTTAGAACAACAAAACTTCCACAATCAGAATAGCTGATAGCTTTTGAGTTTAAAAACCAATTCCAGAAGATAATTCTGCTTGAAACTCAAGCGTGTTTGTATAAACTCTTCTTTTTATTAAGTTCTTTTTGTAGAATGGAAAGGATAGGGTTTTTCAAACATAATAAACCTTAATTTATTATAAGGGTTCTTAATTCATAATATTTAAGGAAATCACTTAAACCTTTAAAAAACATTATTTTAGAACCACTTCATTTTTAACTATTACAATTTTAGTTTCATCTAATAAGTGCTTTTGCTCTTTCAAAAATTGATTTATTTTAAGTTCTGAATCCATTATCTCAATAAGATGTGGGTGTTTATGATGCCGTATTTCGTTTGTTCCCCAATTCATTTTCTGATTACTCAAATAACCTTTATTAACATTTAGATGCAGAACCTGATGTAAGCCAAATGCTTTTGCACTTTTCATTAATTCTGTTGAAAAATCGGAAGCAAATAATTTTTTCCAAAGGGATTGATTTTTAATTTTCTGACCATATTCAAAATAAATCCGAATCGTTATTAAGTCTTTCATTTTTGAGATCTTTTATTTTTAATTTCAGATAAAGGAAGACCTTTCTCGCGCATAAATAAGTTGTGTTTTGGGCTTCCTATAATTTGTGAAGAATAAACGCCCGAATGTCCAGAAAACAAATAAGCCGTGCAACAAGCCAGACCAATAAAAACACCCGATTCAATTCCAAAAAGCTCTATCCCCATTATAGTACATGCAATTGGTGTATTTGTTGCTCCCGCAAAAACTGCAACAAACCCCATTCCAGCCAGCAATGGCATTGGTAGCGGTATAAACCAGATTAATACATTACCTAAAGCCGCACCTATAAAGAATAAAGGCGTTACTTCACCGCCCTTAAAACCTGCGCCAAGTGTAAATGATGTAAATAAGAGTTTTAATATAAAATCATACGAATTCAGGTTTATGTTGAATGCATCCACAATTGTTGGTATTCCAAGGCCAATATATTTTGTGGTTTCCATAAAATATATAGCGATTGCTAATATTGTTCCGCCAATAACCGGTCTTAATGGTGGATATTTTACATTGTTTTTAAAAAGACTGGAAAACAAATGGGTAGATTTAGAAAAAAGCATAGCAACAAGACCAAAAATAATCCCTGCCAACAAGCACCATAAAAGGTTTACAGGCGTCATTTCCGCTACTGTACTTATCGTATATTGCGTATGAGAAACACCCCAAATTGTACAAAAATAATCAGCAAAAACGGCTGCCATAAAACTAGGAACAATAGCATCTAATCTTATTCTTCCAAGAATTAAAACCTCCAAAGCAAAAACACCACCTGCTAACGGCGTTCCAAATACAGAAGCAAATCCAGCACTAATTCCTGCAATTAATACAATTTGTCTATCGCGTTTTGATAATTTTAAACTTTTTGTAAATCGATCTGCAATTGCGCCTCCAATTTGTACTGCTGTTCCCTCTCTACCTGCTGAACCACCAAAGAGATGCGTTACAATAGTTCCAAACAACACCAATGGCGCCATTCTAAACGGAATTATTTTTTTTGGACTATGAAATTCCTCAAGCAATAAGTTATTGCCTTTTACAACGCTACTCCCAAAATAATGATAAGATAAGCCAATTAATAGTCCACCAAGAGGCAGGAAGCCTATAATCCAGAGGTGAGATTCTCGCCAATTTGTTGCCCATTCTAAACTGATCAGAAAAAAAGCCGAAATACTTCCTGTTATGACACCCAATGTCAAACAGATTAAAATCCATTTTAAAAGATATAATAATGTGGGAATTTGTTCATATGAGAGTAAAAACTTCTTAATTCTATTATTTTTCATATTGCCTTAAATACATGATTCTACATTGGCATAAGCCATTAAAGTAGATGTCATTAGCTCTAGATAGAACGGTTTAAGGCAGACCTCATTGCCAAATATTTGAAATACAAAGGTAAATTAAAAATAACAGATCAATAGAAAAACGCTCAAATAATTTCGAGAGCACCCATCACAAGATATAAATACTATACGTAACGCTGTAAATCCATACTATTAATAGCACCATGACTAGCATGTGCCACAGAAACACCATTTTTTATAATTAATAATTGCGGTGATTCATGAAGCACTTGAAACTTGTAACCCGTTTCACTACTAACGTCTCGGAAATTTAATAAGTCGAGATAATATAAATCTACATTTAAATCAACATCATAATCATCCACAAATTGATTCATAGCCATTTTACTAATACCGCAACGTGTAGAATGCTTAAAAATAATCTGTGTTTTTGTTTTAGACTTTTCAGCAATTTCATCTAATTGTGCCACAGTTGTTAAGGCTTTCCAAGGTAAGACCTTTTCTTCTTTAGGCTCATTAGAACCTCCAAATAATTTATTTATAAAACTCATTTTTTATCTCTTCTTAAATAGTGTACCTTAAAGGTAGTCGAAACAACTTTAACAATCTTACAAACTGACGAAACGTCACGCCCAATAAGGCTTACGCAGACATTTTGTCGTTCAAAATAAGATGGTGAGGTTATTGATTATTATACATAGAAAATAAGGATTACTAAATATAAAACTATCCGCTTTGGCGGAAAACACAACACCATATACATATGAATTTCAACAACTATACAATTAAATCACAGGAAGCCATCCAGCAAGCACAGCAGCTTGCGCAAAGCTTTGGACATCAACAAATAGAAAATGAACACATTTTTAAAGCGCTTTTTAATGTCGATGAAAACGTTTTACCTTTTATTTTAAAGAAATTAAATGTAAACATTTCAATTTTACAACAGACATTAGATAAGCAATTAGAAAGCTTTCCTAAAGTTTCTGGTGGCGAAATCATGCTTTCTCGAGAGGCGAATAAATCTTTAAACGAAGCGGCGATTATTGCAAAAAAAATGACGGATGAATACGTATCTATCGAACATTTAATACTCGCTATCTTTAAATCGAATAGCAAGATTTCACAAATGTTAAAAGATCAAGGCGTAACTGAAAAACATTTAAAAGCAGCTATTGATGAATTACGTCAAGGCGATCGTGTAACCTCTCAAAGCCAAGAGGAAACTTATAACTCACTTAATAAGTATGCGAAAAACCTCAACCAATTAGCTAAAGACGGAAAATTAGACCCTGTTATTGGTCGGGATGAAGAAATTAGAAGAATCCTTCAAATTTTATCTCGAAGAACCAAAAACAACCCGATTTTAGTAGGAGAGCCAGGAACTGGTAAAACCGCTATTGCTGAAGGCTTAGCGCATAGAATTGTAGATGGCGATATCCCAGAGAATTTAATCGATAAACAAATTTTTGCTTTAGATATGGGTGCTCTAATTGCAGGCGCAAAATATAAAGGGGAGTTTGAAGAGCGCTTAAAAGCCGTAATCAAAGAGGTAACAGAAAGTGATGGAGACATTGTACTTTTTATTGATGAAATCCACACTTTGGTTGGTGCTGGTGGCGGACAAGGTGCAATGGATGCAGCCAACATTTTAAAACCTGCATTGGCTCGTGGTGAACTTCGTGCTATTGGAGCAACAACCCTAGATGAATATCAAAAATACTTTGAACAGGATAAAGCATTAGAGCGTCGTTTTCAAAAAGTAATGGTCGACGAACCTGATACAGAAAGTGCTATTTCTATTCTACGAGGTATTAAAGAAAAGTATGAAACACACCATAAGGTTCGTATAAAAGATGAAGCTATTATTGGTGCTGTGGAATTATCGGAACGCTATATTACTAACCGTTTTTTACCGGATAAAGCCATTGACTTAATGGATGAAGCGGCAGCAAAATTACGAATGGAAATCAATTCCAAACCAGAAGAGCTTGACGTTTTAGACAGAAAAGTGATGCAATTGGAAATTGAAATTGAAGCTATAAAACGTGAGAAAGATGAATCAAAATTAAAATCCTTACGTGCTGATTTAGCGAATTTAAAAGAAGATCGTAACGAACTAAATGCGAAATGGAAAAGTGAAAAAGAAGTCGTTGATAATATTCAAAATGCAAAATCAAATATTGAAGAATTTAAACTAGAAGCCGAACGTGCTGAGCGCGATGGGGACTATGGAAAAGTAGCTGAAATTCGTTACGGAAAAATTCAAGAAGCGCAAGAACGTTTAGAAAACCTTCAAAAGGAACTAGCAGCTAATCAAAGTGAAAGCTCTTTAATTAAGGAAGAAGTAACTTATGAAGATATTGCCGATGTGGTTGCCAAATGGACGGGGATTCCAATATCAAAAATGCTACAAACCGACCGTGAAAAGCTATTAAAATTAGAAGACGAATTACACAAACGTGTTGTTGGACAAAATGAAGCTATTATTGCCGTCAGTGATGCCGTAAGACGATCGCGCGCAGGATTACAAAATCCGCAAAAACCTATTGGAAGCTTCCTGTTTTTAGGAACAACTGGTGTTGGTAAAACAGAATTAGCGAAAGCATTAGCTGAATATCTATTTGATGATGAAGCAGCAATGACTCGAATTGATATGAGCGAATACCAGGAACGTCACGCTGTGAGCAGATTAATTGGTGCGCCTCCAGGATATGTAGGTTATGATGAAGGTGGACAGTTAACAGAAGCTGTAAGACGTAAACCATATTCGGTTGTCTTACTGGATGAAATTGAGAAAGCACATCCAGATACTTTCAATATTTTATTACAAGTATTGGATGAAGGACATTTAACAGACAACAAAGGTCGTTTAGCGGATTTCAAAAACACGATTATCATTATGACTTCCAATATGGGAAGTCAGATAATTCAAGAGAAATTTGAAGCCACAAAAGATGTAGATGCCGCCATGGAATTGGCAAAAATAGAAGTACTTGGTTTATTAAAACAAACGGTTAGACCGGAGTTTTTAAACCGTATTGACGACACGATTATGTTTACACCTTTAACCAAGGATAACATTACTGAAATTGTTGGTTTACAGTTAAAGAGTATCACGAAAATGATAGGAAAACAAGGCATCACCTTTGACGCGACACCAGAAGCAGTATCCTATTTAGCACAAAAAGGTTACAATCCAGAATATGGTGCAAGACCAGTTAAACGGGTAATCCAGAAAGAAGTACTGAACGAATTGAGTAAAGAAATTCTCTCGGGTAACGTTTCTACGGATAGTATTATTTTACTAGATGCTTTCGATGATCATTTAGTATTTAGAAATCAAGGCGACTTGGTTAAGGAATAATGCTAAAGTTTCGTTAATGCCATAATAATTAATATAAACGACCGTTTTCATTAATAGGTTGGTTAGTTAGTTTAAAAGCAATGAGATCTTGAATTCAAGACTCTCATTGCTTCTTTATTTTATGGTAAACACCCTGTAGTACCGAAAAACTCTTCATCCTGATACTTTATTGAATATTTTTAATCGCTCCTTGTTTTAGTTAAAAATATCAGTCTTTACAGATTTATAGGATATTATACGGGAAATATATGAGGCATTATTTTTAATGGGAAATATGTTCGCGTATACTTTTTATTTCGAATAAATAAATCACCTTATATAATTTAAATTCAGTACTTTAAATATCTATTTAAACTGAAACTAAAAAAACACGCAATAAAGAAACGACTCATTCATTCATATATCACTTTAATTCACGTCCCATTATGAGCTTATTTCAATACTACGATTTACCAGGAGCAGAATTTTTTGTTTTTGACGACTTCCTAATTTGTCAAATAAAGGAAGGTATGGAAGTAAATAAAGAACATAACAAAAGCTTAAAGGAAGTCATTGAAAAGCATTTTTCTGGTAAAAATATTGGTTACATTTCCAACCGTGTTAAATCCTATTCTGTAGATCCGTTAACCTATGTAGAAACAGAAAAAATACCAAACTTACTTGCTATTGCCATGATTCCTGAAACAGAAATTATGCGTAATAACGCAGAATATGAACGTAATTTTTATGATAAACCCTACGAGATTTTCGATAACTTAAGTGACGCCATTGCATGGGTTCACAATATTGTAAAAAATGCTAGCCAATAATATTATTATCTAAAACACAAAAAAGCCGCAAAATTAGCGGCTTTTTTGTTATCTAAAGCTTTTCAAT
>NZ_AFXZ01000045.1 GCF_000224335.1 Bizionia argentinensis JUB59 | reverse complement strand
GCCAACAATAGAACTCACTCAAACGAATGAAACACCATTTTGGAGATTTTTTAGACAGAACAGGTAACTATTGGATAATTATTCCGAATGTAGAAAGATATGCGTATTCTGCAAACGAGGAAATAATAAACAAAGAAGATGTCAGAATTTTAACGATTTCTAAAAATGATAACAATTGGAATCAAGTTTTTAATTGCCCAAATATTGAGGAAATAACTTTACACGAACCAAGTAAAGAACAAGTTCAAAAAATAAGCAAACTAACTCAAATAACAAGATTGAGAATTACTCATCTGCGGACAAAAGACATAGAATTCATTGGAGAATTAATCAATTTAGAAGAGATTGTGCTTGAATATGTTTCTGGATTTTCTGACTTATCACCTTTGCGGAATTTAAAGAAACTGAAATCACTTCACTTTGAGAATTTAAGGAAAGTTTCGAGTTTTGAAAATCTTAAAGGAATTGAAAGTTTAAAATATTTGCACATTGACGGAACACTTGACTGGAATCAACCGATTGAAAATTTTGAATTTTTAGAAGGCTTGCCAAATCTTGAAGTTTTTTCTTTAGGTTTTATAATTAACAAAACAGAATTTCCTGCATTTTTACCGATTTTAAAACTAAATAATTTAAAGAAAATAATAATTGGAAGAGCAACTTTAAACACGCAAGAATATGCGTTTTTAGAAACAGCTTTACCTAATGTTGAATGTGGAACTAAAGGTGGAATTTGGGAGTTATGTTGGGAATACAACGAATATTTTGAATTTCTCGGCAAAAGAGCTGGAAGAGTAAAATGTACAAACCCAAAAGCGAATGAAAAATGCGAAGAGTTTATTAAAAAATACGAAGGAATAAAAAAAGAATCGGAACAAATAATAAAAACTACTGTTGGCAACACCGTGTATAATTAATTGCTAGGTCACTGCCGACTTACGAACATTCCTGCGGAATATTCTATCTGTGATTTATTTGCTAAATTAGTTGCTTAACCACGCAACTAACCATACACAAGACCGTTAGCCACAATATGAAAAAACTCAAGTCCTTTTGGAAAAAACCTACTGAAACGTTTGAATTAGTTCTTTCAAAGGACATCAATTGGATTAAAACACTTTCATTATTTGGTTGTAATGGAATTATATTCATTTACTACATAATGAAATCCGAAGGACTAATAAATATTGAGAGTTTTAAAATGACAATTGTGTCGATTCTTTCAATGGTAAGTTTAGGAATTATTTACGGAATATTTTCAAATTTAATTGTCGGATATTTAATTAAACTGACAGGAAAACTATTCAATGCTGAAAACGATTTAAAAAAGATATATAGTGTTTTAAGTTGGTCTTATTTCCCTCTTTTTTTTTCCGTCCTTTTTTTAATTCCAAGTATAATAGTTGCAAGAATTATTACGACTGAAATTGATACGACACTAATACTGATTTTATCATTATTAATAATAGTTTTAATGTTAGTTCAAGCAGTATTTGGAATTTGGCAACTGATTTTACTTTTTAAAGGACTTAAAGTTGCTCAAAAACTAAATACATTAAATGCAGTTTTGAATTATTTATCAGGAGCTATGATTTTTGGAATATTTTATTATTTCCTAATTAGACCATATTTATATTAAAAAAATACTGTGGCTAACACCGTGTAAAAAACATTGCTTATTTTAGTTCGATCGTTTGGTCGTTGCTCTTTTGCTAGCTTCTGATTTTCCTGCGGAAAATCCTCGCATACAAAATCGCAACGTTCCT
>NZ_AFXZ01000046.1 GCF_000224335.1 Bizionia argentinensis JUB59 | reverse complement strand
TGGACATGCAAACAAAAAGTGCAGTATTAGTTAAGCAGCATATTTATAATTAATTTTCAATTTATTAAATTCTTCAATTGTCAGATAATTGAGTGTCGAGTGCCTTCTCTTTTTATTGTACCAAAGTTCAATATATTCAAAAACTTCTCTTTCCATTTCCTTTCTGGTTATTAGTATGTTGCCATAAATGAGTTCAGATTTTAAGGATTTAAAGAAGCTTTCAGCTACTGCGTTATCCCAACAGTTACCTTTTCTACTCTTGCTGCGTGTAACGTTATAAGAAGCAAGCGTATTAGCGAATTTGTTATTAGCGTACTGTACGCCACGATCCGAGTGAAAGATCAGTTCTTTGCTAATTCTACGGTTTTTAATAGCCATACGCCATGCAGGCAAAGTGGTTTGATTAGTAGCCATTCCAGTACTTAAACTCCAACCTATTAGTTTTCTATCATATAAATCTATTATGGTTGTTAAATATAAAAAACCTTCTTTTACTGCTATATAAGTTATATCTGAAACCCATGCTTTAGAAGGTTCACTTTGTTTAAATTCGCGGTTTAATACATTATCCATAAGCAGGTAGTTATGTTTAGAATCGGTAGTAACTCTAAACTTCTTACTCAACTTACTGCGTAACCCCATTTCTCTCATGTATTTATCCACTGTAATCCGTGATACTTTATAGCCTCTTTTTTGCAGTTCCATAGCAATTCTCGGACTACCGTAACGCTGTTTAAACTCAAAGTAAACCTGGGTTATTAGTACTTTAATCTGTTCTTTCCATAAAAGCTTACTACTAGCAGAAGACCGTTTCCACTTATAATAACTACTAAAATTTATCTCTAGAACTTTACACATTTTATCAATCGGAAAAATAGTTTCATTGTCTTTTATGAAAACATATTTCATCGATCGGTCTTTGAGAAAATGCCGATTGCTTTTTTTAATATACTATGCTCTAGCTCTATATCTTCCAGTTTCTTTTCTAGATCTTGTATACGTGCTTGCTCTGGTGTAAGTTTTAAATTACCATTGCCTGGAAAACTT
>NZ_AFXZ01000047.1 GCF_000224335.1 Bizionia argentinensis JUB59 | reverse complement strand
TTCAAACCTTCGACAACCAACCACAGTCGTCATATAATAGTAGCCTCATTCATTAGAGTTCATATAGACGATTAGAGATCTAAAATACTTTGAACTCTATTAAAGTAACGTAAAAAGTTAATACCTGATATGGGAATTGACTGCGTCCATTCCCATATCAACATCTTGAGAAAAGTCAATCCAAAAATATGGATTGCTTTTTTGTTTTAAAAATATGCTGGAAAGTAGAAGCTTTAGATAATAATAATAATAATGGGAATTGGCTCCGCCCATTCCCATATCAACATCTTGAGAAAAGTCAATCCAAAAATATGGATTGCTTTTTTATTTTAAAAATATGCTGGAAAGCGCGCTTTCCGCATATTTTTAAAACAAAAAAGTCGAAACTTTCGTTTCGACTTTTCATCTGTACTGAAGACGGGACTTGAACCCGTACGTCCTAATGGACATTGGATTTTAAGTCCAACGTGTCTACCAATTCCACCACTTCAGCTTATTGACTACACGACGTTGTAATCAAATTGGTAATAAATAAAAAATAGAGCGAAAGATGGGATTTGAACCCACGACCTCCACCTTGGCAAGGTGATGCTCTACCCCTGAGCTACTTTCGCAGTCTTTATATGAACTTACAATATCTCTATTGCGGTTGCAAATTTAAAATATTTATATGAATTCCAATGCCTTTTTTGAAAAATTATTCTTTTTATTTTAAACTTGCTTTTTTTTGACCAACATTCGCTTAATTTCATTGAGTTTCATAAGCGCTTCCACTGGTGTAAGTGTGTCAATATCAATATGTAAAATTTCTTCTTTTATATTTTCTAATAATGGATCGTCTAAATTGAAAAAACTCAACTGCATGTCGTCATCTTTCAAATTTTTCACTTTATCAGTCAATTCTTCACTAGAATGTGATTTTTCAAGCTTTTTTAAAATTTTATTGGCTCGGTTTAATACTTGTTGTGGCATACCTGCCATTTTTGCAACGTGAATACCAAAACTATGTTCACTACCTCCAGGAACTAATTTTCGTAAAAACAAAACATTGTCTTTTAACTCTTTTACCGACACATTAAAGTTTTTAATACGCTCAAAGGTTTCGGTCATCTCATTCAACTCATGATAATGCGTTGCAAATAACGTCTTGGCTTTTGCTGGATGCTCATGCAAATACTCGCTAATAGCCCAAGCAATGGAAATACCATCATAAGTACTCGTGCCTCGGCCTATTTCATCTAAAAGCACCAAACTGCGTTCAGAAAGGTTATTTAGGATGGATGCCGTTTCATTCATTTCAACCATAAAGGTCGATTCGCCCATAGATATATTATCACTCGCACCAACGCGTGTAAATATTTTATCAACCAAACCAATCCTTGCGGATTTAGCGGGTACAAAACTTCCTGTTTGCGCTAACAAGACAATTAAAGCCGTTTGACGTAAAATAGCAGATTTACCAGACATGTTTGGCCCAGTAATCATTATAATTTGTTGCTTATCACGATCTAAAAACACATCATTAGCAATATAAACTTCACTTGGTGGCAACTGCTTTTCAATAACTGGGTGACGACCATCTTTGATTTCTAAATCGAAAGAATCATCTATATCCGGATACACATAATTATTATCCATGGCCAATTGAGCAAAACCACATAAGCAATCCAACTGCCCAATTAAAAAAGCATTTTGCTGAACAGGCTTGATGTATTGTGTCATCCACAGGATTAAATCAGCAAATAACTGCTGCTCGATTGCTAAAATACGTTCTTCAGCGCCTAAAATTTTAGATTCGTATTCCTTGAGCTCTTCGGTTATATATCGTTCGGCATTCACCAACGTTTGCTTACGAATCCATTCTTCCGGCACTTTATCTTTGTGCGTATTTCGGACTTCAATATAATAACCAAACACATTATTGGAGGCTATTTTAAGAGAGGTAATTCCCGTGCGCTCACTTTCACGTTTCAGCATAGTATCCAAATAGCCTTTCCCAGTAGAAGATAATCCTCTAAGTTCATCCAATTCTTCCGAGAAACCTTTCGCTATAGTAAAACCTTTCAAAACACTTACCGGCGCCTCTTCAATTAAGGTTTCTTTTATTTTATTGCGAAGTCCTTCACAACTTTGAAGTGTATCGCCAATAACTTTTAAAGCATCATTATCACACCCAGAAGCAATTTCCTTAATTGGCACGATGGCTTCCAAAGAATTTTTAAGTTGAATAACCTCACGCGGATTCACTTTACTAGTGGCTATTTTAGAAATTAAGCGCTCTAAATCGCCAATTTGCTTAATATGACTTTGAACTTTATGAAGCGTGGGCTTGTTTTTACTTAAAAAATCAACCACCTCATGACGTTGCTTAATTTTAGCCACATCTTTTAATGGCAATGCCAACCAGCGTTTCAGCAATCGGCCGCCCATTGGTGAAATAGTTTTATCAATTACCTGTAATAGCGTTACTGCATTATTGTTGGTAGAATGATAAAGTTCTAGGTTTCTAATAGTAAATCTATCCATCCACACATAATCATTTTCAGCAATTCTGCTGATGGCTGTTATATGTTGCAACTTATTGTGTCGGGTTTCGTCCAAATAATGCAAAATAGCACCAGAAGCGATAATTCCCTCATGTAAGTCTTCAATTCCAAAACCTTTTAACGTTTTCGTGTCGAAATGCTTAATCAAAGTTTCATTAGCATAATCGGTTTGATAGACCCAATCTTCTAAATAATACGTGTGAAAATCTGGCCCGAATGTTTCATTAAAATGCAATCGTTTTTGTTTTGAAACGAGCACTTCACTCGGATTAAAATTTTGAAGTAATTTATCAATATACTCGGCGTTTCCTTGAGAGGTTAAAAATTCGCCTGTAGAAATATCTAAAAATGAAATCCCAATGTGTAGTTTTCCGAAATAAACCGAACATAAAAAATTGTTTGATTTAGATTTCAAAACCTCATCATTTAAAGCAACACCAGGTGTGACTAATTCCGTAACACCACGCTTTACTATGTTTTTGGTTTGCTTTGGGTCTTCAAGTTGATCACAGATTGCCACACGCTCACCCGCTTTTACAAGCTTTGGTAAATACGTATTTAGAGAATGGTGCGGAAAACCTGCTAATTCAGTTTCACTATCACTTCCAGCGCCACGTTTAGTTAAAATAATCCCGAGGATTCCAGCGGTTTTAACGGCATCTGCTCCAAACGTTTCATAAAAATCGCCCACACGAAACAATAGCAAGGCATCAGGATATTTCGCCTTGATAGCATTATACTGTTTCATTAACGGTGTTTCCTTTTTTGCTTTTTTTGCCAACGTCTAACTGATTTTTATATGTTACTTTTGCCTCAAATATAGGATTGCTAAAGTACTTCTTTATTTAGGGCTTTTAAAGCCACCTAACTATAAGTTATTTACAATTATATCAAGAAATTAACATGCGGAAATTAAAGAACAGCGAGTTAGACCGATTAAGTGTCGATGAATTTAAAGACACAAAAAAAACACCTATAATTATTATTCTGGATAATATTAGGAGTCTGAATAACATTGGTTCGGTGTTTAGAACATCGGATGCCTTTTTAATTGAAAAAATTTACTTGTGTGGCATTACTGCGCAGCCGCCACATAAAGATATTCATAAAACAGCTTTGGGAAGCACCGATACGGTTGCTTGGGAATACGCCAAAAACACTTTGGATCTCATAACAAAACTTAAGGCTGAAAACGTACAAATTTGTGCCATTGAACAAGCTGAAAACGCCACAATGCTCAACGAATTTAATCCACAAATTAACACGACATATGCTTTAGTTTTTGGAAACGAAGTAAAAGGCGTGGCGCAAGATGTGGTTAATGCGAGTGATGTGGTTTTAGAAATCCCCCAATTTGGCACCAAACACTCTTTAAATATCTCGGTGAGTTGTGGTGTGGTAGTTTGGGATATTTTCTCTAAACTAAAAGTAAGATAGCTTAATAACACGGCCAGCTTCAACACAAAAGACCTCAATATCTAAATAAATTCATTTTGATATTGAGGTCTTTTTAAACTTCTTTAATCTTATCGGCGACGTTTTCCGAAATACCCTTCTTTCATACGTGTATTGTATGATTTTGTAGCTTCCACAGCACCTGGAAAAAGCGATTCGTCTTCATTAGCGTTCTCAATTTCTTTAATTTCAGCTTGCTCCTTTTCAACTTGGCCATCACTGTTTTTATCTTGAGTCACTTCCGCAACAACAGCTTTGGGTTTTTGTTTAAATAAGCCCATGAATCCGCTCCTCTGCTTCTCTGCAACCTCTTCCTCTACAGCAACAGCATCTTCTATCTCCTGTTCTTCTTCTTGTTCAACTACCGTTACTATTTTTTGTTCAATAAGAGATTCCACTCTCTGCCTCTCTATAGCTTCTACTTTCTCTCTAACAATAGCTTCATATTTATTGAGTTGCTCTTTATCTTCTTTGATAAAAATTTCAGAGCCCACTCTGTAAGAGTCAAACCTCTTTCTTCTTTCTTTTAAAGTTTCCGATAATTCTATATCAGACATTTCCTTCAGTTGCATAATTGAATGTTTGGGCGGCAAAAATACAATATAACCTACAAACTCATAATCCTTTCAACGACAAAAACGTTACTTACAACTAAAACTTCAAAAACTCCTGACTTAACAATTTTAAATCGTTATTTTTGCAGCCCCAAAATTGAACACCATTCTAATTGCCCTAAAAGACCAAAAATGAACATAGAAAAAATAACAGAAGAAACAGGAGCAAATATTGTTATTATCGCTGATAAAGATGGTAGTATTACAGATGCCACGGACATGAAGCATGCTAAAAACTTTGCTTTAATGACCCAAACTGCATTCTCTATGTGTCATGATTTACTAAACGATATAACAGGCAGCAACCTAGAACAATTAATCGCACGATCATCTGAAAATGTCATTATAGTCAACAGATTAGATTCAGGCGCCATTGTACTTATAGCATCTGATAATCCATCTAAGTTTGGGTTACTACTTAAGTATATGAATTCAATAAATAATAACTAAATTAATAGCAAATAAAAATTATGTCAAACTTTTTAGAACAATTCACAAAAGATGTTAGAGCCAATGTCCCAGGTTACATAGCAGTTACAGTAACAGAAGTAAGCTCGGGTGTCTGCTACGTATCTGATTCAGCAGATGAGAATTTCGATCCAGAAATAGCCTCTGCTTACAATTTAGAAGTTGCTAAGGCAAAGTACAACGCCATAGAAGCTTTGGGATTAGATTCTCAAATACAAGATATTATTATTACGCTTAACAATCAAATTCACATGATAGATATCTCCGAAAATCGTGAGTATTTCATTTATTTAGCTGTTGATTCTTCAAAAGCTAATATGGGAATGACTAGAGCGCTTCTTAAAAAATATAAGAAAGATATCGTTGCAGAACTTTCTTAAGTTCTAAGACCATAAATAATGAGTAACATTTTATTTAGTTTTACAGTCTAATTAACTAGATACCTATCATTTTTTAATATATCTTAATAAACATTATACAAAAGATATTGTCTACCTATTTAGATAATATCTTTTTTTTATTTAAAACCCAGCTTTAGTAAAAAAGAATCCATTAAGCATCCTCTCCTTTGATACACATCTTGAATACATTTTAGAAAACTAGTGAATTTGGGAGGTTTTAAATCCTCTGTAAATTAGACTAAAACCAGTAAACAATCTTTTCTATTTTCAACAAATAACTAAAATAGAGAACGTCTAATCTTCGCCAATAGTTCAGACTAAATTTTTGGGAGGTATCAATATCCTGTGTGTATTTCATTTAAAAAATTCTAGCAAAACAAATTCCAAATAATCCTCAAAAACTGGAGTAAAAACATTTATTGCTTAATTTAATAATTTAGACTAATCTAAATAATTTGTTCGTGTCATCTAATTTAGTATATTTGCTTAACAGATAGGATGGTTCTGTATTTATTTAAAAATCGGAAATTAGTTTCTCATAAGAATTTCAGAAACTGTAATTCATTTCTAAATAGCTTGCAAACCCGTCCATAATGAGTATAAATTTAAAATTGAGATACATGATTGATATTACTTTAGAGCTACCTGACTTACCGTATCAAATAGACGCATTAAATCCTATTATTTCCGAAGAGACTTTTAATTATCATTACGGCAAACATCACGCAGCCTATGTAAATAATTTAAATAATCTAGTGAAAGACACACCTTTGGCTGACGCTAGCGTGGAACACATTATTAAGCAAGCCAAACAAAATCAGAATACTGGATTATTCAATAATGCCGCCCAACATTGGAACCATAGTTTCTTTTGGCACTGCTTGTCTCCAGACGGCGGAAAATCTCCAGAAGGAAACATTAAACAACTTATTGACAGAGATTTTGGAGGTTTTGAAAATTTTCAAAATCAGTTTTCAGATACAGCCACCAAATTATTTGGAGCCGGATGGGCTTGGCTAGCACAGGACAATGAAACTAGGAAATTAGAAATCATTCCTATGAAAGATGCCTACAAACCGTTAACCGAAAACAAAACCCCGGTACTAACCCTAGACGTTTGGGAACACGCGTACTATATAGACTATAGAAATGCCCGTCCAAAATTTGTGGAAGCCTTTTGGGATGTAGTAAATTGGGATTTTGCCAACAAGAATTTAAAATAAAAATCGCTATGAGTGACACCTGTTTACAACATATAGAGGACTATTGGAAAATAAAAACCGAAGCGTCAAACCTGCTGTTTAATGAAGGTAAATATGAGGAAGCTTTAGCCGGATATCTAGATGCGTTATGCCGAGCGGAGGTACTAAATAACAATGCTTTTAATTGTCAGAATTTAGGCATTCCCTACGTACAACTCTATATTATTTCCATTAACAACATGGCTAATACTTATGAAGAACTAGGCGATATTAAAGAAGCGGACAACTTATTAAAGCAGAATATTTATTTTCTTCTACATTTAATGAGTCTAAAGAAGAAGAAGAATCAAAATCAAATTGAATCGGAATTAAAACGCGCTACTCTAACTTATTTTCAATTCACAGAAAAAACAGGAGGCGCTAAAGTTAATACTGAAGACGTATTTAAAAGATTACAAAACGAATTGAGCAGCATTTAATTCTTTCAGGAAAGCCATTTTTATTATTTGCTCAATTTAGAAATTCTTGGTGCATTCCGATTTTTATCGGTTTGTATCGAGAATTTTATTTTTAAAGGCAAATCAATTAGAAATCTCGTTTAATACCCATAAGTAATCCTCCCGACTATTTACAAAATCCCGATTGGAAATATCGATAATTTTCACTTTTAGTTCGTCTTGGTTTTTTAAAAAATTAAGATAGCCTGCATTAATTTTTTCTAGATAATCGTCATCAATATTCTGCTCGTATTCACGACCTCGTAGTTTAATATTTTCCTGTAATCTTTTAGTGTTTTGATATAAGTAAACATATAGCTCCGGTTTAGCAATATCTTTATACATCATGTAAAATAAACGTCTATAAAGACTGAACTCATCTTCTGGCAAGGTAATTTTGGAAAATATAAGCGATTTATAAATATCGTAATCACTAACAATAAAATCTTTAAACAAATCCAATTGCGATAGATCATCACTAATTTGTTGATATCTATCTGCTAGAAAACTCATTTCAAGCGTAAAAGCATACCGTTTGGCATCTTCATAGAATTTAGGCAAAAACGCATTATCGGCAAAACGCTCTAAAATAAGCTTTGCATTAAAATCGGAAGAAATCATCGTGGCTAAACTCGTTTTTCCGGCGCCAATATTACCTTCAATCGCGATATAGCTATAATTGGAAAGATTGTATTGTTTACTCGGGTTTTTCAACCAAATATTAATGGGCTCAACTTCGCTTACATCATTACAAATGGTCAACAATTCGGAAACAGTTTTCCCTAGGACTGGATGCTTCACTTTTAAAGCAATTTCACTTAAAGGTTTTAAGACAAATAGCCTATTTTCCATTTCGGGATGCGGAATTGTTAAGGATTCCGTATTAATTACGGCCTCATTATAAAGCAAGATATCCAAATCGATAATACGGGACTCGTATTCCGTTTTCTGACTACGTACACGCCCCATTTCGATTTCAATTCGTTGTAAATATTCTAAAACAGTTTCAGCAGGATAATCTGTATTCACAATGATACAGGTATTTAAAAAATCGCCGCCATCAAAGCCTAGAGCTGGGGTATTATAAACCTTTGCAATCATCTGTATTTTACCAATGCGCTTATAAATTGCATTTACAGCGTCTTGCAAATGCTTTAAGCGGTCGCCTTGATTGCTTCCTAATGATATGTAGATAGAGTTTAATTGCGTCATAACGAATGCCAAAATAACTAAAAGAAAACTTAATAAATTGAATTTCTAATGGGTATTTATTCACAAAAACGCATTACCAAAAACTTAAGTCCTTAATACATGTTATTTGTTTTAATTCTTATTGCATTCATTTAGCTAAAGCTCAAACTCCTTCACAACTTATATTAGCATTATAAAGGCATCCTTTTTATATTTGGATGTATATTTGTATCAAAATTATTTTAAATTAAATGTTAATAAAGAAATCAAGCTCTAATTAAGTATTAAAGTTTTATTAAACTTTAGGTTTCTAGTAACATTTCACCTAATTTATACGTATACACTTACAAACCATCACTTTAAAAATTATATGAAAAAAGCTTTAAAAATTATCGGAATCACCCTTTTGGTTCTCGTGATCCTTTTAGTATCCATACCTTTTATATTTCAAGGAAAAATTAAGGACATTGTAAAAAATACAATCAATAATAACGTAAATGCTCATGTAGAGTTTAGCGATATTAATTTAAGTTTTATAAGAAGCTTCCCACAGGCACAAGTAGATGTGAGCGATCTAGAAATAACAAATTTTGCGCCTTTTAAAGATGAAAAATTAGCGTCCATCAAATCCATTTCTCTAACCATGTCCATTAAAGAGCTGTTTAAAAAAGCTAACCAAGGCCCTGTTGTGATAAATAAATTCAATATAAACGAAGCTTTAATCGTTTTAAAAACCAACAAATACGGAGAAACAAATTACGATATAGCTAAAGAAACAGAGGATAATGGGGCTTTAGAGTCTGAATCCAGTAACAGCTTTTCATTAGATGTCCAAGATTATAATATTGACAATAGTGCGCTTACATATATAGATGAGAGTTCTAACATCATATTTTATATTACAGAATTAAACCATTCAGGAAAAGGAACATTCTCTGAAAATATTTCAGAATTAGATACTAAAACTGGAGCTCGTTTAACCTTAAAAATGGATGACACCGAGTATTTAAGCAATCACACTTTAAAATTAGATGCTATAATTGGTTTAGATCTTCCAAACAACAAGTACACCTTTAAGGAGAACAAAGCTTTTATTAATGAATTACCATTAGAATTTAAAGGTTACGTCCAGTTATTGGAAAGCGGTCAGGAAGTAGATATTACTTTTGAAAACCCAGGATCTGATTTTAAAGAATTTTTAGCAGTTATACCTAAATCATATTCTAAAGATATTGCTCAAGTAGAAACGACGGGGAACTTTAAAATATCAGGTCGTATAAACGGTTTAATTTCTGAAGAAACAATACCTAAACTAGATATTAATATAGTTTCCAATAATGCTTCTTTTAAATATCCAGACTTACCAAAACGCGTAGACAACATAAATATAAATACGAGTATTAAAAATACGACAGGAAACGTTGATGACACGTACGTAGATATTACCACATTAAATTTTAAGATTGATGAGGATCAATTTCATGCCAAGGCCAAAATTGGGAATCTAACAAAAAACATGACCGTTGATGCTTATATTGATGGTGTTTTAAATTTAGCACATATTAGCCAAGCATACCCAATAGAGTTGGACACCAAATTAAGCGGAATTTTAAAAGCGAAGTTAAACACTGCTTTCGATATGGATGCAATTGAAACCAACGCATATCAGCGTATAAAAAACAACGGTACCGTTCAGGTTACTAATTTTATTTATGAATCCGAAGACATGCTAAATCCGTTAAGTATTTCTAATGCGGACTTAACATTTCAATCGGGATCGGTTGTTCTTAATAGATTTGAAGCTAAAACAGGCCAAAGCGATTTGAATGCTAATGGAACTATCACCAATTTTCTAGGCTTTCTTTTAAGTGACAAGAAATTGCAAGGAAACTTTAATGTAACGTCAAATACTCTGAACATTAGCGACTTCATGGTTGCCGATGAAGAAACTGAATCGGATAAAGAAATCAAAAAGACAGCAGAAGTAAGTGCCCCTCTAAAAATACCAGCTTTTTTAGATTGCACTATTGATGCCAATGCAAAAACTGTTATTTATGATAATTTAACCCTTAAAAACATGAAAGGGAAATTAGCCATTAAAGATCAAACAGCAACTTTAAACAATTTAACTACCAATTTGTTTGATGGAACTCTAGCCGTTTCAGGAGATATAAATACCCAAAAAGATGTTCCGCATTTTAATTTAAAATTAAATGTGAATTCCTTTGATATAACAGAGTCCTTTAACACCTTGGATTTATTAAAAGCAATCGCACCAATTTCCAAACTTTTTGAAGGTAAATTAAATACGGATATTGCTTTAAGTGGTAATTTGGATAGTTCCTTTTCGCCTATTTTAAGCTCGATTTCAGGAAATGCTTTAGCCGAATTATTAACGACTAAGACCAAACTAGAAGATAGTCCACTATTAAATGCTTTAAGCAGCAAATTAAACTTTATTGATTTAGATAAGCTGAATTTGAACAATTTAAAAACCAATCTAACATTCAGCGATGGAAAAGTTAATATTGAACCTTTCCATTTAGCCTATAAAGATATTGACATTGCTGTGGGTGGAACTCATGGTTTCGATCAAACTATGAATTACGATGTAGCTTTTAATGTACCAGCTAAATATTTAGGAAGTGATATTAATCGATTAATTGGAAAGATTAATGATCCTGAAGTTAATAAAATTACGATTCCGGTAACAGCAAATTTAAAAGGAACGTTTGATAGCCCTAAAATATCAACTGATTTATCATCAAGTGTTACCAACTTAACACAACAGCTAATTGAAATTGAAAAGAAAAAACTGGTAAGTAAAGGCACAGATGCCATTAAAGATATTATAGGAGGATTAACCTCTGGAAATAATCCGAAACCAGGTAACTCGCCTAAAGACAGCACAGCTGTTCAAACCGATACAATAAAAACTGATAAGCCTACTACCGAAGACGCCATTAAGAATATTTTAGGCGGCTTTATTAAGAAAAATAAGAACAAAAATAAAAACCCAAAAGACAGTATTAATTAACCCCTGCTATTGAAAAACAAACCTTTATTTTAAAATTCATAAAAACTTCTGAAAATTATAATAAAAGGATTACCTTAGCACCCATTAAATTTAAGAAAAATAATATGTTACGAATCGAAATTAAAGAAGGAGAAAATATAGAACGCGCATTAAAACGTTATAAGCGTAAGCATAGAAACGTAAAAGTAATGCAGAACTTGAGAGAGAATCAGTATTTTACAAAGCCTTCTGTAAAAAGAAGACGTTTAATCTCAAAAGCAGCCTATATCCAAAACTTAAGAGATCAAGAAGATATTTAATTGTCTTTTTAAAATATAATAAAAAGCACGCATTATATTTCATGCGTGCTTTTTTTTATGCCATAGTAAGTTTAACAACTATTCCTTCGTTGGAGCGTATATTAAAGACTGTATCATCTTCGAAAATAAGATACTGACCTTTTACGCCAACCAATTTACCGGAATACAATTCTGCCTTGACAATATTTAAGCTTTTTGGCTTTTCTGGATAGCGATGTACAGGAAACACAATATTTGTTTCCTTATTATTTGCTATATAATATTCTTGAGCTTCTTCAGGAATGTAGCCCTTTAGTTTTTCACGCCACTCCAACAAATTCTCATCTTTAATATCATTTTTAAGCATAGTACGCCAATTAGTCTTATCGGCAACGAAATCTTTTAATGCTACTTCCGTAATACCGGCTAAATATCTATTTGGTACTTCAACAATTTCAATTGCTTCATGCGCGCCTTGATCAATCCACCGTGTTGGTACTTGACTTTTTCGCGTTACACCAACCTTCACGTTACTTGAGTTTGCCAGATATACAATATGCGGTTGCAGTTGCACACGTTTTTCGTATTCTAAATCGCGCTCTTCTTCGTCTAAATGTGCTTTACTCAACTCTGGTTTTATAATCCAATCGGCCGCTTGTGGCACATCAAAAAAGCAGCTTTTACAGAAACCTTGTCTATAAATGGGCTTATTTAAACTACAACTTAAACACTGATAGCCAACAAATTCTAATTGAATATTTTTATCCAACAACTGATTCATATGTATGAAGTCGTTTTCAAAAATAAGGTAGTATTGAATCGGTTCAGAAAACTCGGTTGTCATTTTTGTTAGAACACCTTGGTAGGTCATAAAAAAAAGTATTATTTTAGTTTTTTAAATATACTGCAAATATGTCGATTCCTATTGTAAATTCAATTGCTTCTTGGTTTTTAAAGAAACGATTTCATCAAATTGAACTATTCTTAAAATACCCTAATGAGGTTCAAGAGGAATTACTAATGCAGCTATTATATAAGGCAAGAGATACCGAATTTGGAAAAAAATACGACTTCGAATCTATTAAAAGCTATCAAACATTTTCCGATCGTGTTCCCATTTCAAATTACGAAGAATATCAAAGTATGATTGAACGCTCACGATTAGGTGAGAATAATATATTTTGGTCACAACCCATTAAATGGTTTGCAAAATCTAGCGGCACTACCAATGCTAAAAGTAAATTTATTCCAGTTAGTCAGGATTCATTGGAAAACTGTCACTACGCGGCTAGTAAGGACTTACTATGTATGTATTTAAACAATAATGAAAACGCCCAATTGTTTACCGGTAAAAGCTTGCGTTTAGGTGGCAGCAAAGAATTATACAAAGAGAACGGTACAGCCTTTGGAGATTTATCGGCTATCCTAATTGATAACATGCCGTTTTGGGCAGAATACAGCAGTACACCAAGTAGTAAAGTGTCTTTAATGAACGATTGGGAGCATAAAATGCAGGCCATAGTAGATGAAACTATTCAAGAAAACGTAACCAGTTTGGCCGGTGTGCCGTCTTGGATGTTAGTATTACTAAACAATGTTTTAGAAACTACCGGTAAGAACAGCATACATGATATTTGGCCAAATTTAGAAGTCTATTTTCATGGAGGCGTCAGTTTCCTACCTTACGAAGAACAATACACAAAGATTCTACCAAAGAAAGGTTTTAGATACTATGAAATTTATAATGCTTCAGAAGGTTTTTTTGCTATTCAGGACCAAAACGATTCGAGTGAACTCCTGTTAATGCTGGATTACGGTATTTTTTATGAATTTATTCCGATGGATACATACGGAACAAAGGATGAAAAAGTTATCCCCTTAAGTCAAGTGGAACTCCATATAAACTACGCGGTTATTATTACTACCAATGCGGGATTATGGCGTTATAAAATTGGTGACACCATTCGATTTACATCTCTAAATCCTTATCGAATTAAAGTTTCAGGACGAACCAAACATCATCTAAATGCATTTGGTGAAGAAATAATTATTGAAAATGCCGAAGATGCTTTAAGAAGCGTTTGCGAAAAAACACAATCTGAAATTATTGATTATACAGCCGCACCAATATTCATGGAAGGCAAAGAAAAAGGTGCCCACGAATGGATTATAGAATTTAAAACACCTCCAAAAAATCTTGATTACTTCAATGAGTTATTTGATAACGCTTTAAAAGCTTTAAATTCCGATTACGAAGCTAAGCGTTATAATAATATGACTTTAAACAAACCAACGATTCACATTGCGCGTGACCGCTTGTTTTACGACTGGTTAAAGGCTAACGACAAATTAGGAGGACAGCATAAGGTTCCCAGGTTGTCTAACTCTAGAGAGCATCTAGAAGCACTCTTGGAGCTTAACACACAATAGTTGTTAGCGTAAAAAACTTACAAAAAAATACGATTAACGAATTAACTTGTAGGTTCATCTAATAGTTAAGAAAGTATGGTTTAAATTCTCAAACAAAATGTATTTTTACTAGGCTATTAATCGAGAAGTAATTTGTATACACTAATTATATTCTAAATAAAAAACCACGCTAATTGCGTGGTTTTTTGAATTATGAATTTAAAAGAAATTAAGAAACTGCTTTTAATTTCTTTAAAGTTGTTTTACTTATTTTTTCTTCAGCATAAGCTTGAGTAACCTTCAGTTCTGTATCGCTAGAGCCTGGCATTTCAAACATAGCATCGGTTAATACTTCCTCACATAAAGAACGCAGTCCACGAGCACCTAATTTATATTCGATAGCTTTTCCAACTATAAAATCTAAAGCACCATCGGTGATACTGAATTCGATATCATCCATACTAAACAGCTTTTTATATTGTTTAATAATGGCGTTTTTAGGTTCTGTTAAAATAGCTCGAAGCGTTTCAGCATCTAAAGGATCCATGTAAGTCAACACGGGTAAACGTCCAATAATTTCAGGGATTAATCCGAAATCTTTTAAATCCTTCGGAATAATATACTGTAATAAATGATTATGATCTACACGCTCATCAGACATGGATGCGGCATAACCAACTGCTTGCATATTTAAACGTTTAGATATAACTCTATCAATACCATCAAAAGCACCACCAGCAATAAATAAAATATTTTCGGTGTTTACTTCTATAAACTTTTGATCTGGATGTTTACGTCCCCCTTTTGGTGGTACGTTTACAACGGTTCCTTCTAATAATTTTAAAAGCGCTTGTTGCACACCCTCACCAGACACATCACGTGTAATTGAAGGATTATCACTCTTACGAGCAATTTTATCGATTTCATCAATAAAAACAATACCCTTTTCGGCTTTTTCTAAATTATAATCAGATGCCTGCAATAAACGAGTTAATATACTTTCAACGTCTTCACCCACATAACCAGCTTCTGTTAAAACCGTAGCATCTACAATTGCTAATGGTACGTTTAACATTTTAGCAATAGTTTTTGCCATTAATGTTTTACCCGTTCCCGTTTGCCCAACCATAATGATATTACTCTTCTGAATTTCAATATCATCATCTGTTGGCGCTTGTAATAAACGCTTATAGTGGTTATAAACAGCAACAGACATTACTTTCTTCGTATTGTCTTGGCCAATAATATACTCGTCTAAAAATGCTTTAATTTTCTGTGGTTTGCGAAGTTTTAATTCCGCAGACAAATCGCTATTATCCGTTTGTTTGGATTCTTCAACAACAATACCATGCGCTTGCTCAATACAGCGATCGCAGATATGGGCATCTAATCCAGCAATTAACAAACTGGTTTCTGGCTTTTTTCTACCACAAAATGAACATTCTAATTCTTCCTTTGCCATAAATTACTTAATTTCTATTATCTAATTGTATTTAAAACCCATTAAAAATCGGGTTATAAAAAGATATATTCTATTGTATTAGGTACGTACTAATATTTCATCAATCATACCGTATTCTTTAGCTTTATCCGCTTTCATCCAGTAATCACGATCACTATCATTATAAACTTTGTCGTAATCTTGACCTGAATGCTTACTAATAATTTGGAAAAGCTCTTCCTTTAAAGTTAAAATTTCACGAGCAGTAATTTCAATATCACTCGCTTGACCTTGAGCACCACCTAATGGTTGGTGAATCATAACACGTGAATGTGTTAAACCACTACGTTTTCCTTTTTCACCAGCACATAATAAAACCGCTCCCATTGACGCTGCCATACCTGTACAAATTGTAGCTACATCCGGCTTGATAAACTGCATAGTATCGTAAATACCTAAACCAGCATAAACACCACCTCCTGGTGAATTGATATATATTTGAATATCTTTAGAGGAATCTGTACTCTCTAAAAACAATAATTGTGCCTGTATAATATTCGCAACTTGATCATTAATTGCCGTTCCTAAAAAAATGATACGATCCATCATTAATCTAGAAAACACATCGAAAATAGCGATGTTCATTTGACGCTCTTCAATAATGTTTGGCGTTAAATTACTTGGATACATATGACTGATGATTTTATCGTAATATGTACTGCTGATGCCTTGATCTTTTATAGCGAATTTCTCAAATTCATTTGCGTAATTCATTGTAATTCTAAATTTTATAGGTTAAAATCCTGACTAATGTCAAGACGTTTGCGAATGGTTTTTTAATAAAAAGTCACTCAAAAAAATAGGCGTTGAAACTAATTATTTCAACGCCTAAATATAAGGATTTATTCTTTAAAAGTTGATATTGCTTATACAAGCTTAATATACCTTTAATAAATGTGGTAAACCCGCTTATTTGTCGCCGTAAACTTCTTTTACAAAGTCTTCGTAAGTAATATCTTTTGTTTTAATATTTGCTTTTTCCTTATAAAGCGCTAATAACTTCTGACTTACAATTTGTTCCGAAATACGACGTGCTTCATCTTCATTTCCTAATACACGTGCCGCAATATCTTCCAATTCCTTATCCGAAGGATTTAACTGACCAAACTGTGCCATTTGGGCTTTAATCATTTGCTTGGATTGATCTTTAATATCATCCATGCTTACTTTAATCTTATTGTCGGTGATTAATTTACCTTCAATTAATTGATAACGTAAACTTTTTTCCGATTTCGCGTATTCTTCTTGAGCTTGAGCTTCGGTTAATTCTTTTTCACCTGCAGTTTGCATCCATTTTTGCAGGAATGCTGCTGGTAAATCGAATTTAGTATTTTCAACTAAATGTTCTGTAACGTCATTTAGTAATTTTTGTTCAGATTGTTGTTTGAATTGCTTTTCAGCATCTTCTTTAATTTTTTCTTTGACGTCCTCTAAAGATTTTGCAACACCTTCACCAAATAGTTTATCAAATAACTCTTGGTTTAATTCTGCTAATTCACGTTCGTTAATTTCAGTAATAGTAAACGTTACCTCAATATCTAAATCGTGAATATCGTCATGAGGAACTTTTAATGCTTCCATTAAATCGTGATCATCAACATATAAGGCTTTTGTGTTTAATGTAATAACGTCACCAACTTTAGCACCAATAAATTTCTTAGCTGTCGCTTTCCCTTCAAATTTATCAAGTGTTAATGTTACTGTGTTTTCAATTTCACGTTCTTCATTTTTATAAACACCAGTAATTTCAGATTCTTTAGCAACAACATCCGAAGATATTAATTTCCCATATTGCTTTTGAACGTTTAAAATTTGATCATCAATCATTTTATCACCAGCGGTAATATTATAATCGATAATCGCTTTTTTAGGCGATAAATTTACTTCAAATTCTGGCGCTAAACCTAATTCAAATTCAAACGACAATACATCTGCATCCCAATCTAAATCATCTTGTGGTTTTGGTAAAGGATTACCTAAAACGTCTAATTTTTCTTCAGCTAAATACTTATTTAATGCACTTTGAAGTAGTTTATTAACCTCATCTACCAATATCGATTTACCGTATTGTTTTTTAACCATCCCCATTGGCACATGGCCTTTTCTAAAACCAGGAATGTTTGCAGTTTTACGATAATCTATTAATATTTTTTCAACTTTAGCGCTATAATCTTCTTTAGCGATATCTACTTTAACTACAGCATTTAATGCATCAATATTTTCTCTTGTAATATTCATTGTATTATGTGATAAAAATTGGAGTGCAAAAATACTATTTTTTTACAAGCCAACAAAGTTTTTTAACGTATTGTGTTTCACTCGTTTATTTGTACTGATTTTCAGTAGGGCTAACGGATTTCAATTATTTTGAAATGTTAAAGGATTATAGATATTTACGCTTTATCCTCACCTAAAATTGAATAAAAAATAGACTGTAAAATGGTTAAAAGAATGCTGAAAAATAAAGCAGTCCAAAAACTAGATACGGCAAAACCAGCTATTAAATTACCAGCTAATAAAATTATACAGGCATTTATTACAAACAGAAATAAACCAAGCGTTATAATGGTTGCTGGCAGTGTTAAAAAGATTAATATTGGTCTAACAATTAGATTAAGTAAAGCTAAAACAATAGCAACAAGGATAGCCGTTGTATAACTTGCAACTTGAATGCCTGGTAAAATTTCAGCAAGTAAAACAACAGCTAACGCTGTTAATAACAATTTAATAATAAGTTTCATAGTTTATTTATTTTGAAGGTTATTATACATGTGACTTAAGACAAAAATGTCATCACAGCTTCATAAAATTCTTCGGGGTTTTCGGCATGCAACCAATGTCCTGCATTTGAAATGGTTACAATATTCGCTTTTGGAAAATGCGCGTTAATAATCTCTTCGTCTTGGCTGCTAATATATTCAGATTTATCGCCACGTAAAAATAAGGTATCGCCTTCAAATTTAGCGAAAGCCGGAAGCGGATCGCCAACTTCCTCGACTCTATCGGTTAAAACTTCTAAATTCATACGTAAAGCAAGTTGTCCTTTTTCTTTCCAATATAGGTTTTTAAGTAAAAACTGGCGAGTTCCAACATCGGATACATATTTTGCCATGACCTTATCGGCAGCTCCGCGACTTTTTAATTCGGAAAAATCTAGTTGACCTAAACCTTCTAAAATCGCATCATGATGTATTGGATAAAAACGAGGTGAAATATCGGCAATCAGTAATTTAGAAACCATCTCTGGAAACTGAGCCGCAAATAACATGGCCGTTTTCCCACCCATTGAATGCCCTAAAAGCACTACACTAGATAAGTTATGTGTATCACAATAGTTTTTTAAATCGGCTGATAAAACATCATAACTAAAATCGGAGTCATGAAAACTACGTCCATGATTACGCTGATCTACTAAATGTACTTCATAGCCTTTCTCGGCAAACTGACTTCCTAGACTTTTCCAATTATCACCCATGCCTAAAAAACCATGGAGAATAATAAAAGGTTTCCCTTTACCAATAATATTAGAATATAATTTGTTTGAATTTTTCACGAATGCACTACTATTTTTATTAATATTTTACTAAACTGCCAATGGCAAACTTATTTCAGTTTCTGCAAATACATTTGAATTACATTTTCCACCCCTAAATACAGACTTTCTGAAATCAATGCATGACCGATAGAAACTTCCAATAAGTTAGGCATATTTTCTTTAAAAAACTGAATGTTATCCAATGATAGGTCGTGACCAGCATTAATCCCTAAACCTAGACTATCGGCTAAATCTGCACATTCGGTGTATGGCAAAATGCCTTTTTTATTTCCTAAATTATATTCATCTGCAAAAGCTTCGGTGTACAATTCAATCCGATCAGTACCTGTTTCTTTGGCGCCTTCAATTTGCTTTAAAACAGGATCGACAAAAATAGAGGTACGAATTCCGTTATTTTTGAATTCCTGAATCACTTCAATTAAAAAACCTTTATGTTTTACGGTATCCCAACCGGCATTACTGGTAAGTGCATCCACCGAATCGGGCACTAGAGTAACTTGCGTTGGCTTTATTTCTAAAACCATTGCCATAAATTTATCAATTGGATTGCCTTCAATATTATATTCCGTGTACACTTCGGGCTTTAAATCGTATGCATCCTGGTACCGAATATGACGCTCATCAGGTCTTGGGTGAATAGTAACTCCTTCTGCACCAAAACGCTGCACATCTTTTGCAAATTGAACTACATTTGGTAAATCGCCACCTCGCGAATTTCGTAAAGTTGCAATCTTATTTATATTTACACTTAGCTTTGTCATTTCCTATACATTTGATTTACAAAAATACAAACTCAACTACCGGTATTATAGTATTTTTTAATTAATTTGCAAATAACAAAAAACACAATATGAATTTACATGAATTTGTTATTAACGATATAAAGCCTTTGTTCAGCACCGATAAAATTGGTGATTTACAAATGCTATTTAATCAGCTAACGTATTCCCATATTCCAATTCAGACCGCCGATGGTTTATACTTGGGGTGTATGTCTGAAACAGACGTTTATTGTTTTGAAAAACAAGAAATAATTGCCGATCAAACACATGCTATTGAAGGCTTTTTTGTTCGAGACGACACTAATTGGCTGGATGTACTCGAGGCTTTTGCCCAAAACAACAGCAATATCATGCCTATTCTAGACATTAGCAACAACTATAAAGGATATTATGAATTAAATGATGTTATAGGCTTGTTTAATGAAACGCCATTTTTTGCTGAAGCTGGCGGTATTTTGGTTATTGAAAAAGGACTGATTGATTATTCCTTTAGTGAAATAAGTCAAATTGTAGAATCTAACAACGGAAAATTATTGGGTGCATTTATTTCAAAATCCGAGATGGATTTGGTTCAAGTTACCTTAAAAATTGGGAATACTGGACTTAATGATATCATGCAAACTTTTAGACGTTACAGTTATAATATTATTTCAGGTCATGAAGAGGACAGTTATATGCAGAGCCTAAAAGACCGATCTGACTATTTAAATAAGTACTTAAATATATAATTCAATGAAAATAGCCATTTTTGGTCAAGCCTTTAATTCTAATACTGAAGAAGCACTGGTTGTTATTTTACATTATTTAAATAATAGAGAAGGCGTTTCAGTTTTTCTAATAGCCGAGTTTAATGAGAAAATTCAAGAAAAAAAACCTTCAGAATTCAATTTCACCAAGATCACCGATACTTTAGATCCGAGCTTCGATTTACTGATCAGCATCGGTGGCGATGGCACTATTCTAAGGGCTGTAACATATGTTCACGATTTAAACATTCCCGTAATTGGTGTTAACACTGGTAGGTTAGGTTTTTTAGCAACTATACAAAACCAACTGATTATTCCATCATTAGATGCGATTTTTAATAAAGCTTATAGAATATCGGAGCGCCATTTATTAGTTATTGATACGTTTCCGAAAGTTTCAGCATTCGACACCTACAACTTTGCTTTAAACGAAATAGCTGTTAGTCGGAAAAACACGACTTCCATGATTTCGGTTGAAACCCGATTAAATGATGAATATTTAACATCCTACTGGAGCGACGGACTGATTGTTTCCACACCAACCGGTTCAACAGGTTATTCGTTAAGCTGTGGTGGACCAGTAATTACGCCTGATACCAATAGCCTTGTCATCACTCCTATTTCCCCTCATAATTTAAGCGCGCGTCCTTTAGTAGTAAAGGATTCAACGGAAGTTAAGTTAAAAGTAAATGGCAGGGAAGACAACTTTTTAGTCTCATTAGATTCTAGAATTACTACCTTATCCAACGAGACAATTATTACTATTAAAAAAGCACCATTCACGATAAAAATGATAGAATTATTAGAAGAAAGCTTTTTAGATACCTTAAGAAAAAAACTACTTTGGGGAGAAGACAAACGTAATTAAACAATAATTTTATTTAAAATCAGTTTAATTGAAATACATTTTGAATCAAATTGTTATAGGCTAATCATAGTTTATTATATTTGCAAACTTTTGAACGTTTATGAGGTATTTAACCACCGTACTCTTACTAATTTTAAGCAGTCACTTCTGCCAAGCACAAACCCATGAAATCGGTGTATTTCTTGGCGGCAGTAATTTTATTGGAGATGTTGGTAGCACCAAGTACATAGCGCCTAATAAACCAGCAGTTGGTGCTATTTATAAATGGAATAGAAGTCCGAGACATGCTTTTAGAGCATCTGTAATATATACTGAACTAGAAGGAAGAGATTTAAAATCTGATGACCCAAGACGTCAAGAGCGAGATTTCAGTTTTAAAAATGATATTATTGAAGCTTCCGTGGGTTTAGAATTTACTTTTTTCGACTGGGATTTACATGACGACCGTTTAAAAGCTACACCTTATATATACTCTGGATTATCTGTTGCTTATCATGACAACTTTCAAATCCTTAAAAACGGACAAATAAGAGACGGAAACACCTCGAGCTACGCTTATGGTATTCCTATGGTTTTGGGTTTTAAAACTAATGCTTTAGGAAATTTTATTATTGCTGCAGAAATTGGTGCCCGTTATACTTTTTCGGATGAATTGGATGGCAGTGTTCCAAATTACGACGCCAATGCATCATCAGCTTTTGGTAACACAAACAACAACGATTGGTATATGTTTACAGGCATTACCTTAACCTATACATTTGGCAGAAAACCGTGTTTCTGCATATTTTAACCGTGAATTTAAAAGACACTATACATACCGACTATCTACCTAAACACATTGCCATAATTATGGATGGCAACGGACGTTGGGCAAAACAGAAAGGATTTTTACGAAGTATTGGTCATGAAAACGGGACCAAATCGGTTAGAGAAACTGTTGAAACAGCTGCTGAACTGGGTATTGAAAACTTAACCCTTTACGCGTTTTCAACCGAAAATTGGAATCGCCCGAAACTGGAAGTAAAAACACTTATGAAACTTTTGGTTTCTTCCTTAAAAAAAGAAATCAAAACACTTCAAAAACACGATATTCGTTTAACTGCTATTGGCTGTTTGGAATCATTACCCAAAAAAGCACATAGCGAATTACTAGAAGTTATAGATAAGACTAAAGGCAACAAACGCATGTGTTTAACGCTAGCATTGAGTTACGGCTCACGCGAAGAATTAATAAATACGGTTAAAGAAATAAGTCTTAAAGTTAAAAATAATATAATTTCTCTAGAAAATATTGATGAATCAGTTATAAATGAGCATCTTTACACGCAAAATTTACCAGACGTAGATTTGCTTATTAGAACCAGTGGTGAGCAGCGCATTAGTAATTTCCTGTTATGGCAAATTGCATACGCTGAATTTTATTTTACAAAAGTGCTTTGGCCCGATTTCACCAAGGACCATTTGTATGAAGCAATTATTGAATATCAAAAAAGAGAACGACGATTTGGGAAAACAAGTGAACAACTCCATTAATATCACATCATTGAAAACTTATATAGCAGCAGTATTTACTTTTTTATTTTTAGTAAGCAGTTCAAACACTCAAGCACAGGAGTTACAACCGGCGCCAACAGGCAAGAAATACACCGTGGGTGATATTTCCGTTACAGGTGATACGCATTTTAGTGCTCAAACTATTGTAACCTATTCGGGACTTCGAAAAGGTGAAGAAATTATTATTCCAGGAGATAAAATTAGTGAAGCCATTCGTAAACTTTGGAAATCTAATTTATTCAGAGATATTAACATATATCTTTTAAAAACCGAAGACAATGCGGCATTTCTTGAAATTCGCCTATTTGATTTACCGCAATTAAAGACTTTGGAAATAGAAGGAATTAAGAAATCTAAAAAGAAAGACATTATTTCCGAAAATAATTTACAGGAAGGTGTAAAAGTAACTGAAAACCTTATAACGACCACCAAAAACTACTTGACTAATAAATACCAAAAGGATGGTTTTTATAACACCAAAGTTATTATTACAACAACAGAGGTTCAAGATTCTATCAATCGTGCAGCTGTTAATATGTCTTTAAGCATTGATAAAGGCAAAAAAGTAAAAGTGAGCGAAATTAATTTCAATGGAAACGAAGCTATTGCTGACTCGAAGTTGAGAAAAGCCATGAAGAATACGAAACAGAAAAGTTTCATTCGTATTTTAAAACGTTCCAAATACATAAAAGCTGATTATAAAGAAGATTTAGAAAGTGTTATAGACAAATTTAAGGAGAACGGCTATCGTGATGCTCGTGTCATATCAGATTCTATAACGCACATTGATAATAAAAATATTGCTATTGATATTACAGTAGAAGAAGGTGAATTATATTATTTTGGTGATATATCATTTATTGGAAATACTATTTATAACGACGAACAATTAAAACGAATTCTTCGAATTAATAAAGGCGATATTTATAACGGCGTACTTTTAGAGAAACGTATTGCAGACCACACTAAACCTGACGCTGTAGATATTACCAACCTATATCAAAACAACGGTTATTTATTTTCTACAATTAATCCGGTAGAAACAAATACAGTTGGTAATGTTATTGATATGGAAATTAGAATTTCTGAAGGTAAGCCTGTCTATTTTAATAGTGTTTCAGTAGTGGGTAATGATGTTACTAATGACCGCGTTATATACCGTGAGTTACACACTAGACCGGGACAATTGTATAGTAAAGCTAATGTTATGCGTACCATTCGTGAATTAAGTCAACTAGGGTATTTTGATGCCGAACAGATGGCAACCAACTTTAACAACCCAAACCCTAACGAAGGTACTATTGATTTAGAGTATGGCGTAGTTGAAACTGGGTCTAGCCAAGTAGAGCTGCAAGGTGGTTATGGCGGTGGTGGTTTTATTGGTACTTTAGGGTTATCATTTAACAACTTCTCATTAAAAAACATTTTTAATACGGATGCTTATAAGCCAGTACCTCGTGGTGATGGTCAAAAATTAGCCTTGCGTTTACAAGCAAGTCGTTTTTACCAAACCTATAGTTTCTCGTTTACAGAACCTTGGATGGGCGGTAAAAAACCTGTTCAGTTTTCAACTTCAATTTCTCACTCGGCACAATTTTTATACGAGCCTAGAACAGGGAATGCTGATAGAGACAAACGATTTAATATTACCGGTGTAACAGTAGGTTTAGCAAAACGTTTAACAGTGCCTGATGACTATTTTACCTTATCTCAAGCAGTAAGTTTCCAACATTATAATTTAAAAAACTACAATACTGGGTTATTTACGTTTGGTGATGGTTATTCAAATAACCTGGCCTATACAATTGGCTTAACTAGAAATAACACCTTTAACGATCCTGTTTTCCCTACGGGAGGATCTAACTTTAGCGTAAGTGCTAAACTATCTTTACCGTACTCACTAGTTAACGGCGTGGACTACGATCAACTTATAGTAGAGCGTGATCAATGGTTGGAGGTACAAGCTGATCCTAACAATTCTCAAATCATTAGAAACCAAGCCGCAAAACAAGTTGGTAATATTGATCAAGAACGTTATAAGTGGTTAGAATTCTATAAAATTAATATGAAGGGTGATTGGTATATCAATTTAGTTGATAAGCTCGTGGTAAAATCGAGTGTAGAGTTCGGTTTTCTTGGCGCATATAATCAAGCTAGAGGTGTTATTCCTTTCGAACGTTTCTTTATGGGAGGTGATGGATTAGGAAGTTATAGTTTAGATGGTCGTGAAGCCATTGCGCTTCGTGGGTATCCAAATCAATCTTTACAGCCTGTAGATGATCAGAATTTCACAACTAATGATGGTGGTACTATTTATAACAAGTTCTCTATGGAACTACGTTATCCTATAAGTATGAGTCAATCTGCTAAAATATTTGTTTTAGGATTTGTTGAAGGTGGTGTATCATATAATGATTTTAAAGATTATAACCCATTCAATTTATATAGATCTAGTGGTGTAGGTGTGCGTATTTTTATGCCAGCATTTGGTTTATTAGGTATTGATTTTGGTTATGGTTTTGATTCGCTTCCTGGAGAAACGAAAGCAAATGGATGGGAGCCTCACTTTATTATTGGTCAACAATTTTAAGTTTGGCACGGTATTTTCTATTAACATAATTAATTATTTAAATCCCGATTTAAATTGTTTTCAAATTAAAATTCCTAATTTTGAAATCAGCAATTCAAAAAAGGATAGAATAATTTAAAATATCTGTCGTTTTAGAGTTTACATGTCATAAATTATAAAATATGAAACAGATACAATTAAAAGTTCTTTTTTTATTGGCGACCGTATTCATGCTAAGCATATCCAGTTTTGCACAACGTGGTGTAAGAATCGGTTATATAGACACAGAATACATACTTGAAAACGTACCTGAATATCAACAAGCAACCTCACAATTAGAATCGAAAGTTCAAAAGTGGAAAAGTGAAATTGAGCAACAACTAGGAGGTATTGAGCAAAAGCGTAAAGACTTAAGTAATGAAAAAGTACTTTTAACTAAAGAGCTGATTACAGAGCGCGAGGAAGATATTACTTTTGAAGAAACTGAAATTCTAGATTATCAGCAAAAACGTTTTGGTCCGAATGGCGACTTAATGATTCAAAAGAAACAATTAATCCAACCCATTCAAGATCAAATTTTTGCAGCAGTTCAAGATATCGCAGAAAAACAGAAGTACGATTTTGTATTTGACAAATCTGCCGATGTCGTGATGCTTTATTCAGCAAAACGATACGATTTTAGCGAACAAGTAATCAGAAGCTTAACAAGAACGTCCAAACGTACTCAAGCCACGTCGAAAGCAGAAAAGCGCGCTGCAGAAAGTGAGGACCTAGTTATAGAAGTTAACGAAGAGCAAGAGGCTAGAGAAAAGGAAGATGACAGCCGTAGACAAGGTATTTTAAAAGAGCGTGAAGCGCGTAAATTAGCTGCTCAAAAACGTCGGGATAGTATTATCGATTCTAGGAATGCAGCACGAGAAGAACGCGTAAATACTCGCGATCAAGATACAAATGCTGACGAAGATGAGCCTGTTGAAACAACTGTAAAGCAAGACAATAAAAAACAGAGTAATATAGAGTCTAAAACGCCGGAACAAATAGCAGAAGAACGCCGACAAGAAAAAATAGAAGATCGCGATCAAAGAAAACAAGAATTAGAAGAACGTAAACAGCGTATTTTATTAGAAAGACAACGTGCAAAAGAAGAGCGTGAAAACGCTAGGAATAACAAAAATGAAGAAACGCCTGAAGACGATTGATGGCGAAAAACAATTAGTAAATTAAATTTATAACACACATTAATACTATTTTTAAAATGAAAAATTTCAAGACCCTTTTATTTGCAGCAGCCTTATTCATTGGAGCAACAAGTTTCACTCAAGCTCAAGATAAAGTTGCGCACATTAACACCCAAGACTTAATTAAATCTATGCCGGAAATGGCAACAGCACAATCTGAAATGGAAAAACTTGGAAAAACCTATGAAGCTGACATCAGAGCAATGGGTACTGAGTATCAAAATAAAATGAAGCAATACGAAGCTGAAGCGAGTACTAAAACGGATGAAGAAAACCAAAAGCGTATGGTTGAAGTTCAAACTATGGAACAAAATATCCAACAATACCGTAGTACTGCTCAACAAGATATGCAAAAGAAAGAAGTAGACTTATTAAAGCCTATTACTGAAAAAGCAAAAGCAGCTATTTTAAAAGTAGCGAGAGCTCAAGGTTTCAAATATGTTTTAGACTCTACTCAAGGTGGTGGTGTTATCATGGCCGACGGTAAAAACCTATTAGACGATGTTAAGAAACAATTAGGCATCTAATCTTTCTTAAAAATAATCTTTAAAAAGCCACTTATATCAAGTGGCTTTTTTATTTTTGGTATATGAGTACAAAACCTATTGGCATATTTGATTCTGGTGTTGGCGGCACGTCCATTTGGAATGAGCTACATTTACGTTTGCCCAATGAGCATACTTTGTATCTAGCCGATAGTAAAAACTCGCCATACGGGACTAAAACGCAGCAAGAAATTATTGAGTTAAGTATTAAGAATACAGAGTATCTTATTTCGAAAAACTGCAAACTCATAGTTGTAGCTTGTAATACTGCCACAACTAGTGCTATTAAAGTTTTACGAGAGCGCTTTAACATCCCTCTTATTGGTATAGAACCTGCTATTAAGCCTGCAGCCCTTAACACCAAAACTAAAGCCATTGGCATACTGGCTACTCGAGGCACCTTATCTAGTGAATTATTTCACCAAACAACAGATTTGTATAATGATAAGATTCGGGTCATAGAACAAGAAGGGGAAGGTATTGTCCAGCTCATTGAGTCAGGAAAATTAGATTCGGTTGAAATGACCACATTGCTTAAACTATATTTACAACCTATGATACAAGCTAATATTGATTACTTGGTATTAGGCTGTACGCATTACCCCTATTTAATGCCGCAGTTATTAAAAATACTCCCGAAAGAGGTTAAAATTATTGATTCTGGGCGAGCAGTCGCCAAACAAACCGAGCTTATTTTAAATAAAAACAAGCTATTGAATATTTCTGGTAAAAAACCAGAAACGCATTTCTACACCAATGCAGACACACAAGTAATATCACAAATTTTAGGCGATGCTTATAAAGATCACATCTCCTATTTAGACTTTTAGCTATCTATTCTTTAAACCAACTTGAATACGCAACGTAGTTTTCGGCAATTCGATGTATTTCTCCAGAAATCAACTCCTCACTAATATCTTTTACCTTTTTAGCAGGTACACCCGCATAAATACTACCAGTTTTAATGTGCGTGTTTTTAGTTAAAACGGCACCTGCAGCAACAATACTGTTACTCTCAATAATACAATCGTCCATTACAATACTTCCCATTCCAATTAAAACGTTGTCGTGAATAGTACAACCATGTACTATGGCATTATGTCCAATAGACACGTTGTTCCCAATAGTGGTAGGCGATTTTTGATACGTAGCATGAATAACAGCACCATCTTGAATATTCACCTTATTTCCCATTTTAATAAAGTGCACATCGCCTCTAATTACAGCGTTAAACCAAACACTGCAAGTTGCTCCCATGGTAACATCGCCAACAATTGTGGCATTTTCGGCTATAAAGCAATCTTCTGGTATTTGCGGTGATTTTCCGTTTACTGATTTTATAATGGGCATGATTTTATGTTTTTGAAAATTTGTGTTTTGAAATTTAATTTATGTTTTGCTAATGTAAAGCTATTTTTAAGGATTGTTTTTGAGAACTTCAATAAGATTCCTTAACATTGAGCGCTTTCAAATTGTCAGGTTAAGCTAAATAGAAACCTAATTGAAAGGATGAGAAATTAAGCTTGATAGATTTCTCACTACGTTATAAATGCGTTACGATCTTTGCTAGATTGATTGTAATATTTTTAATAGCATATGAGATTTCTGCCTACGCAGGAATTAGTTACTTAAAAAAAGCTAATAAATCCGATTTCCTAGAAGCTGAAACACTTACTTGTTTGCCATTACTCAACACTACACTTCCACCCTTCCCTTTTACGTACTTTACTATTTCATTGACATTAACTAAATAAGATTTATGAACTCTTGAAAAATGACCATCTTTTAATATATCTTCAAAGTGCTTTAAGGTTTTACTCACGACTTTCCTTTTATCATTATTAAGATAAATTTCGGTGTAATTATCATCAGCTTTGCAATATAAAATATCAGCTGTGTTAATGATCTCAAAACCATCTTGCTGTGGAATGGTTATTTTTCCTGCAATCACATTTATTTTCGGCACCAGAACTTGATCTTGAAGCGCGGATTCTTTCTTTCTTATTTCGGTAACATAATCAACCGATTTAATGAGTTCATCTATAGAAATCGGTTTCATTAAATAATAAGATGCATGTGCATTCAAAGCTTCTAAAGCATATTGATTGTAAGCGGTAACGAATATAGTTTCAAAATTAATATCACCTACTTTTTCTAACAAATCGAAAGCATTGCCATAAGGCATTTCAACATCCAAAAACACCAAATCAAGTTCATTATTTCTTATTAAGACTAAGGCCTCTTCTACATTTTCAGCTTCACCTAAAACATCAATATTCGGACAATATTTGGTAAGATAATTTCTTAAAATATCGCGGCTCGTTTGTTCGTCCTCTACTATTATAGCTTTTAGTTTCATATTTTTATTCCTGCTTTCATAGGAATCTCTCTTTATAATTAGTACCTTTTTTAAAGATTTAAATTCAATCCTTTTTCAAAGTCACCAAGACCTGTGTTCCGGTATCTTCCGAATCTTGAAAATCTGAAATAGTAACGTCTACTTTATCCTGATACATTTCATTTAAAATAGTCACGCGTTTTTTAATATTACTCATGCCTTGCGAGCTATGCTTTTTCTGATTATCCGTTTTTAAAGCTCTAGAACGTTCACGGCCAATGCCATTATCTGAAATTGTAATGGTAATCTCTGTGTCACTTTTTTTAGCAATTGCTATGGTTAATATACCTTTGGTAATTTTGTAACGTAAACCATGCCACACAGCGTTTTCTATGTAAGGTTGTAACAGCATTGGTGGAATTTGAAAATCGGAAACCACTACCTCACTTGAAACCGATATCTCGTAATCGAATTTATCTTGAAAGCGAAAATGTTCTAACTTCGTATACAATTCCAATAAAGCGATTTCTTTTTCTAAAGGGATAAAATCTGCTTCACTATTCTCTAAAACAGACCGCATAAGTTGAGAGAAATCGGACAAATACCGATTCGCCGTTCGTTCATCATTGGAAGCTATAAAGCTATTCACCGAATTTAAAGCATTAAAAATAAAATGTGGATTCATCTGACTTCGCAAGGACTTTAAAGCAAGTAAATTATTAGCCAAACGTTGCTGTTTAATGTATTTATACATAAAATAAGCGGTTATCAGCAATAACAGTAATCCACCGATTAAAGAATAAATAATAAGCTGCTGACGCTTGTTGCGTTCAGATGTTAATTGATATTTACTTTCTGATAATTGTCTTTCGGACTCCAAACTAGTAATACGGTTCTGCTTTTCAGCAATTTCTTTACTAAAGCGCGCTGCTTGGATAATTTCTTGTTCTTTTTTTATATAAAGTGTTTCCACCAAATCTGTATACTCCTTATAGGTTTCTAAAGCTTTATTATATTCCCCAGAGCTACTATACACCTCGGATAGTTTACGTTTGGCATCTTTAGCAACGACTAAATCATTTTTAGCGTTAGCTTCATTTATACTTTTTTCTAAATACGATTTTGCACTATCATAATCCTTCTTTAAGTAATAAGCATTTCCAATTTTATAATTTTGCTTCTGAACCGTTAGCGCGCTTTCAATACCAATAGCAGAATCCATTTCAATGCCTTGAATATCCTGAATAGCTTGTTTACGGAGCTTAATTTCATCAGAAAAATTTTGACTTCTATTTTTAAAATCGGCCACTTTCACTTTCTCTTCAACAGATCGTGATTCGGTTTCTTCTAAAGCCAATTCCATAGCATTATTAAAATAATCTCCGGCTTCTTTCTCACTACCAGATTCGCTATAAGTTTGTGCAATTTTAGAGGTTAAATCGGTTTTTTTAGGTGTCATTTGGTGTTTAACTGCTTTTTCTAATGCCACATTGTAAGCTTTTAAAGCCTTTTGAAAGTCTTGCATGGCGTAGTAAGTGTCTCCCAATCCTTCATGCAAAAAAACATGCTGCCTATTGCTTAATTCGTCTTCGGTAATGCTCTTATAAATCGAGAGACTTTCCTGGTAGTTTTTATTGTACCTATAAGCCTTGGCTAATTTTAATTGAACAATTGCCAATGGCAAATTTTGTAAACTAATGCTATAATTGGAAATCGCTAAATCGTATTGTTTCCAGTACACATAAATATCTCCCAGTACTGTATACACTTCAGATTTATCCTTGGTAGATTGACTTTTAGAAAGCCCTTCAGTAATAAATTGAAGACTCTTTTCAATATCTGTTTTCAAGTAGTATTTAGAAGAGTCTACAGCCGCTTGAAACGACAAACCTCGATTTCTTTTTGGCGCTTGGGAAGCGTCTTGATTAGCACGAACTTCAATCTTAATGCGACTATTATCTTTTACGGTGTAATAAACAGTTTTAAAATCTTTATGTTTTACAACCAATTCATCGCCTTTTTTGACTTGAATTCTGAAGTCACCAGACAAATTAGTAGTTGTATAAGCGCCTCCACTAACTTCAATATTTACATTTGGAATGGCTCTATGAAATTCGGCATCGTAAACCGAACCTCGAACAATAAAGGAAGGCGTTTGCTGGTTGTTGTAAGTTGGTGTTTCCTGTGAAAAAACCCTATATGGAATCACACACACAAAGAGAAACATTATAAAAGTTATTAAGAGTTTCATTTATCTTATTTGCTAGCATAAACTTACATACTTTCTGCGGTAAAATAAAATGTGCCTTTATGAATTTAAGTCTGGTTACTTATCAAAATGATACGTATACAAACTCGAAAAGGCTTTTCACGAAAGAAAACGCACTGAATACGCATTCATATTTTTCTATAAACGAAATTGAACAGTATAAAAAAACTCGAAAATTTATTCCGAGTTTCTAAATTATTTATTTCTTCTCTATTAATTAACCGCAGGACATTTGCATTGGTAGCGCTCTTTTCTACAAGCAAAATTATATCCTAAAGTAATTTGATGAAAACCACCATTATTAAATACTACGGAATTCGATTGGTATGAATACGTATATGCCACCATAAATTCTTCAAATGTAACACCCACCAATGGTGAAACATATTGTAATTTCTGGCTTGAAATACTACCATTAGTTTCCCTAAACTCTGCTCCATCTAAACTACGACGATAGGATAATCCACCCCAAACTTTACCAAAATCCATTTCTTTATACACTTTAGCGTTGATGTCGATAGAAGATTCTTTAGTAGCATCTTTATATTGGAACATTATTGACGGCTCATAACTCCACTCGCTACCAAACTTGCCTAAAACAATTCCGGTAGAAAACAAATAGCGTCTTAAATTATTAGTGATTTCAATATCATTATTAATCCCTTCGTTATTCAACATGTTTTTAACCGTAGCATGCGCGTAGAAATTATATAAGAAATATGAAAATCCGAAATCGATATTAAAATTAGTTGAACTTTGCGCGATACCCGAAATAAGACGATCAGGCAGTTCATTTAAAAAAGCGGTTTCATCCAGTTTATATTGAATAGCTCCAACACTTAAACCGAAAGACAACATATTTAAATCGACTTCATTTCTAGAAAACAATAAATGATGCGCATAGGTTAAATAAGCACCATTTTGTGAATGAAATCCGTTTTTATCCGTATAAAATATAGCACCAATTCCAGAATTAGAATCGCCAATTCTACCATTGGCACTCACGGTTAACAACTTGGGAGCATTTTCATGTCCAAACCATTGCTGTCTACCTGTCATACGGATTTTGGCACAATTAGCAACACCAGCCATAGACGGGTGAATTAAATAATAATTATCTGTTAAATAATCAGAATAAACAGGCAAACCCTCTTGAGCGTGTCCAAATTGCGTAAAAAAGGCAACAGCGGCTATTAAAAAAAACCTTTTCATTGTCATAATATATTTTTCAGGATGGATTACTGACATTTCGAATCATAATAATCCTTGTATAAACTTGCATTTCATAATAAGATAATAAAAATCAATTTTTATTTCTCAGTTAAATGATTAAGGCTTATAATTAATTTACATGACTTCTATTAGCAATTGTAATTCAATGTTAAAACTCAAATATATGGATATCTGTAGTTTTGTTTTAGTATTTTTACGTAAAATATATTTACCATGACTCTATATACAGTTTCCATTCAAGAAACCTCCAATAAAACGATTGTTAAATTTGAACTTAATCAGTTTATTACCAACCACCAAAGCTTTGAATTTAGTAATATTGACGAAGCGAAAAACTCTCCTTTAGCACAGCAATTATTTCAACTGCCCTTTGTAAAAAAAGTGTATATCTCTAGCAATTTTATTGCTATTGAGCGCTTTGATATTGTTGAGTGGTCCGATGTTCAAGAAGAAGTTGCCGAGCAAATTAAGGACTACTTAAACTCTGGCGCCAAAGCTGTAAAAGAAACCACAACAGTAAAGAAATCACCTATAACTGTTTATGCAGAAAGCACACCAAACCCAGCTGTAATTAAATTTATAGCCAACAAAAAATTGGTAACGGCTACCTATGAGTTTACGTCTATTGATGAAGCGAAATTATCGCCATTGGCTACAGAATTATTCCACTTTCCTTTTGTGAAAAGTGTTTTTATAGAAGACAATTACGTTTCTGTAACCAAATATGATATGGCGGAATGGGAAACCATTACCATGGAAGTGCGTGAGTATATAAGATCATTTATTGAAAACGGTAAAGAAATTGTTTCTGCTAAAGCACAACAAGAATCCAATAGGACATCAGAAAAATTAGATGCAACTTATGAGACTCTTGATGATACATCAAAAGAAATTATTACAATTTTAGAAGAATATATTAAACCTGCTGTTGCCAGCGATGGCGGTAATATTCAATTTGAATCCTATAATCCGGACACGAAAACGGTTAAAGTTATTTTACAAGGTGCCTGTAGTGGTTGTCCATCGTCCACAATTACTCTTAAAAATGGAATTGAAAACATGCTAAAAGAAATGCTAAAAGGTCGTGTAGAAACTGTTGAAGCTATAAATGGCTAGTTTTATTTTTAATAAATTTTTTAGTAACTTAAGCTAAATTATAAAAATAAAATCATTATGGCCATTCTAAAAGTTATTGAAGTATTAGCAAATTCAGAAAAAAGCTGGGAAGATGCCACCAGAAAAGCAGTTAAGGAAGCATCGAAAACCGTAAAAAACATTCGTTCAGTTTATATTAAAGAACAAAGCGCCATTGTGAATGGTGATAATGTAACCGAGTTCCGGGTTAATTTAAAAATAACCTTCGAGGTTAGTTAATTTATAAAGCATAAGTAATTTATAAAAAACGCTCCATGCAGAGCGTTTTTTTTTATGACTTATTTCTTCATTATAAAGCTTTTAAAACAAATCTAAAATTTGGAATTGATCTCATTGAATCCCGATTTAGTCTTTTTCCATTATTATATTAATACTATATTTAAATAATTACATTATTAAACACCTCCAATTATTCTAAATTAAAGTTAAATTTAGTAATATGATCCTATTTCATTTCCATTAATATTTCTATAATTTTTAGAACGGTGAGATAATATGTAAATTTGCATCTTACTTAAAATCACACATTATATATTTTATGGATAAAAATTTGGATTACTGGATCGATCAAGCAATAGTTTTTGGAACCACTTATGGTTTAAAAGTTATTGCAGCTATTGCCATTTGGATTGTAGGTTCTTGGGTTATTAAAAAAATTGCAAGAGGCGCTACTAAAATAATGGAGAACCGAGATTATGAATTAAGTCTTCAAAAATTTCTTATAAATTTAATTAATGCCCTTCTAAAAATCTTATTAGTTATAACCTTATTGGGAACATTAGGGGTTCCCACAACACAATTTGCCGCTATTATTGCAGCTGCTGGTTTAGCAATTGGCTTAGCACTGCAAGGTTCTTTAGGGAATTTTGCCGGCGGAATTCTTTTAATGATTTTTAAACCCATTAAAATTGGCGATTTTATTGAAGCACAAGGACAAAGTGGTACGGTAAAAGAAATTCAAATTTTCACAACCAAACTTAATACAACAGATAATAAAGAAGTAATTATCCCAAATGGCGCACTTTCAAATGGGAATATTGTTAATTACAGCGTAGAAGATACACGTCGTGTAGATTTCACGTTTGGGGTTGGTTACGATTCAGATATTAAGAAAACTAAAGAGGTTCTTTTTGGCGTTATTAATTCGCATCCATTAGTATTAAAAGATCCAGCTACAGCCGTAAACGTCTCGGAATTAGCGGATAGTTCTATCAATTTTTTCACACGTGCGTGGGTTAAAAAAGAAGATTATTGGACTGTAAAATTCGATGTTATTGAGCAAACCAAAGAAGCACTAGATGCGGCTGGTATTGATATTCCTTATCCACATCAAGTTGAAATACATAAAGAAGGATAAATTATAATTTAGGTTTAGGCTTTAAAGCCACAAAATCTTTTAAGTAATAAGGCTCAAAATAAGCGACATCTTCAGTGTCGCTTTTTTTGTACTTATAATAAGCTAAGGCGCCCATTTGTTTAGCCGAAGGCAATTTATTTTCTACAAAATTGGCATGTTTATGTTGGATAAGAATTTTTGTTTTTGCAACGCCATTTCCTATAAAATAAACCATATTATTTTCTAGATATTCAGCATAAGACATTTCATCTAAAACTTCCGCTTTTATACCTCTTACCGATTTATACTGTGCATTAAAAACATCCGCATATACTTCCATGCGCCTAGCATCCAACATGGGAATAATAAACCCTTCTTCTATTTGAACCTGATGTGCTAAGGCTTCTAAAGTGGAAACACTTATTAAAGGAATGTCTAAGGCAAAACAAAGGCCTTTAGCTGCAGATACTCCAATACGCAATCCTGTATAAGATCCAGGACCTTTACTGACGGCTATGGCTTTAATTTCCGATTTATCGATTTGATTTTCCTTAAGAATATCGTCAATAAATACATGCAAGCGCTCTGCATGAGAAAAACTATTATTATAATCTTCTTTTAAAGCAAAAATCTCTCCTTCTTTTGAAAGAGAGACCGAACAATTGGTTGTTGCTGTTTCTATACTTAATATTATGGCCACGGCGTTATTCTGTTAAAGGGATTCCTAAATAGAAATCTAATACTTTCGTTTTAAATACAAAGTTATATTTAGCGTTAATTAAATTGGCTTGTGCATTTGTATAGCGGTTTCGAACTTGTTCGAGTTCAAAAGCATTCATCACACCAAAATTATAACTTTCCTGTGCATTATTAAACGATTCGTTTTGGGCTTCTAATGATGTTTGAGAAGCCTCAAATTGTTTAAAAGCAGCTTTAGCGTCAGCGTATGCTTGCTCTATACTAGTACGTAAATCTTGCTTTTCTTGTTCTAGCGAATAAGCAATTTTTTTACTATTAATAACTGCACGGTTTACATTTGCTTTGGTTTGGAACCCGTTAAAAATAGGGATATTTAAATTAAAACCTAAATTGTATCCTAAATTATCTTCAAATTGCTGTCCGAAACCGTTGGGTAGCACTGCAAAGTTAGTAGGATCGGATGGATCTGGAAACACGACACGTGTGTCGTTTTGACCTTGAAAATGCTGATATGAAGTTCCTAAACCGGCACCAAAACTTAAAGTAGGATAAAAAGCGCTTTTAGCTATGTCTACATCTAATTGCGCGTTTTCAATACTTAACTCTGCTTGTTTAATTTCCGGTCTGTTTTGAACCGCATATTCATAAATATCATCTGTACTCTTTCCTTGAATCATAACGGACGGAATATTTAATTCTATACTTTCTACCTCAAATCCATCATGAGAAACCTGCAATAGCTGTGCTAGGGCTAAAACAGCCAAATCCACACTATTTTCTGCGTTGATTAAACGCTCTTGGTCACTTGCCAATTGTGCTTGAACTTCATACAGATCGGCTCTTGGGCGAACGCCTGAATCTACCAATTCTGTTATGCGATTAACTTGTTTTTCAGAAATAAGGATTTGCTCCGTCGCCACTTTTAAATTTTCTTTATTCAAAAGAATATTCAAATATTGGTTTACTACATTTAAAGAAATGTTATCTTTTAAAATATCTAATTGTAACTGACTTGATTCAATACCTAATTTAGCCTGTTTAAAAACACTGGTGTTCCGAAATCCATTAAATAGGGTTACGCCAGTGTTTAGTCCAAAGCTGTTTCCTCTAGAATCTCTAGCTACTCGCGTACCGTCTTGACTAATAAATGAGCCGAAGTTCCAGTTTTGAGAGGCACTTCCATTTAAATTCGGTAAAAAATTTCCACGTGCGGTCACCAAATTTTGATCGGCAATTTCCGTGTCTAGCGCTGTTTGTTTAACTCTAATGTTATTTTCCAGGGCGTAATCTACACTTTCTTGTAAGGTCCAAACTTTTTCTTGAGCAAATAGACTAACAGAAAATCCGACAGTGAAAAATGTGAGGGTAAGTAATTTATTAAAATTAATCATCATTGTTATCTTCTTTAGCTTTGTTCCAAACTTTTATTTTATCTGTTTCCGTTACACCATCGGTAATCTCCACATTAATACCATCAGAAATACCTAGTTCCACATATTTTTCTTCAAAAGAACCATCCGCTTTTTGTACTTCTACATAAGGCTTTTCAGTGAATCTGTTAAACTGCAATAATGCTTCTTTTACAACCATTACACTATCCTTGCTTTCCATTTCAATTTCGGCATTGGCACTATATCCAGCTCTGATTTTTGTTGAATCTTCAACATCCACATCAGCTTTAATTACAAATTGTACCGCGCCATTTTCTTCAATACCTTTTGGGGCTACAAATGTTAATTTTGAAGGAAATTGTTTCTGATTAATCGCGCCTAAAATGACAATTATATCTTTACCTTCCTCTAGTTTTCCAACTTCCGATTCATCTACTTTACCTTCAAAAATCATTTTGCTCATATCTGCAATAGTTGCAATCGTTGTTCCGGCGTTAAAGTTATTACTTTCAATAACTTGGTCACCTTCACGAATAGGAATTTCTAAAACCGTTCCTGAAATTTGTGCAACAATATTGGTATTTGCAGAGCTTCCTCCTGATAACGATCCTTGTCTGATAATTTGAAAATCGTTTTGTGCCTGACGTAATGATTCGTTAGATTGATTTAACGACAATTCGCTGTTTTCGAAATCTTGTTTAGAAATTACACCTTTATCAAAAAGCGATTTATTCCTGTCATAAAGAGTTTTTGAATTATCGTAAGATAATTGGGCCGTATTAATACGACTTCTAGCGCTTACCAAACTTTGCTCATTTGGTACGACGCGAATTTTCGCAATTAAATCGCCTTTCTTTACAATATCACCTTCCAAGACCGCAATTTTATCTACGATACCTGAAATTTGTGGTTTTAATTCAATTTCTTCCTCTGGATTTAATTTCCCAGTTGCTACTACTTTTGTTTTGATAGAGGTAAAAAACGGTGTTTCTACTTTAAACTCTTCAATAGCTTTGGAATTTGAGTCTTTAAAATACTTAATTACCCAAACAAATAGTACTAATACTACTATGCCAATGATGATTTTTACTGCTTTATTCATTTGATTGTTTTATTATTTTTAATTGGTCAATGGTCTGTTTATATATCAATTTCTAGGTTTTATTCTTCGCGTAAAGCATCAATTGGTTTGACACTTGTGGCTTTAATGGCGGGAATAAGTCCGATTAAAGTTCCTAAAACAACAAGTATTAGGAGTGCTACAAATACGACTGTAATAGATACGGATGCATTTACAATAGCCGCATCGGGACCTTGCCCAAAAGCAGCGTCTAGAAAAATCAGTATCCAACCGCCACTTATAATTCCAAAAAAACCAGCTACTAGAGTAATAAAAACTGCTTCTAATAAAATCTGACGTTTTATCTCATAAGGTGTAGCACCTAATGCGCGCCGTACACCAATTTCTTTGGTACGCTCTTTTACAGTAATTAATAAAATATTACCAATGGCAAAAACACCTGCTATAAGCGTGGCTATACCAACAAACCAGGTTAGAAATTGCATCCCGACAAGAAAGCCTGTTATTTTTGCAAATTCCTTTCCTAAATTAAAACTTCCAAAGGCACGTTTATCTTCAGGGTGAACTTGGTTTAAGTTTCGTAAAATGAGCTTGGCGTCTTCTTCAATTTGGGTGATATCGTATTCTGGGTTACCAGTAATCATCATCCAATTGATGTTTTCGCCGCGATTATAAATTTGCTGAAACGTTGTAAAAGGAATGTGCATATCAGAGGATGGTCCCATACTCATATTACCATCTTCAAAAACACCAATCACTTTAAAGTTCATACTGTTTATTTGAATCAACTCGCCAATGGCCATTTCATCTTTTTCAAAAAGTTGCTTATACACACTTTCCGATATCACTGCCATTTTTTTATTACCATCAATATCATTTTGATTGATAAAACGGCCGTGAATTAACTTCTTCTTCTGAACTTTATCAAGCAACGGATAATCACCATTAATACTAAAGTTACCAGATAAAAAATTACGAATCACTAGTGCTTGACTCTGACTTCTTGGCACAACAAATTCGATACCTTCTACGTTTTCCTCTATCTTTTTAGCATCAGATAACGTTAGCTGAACGCGTTTCCCCTCTTGAAAACCTTTAAAAGGCTTACTGGTACTTTGTGCCCAAACAAACACACTGTTCGTGGCAAAATCGCCAAACAAACGGTTAAATGAGTTTTCAAGTCCCCGGGCAGAACCCAATAGACCAATAAGTAGTAAAATACCCCACCATACGCCCACCATGGTTAAAATAGATCGTAGTTTGTTTTTACTAAGACTATCAAAAACCTCTTGCCAAGTATCTCTCGCTGTTAAAAATTTAAACATATTAGTCGTCTCTTAGTGCTACAATAGGTTTGATTTGTGATGCTTTTTTTGCTGGCAAGTAGCCCGCAATTCCGCCTGCTACAATCAATGTAACGGTTGCGGCAATTATTAATGAGGGCTGTACACTTGGATCGGTAATAAAATAGGTTTCCAATGTCGGCGCAGCCAATTTTAAAATCCCCATACCGAGTAATAAGCCCACATAACCAGCAATGGCTGTAATTAAAATAGATTCTATTAAAATAATCGAAACAATAGATCTCGGTGTTGCACCTAATGCTTTTCGAATTCCGATTTCTTTGGTACGCTCTTTTACAATAAAAATCATAATATTACTAATACCAACTATACCAGCTGTTAAGGTTCCAAAACCAATAACTAGAATAATAAAACCTAAAGCTGTTGTCATTTGCTCTACTTGTTTGGTTCCTTCCGCCATATTCTGAATTCGAATACCCCGTTGATCTGTTTCAGCTATATCAAAACGATCTTTCATTTTAGTCGTCAATGTCCTACCAAAAGCAATGGCTTGATCATAGCTCATATCCGGTTTATAGGTCAGGTTTATCTGATCGATATAATCATTATTCCCATATAAGCGTTGTGCTGTAGAAATAGGCATAAAAATATAACGTTCTTCATTATCGCCACCATCATCCGAGAAAACGCCCACTACTTTATAAGCAATACCGTCTAGGTTAATGTACTTTCCTAAAGCGAATGTTTTTGGAAACAAATCTTCTTCAACCAGTCGACCGATAACAACAACTTTGGTATGCTGGCTAACATCCATTTCATTGATATAGCGTCCTTGATCGATCATAGTTTTTTCTAAATATTGATGATCGGGATGAACGGCTACAACGGAATAAGTACTTTTTTCATTTTGAAATGTAGCGGTTACATTTCTATAAACGCGTGAGGTTATATATTGAACTTTGTCATTATATTCCTCTTTTAAATATTGATAATCCTCGTTTTTAAATTGAATACGTCTGCCAGCCTGAAGTCCCTTATTCGCTTTGGAAGTCATTCCCGAATAAATCATAATGGCATTATTGGCATCGTCATTAAAGGCTTTCGAAAACGTATTCTGTAAACCATTTGCTAAACCAAAAAGAATGGCAAATAATAAGATAGCAAAGGCTACTGTAAATCCCGAGAGTAAACTTCGCGTTCGGTTTTTATTAATACTTTGAAATATTTCACGCCAAAGGTCTATATCAAACATATTGTTCGGCTCTTACTTGTTCTACAAACTCATCTTCTATAATAACACCATCTTTTAAACGTACAATACGTTTACACATATTGGCTATATCCTCTTCGTGTGTAACCATAAGAATAGTCTTTCCTTCATCGTTTAACTGCTGAATAAAAGCCATAATCTCATAAGACGTTGTGGTATCAAGTGCTCCTGTAGGTTCATCGGCGAGTAATAATTTAGGATTTGCAGCTAAAGCTCGCGCAATTGCTACACGTTGTTTTTGTCCACCTGACAATTCGTTTGGTAAATGCTTTGCCCAATTGGCTAAACCTACTTTTTCTAAATGAAACATAGCTAATTCCAAACGTTCTGCACGTTTTAAACCTTGATAGTATAATGGCAATGCAACATTATCAATGGCGTTTTTATAATTAATTAGATTAAAGGATTGAAAAATAAATCCTAAAAACTTGTTTCTATAAATAGCTGCTTTTTTCTCGGTAAGATTTTTAATAGGCACGCCGTCTAGAATATATTCACCTTCATCGGCTTCATCTAGCATACCAATTATATTTAACAATGTAGATTTACCTGATCCAGATGAACCCATAATAGCGACCATTTCACCCTCTTCAACAGAAAGATCAATACCTTTTAAAACATGTAAACTTGAGTCACCTATTGGATAGGATTTGTGCAGTTTGCTGATTGATAACATAATCTACTTTGGTTGGTTTAAATTCTATTCTACAAGTAAGACTTGCAAAACAACTAATTGTTACACCAAATGTAGATATATTTTAAACGATGGTTTTTCGAAATGTGTTAAAACTTTTACAAATAATTGGTTTTTAACAGGTTATTGTCTTAAAATCACGAATAATTTGATTAAGAATTTATTAGAAATCGCTATTTATCAAATTCTGACATAATGCCATCTTTAAAAAATAAATAAAATAAAACCTCTAAACATCAGTTGTTTTAGTTTTTATCCTTTTTAGTCCTAAAACTGCGAAAAATAAATAAACCTATACCACCAACTAAAACATACGGTACCGCCATTAAGTATACAATACCATTATTAATACCTTTAGCTTGTCCTTGACCTTCTTCAGTTTCTAAAACGGCGCGACACATGGCGCACTGTGCTTCAGCAGGAATAACATAAAAGAGTGTTATAATTAGGGTAAGAATAATTGCTTTTTTCATAATTAAAAATTAAACTATAATCGATTAAACTTGCACCATCATTTGCATATTAAGCGTAGTATGGTGAAATCATAATAAATACCACAACACCAGAAACCGCAACAAATAACCATAATGGAAAGGTTATGCGCGCTATCGTTTTATGACGCTCAATATTATTAGTAATAGCACGAACATAAGTTATTAATACAAAAGGAATAACTACGATTGACAAAACTATATGTAAAAGTAAAATAACATAATACACATATTTAATAACACCTTCTCCACCGTATTTTGTAGAATCGCTTGTCATATGATACGCCACATACATAGCTAAAAATGCCACGGAAAGCATAATAGCAAGCTTCATTAACTTTTCATGTAATTTTCGTTTGCCATTGGTAATTGCTAAAAAGCTTGCAACTAAAACCAAAGCAGTAAAGGCATTAATTGTTGCATAAATTGGCGGTAAAAATGTAAGCGGCTCTACATTCGGTATTTTAACACCAAAAAGAACGGCTACTACGATAGGAATAACCACAGACAGGATAATAATCCATTTGTTATATTTCTGTTCTGCTTGTACGTTTGAGTTCATTATTCTTTCAACAATTTAGCGATATCCTCTTTTAGCATACTAATTTCTTGCTCTTGTCCATCCTCATCATATTTTTCGGCTTCACTAATAATTCCTGAATAGAAAATTTTAGGATTACCAAAATGATCTTGTCTAGAACGTACAAAGCCATTTTTATCAATTAAAGCGAAATTCCCTGAATGTTCAAAACCAGCTTCCTCCGTTTCTTCTTCACCCACAAAGATATTAAATCCAATATTAGCCAATTCGAAAATAGCATCTTGATCACCCGTTAATAAATTCCAATTTGGATTGGTAATTCCATACTCTTCAGCATAAGCTTTTAAAACCTCAGGTGTATCAGTTTTTGGCATAATGGTAAAAGATGCCACACCGAAATTTTCATAACCTTCAAATTTATTTTGAATCTGCACCAAATTTTTATTCATTCTTGGGCAAATTGTTGGACAGGTTGTAAAAAAGAATTCAACCACATACACTTTACCCTCATAATCTTTTTCTGTAATCGTTTCACCATCCTGATTGGTAAAACTAAAAGAAGGCACCTTTTTAGGTGTACCATTGATATTTATAAAGTCCAAAGGGGCCGTTTCGTCTACAGAAAAATCGGATTTAGAAACCTGCTCACTTCGGTTGTCGTTTCTAACTGTATCTCCTTTGGTAATGCGATCTACAATTCTAGGTATAAACCATATTCCAAACACTAATATAACAAAGGCAATGCCTACATACGAATAACTAGTTTTCTTACTCATGACTTGAAGGTTTTAATTCATTAGCCCGACGTGTTTCCGAATCGAAATTACCTTTACGCTTTTGGCGATATTCAGTAAAAAGGACTCGTAAATCCTCGGAACTCATTTTATTTTTAATAATAGATACTTGAATAGAGTTATAAGCATCCAATGAATAGGCTGGTTTATTATTCTCTCTTTCTTTATCGCTTCGATCATCTAATCGACCACGTTGATGGCGATCCGTATCAATAATAAACACATTATCAGTAGCTAAGTTGTTAGAGAGGCTAAAAGATGCTTTTAAGCCATTAAAAGTTTTCTTAATTGCTTCTTCATCTGCATGAACAAAATGCCAAAAGCGCAAATCTTCATAACGTGCAATTTCTTTAAATAAGATTTCGGATTCTTCCTCTGTACCGAAAGGTACTAACACCACAATTTGAAATTTTTTAAAACCTTTAAACTTCTGATAGACCAATTCTTTTAAGTTAGAAGCGGAAGTTGCCATTTCCATAGGCTTTTTACCGAAAAAAGCTAGAACAGTAATATGCTCGTCTAATTTAATGCCTTTATCGTTTTTGGGAAGCTCAACGACGTTCTCATTAATTATTTCAAGAGGATTGTAGTTGTCCTCTGAAAGGGATAATACCAGAACAAACATGACTGGTAATAAGAATAAAACCCCTAAAATAACATTCCTTTTTATCTGCTTTGTTCTCATAGTGCAAAAATAAAAAAAGGCGGTTTAAAAAACCGCCTTTTGTAGAATATTTAACTGATTTAAAAATCTTGTTTTACAAAACCATTTGCAAACACATCTCCTATATAATCACCTTCTTGAAGTAATATAAAAATAAGATAGGAGATTAAGAAAACGCCTGTCCATATAGCCATACGCCTAAATGCTGCGGTTTCATCACGCATATGCATGAAGTCCCAAGTAATATAATAAGCTTTTACGATGGTTAGAATAATAAAAATCCAGTTCAGAATACTCATCCCTAGAACATTACCCATTAAAATCCCAGGTTTATAAATACCTAAAACTACTTCTACTGCTGTAACAATGGTAAGTAAAATTAAAACTCCCCAAATTTTTTGAGTATTAGATTTGAATTTCACTAAACCTCTAAATATTTCTAAATTATGTGCGTCTGCCATTTTTAACTGTATTATCTATAATTAAACAAGGTAGAAGAAAGTGAATACGAATACCCATACTAAATCTACAAAGTGCCAATAAAGACCAACTTTCTCAACCATTTCGTAACTTCCCCTGCGTTCGTAGGTTCCTACTATGACGTTAAAGAATACGATTATATTTAACATAACTCCAATCGATACGTGAAATCCGTGGAATCCTGTAATAAAGAAGAAGAAGTCTGCGAATAGTGGTGGACCATATTCATTTTGAATAAGGTTAGCACCTTCTACTACATTTTTCCCTTTGGTTTTTAATTCGTTTAATGACTTGCTTCTAGATAAAATGATTTTTTTGCCATTTTCGTCTGAATAAGTCGTCTGAACCAATAAGTTTGGATTGGCTTCAAAACCTTTTACAACTTCGTTAAAAGTAAAACTTGGAAGCGAGGTCTCACTTGTAAACCAAATCCCCTTTTTACTTTCATGTCTCTCACGTGCCGAAGCTTCTGCTGTTGCAAAATCTTTTAGCGCAACACGATTACCATCTGTATCAACAAAATGGATAATGTTTCCACCATGAGTTCCAACAGCACCATAATCACCTTTTATGAATGTTGACCACTCCCAAGCTTGAGAGCTTAAGAATATAACACCACCTATAACGGTTAAAAACATGTATAGTGTTACTTTAGCTTTATTCATATGGTGACCAGCATCCACGGCTAAAACCATTGTAACAGACGACATGATTAAAATGAACGTCATGAACGCTACGTAAATCATTGGTAACTCTTGCCCATGTAAGAAAGGTACGTGGGTAAATACGTCATCGGCAATTGGCCACGATTGACTAAATTTAAATCTGGAAAAGCCATAGGCTGCTAAAAATCCTGAAAACGTCAAGGCATCCGATACGATAAAAAACCACATCATCATTTTACCATAACTTGCTTTTAGAGGTTCGTTTCCGCCTCCCCAGGTTTTACCTTCGGTTCCAGTTTTTACAACTGTAGTACTCATATGTCAGATTTAGTTAATAAAAGTTGTACAAAAATAATCAATTTATCTTTTTAAAGAAATATCCACTACTATATTTTAGAAACATATAGCGCATATTAAATAATAGGTGTTTTTGTTGGTATGTTTAAGCGTCAATTTTACCCCACGAAATATAGGAATAAAAAGAGATAGACCCAAAGTAAATCTACAAAATGCCAGTATGTTGCGATTAACTCTAAGCCCAACATTTGGTTGGCTGTATACTTTTGTTTAAAATGATTATAAATTACAACCAACAAGCTAAATAATCCAACCGCCACGTGAATAATATGCACCACTGCTATCAAATAAATATAACTCATGGTAACATTACTGGTTGGTCCCGTGAAATTATAACCCAAATCTATAATTTGTTGAAAACCCATAAACTGGGTAGATATAAATGCAATACCCAAAACAAAGGTTGTTAATAACCAAACCGTCGTCATTTGCCTGTTACTTTGCGACATGCTCCGTTTGGCCATCCAAATCGTCATGCTGCTAATTAAAATAACAATTGTACTATAAATAAATGCTTGTGGTAATTGAAAATCTGTTGCCCAATCTGGTCGCGTGCTACTAACTACAAACGCACTTGTCCAGCCTGCAAAAGACATAATTAGTGACAATATACCAAACCAAAGCATCATTTTTTTTGCTCTGCCTCTTTTCTCTTCTAAAGTTCCTTGGGTTAAATCCATGGTTATCTAATAAATTTATCTACAACGTAGATTATTTGTAATAATGTGATATAAATTACGCTCACCAACATAAGATGTCTTGCTGATAGAACCGTCATTTTTTTATAGAGCTGAATAGCGTAATACAACATACCTAATCCAAGCAAAAAAACTATTACTGATGCTACAATAGACAATTGTAATCTACCTGTAAATCCGAAAGCTGGAACAATAGACACTAATAAAGTCCAAATGGAGTACATTATAACTTGTTTAGCCGTCCCTCGATCTTGTTTCCCTGTTGGCAACATAAAGAAGCCGCCTTTTTTATAGTCATCAAATAGAAACCATCCGATAGCCCAAAAGTGCGGGAATTGCCAGAAAAACTGAATAGCAAAAAGAGTTCCAGCTTCAATACCAAAATTATTAGTAGCAGCTACCCAACCCAACATAAAGGGAATAGCACCTGGAATAGCACCAACAAAAACGGACAATGGTGTTTTTGTTTTTAATGGCGTATAAACACAGGTATATAAAAATATAGATATGGCGGCAAACATAGCTGTTTGCTGATTAATAAAATACAAAATACCAATACCAAAAACAGTAAAGACACATCCCATAGCGAACGCGTTAGTTACAGATATACGTCCAGCGGGAATAGGTCTGTTTTTGGTGCGATCCATTAAGGAATCCAAATCTTTTTCAATAATTTGATTAAAAATATTAGAAGCACCTACCATAAAATAACCACCGAAAGCTAGTAAAATAAGAATAGAAAAATCGACAATTTCAGCACCCAAGAGATAACCTGCCATTGAAGAAAAAACAACGCTTAATGATAAGCGCATTTTCGTGATTTCTTTAAAATCAGAAACTAAAGAATGTTTAACTGAGAACGTGGCTTGCTTACTCAAAGTAATGGTTTGCTTTTTACGCGTTTATTGCGATTGCAAAGATACTTTGAAAAGTTAATTTTACAAATCAAAATACCAATTAAATAAATCAGTACGAATTCCTAAATTAAACCACACCGTATTTGATTTAAACGTAGTCGCATTTACTGTATCTGGATTAAAATCTCGGAAAGTAATATCGCCAAATATTTTCAAATTAGTTGCCGGATTAATTAAGTAGCCCGCTTGTAGATTGGCGAAAAATGTCGTGGCTTGATTTCCTTGCCCAACTGTAACACCTTTATCATAAGGTCGTTCCCCATAACTACGATAAATATCTCCACCATAACTAAAGTTATCAGTACCATCATTAAAATCTAATCCACGCTTGCCCATTACTAATTTAGCATTCCCAAACCACCGTTCATAATGGTAGCGACCTATAAGAATAAACTCACTAAAATTGGCTCCCCATAAATGTGCCATGCTCTGATTGTTGTGCCCATAATTAAGTACAACCGTATTATGAGAATAAGTATATGGACGTACACGGTTATATTCTGCCTGAATCATCAAGTTTTTAATCTTAAAAGCATCGTAATATTTAGCACCTAATTGATAACCATATTTGTTTTTCCAGCTTTTTTCGCCTCCCGTGATATCCGATAATGAGAATTCGTCTAAAATAAATTGTCCGTAAACATTTATTTCGTCACTCAATTTATATTTAGCGGACATTCCCATAACCGCATTTCCAGATTTCTGTCCCGTTTCAAATTCGATAGCACGATAAAAAATAATAGGGTTTAAATAACTAACATCGAAACCGCGATTATCTGATTTTGCCCAAATTACAGATTCGAAAAAACCAATATTTAACCGTTTCGTAGCATTCCAACTTAAGTAATGCGTTGCCATGTATTTTGTTAAATACGCGCCTTCAGGATCAATAACATCCCGTCTTGAATCTTTAAGCCACATCCATGTGTTGGTATATTTAATTTTCCAAAATGTTGTATTTAACTTTAAAAAGGGATTCGGACTTGCTACATCACTCGTAAATAGCGACCGATGTCCATCTCCAATAAAGTTTTTTCCTTGTCCAAACTGTACATTAAAGTAATTAACTGGCGTAAACGACAAATACGCTTCAGCAGCAGGATAATCGTATGCATCGTCTTTAAAACGTTTTGCTATACCACGTCCAGGCACAACAGCAACTTCATCCTTTGCTTTTATAGATTCGGCATATTGATTATAATATTCCGCAAAACGTCCTTGACTTTCAAAAACCGACGCGTAAAAACTAAATTTCTTACCCAATCCTCCCTGGATATTAACACCACGTGTGTTGTTGAATGTATAACTAAAATCCGCATCCAAATCCTTTCCAATTTGTAAATCGAAAATGGGATCTATAGTAAACCAATAATCTTCACCTTCTACCCGAACAAAACGTTCATTCCATAGTTTTCTACCAGTAAATGTTGACGTTGTTTTAGCTAGCGCTTCCTTTTCAGCTTCAAAGTTATAATATGATGAAACATCTTCATATAAAAACGGTTTAGAGCTAGTATGACTATTAGTTCCAACAAGGTTCATATTTTTACCAAATCGGGAATAAAACTCATGCGTAAAAGGAATATTTAACTGACTGGTATATTCTTTATTAGAAAACGGTTTTAGTTTCGTATTTACACTATCGTACTCTTGCCGGGCTCCGCGCTCTAATTCTGCTAGCTCTCGATTAATTGCTAAATCTTTAGTTGTTGGATCCGTTTGTTTAATTAAAGGAATTTTTAAGGCAAATGAATATTGCTTAAAAGTTGGATTCCCATTATAAGTAGCGGGTTTGATTTTTGGAAAGACTTCAAAAACACGTCGTGCTTCATCTTTTAATTCTGAATACAACGCATCAACATAAATAACACGAAAGACACCTTCTTTATCCACTTCGAATAAAATAACCACTTCACCTTTGTAATTATCTATCGAAACGACATCAGGAATCTTAAAGGAATTAAAAACTATATCAAAAACACGATTATCAAAACAAACTTGTAAGCCCGAAAGCTCAACCAATTCACATTCCGGAAACACAGGTGGTTTCTCATAATATTTGTTGTCTTGCGCGAACAAAACAATTTGAACTAAAAGAAGCAAAAAGGTAAGGAGGTTCTTTTTATTCATTTATAAAGAATTTTAGGCATTTGAAAGATACTATTTTTTTAATAACACGCATAAAAAATCATTTAACAAAACCAGCTTGACGGCACTGATTTACTTTTTTAAATACGCCAACGTTGCCTGTTTAAAAAAGGAAATACACTGAATGTCTTCCTGTTTTATAAGACCTAAACACCAACATTTATAAGACAATAAATGACTAAAATAAAAAATCCCGATACTAAAACGTATCGGGATTCTAATTTTATATAAAAGCGTATTTTTTATTTAGTCTTGGACTTGGAACTTTATAGGTAAAAAGTAAGGAACTCTTACGGCTTTTCCTCTTTGTTTTCCAGGCTGCATTTTAGGCAATAAACCAATAACACGCCTAGCTTCTTTCTCTAAACTTGGGTGCGGAGCTCGTGCTTGAACATCTACAATATCCCCATTTTTATCAATTTTAAAGAATACACGGATTTGCTGGATACCTGATAGACCTAATTCCTGAGCTAAATCTGTATTGAACTTTTTACCAATGAAATCTCTCAATTTCTCATTCATACAGTTCTTTTTATCTTCGTTGTTCCCTTTTTCACAACCTGGAAAAACTGGAACGTTTTCGATAACTGCAAAAGGAACCTCCTCTAATTCTGCTATCTCTTCTACTTGAACCTCTTCAATTTCAATAATCTCTTCTTCCTGACTTGTTTCAGTTGACTCGATTACTGTTTCTTCAATCTCTTCATCATCCTCAACAATTTCAATTATTTCCGGTGCTGCTGGTGGCGGTGGCGGTGGTGGCGGTGTAGCAATGGTTTCAGTAATTGGAACTTCTTCTTCTAATTCGTCACCCATATCCAAAGTACCGATATCAATCAATTCTTTATCATAGGTTTTATAATTGATAGCATAATTTGTTAAAAACAACATTAATGCTAAACCAATAGCAAAGAACAATGAACTGTTTCTGCCAACGTTTGCTTTCGGGTTTTTTTTAGGTTCCATAGTTATAGATTTATTACTGCCTGCTAAATAACCAAAAAAATGGTTATGAAACAAACGATTAATATTATTTAACGTCAGATTTTTTGAAAAAGAGCACTAAGTAAGTGGCTAAAAGTACACCTCCCACATTGGCTAATATATCATACCAATCAAAATAACGCGTGTTTGTTAATTCTTTTTGTAAGACTTCAATAATTATACCAAACGCAATACACGCAGTAGAAATAATTAACAAAGCTTTAATTCTGGACATATTATACCTATAATTAAAGGTATAAAACCAAACTCCAGTTAAAACCCCATATGCACCAAAATGAAATACTTTGTCTGCAAATGATGGTATTATAGTTTCAATCTCACTAAAATCCAACCTTATTAAACTAACCGCTAGTAACGATATCGTATAAGCTATAGAAATTAATAAGGTGTGTTTTTTAAGCACCCACTAATTCTTTATAATCGTCTGCAGACATTAGTTTAGCCACATCTGATACGTCCGAACATTTGATTTTAATCATCCAACCCTCACCATAAGGATCGCTGTTTACTAATTCTGGAGCATCTTCAAGTGCTTCGTTAAACTCGATGATTTCACCAGAAATTGGTAAAAATAAGTCAGATACAGTTTTAACGGCTTCTACAGATCCAAAAATTTCGTCTGCATCTAAAGTCTCATCTACAGTTTCAACTTCTACGTAAACGATATCACCTAATTCACTTTGAGCGAAATCAGTAATACCTACAATTACTACATCACCTTCTAGTTTTACCCATTCGTGATCTTTTGTATATTTTAATTCAGCTGGAATATTCATGTTTATATATTTTTTACAAATGTATTTATTCGTTTCATATTTTCAAACTAATAACTCTTAATTACCAAAAGTATATCGGAGAGTGATTCCAGAACGTATAGTTGTTTGTGGAAATGCCGTTGAAATAGCGTACTCTGAAAAGGCATAATCAAAATAGAAAATACCGGTTAAGTTTTTACTAAAGGAATAATCGGTCGAAAACTTTAGCGACCAAATTGTCTGACCAGATGTTACTTGATTATTTTCTAAATCCAAGTAGCGAATGATTGTTTTATTATCACGAACCGAAATATCAGCCTTTATATTTAAATCACTCACTATACGCTTTTTAGGACCGGCTAATTTAGATTTAATACGGACATCTTTTATCCGATATCCCATTCCAATAATATATTCATTACCCTGAATTTCGGTCATTAAATTATTATCAAAACTCAAGGATAACAAACGATCTTTTTTCATTTCTAATAGGATTTTAATGGAGCTTTTCATTTCCATATCAATCCGGAAAAGTGGACTAAACATTTCACTTAAGTTAATATTACTATATAGATTTTCATTTTTATAATTTCCACTTTGATCTACTGCTGAAGGGTTTTCAACGTCATAATCTAAATTAGAGCGGAATTGATTAATAGTATAATTAGAGCGATACCCATGAACAATGGAAAAACGCTTAAACTTACTCTTAAACCATTTTACATTCATTAAACCGGTATATTTAACATCCCAGTTTGGAATAGGTATATCACGGAAAGCGCCTAAAGAAACCTTTTCAGCGTTCTGCCCTGAATAGGCTGATAAAAATGACGGCAACAACACAGCTTGGTTGTTTTTACCAAAGCCAACTGGATAACCTTCCGCATCTAAAGGATATGAATTACCACCGTAGTAGCCTTGCGCTAATCGGTTTGCAACTTTTATACGGTTTGATCTAAATTCATTAAATGTTTGAGACTGAATTTCATTACTTTGACTAAATGCCGTTTTTATTAGTATGGTTGAAATATTAAAGTTTCCAAAAGAATTTGGTGTAAGCGATTCATATTCATAGCGACTACCTAAATCGTTTACACGGTAGTTTTCTGTAAAGTTTTCCGCATACATTCTATTTCCTACAACATCAATCTTTAAATCTTTAAAGGGCTCTATATTTGCCGAATAATCAAACTGACGTGTTTTATTAACACGATACTGATCATTAAAATCCGGATACATGGTTAACCAACCACGTCTTGCCGCCATATCACGAACATCATTTTGGCTACCAAAAGTAAAAGCTGTTGTGGGCTTTAAAGTTCCAACAAATCCAGGTGTTTGCAAGTAACCTGGCAAATATGTTCCGCTGGTTTCTGCGTAATTAAATTGAATTCGTTTTACGGCTGTAACTATATCAATTCCCGTATTTAAAAGTTTGGTTCCTGCGCTATTTTTAGATATTTTTTCAGCTCCCTTTGGCTTCTCTGCAATTTGAAGATCTTCGGCTCCAGGTGGTGTTGGCGTTCTTTTAGCATTTCGTGAAGCCGTATTTCTTTTAACCGATTTCTTTTTTAACCCAATATGATTATAAAATTTACTCATATTTAAGGTGGTATTCAAATTATGCTGATTGGCATTAGAGATGACGTTTCCTAAATCATAAGTGATACCGTTTACGTCTAAATCTCCCAATAAATCAGATCCTTTTTGCCATTGAAATTCTCCACTATAAGAATATGTTGCATCCAGAAAGGCAAAAGTTGGTATTTTATTTATAGGAATTTCGTAATTCACACCTAATTGTTGATATTGGGTGTTTGGATCTCCAAAATCGAAGAATCCATCCCAAACATCTAAACTTGCATCTTGTTCACCATTCCTAATATTATTTTTAAAATAATTTCGAACAATATTTACATTGGATGCTGTGAAATTCATGGATAATGCCTTGGTTAAATTATAATTCACCGTGTAACCAAAGTCAAATGTATAATTTCGTCTATATAATTCCTCAAGCCCAATATTGGCTCCTCCCAAATCAATTTCTCTAAATTTCTGTTTATTAAACTGTCTATTTATATTAGAGTTAACAGTAAAACTTGCAGGTAGCGGATTGAAATTAAAATCCTTTAATAGTTTCCAATACTTACTTGTAAACAAAGAATCATTTTTCTTGAATGGCTCTATATTTAATGGCGCAAAATTATAGGCATAATTGACCCCTGTTCGCAGATTTTTATCAACAGCATTTTCTATTTCAAAATCACGATGTTCTACTTTATTATATGAATAATTAAGGGTGAAGTTTTCCACATCATAGAAACGCGGCGCAGATTCGCCTGTTCTAATTTTTCGAACTCCAATAAAATTAATACTCTTACGCTTGGTATAATTTTCGTTGACATTTAATATAGAGTCTTGGTTTACGTTATTATCTAACTGCGTCTGCAATTCAATATCGCGATAAAACTCATCAAATCGCGGCGTAATTTTTTCTTCACCTACACCGTAATTAAACGGAATTTGAACACCCCATTTTTCAGGTAGCAACTGCCCTACATTTACATTAGTAACCACGTCATACTGTTGTACATCTTCACGGCTGCGCTCCTCTGGACCTTGCTCGATACTTCCAAATCCTGCAGTACTTTTTCTTCCAGTTGCACTTATACTTGCAAAATCGGCAATATTAGAATCCATACTTAAAACAGCTGCCCAACCACCTTCACTATCCATATCTGATAGTCGTAATTCGTTTATCCAAAGTACCGCACATTTACTAACAGACGCTCTGTTTTTTACACCAACCATTAAGGTTCGTATATCCCCAAAGTTTGGATTACCAACAATAGCCACTCGATGAAATTGATCGGAATCCGATAATCCAACAGGCAATGGATCGTATTGATTTACGGGGTTTTCTGTTAATTGGTCTCTTATAACATCATAGTAAGTTGGGTTATTACTACTAATATTTCCAGCTGCAATAGCTTTAGATTTAATTTCTTGTAATACTTTTAATGGTATATTTACTTGGTTTGCTTCTGGCCATAGCGCTTCTTTTGACAGTCCTTGCGATACTTTAAGAGGCACCATAATTTCGTAATAGTTTTGGGTTAAATCGTTACCCATTCTAATATATCCAAATAAGTCGTCGTCATTTAAACCAGGCTGCGAACCTTCCTCGGCGTGCATATACATGCGTAAACGTTTATATTGACGCATATCCACATTAATATTCTTAAAAACTGCACGACCATCTTCAGACTCTAAATCACAAACATCTAACAATAAAGATTGCTCGTTCTGTCTGATAACCGTATTGTTATTATACAATTCTTCTGGATCTACTCCTGGTGGCGACTGGTAACTGCCGTCATTTTTTAAGGTACTGATTACACCTACAGAAAAATCCGTATTATCCAATGATGGATCACCTAAATCCACATCTAATGTTTTTGAATAGCGTCTCCATTCACTTCGTACTAAATCTAAAGTACCAAAACGCATGATGGTTTGCTCTGTAAATTGCTTTAAGTACATTCTTGCAAAACGAACCGAACGTAAATCGGAAATACCACCAATAGATGTTTTTGCAACATCGTCAACCGGAATTCTAAACTGATACCATTTTGGTGTAACTGTTTGTCCGTTTGGTAAAGTTCTTATTTGATTTTCTTTAATATCAACAATGTATGGGTTGTTGATATTTAAATCACTTGGAGTAATATCCAATTCATACTCATAGTAACTATCTATAGTATTCATGGTGTTATCCCGGTTTACATCTTCCACATCCGGTTGTGATGTTGAACCACGATTTGTATCTGAAAATGTATCTGGCGAGTTTCCTTCTACACCGTTATAGTTTTTGTAACGCTGAAAAATATCGCCATCCGTATTTAAAAAATAAGTGTAGTTATCGTTTGAAGGATCGTCTAACATACCATAATTTGGAAAAACAATTCGTTCGTCGGAATCACTTAAACCATCATAACCAACATCTTGATTGTCTCGCTCCTGTCCAGTGGTATCAAAAGCATAAATAAGTGATTGATTTTGCGGATATGCAGCACCCCAAGAGGTAGATTGTGGTAAAACACCTAAAACATTTCCATCGACAGGCAGACCATTTTCATAGAGTTTACGACCATCCTTAACAACATCCTCGGAAATATTACCTAAATTAAATACCAACTTTCCACCTGGATTCGTCTGGTTTTCTTGAAATGGGTCTTGTAACCAAAACTCAATATATTCCACGTTTGCCTGTTCAAAATCGGTAGACGTTAAACCTCTTGTTATACCTCCCCAGCTATTTGCTGGATTGGTTAGTTGATTATCTGGAATAACAACATTAGAGGTTTGAAAGTTATAAGGACCACGTTCTTCTGGATAATATGCTAAATCCAAAGTGTATAAAACCGTACTTTGACCTTGCGCAATATCTTGACCTGGAAATAATTCATTTATAAATACGCGACTGGTATATAAATTAGAAATATCATCATCGGTAATTCCACTTGGACTTCTATTGCTGTAAAAAATAGGATCAATAGTGTACCAGTTTAGTAGGGCGCGATCGAAACCTTGCTCTATGCCGTTTTGATCGTCATTATTAGCGTTTATACCACGAGGTCTACTTGATAAAAACCAAGATTGCGGAGATTTTAAGTCAATATTACTTTGAGAACCTTCAAAGTCGTCCACATAAGTTGTTGCTTCGCCTTCAAAGTCAGTTCCTTTTGGAGACCCTGGTGCTAAATAAGCAAACTCACCACGTACCGATAAATTAGACATAACGTCTGTATCAATATTGGGAAGCTTATTAGCCAAACGTGTTAAAAACGGTACTTCGGTGGAATAATTTCCATTAAATCCGAAAATATGGTTATTAATAGGTTCCTGACTATAATTAGCTTTTTGTGTAATTGGCCGTTCATTAAGGTGCAACCATGTTCCTCCAAGTACAAAGTTTTCATTAAATTTATGTTCAACATTTACACCAGTAAAACGCTTGGTTTGCTGTCCGAAAACAGCATTATTTTCTGTCGAAACCTGAATTGGTGTATTAGACGCCTTCAAAGATTCATCTAAAATCTGAACCGTTCCCGCTTGATAGTTTACGGTGTAATCTACACCTTCCACTAACGTTCTACCACCCGCTGTAACTGTAACAGACCCACGTGGTACATTAAATGCACCAATAGGAATACCGTCGCCACCCTCGGATTTGTAACGCCCTTTTATTTTAAATTTATTCTTATCAGACTCTTCTAAAGCCGCCGACTTCGTTTGCTTATACAATACATCATAAACGTATTTTTTCTGATTGTCGTTATAAGTTGCTGTATTGGTATAATCTTCAGAATTGGCTAATGATAAAGTTTCAAATAAATACTGACCAAACGGCTCGACTTTGGTAAAAACAATTTTACCATTTTGCGGTAAGACAGTTATTCCAGGAACAAAATCGAAAAACCCATCACCATTTTTTTGCGGGTCATTATTAAAGTTTAGTCTATCAAAATTAAATAGCCGTAGTAAAGTTGTTTCGCTTATTGGATTTCCTTCAAACTGCGGAAAAGGTGTGCCAGAAACAGGTGTAATAAAGTTAACTGGTGATGCTTCGTTATAAAAAATATTCAATTTGAAATCTTCCCTACTTAATTGGTAGGCCCCTGTGTCATAAATATTCTTCATCATTAAGTCCCAAATAGGCTGTTGCACATTTGTAATCGGACTCTTTAATAATTTCAAAACAAGGGTGTTGTTGGTAACAGTTGTTATTGGTCCAGAAGTATCTACGCCAGTTGGGTCCACGCCTCCATTTGCGAACTCTCCCACTTGATAAACTTTTCCACCAACCGTATATTGAAATGCAACCGCAACAACTTCATCGTTATTTAAACGTTGATTTAAAGAAATATATCCTAATTGCGTATTCAAGGTAAACTCCTGACCTTCTGTTAATTTACGAGCATTTTCTAATTTTGCATAATCAGAACCTTCACTAACGGCACCAGATAAACTTCCAAAACCTTGTTGTGCGGTGGCAATATCTCTAATACTTTTATTTAAAATTGAACCCGAACCAATAGTTGTCGGGTTAAAATCGTTATTCTTGTTATCTGGATAAGCATTTGGGCCTGCATTTAAAAATCCCGGAGGAACAGGGTTTAGCAAAATATTATTCGCCGATGGGTTTGAGTTTGACTCTCCTAAATCCTGAAGTGCCACAATATTTCTAACGTTTTCTGTTCGGTTAGTTTTATTAGTTACCCAAACTTCAACGCGTGTAATTTGCACATTGGAAAAGATATGCGGATAATTTGCCAAAGCCGTATCATAATTATCTCTAAAATAGTGTGCTAGGAAAAAGTGACGGTTTTCATCATAATCTCTTGCAAAAAAATCAAACTCTTCCAACGTTCCACCACCTTGAGCAATAACCGTTCGCCTGTCGGATTTCTGTTCAGAAAACACACCTGTAATGGTTGTTTTACCAAACTGCAACTGTGTTTTAACACCAAATAAACTTTGAGCTCCAGTAATTAAAGAACTATTTAAAGGCATACTAACGTTACCAACTTCAATTTTCTGAATAATATCATCTTCAGTTGGTGTGTATTCTAATTTTATTAAATTTTGAAAATCGAAAGTAGATTGTGTATCATAATTAGCCGTTACTTGTAGTCGTGTTCCCACTTTACCTAGCAAGCTTAAACTTATACGCTGATCAAAATCGAATGTAAAACTACTTCTGTTTCTGGGTGAGAAAGCAGGATTATCTTGTTTAGTAAACAAGATACCCAAATCCATTTCTACGGAACCTTGAGGAATGACTTCAATAGTATCACTTCCGAAAATAGTTTCAAAGAAGCCTGAATTGACATAAAACTCCGGTAATAAATTCTTCTGACCTTCATCACTACCTTCCTTTTTTCCATCGAAAGCATCAATTTTTTGCTTGTAATAAGATTGCACACCTTGCTTTACAATTAAATCTTGATATTCTTTAGGCGTTAAAATTATGGGATAATTAATATTAAACTCGCCAATAGTTTCCGTATAAATATAGCGATCTGTTATAGGGTCGTATTTATATTTAGATACAATACTAGACGGATTTGGCATTTGCATATTGCCAAAATTAAAACCGGTTTTTGTTGTATCTTGCTCAACAGGCTCTGTTTGCGACCAAACCAACACTGAAAAAAGTAAGGCACCAGCAACAAGTACTTGATTTTTTAAGGTTTTTAATAAATTAGGATTGGTTGTATTCAAAATCTATTATAAATTTTTTAACGCTTGCTTTATTATGGTTTCGACATCCGCTTGTGGCTCTTGAGTTAAAAACTTGTCTACCACGCGTTCTGATTGTTTCTTGGAGAAACCTAAAACCTCTAAAGCCGATAACGCTTCATCTTTATTTGTATTGCTTTGCGTTGTAGAATTTTCATCAATATCGTAGACTTTCAAAATTTTATCTTTCAAATCTAAAATAACGCGTTGAGCCGTTTTTGCGCCAATTCCTTTAACGGATTGAATTAAGGCAACATCACCAAGCGCTATTCCTTCACGCACCTGTACAGGTGTTAAAGAGGATAACATAGTCCTGGCTATACTTGAACCAATACCACTAACTGATATGAGTAAACGGAAAATTTCGCGTTCAGCAAGCGTTGAAAACCCAAACAACGTATGCGAGTCTTCCTTTACCTGAAGGTGTGTATACAACTTAAGGTTTTCGCTATCTGGTATTTGCGAAAAAGTATGAAGTGATATATTTAAATGATAGCCAACACCGTTGCAATCTATAACAACGTCTGTTGGCTTTTTTTCAACAAGTCTTCCTTGAATATGTGTAATCATTAATTAACATTATTTTAACTCTCAAATGTAATAAAATTATTTCCAAATCAAAGCTGTTTGCTAACTGAATACACGTTTTAAAGATCTGCTAATTTCTCTTTTAGTTGGGCATCAATTACTGCAATTGCAGTCATATTTACAATTTCGTCCACACTGGCATCTAATTGTAAAATATGTACAGGCTTGCGCATTCCCATCATGATTGGTCCAATAGAATCTGCTTGATTCAATTCTTTTAGAAGTTTGTAAGTAATATTTGCCGACTCTAAATTCGGAAAAATTAAGGTATTTACTTTCTTTCCTGCTAGTTTAGAAAAAGGGAAGGCATCTTCAAGCATTTCCCTGTTTAAGGCGAAATCGGATTGTAATTCGCCATCCACTAATAAATCAGGGTGTCTTTGATGTAAATACGCAACCGCTTCACGAACTTTAGTGGCTGTTTGATTTTTTGAAGAACCAAAGTTAGAATATGAAATCATAGCCATAACTGGTTCCATTCCAAACATTTTAACCACACCAGCCGTCATTTGAGCTATTTTCATTAAATCGGTAGCTGATGGATTGATATTTATAGCCGTATCACTTAAGAATAACGGGCCACGTTCGGTCATCATTAGATTGGTTGTAGCCACACGCGTAGAGCCAGGAGCCAGACCAATAACTTCCAGCATCGGTTTTACAACCAAAGGATAGCTCTGTGAAAAACCTGAAATTAAGGCATCTGCATCGCCTTCATGGACCATCATAGCTGCAAAATAATTTCGCTCACGCATCATTTTCTCTGCTGAAAACAGGGTAATTCCTTTGCGTTGACGTTGCTGCCAATATACTTTAGCATATGCATTTTTACGTTCTTCTTCTTCATCCGATTTTGGATCGATAATTGGAACCTCTGCATCAAATTCAATCTCAAGCTTTAGGCGTTCAATAACATCGCGACGACCTAATAAAATAGGAAGTGCAATACCTTCATCATGTGCAATTTGAGCTGCTTTCAATACGTCTAAATGATCTGCTTCTGTGTAAACAACGCGTTTTGGATTTAACTTGGCGCGATTTAAAAGCAGACGCACCATTTTATTATCAGAACCTGAACGTTCTAAAAGCTCGTTTTCATATTTATCCCAATCTGTAATTGGATGTTTTGCCACACCACTTTCAATAGCTGCTTTGGCAACTGCAGGCGGGATTTTTGAAATCAATCGTGGATCAAAAGGTTTTGGAATAATATACTCACGACCAAAGGTTAGGCGTGTTTCATCATAAGCTATATTTACTTGTTCTGGCACAGGCTCTTTGGCTAAATTAGCCAAGGCTATAACTGCCGCCTTTTTCATTTCTTCATTAATTTTCGTAGCACGAACGTCTAAAGCACCTCTAAAGATATAAGGAAATCCTAAAACGTTGTTTACTTGGTTAGGATGATCACTTCGGCCAGTAGCCATAATTAAATCCTTTCTGGTAGCAACGGCTAACTCATATTCAATTTCTGGATCCGGATTTGCCATTGCAAAAACGATCGGATTATCGGCCATGGTTAATAACATGCTTGGCGATACGATATCAGACGTAGATAACCCGATAAATACATCGGCATTATTCATTGCATCTTCAATGGTTGTAATATCTCTATGGGTTGCAAACTCTGCTTTTTCGGGTGTTAAATTATCGCGATCTTGACGAATAACACCTTTACTATCTAGCATTACCATGTTTTCACGCGTGGCACCAAAAGCTTGGTATAAACGTGAGCAAGAAATAGCGGCAGCACCTGCACCACTAACAACTATTCGCGCATCTTTAATATCTTTTTCAGCTAATTCTAAAGCGTTTAATAAAGCTGCAGCTGAAATAATAGCTGTTCCGTGTTGATCATCGTGCATAACCGGAATATCCAATTCTTCTTTTAGTCGGCGTTCTATTTCAAAAGCTTCCGGCGCCTTAATATCTTCTAAATTGATACCACCAAAAGTTGGGGCAATCATTTTTACGGTTTGAATGAATATTTCAACATCTTCGGTATCCACTTCAATATCGAAAACATCAATATCTGCAAATATTTTAAAAAGCAAACCTTTGCCCTCCATAACTGGTTTAGATGCTTCAGGACCAATATTTCCAAGACCTAAAACGGCTGTTCCGTTGGTAATAACCGCAACTAAATTTCCTTTGGCTGTATATTTATAAACATTGTCTTTGTCTTTTTCAATTTCAAGGCAAGGCTCAGCAACTCCTGGTGAATATGCTAACGATAAATCACGCTGACTAGCGTATTTTTTAGTTGGTACAACTTTTATCTTTCCAGGTGTAGGTTTCGCGTGATACACTAATGCCTCTCTTCTTCTGCTTTGTTTGCTCATTTATATATCTGTTTATTAAGACAAACAAATATACATTTTTACAACACAAAATGACAGGAAAAAGCGTGAAGACTTTTAGAATTTCTATCCTTTTATGAAATCAATATTCCGAGTTAATCCTGCGAATTTGGTGCGTTTTACTGCCGATTTTTTAAATACTTTTTTAAAAGTGTCTTCGGTTATTTCTTCCCAATCCTTTTTAGTCATTTCCAATAAGTCGGGATGTGGATTAAAAAGCGGTTCGCTATGTGCTTTTGAAAAACGATTCCATGGACAAACATCTTGACAAATATCACAGCCAAACATCCAATCTTCAATCTGGCCTTTAAATTCGGTGGGAATATTATCCTTTAATTCTATAGTAAAATAGGAAATACATTTACTACCATCTACGACATAAGGTTCCGCAATGGCATTGGTTGGACAGGCGTCAATGCATTTGGTGCATGTTCCACAATGATCGGTTGTTATAGAATCGTATTCTAATTCTAAATCGATAATTAATTCGGCAATAAAATGAAACGAGCCTGATTGTTGTGATAACAGTAACGTGTGCTTTCCTACCCATCCTAAACCAGATTTTGATGCCCAAGCTTTATCTAAAACGGGCGCAGAATCTACAAAAGCACGACCACCAACTTCGCCTATTTCATCTTGAATAGTTTGTAAAAGTGATTTTAATTTATCTTTTATAACGAAATGATAATCGGTTCCGTACGCGTATTTAGACAATTTATAGGTTTCGTTTTGTTGCGTTTCTTCAGGATAATAATTTAGCAAAAGCGAAACCACACTTTTAGAACCTTCCACTAATTTAGTAGGGTCTAATCGTTTATCAAAATGGTTTTCCATATAGGACATTTCACCATTCATATTCTTATTAAGCCAATTTTCCAATCGTGGCGCTTCTTCCTCTAAAAACCCTGCCGGACTAATACCACAGGATAAAAAACCAAGTCGTTTAGCTTCGGCTTTAATCAGTGCGGTGTATTTAGCCTTGTTGTTTATCATTACTTCCTTTTTATAAAAGTCAAAAATGCATTTTTAGGTTTTAAAGCTATTAACGGCGTGACTTCAATAGTTTTAAAATTAGGTTGAATTTTATAGGTTGACACCAATTCTGAAACGGCAATAATCATTTCAAACATGGCGAAGTTATTTCCTATGCACTTTCGTGGCCCAGCTCCAAATGGGAAATATTGGGATGAGAATTTTCGACTGCCTTCCGCAAAACGTTCTGGCAAAAACTCATTAGGCTGCTCCCATAAATCAGCATGACGGTGAATTTCGTAGATAGAAAATAAAAGATTCGATTCAGCTTCAAAATCTAAACCACTAAAATGGTCTGGCTCGATATTAACCCGGTCTATAAAATAAACAGGCGGATATAAACGCATAGCTTCTTCTATAACTTGCTGACAAACTTTAGATTTTGTAACCAAATCCATCAAGTCGTCACTTTCCTCTTTTATTTCGAGGCGTTCCTTATAAATTTCATCTTGCCACTCTGGATGCAATGCTAATAGTTGAGATGTGAATGTGAGTGCATTGGATGTGGTTTCATGTCCAGCGGTAAAGAGAATTAAAATTTCATCTATTAGCTGTTCCTCTTCCATTGCTGAACCATCATCATATTTGGCATCCAACAGCATATCTAGCAAATCGTTTTCTTTTACTTCAGAAGCACGACGTTCATTCACAATCCGCTTTAAAATGTCTCGTGCTTCACGCGTTAATTTTAAATGCTTTTCAATTTCCCCTCCAAATTTAAACCACCAACCCAAATATGGTTGGCGCAATTCTCTGACCAACATTTTTTGAGCGTCTTCGGTAATATATTGCAAGCGATTAATATCTTCTTGATTGGCAGCACTGCTGAACAAAGATTTAACAACCGTTTGAAAAGCCAAATCGTTTAGAATAGGAAATACATTAATTTTTGTTTCTGCCGTAATTTTTTGAAGTTCTAAAACAATGGCATTTTTTATACTGTCTAATAGATTTTCTAATTGTTTTTTATGAAAAGCAGGCTGAATAAGTTTACGCTGTCTTTTCCAGTGCTCGCCTTCTGCCGTTAATAATCCTTTTCCAACGTATTTTACTAAATCTACCGTTTGAATTTTAGATTTCTTATAGTTTTTTTGGTTCTTTTGAAGAACATATTCTGCAAAAGCAGCATCGCGAATAAAAACGACACTATTTTTAAAGCCAATTTTTAATCTAAAAATATCACCCTGTTCCGTAAAATTTTTATGATGAAATGGCAAAGGGTTTTTAAGAATTTCTAATGAATTTCTTATAAATCTAATTAATGGAACAGTTGGTATTTGACTTTTAGCTTTCAAATTTAAAATAGGGATTACATTACAATTTATGACAAATTTGTGATCCTTTGTTAAGGCTGAACAAATGCGCCTTTAAAACAAACCACTTTGCGTTGGTCCTTTTACCCGGCCTAAATGTTTATAGGCAAGATCCGTAACTTCACGACCTCGCGGTGTACGCATAATAAATCCTTGTTGGATTAAAAATGGTTCATATACCTCTTCAATGGTTTCGGCACTTTCACTAACGGCAGTTGCAACGGTATTCAATCCTACAGGACCGCCTTTAAATTTATCAATAATAGTGGTTAAAATTTTATTATCCATTTCATCCAAACCGTGAGCGTCCACATTAAGCGCTTCTAAAGCGAAGCGTGCAATTTTAATATCAATATTACCATTACCTTTTATTTGTGCAAAATCCCGTACGCGACGCAGTAATGCATTGGCAATACGAGGCGTTCCCCTACTTCTTCCTGCAATTTCTACCGCTGCTTCCATAGAAATAGGAACATTTAGAATATCTGAACTCCGTTGAACGATAGTTGTTAGTAATTCCGTGTTATAATATTGTAAACGACTTTGAATTCCAAAACGCGCACGCATTGGTGCTGTTAATAATCCAGAGCGTGTTGTAGCCCCAATTAACGTAAAAGGATTTAAATTAATCTGAACGGTCCTAGCATTTGGTCCAGATTCGATCATGATATCAATTTTATAATCTTCCATCGCAGAGTACAAATACTCCTCCACAATGGGACTTAATCTATGGATTTCATCAATAAACAAAACGTCACGTTCTTCCAAATTGGTAAGCAACCCAGCCAAATCCCCTGGTTTATCTAAAACAGGCCCAGAGGTAACTTTTATGCTCACGCCTAACTCGCTTGCGAGAATATGAGCCAAAGTAGTTTTTCCTAATCCTGGTGGTCCATGAAATAAGGTATGATCTAAAGCCTCTTCTCGACCATTTGCAGCTTGTACAAATATTTTAAGATTCTCCAATATTTGTTCTTGGCCTGTAAAATCGTCAAAAGATAAAGGTCTTAATTGTTTCTCGACATCGTTTTCTTCCGGAGAAAAATTTTCGTTTGTTGGATCTAGATTTTCGTTCATGTTTACTTCCCACAAAAGTGGGAATCTTTTTATTCTATTCGATTTAAAAATAGATTCGAATATATTCTTTAAATATAAAGGTACTTCTTGAACACTCTCATAGGTTATCTCTATTCAAACAAATATACGAAGTGTGCTATACATTTTTATCAAAAAACAGAAAAGCCTTTCTAATTTAATAGAAAGGCTTTGATATTGTGAATCTCTTTTATTCAAAGTGAAAACAAAAAATGCTTCATCATATTTATTGCATATCAAATAAACAGAAAATTCGGTAATCTTTATAATCAAAAAAGCCTCTCTAAATTAATAGAAAGGCTTTGATAATATGAATATCTTTGCGAGATCCCTTTTTCCAGCCAAATTTCTGCGAAGGCAGGAATCTATTTTGTTCAAAGTGCAAATAAAAACTTCTTCATCATATTTATTGCATGTCAAATAAACAGAATATTCGGTAACCTTTATAATCAAAAAAGCCTCTCTAAATTAATAGAAAGGCTTTGATATTATAAATCTCTTTGCGAGACCCCTTTTTTCAAAGGGAAATTTTAATGTAATTCTTCTTCACCCTCTTTTAAAGGTACGTTCTGCATAACAAAATCGGTGTCATGACCAGGTTTGCTATAATCATAAGGCCAACGGTAAACATGAGGAATTGCTCCAGGCCAGTTTCCATGAATATGCTTCACAGGAGCTGTCCATTCTAAAGTTGTTCCTTTCCATGGATTCTGCTCTGCTTTCTTACCATAAAACATACTTACAAAGAAGTTATATAGATAAAGAATTTGTATAGCTGATCCAATAATTGCAAATACTGTAATAACAACGTTTACGTTCGCTAAATCATCAAACAACGGGAAACTTGAGTTTGTATAGTAACGTCTTGGTAAACCTGCCATTCCAATAAAGTGCATTGGGAAGAAAACCCCATAAGCAGAAACCGCTGTTATCCAGAAATGGATATAACCCATTTTCTTATTCATCATGCGTCCAAACATTCTTGGATACCAGTGATAAATACCAGCGAACATACCATACAATGCTGATATACCCATAACCAAGTGGAAGTGAGCAATAACGAAATACGTATCATGCACGTTAATATCTAAAGCACTATCTCCTAAAATAATTCCTGTTAAACCACCAGTAATAAATGTAGAAACAAAACCAATAGCGAATAGCATGGCGGGATTCATTTGAATATTCCCCTTCCATATTGTAGTAATCCAGTTAAAGGCTTTTACCGCAGATGGAATTGCAATTAATAAGGTTGTAAAAGTAAATACAGATCCTAAAAATGGATTCATACCTGATACAAACATATGGTGTCCCCAAACAATTGTTGAAAGGAATGCAATAGCCAAAATAGAAGCAATCATAGCACGGTAACCGAAAATAGGTTTTCGTGAGTTGGTTGCCATAATTTCGGATACTAATCCCATGGCAGGAAGAATAACAATATATACTTCTGGATGCCCTAGGAACCAAAATAAGTGCTCGAATAAAACTGGCGATCCACCTTGATAATGTAAGACTTCACCTTGAATAAATATATCGGACAAGAAGAATGATGTACCAAAGCTTCTATCCATTATTAATAATAGTGCAGCTGCAAATAATACAGGAAACGATACCAATCCAATAATAGCCGTTACAAAGAAAGCCCAGATTGTTAATGGTAAACGTGTCATAGACATACCTTTTGTACGTAAGTTAATAACTGTAACCACATAGTTTAAAGATCCTAATAAAGAGGATGCAATAAATATAGCCATAGATATTAACCAGATAGTCATACCCATTCCAGAACCTCCTTGTGCCATTGGTAATGCAGATAACGGTGGATAAATTGTCCAACCAGCTGCAGCAGGTCCAGCCTCTACAAATAGAGAACCAACCATTAATATACTAGAAACAAAGAATAACCAATATGACACCATATTTAGAAATCCTGACGCCATATCGCGCGCACCAATTTGCAAGGGAATTAACAGGTTACTGAAAGTTCCACTTAAACCAGCTGTTAATACAAAGAACACCATAATGGTACCGTGTATGGTAACCAATGCTAAATAAATATCTGCATCCATTACACCACCTGGCGCCCATTTACCTAGTAAAGCTTCAAATAATATATTTGGTTCTCCTGGCCATGCAATCTGGATACGGAACATAACGGACATTAATACGCCTATAATTCCCATTAAAGTACCTGTAATTAGGTACTGCTTGGCAATCATTTTATGATCCTGACTAAATATATATTTAGTTATAAATGTTTCCTTATGATGATGTCCGTGATCGTCGTCGAGAGCGTGAGTATCTACATGTGTTGACATAATCTTCTATATACTTTTTTTAAAAACCGTTCTTAATTACTTAATTAAAGAATCTTTAAATTCTTTTTGTTCTGCTAACCAAGCGTCATATTCCTCTTGGGTCTCTACTACTATTTTCATTTGCATGTTATAATGTGACGTACCGCAAATTTTATTACATAATACTAGATAATCAAATTCATAAGGATCCAAAACTGCTTCACCTTTAGCTGCTAACTCTATACTTTTCTCCTCACGGATATTGTTAATGTTAGCCACTTTATCAATCATTTCCGGCGTCAGTCTCATATCAGCTGTGGTAACCGTTGGTGTAAATCCAAATTGGGTTATCATTCCTGGTACACAGTTCATCTGCGCTCTAAAGTGTGGCATATAAGCCGAGTGCAAAACGTCTTGCGATCGCATTTTAATTAATACTGGCTTTCCAACTGGTAAATGCAATTCGGTTGTAATTTTATCGTCTTGCGAGTTTGGATCTGCTTCATCAACACCAAGAATGTTGGCATTGTCATAGTTAATTAAACGCACGTTTGCTTTTCCTAATGTATTATCATTTCCGGCGTAACGCACTTTCCAGTTAAACTGTTGCGCATATAATTCCACTATTAACGGATCATCATCTTCACTAACATTCATAATGGTAGTCCAAGTGAATAAACCATAAATAATTAATCCAGATAATACAATTACAGGAATAATGGTCCAAATAGCTTCCAGCGTATTATTATCAGCATAATACAAGGCCTTTTTGCCTTTTTCACCGCGATAGATATATGCAAAGTAATGTAATAGAAATTGGGTAATGATTTGCACAGTAAAAAGAACTATCATGGAGATAGTCATTAAATTATCTACATCAGCACCATGTTCAGATGCCGCATTAGACATCAACGGTAAATCACCCCAGAAAACTAGGGAAACAATCGTGATACCATAAATGAAGACTAAAAAAGCCAACATTAAGTATGCATTAATCTTATTGTCTTTATCGTTTGCTATTTGGTCATTTGAAACCCCTACTTGCGAAAGGTCAAATATTTTTACCATTTGCCATATAGCAATAGCAATAAAAAGAACTATTATAATTGTCAAAAAAGCTGTCATTGTCTCTTCTCTTCTTTAATTAATTTTTAATAATGAAAATGTTCACTTTCTTTAATAAACGGATTCCCTTTGGCTAATAATGGCGCTTTTGTTAAGGCTGTAAAGATAACTAGCATAAATAGACCAGCAAATAATAAAACGGCACTAATTTCAGGAATTCCAATAAACCATCTATCGCCCACTGTGGCGGGCATAATCATTACGAATATATCTATATAATGGCCCGCTAATACAATTACCCCAGTCATTACCACAAACCAAGACATACGCTTATAATCACTATTCATTAATAGTAATAAAGGGAACACAAAGTTTAAAACAACCATTCCTAAAAACGGCAATTGGTAATCTTGGAAACGCGTTACAAAATATGTTACTTCTTCCGGAATATTTGAATACCAAATTAACATAAACTGTGAGAACCATAAGTACGTCCAGAAAATACTCATACCGAACATAAATTTAGCTAAATCGTGTATATGGCTATCATTTACAAAATTTAAAAAGCCTCTAGATCTTAAGTAAATAGATACCAATGCAATTACTGTAATACCACTTACAAACATACCTGAAAACAAGTACCATCCAAATAAGGTACTAAACCAGTGTGGATCTACACTCATAATCCAGTCCCAAGACATAATTGATTCCGTATAGATATAAAACACTAGGAATCCAGCTGCAATACGGAATGATTTTTTGAAGTTACGATTATCATTAATATCGGCATTATCTTGCGCAATAGAAAATTTACGTGCAAAATATGCGTATAAACTCCATCCTGCAATAAATATTAAACCTCTAATTGCAAACCAAGGAATATTTAACCAGCTTTCTTTATTTTGAATAATTTTATCGTTGGCAACAACCTCTGGATCCATCCAGATAAATAAATTGTAATCACCAATAATACCAGAACCCACAGCAATTGCTAAAACAATTAAACCTCCCGGTAAAACGTAAGCCGAAATACCTTCCATAACTCTAAAAAGCACTGGCGACCATCCTGCTTGTGATGCAAACTGAACGGCATAAAAAGCTAAAACACCTAAAGCAATCATGAAAAAGAAAAATGCGGCAACATAAATAGCGGACCAAGGTCTATTTGCTATTTGGTGCTGTACATGCTCCACATGTTCTTTGTGCTCGTTTACATGACTAGCAACTGTAATGCCTTCTGAAGCACTATCCATAGTCATATCACTTGTTGTGGCTAAATCATCTGAAGCCTCTACTGCATGACCTCCGTGGGAAGCTTCAGCAGCAAGCATGGTTTCAACGTCTTCAAAAGATTTATGAGATGTCATAAAACCATAAACAACACCTATTAGGCCTAATATAATTAGGGCAACAGAAAATGTCTTTAATTTATTTGAGAATGTGTACATATCTATATATAATCTTTATCTATCTTATTTTTCTAAATTGGCTTTTAACTCTAAAACATAAGCCACTACTTGCCAACGTTCTTCCTCATTCAACTGGTTGGCATAAGAACCCATGGAGTTTTTACCATAATAAATAGTATGATATGTACTACCCGCAGTAATTGCTCTTCCAACGTCCGAATAACTAGGTATACCAAGAATTTTTTCACGTTTCACCAAGACTCCTTGACCATCACCTGTTGGGCCATGACAAATTCCGCAGTAAATATTGTACAATTCTTTTCCTCTAGGACCATCTAACTGTGTTGAATCCAAAGGACTCATTAATGATGCTTTTGCTTCGTTAAAACCGTCCAATGTATTATCTATGTCAAAAGGCATATACCCTCTTGCAATAGAACCTTCGACTGGAAGTTGTGCTTCTTTACCATTTCTAAAAGCGCTTGTTTCCTGATATGTTTCATAACCAACAGATTGATACATGTTTGGCATGAATTCATAGTTACGACTTCCTTGTTTACTACAAGATACCATCGTTACTAATACCAATGCTATAATTGTTATTTTTATTAAGGCCTTCATATTAATGTGCTTCTTCTTTTTCAACAATATTTATTTCAACTGCACCCGTTTCCTTTAATAGGTTTACCAATTCATCTTGATTATTATGAATTGAAATTTCCATTAAAAAATGGTCATCTGTTGTTCTTAAATCTGGATTTTCAGCTTTCTTAAATGGCCACAATTTACTACGTAAGTAAAATGTAATTACCATTAAGTGGGCAGCAAAGAAAACCGTAAGCTCAAACATTATAGGTACAAAAGCTGGACTATTTTCTAAATAACTAAAGCTTGGTTTACCACCGATATCCTGTGGCCAATCTTCAATCATAATAAAGTTCATCAGCCATATAGAAAACACTAAACCAATACTACCATAAATAAAGGAAGTAATAGCCAAACGTGTTGGTGCTAAACCCATAGCCTTATCTAGTCCGTGAACTGGAAAAGGGGTAAAGATTTCGTCAATATGATACTTTTCAGCTTTAACTCTTTTAACAGCCGACATTAATACATCGTCGTCTGTATAAATAGCGTGAATTACTTTTGATGTTTCCATTATCTACGCTTCGTTTATTAGTTGTTTAGCTTGTCCAGACCAGTCTTCACTTTCAGCTCTTCCAGGGAATGAACCTGTGATTTCATCTAACAAGGTGTATTCGTTATTTGTCAATTTACTTATCTGAAGTAATGTATAGATTCCAATGCTGTTAAGTGCATCTTCCATATTTGCATCTATACCAACAATTCTCTTCAGATCATCTGCATTTTGTAGTGCTGGATCAAATTTACCAATACTACTTAATAGCATATTTATTCTATCCGTGTTATCAACAACAGGTGTAACAGGTGTATTTGGCGCTACAGGTTGAGTTGCAACAACACCAGATGTTCTAGCATCTGCTCCCGTACCCATTAAACTGTCGCCACGATCTCTAATTCTCTTGTAACGCTCACCTGACGATTTTAAAATAGTTTTAATCTCCGCTTGCGCAATTACTGGGAACGTTCTAGCGTATAATAAAAATAATACGAAGAAGAATCCAATGGTTCCAATAAAAATTCCAATATCTACAAATGTTGGTGAGAACATAGTCCAAGCTGATGGCATGTAATCACGGTGTAATGACGTTGCAATAATAACAAAACGCTCAAACCACATTCCGATGTTTACCACAATAGAGATAAAGAAAGAGAACATAATACTGGTACGTAATTTTTTAAACCACATAAACTGTGGGGAGAATACGTTAAAGGTCATCATGGACCAATAAGCCCACCAGTATGGCCCAGTTGCTCTGTTTAAAAACGCATATTGCTCATATTCTACACCAGAGTACCAAGCAATAAACAGCTCGGTAATATAAGCCACACCTACAATAGAACCCGTAAGCATGATAACGATGTTCATTAACTCAATATGTTGAACAGTAATATAATCTTCTAAGTTAGACACTTTTCTCATTATAATAAGAAGCGTGTTTACCATGGCAAACCCAGAGAAAATTGCACCAGCAACAAAGTATGGTGGAAAAATAGTGGTGTGCCATCCTGGTATAACCGATGTTGCGAAGTCAAATGATACAATAGTATGCACAGAAAGTACTAATGGCGTTGCTAAACCTGCAAGTACCAAAGACACTTCTTCAAAACGTTGCCAATCTTTAGCTCGTCCTGACCAACCAAAACTTAATAAAGAATAAATTTTCTTTTGAAAAGGCTTAACTGCTCTATCACGAATCATGGCGAAATCTGGTAGTAAACCTGTCCACCAGAAAACTAGCGAAACCGATAAATACGTTGAAATAGCAAATACATCCCAAAGTAATGGCGAGTTAAAGTTAACCCATAACGAACCGAATTGGTTTGGTATTGGTAATACCCAATACGCTAACCAAGGACGCCCCATGTGGATGATTGGGAATAAACCCGCTTGCACAACAGCAAAAATTGTCATTGCTTCCGCAGATCGGTTAATTGCCATTCTCCATTTCTGACGGAAAAGTAGAAGTACCGCAGAAATTAATGTTCCTGCGTGACCAATACCAACCCACCAAACGAAGTTAGTAATATCCCAAGCCCAACCTATGGTTTTATTCAAACCCCAAGTTCCAATACCTGTGGAGACTGTATATATTATACACCCAACTCCCCAAAGGAAAGCGATAAGTGCGATAGAAAATACAATCCACCAAGATTTATTTGCCTTACCCTCTACAGGCCTTGCCACATCAACAGTAACGTCGTGATATGATTTTTCCCCTATAACTAAAGGTCTTCTAATAGGTGCTTCGTAATGAGACGCCATAATCCTTATATAATTATTTTCTTAATTCGTTTTATTATGCTTCGGTTGTATTTCTCACTTTTGTTTGGTACATCACATTTGGTTTTGTTCCAAGGTATTCTAATAAGTGATACATACGATTATCTTCTTTAAGTTCTAAAACTTGACTGTCTTCATCGTTAATGTCTCCAAAAACCATAGCTCCAGTTCCACATGCTGCAGAACAAGCTGTTTGGAATTCGCTATCTTTAATTACGCGGCCATCACGCTTAGCATCTAGAATAGTTTTCTGTGTCATTTGAATACACATAGAACATTTTTCCATAACACCTCGTGAACGAACAGTTACATCTGGGTTTAATACCATACGACCTAAATCGTCGTTCATATGGTAATCAAACTCATCATTTTCACTGTATAAGAACCAGTTGAAACGACGTACTTTATAAGGACAGTTGTTTGCACAATAACGTGTACCAACACAACGGTTATAAGCCATATGGTTTTGACCTTGTCGACCATGTGATGTTGCTGCCACAGGACATACAGTTTCACACGGTGCGTGATTACAGTGCTGACACATTACTGGTTGGAAAACAACTTGAGGATTATCGGAAGGATCCTCCATTTCTTTAAATTCATTTAATGAACTTGACAATCCATGAATGTTTTCCTTCTTTTCAATATCTTCCGTAAAGGTCGATTCAGATGAGTAATATCTGTCAATACGTAACCAGTGCATATCACGACTACGACGTACTTCGTCTTTACCAACAACCGGCACGTTGTTTTCTGCATGACAAGCAATAACACAAGCACCACAACCTGTACATGAATTTAAGTCGATAGACAAGTTAAAGTGATGACCGATAGAACGATCAAAGCTATCCCATAAATCTACTTCTGGCGAAGTAACTGGCGTCGGCTTATGGTTTAATGACACCATTGGCATCGCATTCCAGTGCTTCTTATCTTTTGTATTAAAGATTTCTAAAGTAGTTTCTTTAATAATATCTCCACGACCCATTAGCGTATTATGAAGCTGAACACAAGCAAATTCATGCTCACCGCTAGCAACACTCATACTAACATTATCTTGTGATAGACTAAAGTCTGCGTATAATGGAAACGCATTTACACCCGTTTGCATTTCTTCTTTTAAACCAGCTCTACGTCCAAATCCAAAGGCTAAACCAATAGATCCTTTTGCTTGACCAGGTTGAATTAAAGCAGGAGCAGTTAGAGTAACGCCGTTAACAGAAATCTCAACATTACTTCCGTTTAATCCACCATTAGCAACGTTCCAGTTTTTAATACCAAGTTCAGTTGCATCTGCTTGAGAAACGGTAACATAATTATCCCATGTTGCTCTTGTAAGTGGATCAGGCAATTCTTGCAACCAAGGGTTGTTTGCATGTTGCCCATCACCCATTGATGTTTTTGAATATAACGCTAATTCTAATCCATTAGATGTAGATGTTGCTCCTAATTTTCTAGCAGCATCGCCACCAGAAACTGACGCGATTTCACCTAATGTATCCTCTTCTTTATTATTTAAACCAATACCTTGAGCTACATCATCAATAACACCACCAACCCAGGTTTTGTTATCTTTATCTGTTACCCCATTGGCTGTTTCTGTAGTACCTAAAACTGCAGAACCATTTACAAATACACCATCGTGCAATGCTTGACTAAATGATGTACCACCTAAAATACTTGTATTCCAAGTTTGCTTCACATAATCATGGTAAGACATGCTATTATCAGTCCACTTTAATAACGCTTCTTGAAACTGGCGTGTATCAAATAATGGACGAATAGTTGGTTGCATTAAACCGAAATGGCCTTTTTTCAACTCAACATCTCCCCAAGATTCTAAATAATGTGGAGCAGCAGCTTGATATTCTACTTCCAATGCTGTTTCATCTGCCTTCATGGTAAACGAAACTGAAAGATCAGTTTGTTTTAAACCTTCAGAAAATTCGCCAGCATTTGGCAATGTATATAGTGGATTAACACCACTCATAATAATAGCACCTACTTTCCCTGCATTCATATCAGCAATTAAAGTAGAAACATCATTATCATTTCCTTGTCTTGTTTTTATTAGTGTTTTAGTATCGAAGGCTTGACTATTCAAGTAAGCATTAATCGCTAAAACAACTGTTTGTGCATTCACATCTTGAATACCAGTTACAACAACACCTTTACTTCCAGCTTTTTTCAACTCTGAAGCGGCTTTCTGAATAGCATCATTAAGACGCTGCGGCAAATCGCCAGAAACAGAACCGCCAACTACATAACTATATAATTTAGCAAGCGCCACCTTTTGCTGACTTGGTGTTAAAGCAATACGTGTATCTGCATTAGCTCCAGTTAAGGACATGTTTGATTCAAACTGAATATGACGCGACATTTTTCCATTAGCTGGAACTCTGTTTTTTACATAGCCCGTATCAAAACCGCCACCTTGCCAATCTCCTAAAAAGTCTGCAGCCACCGAAACGATTGTCATAGCTTTAGAGAAATCGTAATTCACTAAACCACGCTCACCGTAATTAGCTTCAAAAGCATCTAAAGCAGCAGATTCGGAAATGGCATCATATTGTACATGACGAACATTTCCAAATTTCTCTTTAAACTCGCTCACTAATTTGTAGGTAGAAGGACTCGCAAAGGTTTGCGTTAACAATACGATAGCTTTTCCTGATCCACTTAAACTAGTAAGTTTTTGTCCAACTTCAGCATCCAATTCACTCCATGAAATTGGTTCGCCCGCTTTCATTGGTCCTTGGATTCTCATACTGTCGTATAAACCTAAAACAGAAGCATTCACCCTAGCATTTGCATGACCATTGGTAGCAGCTAATTTGTTGTTTTCAATTTTAATTGGACGACCTTCACGAGTTTTCACTAAAACAGACGCATAATCATAACCATCTGCAACCGTTGTTGCATAGTAGTTTGCAACACCAGGAATAATTTCTTCCGGTTGCACTACATATGGTATAGATTTAATAACTGGTCCTTCACACGCAGCTAATGATGCAGCTGCAGTACTAAAACCAACATATTTTAAGAAATCACGACGTGTTGTTTTAGAGCTTTCCAACGATTCTTTATTACCTAAAAAATCATCTGTTGGTATTTCCTGAACAAATTCGTTTTGTTTAAGCGCCTCAACAATTGAGCTATTCTCGTTTAGCTCTTCAACACTTTTCCAGTATTTCTTGTTTGATGACATATTATATAATTGAATTACTTCTTATTAATTAATTTAAAGCTTTAAATCCCTTTTAAAAGACTTTAGTAGTGACACTTACCACATTCCAGACCACCCATTTGAGCTACTGTTAACTTATCTACACCATATTTTTTAGATAATTCTTCATGAATTTTCGTGTAGTATGCGTTATCCTGTACCTTAACATCCGTTTCTCTGTGACAATTAATGCACCATCCCATTGTAAGCGGTGCATGCTGATACATAATTTCCATTTCTTCAACAGGACCGTGACAGGTTTGACATTCAATACCTCCTACCGAAACGTGTTGTGAATGGTTAAAGTAAGCAAAATCTGGTAAATTATGTATACGTACCCATTTTACTGGTTGTGTATCACCTGTATATTTCTGTTCTGCATCATCCCAACCGACAGCATCATAAAGCTTTTGAATTTCACCATCGTAAAACTCTTTGCTATATTCTGCCGTTGCTGTTTCCGGTGAAACCTCGTAAATTGATTTATGACAATTCATACAAACATTTAAGGAAGGAATCCCAGAATGCTTACTTACACGAGCAGATGAGTGACAGTATTTACAATCAATACCGTTATCGCCAGCGTGGATTTTATGAGAATAATGTATTGGCTGAACTGGTTGATAGCCTTGATCTACACCAATCTGCATGAAAAAGCCATATACAAAATAACCACTAGCTAGTAACAGTATAATTACTGAAACCAACACTAAAAATTGATTCTGAATAAATGCTTTCCAAATTGGGGTTCTTTTCGGCCCAGAAACATCAACACCTTTTGCTTCAGCAAAGCGGTTTAATGTTTGCCTTACAAAAATTAACGCCATGGCTAATATTGCAAAAAGCACAGCCATTGCACCTAATATAATTTTATTAGAAAAACTAGCATCATCTGTTCCGCCTCCTTGAGAAGAACCAACGGCTAGATCAACGGCTGGTGGTGCAGGTGCTTCTTCCGACGTGTAGGCCAAAATATCACTAATATCATCATCAGACAATTGTGGGTAAGCTGTCATGGCAGCGCCGCCATACTCATTGAATATTTTATTGGCATACGCATCCCCAGCCTTAATCATGGCTGAACTATTACGAATCCATGCACTTAACCACTCTCTGTCAAGACCTTCATCATCGGCAAGTCGTTGTTCGACATTACGTAATGCGGGCCCTGTCATCTTCTTATCTAATTGGTGACAAGCAGCACAGTTGGAATTAAATAAAGATTTACCTGTTACTGGATCACCCTCTTGCGCTGAAAGTGACGTGGAAAATGCTAATAAAATAACTAAACTTAAACGTAAAAAGTTCTTGCCTAATTTTCGGTGATTCACCTGTTTCATATTATTGGTTGAATTAACTTCTAAAACTTTGGTATGCTTTTTCAATTAACAAAAGAAAAAAAATACAATAATAAAATCTCTCGCAAAAGTAACATATAAAGTCGATTTTAGAAATGTTACAGAACTGTTAATTGGTAATTTAGAGATGTTCTAAATAACAAAAGCAAGTTGTTTTACGTTATAATCTTTTACTTTTGTTTCAAATACTATTGAAAATGAATTTATTGAACCTATATTCCACCACCTTATTAACCTTAAGCATAGCTCTAAGTGTTAGCTTTTCTTACGCCCAACAAGGTACAGTTACTATTAATAAATCGTCTGAATTGGACGCTTTATTGTTAATTAAGAAAGAAATGAGTGTTTCTAATAACGATTCCGACCGTTATAAAATTCAAATTTACTCCGGTGATCGTGCAGGTGCAGATGATGCCATCAAACATTTTAAGGTATTCTATCCAAATTGGAATGTAATAGATCTATACGATCCAAATAATTATAAAGTATGGGTTGGTGATTTTAGAAACCGTTTAGAGGTAGATCGTGCACTAATAAAAATTAAAGAAGAATTCAGAGATGCCTTTCGTTTGAAACCTAAAAATAAGGAAAAGAAATAGAGCTCCAAATCTGTTTAAATAGCCTTTATGAAGTCTTTTTATAAAATGGCATTGAATTTATAAGTACGCCAAATTCTATATACTAAAAAGAAGTACTTTTAAGTAATAATCTTTTACATTTGTATCAAATATTATTGAAAATGAATTTATTGAACCGATATTCCACTGCTTTATTAACCTTAAGTCTAGCATTAAGCATCAGCTTCTCTTATGCCCAACAAGGTACTGTTACCATTAATAAATCGCCAGAATTGGACGCTTTATTGTCAATTAAGAAAGAAATGAATGTTTCTAATAACGATTCCGACCGTTATAAAATTCAAATTTATTCTGGAGATCGTACAGGAGCCGATAGAGCCAAGGGTAAGTTTAATGCTACTTTTGAGAAAATCCCGTTACTTTTGGTGTACGAAACACCCAACTATAAAGTCTGGGCTGGAAACTTTAGAAGTCGTTTAGAAGCTGATCGCGCGCTTGTGAAAATTAAAAAAGAATTTAATGACGCTTTCCGTTTTAAACCTAAAAAGAAGAGCAGAAATTAAGAAATAAAAAAAACGCTAAAATTGACTTTAGCGTTTTTTTTGTGCTTAAATTTCAATTTCACTCCTTAATTAGCTTTTTTACAAGCATATAATTTTTCCCAATAAGTTTTACAAAATACACACCCTTTGGCAGATTAGAAACATCAATACCTTCTCTTATATGTGACTCTTTACGTAGCAATTTTCCATTTATATCATAGATTTCAAGCATTAATATTTCACTACTAGAATCAATTAATAAAACAATATTTTTGGCTGGATTAGGTATTAATTGAATATGATTAGTAAAATTGTTATCAGAAACACCTAAAGTAAAATCTTGTACATCTCCCAAAAAATCAGCATTGGCTTCTGTTAAATTTCCTGTGCAACCACCTTCTGTAAGACTTATGTTTTCCACCCAAATTCCAAGTTTCAAACTAGGTGGGTTTGGCGTGGATGGATTAGTATTGGTAAACATTAAATAAGGCTCAAAAAAGCCACCATTACCACTGTCAGCTATAAATTCCCAACGCGCTTCACTTTCATTCCAGTAAATTCTAAATTCACATGTACCCAAACCGCCACAATCAACTTGACCATCTATAGGCCTCGTTTCATATACATTCCGTCCTGTGGTATCTAACCCTAAATTAGTAAACACAAAATTTTGATCATCAAAAAACGGATGACAGCCATTAAATGTAATTTGCGAATAACCAAAATAGGATAGCAGTAAGAACGAGAAAAATAAATAGTTTTTTTTCATTTGGTTCGGTTTATATTTCTAAATTTCATTTATGGTCGTGACGGATATATTCCTTGCAAGGCAATAATAAACGTTACTGTTTGATACGGCTGCATATTATTTACAGGCTGATTGTTACCTGTATTCCCAATCATACTAGAATTCATTGTCGTATTTGAAGTGTTTGCTGAATACTCTTTATCCAATAGCTTTGTATTAGCAGGAAAGTTATATTTAGGTGAAGCGCTATCTCCATCATCTAACACAGCATTTACTTGATGATTATGTGCTGGTAAATTAGCAACGGTTAAAGTGTTAGATTCCGAACCCCCGCTTTGTCCTTGAGCATACGCGGATAAACCGGGACCATTACCATAATGCATAGGTACTCGACCTCTTAAATCTGGAAGTCCAAATGTTGTTTGTCCATCTCCTCCGTAATTAGTACCTAGTAAGGAAAACAAAGCTGAATTTGAGGAAATCGCCAATAATTGTCCTTCACATTTAGCCCATCCTACTGGGGCATAATTACCAGCAAACATTCTGACTTCCCCCAGAAACTGATCTTGTGCGTTAGTTGTATTACTAAAACTTAAACATAGTAATAAA
>NZ_AFXZ01000048.1 GCF_000224335.1 Bizionia argentinensis JUB59 | reverse complement strand
GAGAGAGAGAGAGAGTCTTCATGCCACTTTTGTAGATTAAAAATCTATATAATTGGAAATATTCTGATACGCAATTTTCGTTTTATTAATATGATAGTGAAAAGAGCGTTGCCATGAAAAATCAAGAAAACCTATTTCATGAATTAATTTTGATGATGTCGTTTTAAAAGCGCCCATCAAACTCGATAAGGATTTTATTTTAATTCCTACAACTGGAATTCGCAAACGATCTATCTCAATAATGGCATGCACATGATTGGGCATAACCACAAAATTATCTATAACAACATACGGATATTGCTCCTGCAACCACAATAATCTTTCCTGCACAATTAATCCATACACATTTAATTTCATGATGCACTTGGCTGGAATTTCCTCCCGTACGGACAGCTCGCGAGCTATCCCTTGGCCCACATCAATAACCTCACCAAAACAACACAATCTATCCTGAACACAAACCGTCACGAAATATAAATTATCACGGGAATAATCATACCCTTTTAATCTATTTCGTTTTCTGTTTTTCATTTAATTATTGATTTGATGGAATCTGATAATTAAATATAATCAATAATTCAGCGCGAATACACTGAAAATTAAATATTCACGAAATAAAATCAAAATATGGCATCTGTAGGGGCAGCTCGCGAGCTGCCCCTACAGGCAATTACATATTCCTACGATACTGGCCACCAACCTCAAACAATGCCGATGTAATTTCTCCTAAACTACACACTTTACAAACATCCATTAAGGCTTCAAAAATATTCTCATTATGGATGGCTCTAACTTGCAAATCTTTTAATAACTCGGTTGTATCTTTAGAATCATGCAGATTTTTCAGCGTTGTAATTTGATTTTGCTTTTCGGCTTCTGTGGCACGAATAACTTCTGCCGGTTGAACCGTTGGCGATCCCTTGGAGCTTAAAAAGGTGTTTACACCAATAATTGGGAATTCACCATTATGCTTCAATGTTTCGTAATACAAACTCTCTTCTTGAATTTTACTACGTTGGTACATCGTTTCCATAGCACCTAGAACACCGCCACGTTCGGTAATTCTATCGAATTCCAATAACACAGCTTCTTCTACTAAATCGGTTAATTCCTCTATAATAAATGACCCTTGAATTGGATTTTCATTCTTGGCTAAACCTAACTCCTTATTAATAATTAACTGAATTGCCATAGCACGACGAACCGATTCTTCAGTTGGTGTGGTTATCGCCTCATCATAGGCATTTGTGTGCAATGAGTTACAGTTATCATAAATAGCATATAAGGCTTGAAGCGTAGTTCTGATATCATTAAAATCAATTTCTTGAGCATGTAAACTACGTCCAGAGGTTTGAATATGATACTTTAACATTTGCGCTCTCGCATTAGCGCCATATTTGTTTTTCATGGCTTTCGACCAAATTTTTCTTGCCACACGACCAATCACAGCATATTCTGGATCGATTCCATTGGAGAAGAAAAACGATAGATTTGGACCAAATTTATTAATGTCCATTCCACGACTTAAATAATATTCTACATACGTGAATCCGTTAGAAAGCGTTAATGCCAATTGGGTAATTGGGTTGGCGCCTGCTTCGGCAATATGATAACCTGAAATAGATACCGAATAAAAATTTCGAACGTTATTTTCAATAAAATATTCTTGAACGTCACCCATTAATCGCAAAGCGAATTCAGTTGAAAAAATACAGGTATTTTGAGCTTGATCTTCTTTTAAAATATCTGCTTGAACCGTTCCACGAACTTGTGCAATAGTATTCTTTTTAATCTCCGCATAAACGTCGGCAGGTAGCACTTGATCACCAGTAACACCTAAAAGCATTAAACCTAAACCATTATTACTTTCTGGTAATTCACCCAAGTATTTAGGACGCACTTTACCTTTATAAAGTTTGACTATTTTAGCTTCTACTTCTTTTTCTAATTCATTTTCTTTAATGTACAACTCACATTGTTGATCTATAGCCGCATTCATAAAGAAACCTAGTAACATAGGCGCAGGACCATTGATTGTCATACTAACCGATGTCATAACATTCGCTAAATCGAAACCAGAATATAGTTTCTTGGCATCGTCTAAACAGCAAATTGAAACGCCTGCGTTACCAATTTTACCATAAATATCAGGTCGCAAATCAGGATCGTTTCCGTAAAGCGTTACACTATCAAAAGCGGTTGACAAACGTTTGGCTGGTAAACCTGCACTTACATAGTGAAAGCGTCTATTGGTACGTTCTGGTCCGCCTTCACCGGCAAACATACGTGCTGGATCTTCACCTGTACGTTTAAATGGATATAATCCAGATGTGTATGGGAATTCTCCTGGTACGTTTTCCTGTAAACACCATCTTAAAATATCGCCCCAAGCTTGATATTTAGGCAGGGCTACTTTTGGTATTTGAGAATGTGATAAAGACTCGGTATGTGTTTCAATTTTAATTTCTTTATCACGAACTTTAAAGGAATAAATCGGATTTTTATATGTGTTAACTTTTTCATCCCAACCAATGATAACTTCCCAATTATATGGGTCGAAATTCATTTTTACGCGGTCGAATTCTTTTATAAGAAGGTTCAAAAACTCTTTATCATCAGCATTCTCGGCTAACTCCAAAATCGTTTCATCTTCCAGTCGTAACTTTCCAATGAAAGATTTTTCAACAGTACTTTCTGTCACATTAGCCACAGAACATATTGTCTTATAAATTCCATATAATTTTTGGGCAACTTCTACCTGTTCATCGGCTGTTTTATCATAAAAGCGATTACTTTCAGCAATTTCAGATAAATAACGTATTCTAGCTGGTGGAATAACATAAATCTTCTCGCTCATTTCATCTGAAATATGAAAAGTCGATTTTAATTCAAAATTTGCTTTTTCAACCAAAGTATCCATGATCGCTTTGTAAAGCGTATTCATTCCTGGGTCATTAAATTGAGACGCTATAGTTCCGTATACAGGCAATTGGTCTTGCGGTGTACTCCACAAGTTATTGTTACGCATGTATTGTTTTTTTACATCACGTAAGGCGTCAAGAGAACCACGTTTATCAAATTTATTGATAGCTACTAAATCGGCAAAATCAAGCATATCAATTTTCTCCAATTGGGTTGCAGCACCAAATTCTGGTGTCATAACGTAGAGGGAGACATCAGAGTGTTCTATAATTTCGGTATCTGATTGACCAATTCCTGATGTTTCTAAAATAATTAAATCATATTCCGCTGCTTTTAAAACCTGAACAGCTTCATGAACATATTTAGACAATGCTAAATTGGATTGACGTGTTGCCAAACTACGCATATAAACTCTAGGTGAGTTAATAGCATTCATTCGAATTCTATCACCTAAAAGTGCTCCACCAGTTTTACGTTTGGACGGATCTACAGATATTAAACCAACAGTTTTTTCAGGAAAATCGACTAAAAACCGACGAACCAACTCATCTACTAAAGAAGATTTCCCAGCACCACCGGTACCAGTGATTCCCAAAACAGGTGTTTTAGATTTTTTATTTTTTTCGTGAATTTTATCTAAAGCACTTTTTGCAACTTCCGGAAAGTTTTCAGCAGAAGAAATTAATCGACCAATAGCCCTCGGATTCTTACTAGCTAAATGATCTACTTCATCATCTAATTTATCGCCCATGGCATAATCAGATTTTTCAACTAAATCATTAATCATCCCTTGTAAACCCATTTCACGACCATCATCAGGCGAGTAAATTCGGGTAATACCATAATCCATTAATTCTTTAATTTCTGAAGGCAAAATAACTCCTCCTCCTCCTCCGAAGATTTTAATATGATTGGCACCTTTTTCGGTGAGCAAATCATACATATATTTAAAATACTCGTTGTGTCCACCTTGATAGGACGTTAAACAAATGGCATTAGCGTCTTCTTGAATGGCTGTATTAACAACCTCTTCCACACTTCTATCGTGACCTAGGTGGATAACTTCCACACCAGTAGATTGGATGATTCGACGCATAATATTTATGGCAGCATCATGCCCATCAAAAAGCGCGGCAGCAGTTACTATTCGAACTTTATATTTTGGAGTATATCGTGCAATTTCTTTCATTAGGAGTAAACGTGTTTTTTAGCTTTGCAAATTTAAGGAATAATCCTGTATTAATTAAAGGAAGCAATACGAGATGCAGGTAAATTCACTCTTTTCTATCGGTCTTTTAAAATAACATAGACTTTAAAGCTTTATATTATGACAATATTAAGGAGCCAATAAAATTAAACAGCTTTTTAAAAACATAAGCAGTTAATATTTATCTTTGCTAAAATACGATAAAACAAAATCATGATAAAACGCTTAATTACTTTCGTTCTTATTTTAAATTTAACGTCATGTGCAGAATTGCAACAAGTAGTTAATAATTTACCGGAAAATACGGCAGGAATTTCAAATGCCGATATAGCCGCTGGTTTGCGTCAAGCATTAGATCAAGGAATTGACAAGCAAGTTAGCACACTTATGAAACAAGATGGTTTTTATAAAAATGAATTAGTAAAGATTTTACTACCTCAAGAATTACAAAAAGTTGATAAAGCTTTACGCGATATTGGATTAGGAAGTTTAGCTGATGAAGGTTTAAAAGTTTTAAATCGTGCGGCCGAAGATGCTGTTGGAACCGCAACGCCTATTTTCGTCAATGCTGTTAAAGACATTACATTTAATGATGCCAAATCTATATTATTAGGTAATGAAGATGCTGCGACCGTTTATTTATCAGGTAGAACGAAAGCAGAATTATATGCCCAGTTTCAACCAATAATTAACAATTCATTTAAAAAAGTAGGCGCAGATCAAATTTGGTCTAACTTAATTAATCGCTACAATAGCATTCCATTTACTTCTAGTGTGAATCCAGATTTAACAGATTACGTAACAGATCAAGCTTTAAAAGGTGTTTATCAAATGATTGCGGTTGAGGAAAAAGACATTCGTACTAAATACACGTCTCGGACTACAGATATTTTAAGAAAAGTGTTTGCTTTACAGGACTAAACAGGCAATACAAGTTGTTAAAGTACAATTTCGCATTAATTAAAAATCGGTTTTTCTTACAACCGATTTTTTTTATGAACAATTTCAAATTTTAATTTGCTCTTTTCCTATTTTTTAAATATATTTAAGTATCAATATGGCAAAAAATGGAAAATCTCTCAAAACTTAAGCAGAACCAAATCAAACTTCAAATGCGTTATAAGCAGCTAATTGAGCAAGCCTATAACTTAAGGCAAACCGATTCTGCCCAAAGTGACATTTCCGAATATAAAGCGATTAAACTTTTAAATAAACTAAATCGCTTAAAGTATTTAAACAGAGAAACTTCGACAACGATTACACCCACTTAATTTTATAATATTTTTAACTTTTAGCAGAAATCCAATAAACATTCTAAACTCGTATATCTATTTAAAACATATAATTATGAGCGCTCAATTTTGTAGAATAGGAAAGAAAAAAGTTGATTTAAAGCAATTATTAGGCTTGAAAGAACTTGAGAAGAAATATAAAAGTTTTATTGAAGAAGCTTACAACGTAAAATCAACAGACGCAAGTTTAAGTGATGTACTTTATTATGAAGCTAGAAAAATAAAGCAACTTATTATTAATTCAAAACATTGCGATGTAACGTTTTAAAATAATCAAAAGCTAAAACGAGTCTACTTCCATACCAAGAAAACATTTCGCCATCCACCAAAAGGATTTTGGCGTTTGGAAATTGTTGGTAAATAAGAGACTTATGCTTTTCTTTAAATGGATATGGCTCGCTAGATAGCAAAACCAAATCTACATCAGGATATGTTTTATCTAACGAAATTTCTGGATAGCGAGATTTATTTTGAAATGCATTCTCAAAATTATTCAACGACAATAAATAATTTACAAAGGTATCGTTGGCTGCTACCATCCATGGATCTTTCCAAATAAAATAGGAAACTTTTCGTTTCGGTTGTATTTTAATGAATTCTCTAAAATCGGATGCAGCTTCTTTTATTTTCGAAATAAGATTGTAGGAAGTTTCTGAACAGTTAAAAATATCACCATACATTTTGATTAACTCCAAACAGTCAGCAATCGTCTCCATATCGCTTATATGGACCGGTGCAATTGCTTCTAGATCCTGCGTCATCTCCTTTGTATTCTCCTCTTTATTACAGAGAATAATACCAGGATTTAGAGCGCGAATCTTATCATAATGTACCTGTTTGGTGCCACCTACCACTGTAACATTTTTCATTATATGATGCGGATGAACACAGAATTTAGTCACACCAACAAGTGATGTTTCTAAACCTAAATCGCAAATTAATTCAGTAATACTAGGCACCAAGCAAACAATACGCTTTGGCGTATCTTTGAAATTGAGGACTCTTTGAAGTTGATCTTTAATTTGCATTCTTTAAAATAACGGCCATTTCCTGTTGCATATTTTGGGCTTTTTTAGCAGCTGCTTCTGCAAAATCTTCTTGATTAGAAGCATAAATAATCCCTCGTGATGAATTAATTAGTAATCCCACATTTTTCGACATTCCATATTTGCAAACATCTTGTAAATTACCACCTTGGGCGCCAACACCTGGAACGAGTAAAAAGCTTTCTGGTACAATTTGACGAATATCAGCTAGATACTCCGCTTTTGTTGCACCTACAACATACATTAAGTTTTCTGCATTCTCCCAAGTCTTTGAAGTTTCTAAAACCTGCTTATACATTTCTTTGCCGTCCACTAGTTTCGTTTGAAAGTCGAAAGCTCCTTCGTTAGATGTTAAAGCTAAAAGAATGGTATGTTTATTTTTAAATGCTAAAAAAGGTTCGACAGAATCTTTTCCCATGTATGGTGCAACGGTTACACTATCAAAAACTAAATCTTCAAAAAAAGCTTTGGCGTACATGCTACTCGTGTTACCAATATCGCCACGTTTAGCGTCGGCAATTGTAAAAATTTCCGGATGCTTTTCATTCAGGTAATTAATGGTTTTCTCTAGTGCTTGCCACCCTTTTATACCATAAGCTTCGTAAAACGCCGTATTGGGTTTGTAAGAAACACATAAATGATGTGTCGCATCGATAATAGCTTTATTGAACTCGAAAATAGGATCGTCTTCCGTTAGTAAGTGCTGTGGAATTTTACTTAAATCCACATCCAATCCAATACATAAAAAGGATTGTTTTTTTTTAATTTGATCGGTTAGTTGTTCTGTTGTCATAGGTTTCCTTAAGCCTCCAGAGGCGTATACGGTTAATTATTTACTTTGTATTTAGCCACATAAAAATTATAAAGACTGAAAATATCAGATTATAAACACACTTTTTTGATAAGCTTTTTTATTGTTTCTATTCGTGTTCAAATTCTATATTTACATCAAAAAATTTAGGGTTATTATTTATTTCAAATAAGTTTCCAGAAATTTCAATGCCTTTAAAACTGGGTAAAATTCTAACATTTTCATTATCCACATTTTCTATTTTATATGGAAACAAATATCTCGACTTAAATCTAATCAAATCCGCCATAGGATTATCTTTAGTCATAGTTGTATCTTTAGTTTTCTCTGCTTCTGCAATTCCTTCGGGCGTTATTTTTACAGAAAACATATCTTTATTAAAGGTTGTATTATAAGATTTATTAAAATCTGGTATGCCGCTATCTTCATCTTTATTTATGTCTTTAGTTTTATCAGATAACAACTCCAATTCTTTAATATTTTGTCCTTTTAATTTTTCTCCGAATAATTTCAATTCTGCAATATTATCAAAATCATAACTGATTTTCATTTCGAATTTTTTAGATACTGAATCCGCCTTAACATAAAGGCTAAATTTCTCCAATTGCTTTATTTTATCTTGCTTTTCTTTGCTCAATTTTGATATACTGTCTTTCTTTGCTACTAAAAATTCCGAAAAAACTATTAAGGTATCTAACTGTTTATTTTTTTCTCCCGATTCGGTACCGCCTCCCATCTTCATCATTTCCGACAAGTCGAATCCTAAACTGTACTTCCCACTACCATTAGCTTCAAATCTAGTTTCTTGCACGATCTCACAGCTTGTTAAAGTCAGTAAAGAGATAATAAATACGGTGATTTTAATTTTTTTCATTTGTTTTTAGGTTGTTATTAGTATGTTTTAAGAACGTTTGGAGTAAGATTAGTTGCGTGGGATAAACACCTAAAATAGTAAAAATTGACCGAGCCTGTGGAAATTCCGCAGGAATTTCCAAGTAAGCGAGAACAAGCCATTGCTTATACACATTGTTACCTGTAGTTATTTTTTCCGATACACTATTAAATTATACTTAAATTCGGTTCCATCACTTTCTAAAAGTTCAAAAACTTTCAATTCCGTTTGAGTGATTTCCGCAAATTCTATTTCGTTTTTCGTAAATTCTATTAATGAACCAGACTCTCTTAATTGTTCCAAAAGTCCCGGTGCGAGTTTATCAATCGGAACATTATATTTTGGTTCGTCATAAGTCATTCGAAATAGTTTGTGCTCTCGGTCATATTCCCATTTTCCAGATTCGCAATTATAGGGATTTTCACAGCCCATTAATTTGTAAGTTCCGTCTTTTTCAATTCGCATACTTGGTCGCCAAACAATTTCATTTGCAGTTATCGTGTCATTTATAAAATGCGTGATTTCAGATATTGTTTTTCCGTTACTATCTGTTAGTTTATCAAATTCCCACGTTCCTATAATCAGTTTTTCAATTTGGTTTGCACTTTTATTTGTTTTTGCTTCATCAATTAATCCCAAGTAGGTTTTAGTTGATTGACTAAAAGTCAAAAAAGGTAAAAATATTATGGCAAGCAGTATGTTTTTCATAATTACAGGTAACGTTGATGTATATGAGCTGTGGCGTATTTTTGCACGAACCTCTCCAAATAAAAAATGGCTTTGGAAAATCCGCAGGATTTTCCAAGTGAGGACTGACCAAGCCATAGCTTATATACGGTGTTAGCAAATGTTATTTTACTTTTTCTCCTAAACCTTGGTCAATTCGTAACCACAACTTGAACAAAATTTAGTTTCGATTTTATTTTCAAAGTTGCAATTTTGGCATATTATTTTTGTGACTTTCGCTCGAGATTGTTCTTCGTTATGAAATGGTGTTTTTTTCTTTCTATTTTTCTTAATCAAATAGCGAATTAAGAAAACAATACCAATCAAAAATGAAATGAGAATAACATAAAAAATAATTTGCCCTATAATAAGTCCAGTTTCGAAGTCTGAATTAGACTTATCAATATCCTGATTAACAGTTGCAGAAGTTTTATCAACATCATTAGAATTGATTAAAAATGAATTGAAATACTTTGCCTTCTTTTCATTGGTTATATCTTTCTGATTTGTTAAAGGCCAAAAATCGATACTAATTATATTTTGATCTAAATAAATTATCCGCTTAAATCTCTGACTTGGTAAATCTGGATTGGATTGAGCATTATATTCCAATTCTACGGCTGGAATTTGGTGGATGTAGATTTCATTCATTGAAACAAGTTCTGCATTTGATGATGCTATAGCTCCATCTGCTACACCTCGATATATATTCGGAATATCTTCGTTAGTTATTTGAGAACTTTGTTGGTCTGTTAGTTTTCTAATGCTTACTATATAATATGCAAATTCATCTTTCGCATTATAAACAGTTTCTCTTTGGGTTTCAATTAATTCACTTTTTACAGGAAAATCTATACTTGCAAATTCAGTTATATCTGTCTTAACCCAATCTTGGGCATAAGTAATACTCGCAATAAAAATAAATATAATAAAAAGTTTATTTGTCAATTTCATAAATTTCAGGTGGATTGTTTTTTTAATATTTGCTAACTTCCGGATATCGCAAGTTATATTAATATTCCACAAAAAAATACCTCCTAAAAGGAGGCTTTAATTTATATGTGTTCGTCACTTGCCTTTAGCTTCTGGGTGTTTTCGGCCAACATTAATTCGTCAATAATTTTTTGAATATCGCCATTCATAATATTGGATAAATCGTAGAGGTTTAGTCCAATTCTATGATCGGTTACACGACCTTGCGGGTAGTTATACGTTCTGATTTTAGCACTTCTATCACCCGATGTTACCATGGTTCCACGTAAAGCGGCATCTTCTTCCATTTTTTTGGCCAACTCCAAATCGTACAAACGGGAACGCAATACTTTAAAAGCTTTCTCTTTGTTTTTATGCTGCGATTTCTGATCCTGACATTGTGCCACTAAACCTGTTGGAACGTGTGTTAAACGAACCGCCGAATAGGTTGTGTTTACCGACTGGCCACCTGGACCAGACGAACAGAAATAGTCTATACGTACATCTTTTGCTTCTATTTGAACATCAAATTCTTCGGCTTCCGGAAATACCATCATGGTTGCAGCACTTGTATGCACACGACCTTGAGTTTCTGTTTGCGGCACACGTTGAACACGATGCACACCAGCTTCAAATTTTAAGGTACCATAAACATTATCGCCAGAAACTTCAAATTGAATCTCTTTAAATCCACCGTTAGTTCCTTCACTATAATCTACCGTATCAACTTTCCAGCCTCTATTCTCGCAGTATTTAGAATACATACGGAATAAATCGCCTGCAAAAATACTCGCTTCGTCACCCCCTGCTCCTGCTCGTAATTCAACCACGGCATTTTTGGCGTCTTCTGGATCCTTCGGAATTAAAAGAAATTTAATTTCATCCTCTAGTTTCGGAATCCCATCTTTAGCCTCGTCATATTGCATTTTAGCCATATCCACCATTTCGGAGTCATTACTATCCGACATGATTTCTTCAGCCTCTTTTAAGTTATCTGTAAACTCTATATATTCATCACGCTTATCCATTAACAAACGTAAATCTTTGTATTCTTTGTTTAAAGCGACATATCGTTTTTGATCTGTCATGATATCAGGTTGAATGATTAAATCACTCACTTCATCAAAACGTTGCTTTATTATTTGTAATTTATCTAACATCTAGCTTCTTAAATTGTTTAACAAAAATACGATAATTTATGAATTGATATATTTTATATTGCGGTCTTTAAAAAATAATTACTATTTATGCTCGTTTTCAATATATGATGAATCGTTTTGGCGCCATATTATTATTCTACAAACCCTACGTGCTTTGGTCTTTAGGCGTGACACTATTTTTAATATCGGTTGATTCAGATTTCATCGTTATATGCGCAGCAAAGCTTTTTTTACTCACTTTTTTATGGTATTTCTTATCCGAAACGACCGCAAAGCGAAAACTTATTTTCTATAAGAATTTAGGCATTTCGACTTTAAAATTATTCAGTGTATTGTATATTATAGATATCTTAATAACAAGTCTCTTTTTTAAAGTGTTTAACGTTTTTATATGATTTTAGAAATAGATAATGTCGAATTGTATTTTAAAGAAAAGCGCATTCTTAATGGCATTTATCTGAAAGCTGAAACTGGCAAAGTTACAGGGATTTTAGGCAGCAATGGTTGTGGAAAAAGTTGCTTACTTAACATTATTTTTGGCACACTAAAACCTAAATATAAGTTAGTACGCTTGGATAGCAAACCTATTTTAAAACCACTTTATAAAACTAAATTAGCCCACTTTTTACCGCAATTACCTATAGCGCCAAATGGCTTAAAACTAGATACAGCTTTTAAATTATTTAAAGTAGATTGGCAGGAATTCTCAACAATATTCGAATCCTTCGCTATTTACAAAAACTTTAAATTCCGTGAGCTTTCCGGTGGCGAACGTCGCGTGGTAGAAACTTATTTATTACTAAAAAGCCCCGTGAAAATAGTCCTTTTAGATGAACCCTTTTCGCATGTGGCACCTTTGTATATCGAAGTTATTAAACAGCTTATTTCAGAAGAAAAAAAGCGAAAAATTATCATTATTACCGATCATTTATACCGGGATATTATTGATACAAGCGATAATTTATATTTAATAAAGAATGGACATTCCAAACTAATTACTGATTTAAAAACACTGGAAGATTATAAGTATATCAGTGAAAATTCATTATAAAAAAAGAAGCTATTCCTGTTGAAATAGCTTCTTATCTTTTCTACTTATAAAAATGAATTATCCACATTTTGAAGACCCACAATCTTTGCAAGTCAAGCAGCCTTCTTGATAAATCAAGTTTTCAGATTTACAGTTTGAGCACGTATGCCCTTTTGCCGTAGTACCATCGGCAACATAACGCTTTAAAGCACGACCAACACCATTTTTCCATGTATTGATAGACTCACTATCCAATTGTAAACTATTTATTAATTCCACAATATTATCAATCGGCATCCCATGACGAAGCGTACTTGAAATTAATTTAGCGTAGTTCCAGTATTCAGGATTAAACTTATGAGACAAACCTTCAATGGTTGTTTTATAGCCGCGTTTGTTTTCATATTGAAAATCGTATCGCGATGACCCATCGGTATTTCTACTTTTCATAATGACACCTTTTTCAACCCAACGCGGGATTAAAATACCATCTTCATCATCTGCTAATCCTGTAAAAATCTCATAAGGATTCCCGTCAATTAACCCGATAAAAGCAATCCATTTTTCTTTCTTATTCTGTAAACGAACAACATCTGCTTCTAAAACTTCTGGACGTTTTACAGGGAAATTTGTTAAGGTTTCTGTATCCTCTTTCTTCTTTTCATCATTTGAAATAAGCACACCAGAACGCGATCCATCACGATAAACAGTTACACCCTTACAACCGACTTCCCAGGCTTTCATATATAAATCGCCAACTAGCTCTTCACTTACATCGTTTGGTAAATTGATGGTTACACTAATAGAATGATCCACCCATTTCTGTACAGCGCCTTGCATGGTTACTTTACTTAACCAATCCACATCATTAGAAGTAGCTTTGTAATACGGTGATTTTTTAATTAAATCATCTAACTCTTGTTGCGAGAAATTTTGAGACGAATCAATACCGTTCACTTCCATCCATTGTTTAAAACGGTGGTGAAATACAACATATTCTTCCCATGAATCGCCAACCTCATCCACGAAATCTACGCGAACGTGTTTATCATTAGGGTTTACTTTACGTCTACGCTTATAAACTGGCATAAAAACAGGCTCAATTCCCGACGATGTTTGCGTCATTAAACTGGTTGTTCCTGTTGGTGCAATCGTTAATAATGCAATATTACGACGACCATGCTCTAGCATATCAAAGTATAGTTTTTCATCAGCTTCTTTTAAGCGCAGAATAAACGGATTATTTTTCTCACGTTCCGCATCGAAAATAGCAAAAGCGCCACGTTCTTTGGCTGCCATTACAGAAGCCCGGTACGCCTCAATACCTAATGTTTTATGAACTTCAACCGAAAAATCATTTCCAGCTTCACTACCATATTGAATACCTAGAGCGGCCAACATATCGCCTTCCGCAGTAATACCAATACCTGTACGTCTACCCTCTTGTGCTTTTTTCTGAATGTTTATCCACAAATTTCGCTCCGTTTCTTTAATATCGGCATGTTCTGGATCGGCTTCAATTTTCTCTAAAATGGCATCAATTTTCTCTAATTCTAGATCAATGATATCATCCATAATCCGCTGCGCAACAACCACGTGTTTTTTAAACAACTCAAAGTCGAAAGACGCTTGCTTTGTAAATGGGTTATCCACATAAGACAATAAATTTATAGCCAATAAACGACAAGAATCATAAGGGCATAAAGGAATTTCGCCACAAGGATTTGTTGAAACTGTTTTATAACCTAAATCGGCATAGCAATCTGGCACCGATTCATTAATAATAGTATCCCAAAATAAAATTCCAGGTTCAGCTGATTTCCAAGCATTATGAACAATTTTTTTCCAAATACCGTTGGCATCAATTGTTTTAGAGAATTTAGGTGAAGCACTAAAAATTGGATATTTCTGAGTGTATTCGCCATTGTTTTTAACGGCTTTCATAAAAGCATCATCAATACGCACGGAAACATTAGCACCAGTAACTTTACCTTGTTCTAATTTCGCATCGATAAAATCTTCCGAATCTGGATGATTAATAGAAACCGACAACATTAAAGCACCACGACGACCATCTTGAGCGACTTCTCGCGTAGAATTTGAATAACGCTCCATAAACGGAACAATACCAGTGGACGTTAAAGCTGAATTCTTTACCGGTGAACCTTTAGGACGTATATGCGATAAATCGTGACCAACACCACCACGACGCTTCATTAATTGTACTTGTTCCTGATCAATTTTCATGATACCACCGTAAGAATCTGAGTCGCCTTCATTACCAATCACAAAGCAGTTTGAAAGTGAGGCCGTTTGATATGGATTACCTATTCCTGCCATTGGGCTACCTTGTGGCACGATATATTTAAAGTCTTTTATTAAGTCGAATACGTCTTGTTCTGAAAGTGGATTTGGGTAGCGCGCTTCAACGCGAGCAATTTCTTTAGCAATACGCACATGCATATCGTTAGGCGTTAATTCATAAATATGACCTTGAGAATCTTTTAAGGCATACTTATTAATCCAAACGCGTGCTGCAAGCTCATCGCCTTTGAAGTATTTTACTGAAGCTTCAAAAGCTTCTTCTTGCGTATATTTTTTTGGAATTTCGGTGGTTTTGGACTGTGTGGACATGTGTTGCAGTATTTAAAATTTAATAGCTTTTACAAAGTGTAAAGAACGTCAAAATTTTAAACTTAACTCACATTAAAAAACATAAAGTTTTCAATAAAAATGATGAAAAACCTAAAAATCAGATAGTTAGCTATTTTTTAGATTAAAAAGTTAACAAATAATTTTGTTTAATTAGAATTCATAAACAACGCCAACACCTAATAATTGCTTCCACTGCACACGCGCACCGAGGTCAACATACTCTGAATCACCAGTATCTCCATTCACTACCTCTTTTTGTATTTTAATATCATTATCATAGCGCAAATGCGAACCTAAAGTAGCACGGACAAAATTATTTACTTTAAAATCGAAAACAACTTCCCAGTCTATATCTACATTTCCAAAATCGTTAATATAATCAGTATAAAAACTCATAAGGTTTCGAATTTTTACATTTTCAAATACTTCCGCTTCGTATGTACTCGTTAATAATATCCCTAATTCTTTTCTAACCCGCTCTCCAGAACGAATTAAATCGCCATCAGCATTATACTCCGCCGGCACAACACCAAATGCACCAGAATCCGATAGGGCCTCATCATAAACAAAGGTTGTTTTGAGTGTCAATGGTGAGAAATACATAGAAAATTTATCTATATTTTTGCCATATTCAATACCACCACCAAGAAATAAATATCCCGGCGCCATAAACTTCGATATTTCATTGCTTGTATTTGGGTAATTGTACCCATTTGCAAATTGTGTTTTAAAATTAAAACGTGCAGAATAATACCAATTTGTCCTTTTATTTTTCCTAAAACCTAAACTGGAACGAATTTCAAGTAAATCGTCTGTTTTTCGAAATTCCTGATCTTCTTGCTTATTCAGTCCATAACGAGCAGATAAATTACTATCCCATATAAAATTTCTGTACTCATAACGCAAACTACTATTAACACCAATAAGCCCCGAAATGGAATTACTACCTCCCGAGTTCCAATTTACAAAGGCCACTTCATTTATATCCAATCCAGCGGTGTTCTTATTTTTCCAAACGGGTAAATTGGGGTTTAAAGCAGGCTTAAAATATAAAGAATCTGGCTGAGCACTCGCAAATTGAGTAAGCAGAATAACAAAAAAAAATAAAAACCTATGCATTACAATACCCTTTAAAAAATTGATAATCTATTGGTATATGAACTCCCCGAACTCACTATTTATTGTCAGTTGTTTCTCTGAAGAAGCTTCTACACGACCAACTATTTTAGCATCAACATTATAAGATTTAGATATTGCTATAATTTCTTTAGCCACTTTTGGATCTACATATAATTCCATACGATGCCCACAGTTAAACACTTGATACATTTCTTTCCAATCTGTTTTAGATTGATCCTGAATAAGCTTAAACAACGGCGGAACAGGAAATAGATTATCCTTTACAATATGCAAATTATCTATAAAATGTAAAATTTTAGTTTGAGCGCCACCACTACAATGAATCATTCCGTGAATAGTGTCACTGGTATATTTATCAAGAATACTTTTAATTATTGGCGCATAAGTTCGTGTAGGTGACAACACCAGCTTCCCAGCATCTATTGGCGAATCTGGAACACTATCTGTCAACTTCATAGCTCCTGAATACACCAATTCACTAGGAACTGCTGCATCATAACTTTCTGGATAATTTTCAGCTAAATATTTATGGAAAACATCATGTCTTGCTGAAGTTAATCCATTACTTCCCATGCCGCCGTTATAGCTTTTTTCATAGGTCGCTTGACCAAAAGATTCCAAACCTACAATAACGTCGCCAGCTTTAATATTGGCATTATCAATAACATCTGCGCGCTTCATTCGAGCAGTTACAGTAGAATCAACAATAATTGTCCGTACTAAATCTCCAACATCGGCTGTTTCACCGCCGGTAGAATGAATAGTAACACCAAAGGTTTTTAAATCTTCAATAAGCTCTTCAGTTCCATTAATGATAGCAGACAATACGCTTCCAGGAATATTGTTTTTATTACGCCCAATAGTTGAAGACAACATAATATTATCTGTTGCACCAACACAGAGCAAATCGTCAATATTCATAATTAAAGCATCTTGAGCAATACCCTTCCATACTGATAAATCCCCGGTTTCTTTCCAGTACATATAAGCTAAAGATGACTTGGTACCAGCGCCATCCGCATGCATAATTAGACAATAGTCAGGGTCGTTTGTTAAATAATCTGGGACTATTTTACAAAATGCTTTTGGAAACAAGCCTTTATCTATATTTTTTATTGCGTTATGAACATCCTCTTTTGAGGCTGAAACACCACGTTGTGCATATCGTTTACTGACTTCTTGACTCATATTCTAAAATTGAGCTACAAAAATAAGAATTGTTATCTATTTATCATTAGGAATTGTATTAGTTTTAAGAATTGTTGGAACAGACTCTAATAACTTGGCTTTCTTCTTTTTCCCACCAAAATAGAAATTAATACCAAAGGCGATTCGCCAGTAAACATCATCTGAATCTTCATTAACACCAGCATCTAATTCATCTCTTAAAATTTCATTGTACTCACCAAAAAACCTTAAATCTAGACCTTCATAAAGTACATA
>NZ_AFXZ01000049.1 GCF_000224335.1 Bizionia argentinensis JUB59 | reverse complement strand
TAATATCATTTTCTTTAATATCATTGTAGTTTTTAATTTGCATACCACAATCGTATCCTTTGGCAACTTCTTTAGCATCATCTTTGAATCGTTTTAATGAGGATAATAGACCTGTGTAAACTACCACACCATCACGGATTAATCTAACGTTAGAGTTTCTAAAAATCTTACCAGTTAATACCATACACCCTGCAATACTTCCAATTTTAGATACTTTAAATATTTCTCTAATTTCAGCTGTACCTGTAACCTCCTCTTTAAGCTCTGGAGATAACATACCTTCCATAGCGTCTTTAAGATCATTAATGGCATCATAAATAATAGAATACGTTCGGATATCAATTTCTTCCTTATCTGCGATGCTTCTAGCATTACCCATTGGTCGAACATTAAATCCTATAATAATTGCATCGGAAGCCGAGGCTAATAAAACATCACTCTCTGTAATTGGTCCAACACCTTTATGTATAATATTAATTTGAATTTCTTCAGTTGATAATTTCTGGAACGAATCCGTTAAAGCTTCTACAGAACCATCCACATCACCTTTAAGGATAATATTTAATTCCTGGAAGTCTCCTAAAGCTATACGTCGACCAATTTCATCAAGAGTAATATGTCGTTGTGTACGTACAGATTGCTCACGTTGTAATTGCGTACGTTTCGTAGCAATTTGCCTAGCTTCACGTTCATCATCAAATACATTAAACTTATCACCTGCTTGTGGCGCTCCATCTAAACCTAATATAGATACTGGTGTTGATGGACCTGCTTCTTTAACTTCGTGACCACGCTCATCTTGCATGGCTTTAATCTTACCACTATTTTTACCAGCCAATACATAGTCGCCAATTTTCAAGGTTCCTGCTTGCACTAATATAGTAGATACATAACCACGACCTTTATCAAGGAATGCCTCAACAACTGTACCTACCGCACGTTTATTTGGATTTGCTTTCAGCTCTAATAATTCAGCTTCTAGCAATACTTTTTCTAATAACTCCTTGACACCTGTTCCTTGTTTAGCTGAAATATCTTGAGATTGAATTTTTCCACCCCAATCTTCAACTAATAGGTTCATATTAGCAAGTCCTTCTTTAATCTTTTCAGGATTTGCTGTTGGTCTATCTATTTTGTTAATAGCAAACACAATTGGCACACCTGCTGCTTGAGCATGTGAGATTGCTTCTTTAGTTTGTGGCATGATGTCATCATCCGCTGCAATAACAATAATAGCGATATCTGTAACTTGAGCTCCACGAGCACGCATGGCTGTAAAGGCCTCGTGACCTGGTGTGTCCAAGAACGCCAATTTCTGACCGCTTTCTAACTGAACACCGTAGGCTCCAATATGCTGTGTAATTCCACCGGACTCACCTGCAATTACATTTTCCTGACGAATATTATCTAATAAAGATGTTTTTCCGTGATCCACATGCCCCATAACCGTAACGATTGGTGCACGCTCTACTAAATCCTCTGGCTTATCTTCAATTACTTCAATAGACTCTTCAATTCCCGCAGTAATAAACTCTACCTCATAACCAAACTCGTCGGCTACAATAGATAAGGTTTCCGCATCCAAACGTTGGTTCATGGTAACCATCAAACCTAACGACATACATGCCGAAATAATTTGTGTTACTTGAACATCCATCATGGTAGCAACTTCACTAACTGTAACAAACTCCGTTACTTTCAGAATCTTACTATCAGCCTCTTCGGCTTGTAATTCTTTCTCGGTTTTTTCACGATGCTGATCTCGTTTATCACGACGATATTTAGCACCTTTTCCTTTACTGGATTTTCCTTGAAGTTTTTCTAGCGTTTCACGTACTTGTTTCTGTACATCTTCCTCGCTCGGTTCTTCTTTAACTATCGTGGTACGACGTCCTTTACCTGCAGCAGGTGGTCTGCCTTTAAATCGGTCATTCCCACCTCTGGCTGGCGTACTACCCGGCGTACTTGGCGCGCCCGCTTTACTAATACGGCGACGCTTTTTCTTAGGGTCTACAGCTTTATTGTCTGTTTTTTTCTTCGGCTTTTTAAACTGTGATAAGTCAATTTTCTCACCAGCAATTTTTGGCCCAGAAAGCTTCAAGTATTGTGTTTTCACAAGTTCTTCAACAGGCTCATCGGCTCCTTTCGGCGCTTCAGCTTCGGCAGTTTTGGTCTCTTTCCCTTCCGGAGCTTTTGGCTCTTCTGTTTTAGGAGATTCTGTTTTGCCCTCATCCGCTTTAGGAGCTACTTTTTTAACGTCTTCAACTTTTTTCGAGTCTTCAACTTTTGGCGCATCTGTTTTTTTAGAGTCTTCAGCTTTAGGCGTTTTCACTGTTGGCTTATCAGCAGGCTTGGAAGATGGCGTGTCTTCTTTCTTTGCTTTAGCTTCTGGTGCTTTTTCTTCTATTGCTTTGGGTTTGTCTACAGATTTAGGCGTTTCTTCCGCCTTCACCTCTGGAGTTGGCGCTGGCGCTTCCTCTTTAGGTTTATCCACTGTTTTCTTATCGGCTTCCAAATCGATTTTACCGACCTGCTTCGGACCTGAAAGGGTAGACTTCGCTTTAACAACTTCAGCTGCTTTAGCTTTAGCTATTGCTTCGCGCTCTGCCTTTTCTTTTTCCTTTGCCTCTACCTCACGCTCACGCTGCAACCTTAAAACCTCTTTCTCCTTTTGCTTTGCCTCATTAACTTCTTGAGATGCCATTTTTTTATTAGCATCTGTTTGAAATTCATTAGAGAGCACATTAAAAGTTTCTTTAGAAATTTTTGTAGTTGGACGTTTCTCTATTTCGATGCCTTTCGAGTTTAAATACTCTACAGCTCGATCTAAAGAAATGTTTAGCTCGCGTAATACTTTATTTAATCTAATTGTTTCAGCCATAAATCGCCTTTAATATAACCTAATATATGTTATTCTTCGAATTCTTCTCTAAGAATTCTAACTATTTCTTTAATTGTTTCTTCTTCTAAATCGGTTCTCTTTACCAAGTCTTGAATATCTTGTTCTAAGATACTTTTCGCCGTATCTAAACCAACTTTACTGAATTCTTTAATAATCCAAGGCTCTATTTCATCTGTGAATTCTGATAATTCAACATCTTCTTCAGCACCTTCTCTAAATACATCAATTTCGTAACCAGTTAACTGACCAGCTAAACGAATATTGTGACCACCACGACCAATAGCTTTACTAACCTCTTCTGGTTTTAATATTGCTTCTGCCCGTTTATTCTCTTCATCTATTTTTATAGATGTTACACGCGCAGGACTTAATGCTCTAGTAATATATAACTGTAAGTTACTAGTGTAGTTAATTACATCAATGTTTTCATTTCCTAATTCACGAACAATACTGTGAATTCTAGATCCTTTCATCCCTACACAAGCACCAACTGGATCTATTCTATCATCGTAAGAATCGACCGCTACTTTTGCTTTTTCACCAGGAATACGTACTACTTTTTTAATCGTAATTAAACCATCAAAAACCTCTGGTATTTCTTGCTCAAACAGTTTCTCTAAAAATACAGGCGCTGTTCTCGACATAATAATTGACGGTTTATTGCCTTTAAGATCTACACTTTCAATAATACCACGGACGTTATCACCTTTTCTAAAGAAATCTGAAGGAATTTGCTTTTCTTTTGGAAGAATAATTTCATTCCCATCATCATCTAATAAAATAACCGCTCTATGTCGGATATGATGCACCTCAGCGGTATAAATTTCACCTATTAAATCCTTAAACTGATTATATATATTTGTATTATCGTGTTCGTGTATTTTTGATATTAAATTCTGTCTTAACGCTAAAATAGAACGACGACCTAAATCTATTAATTTTACTTCTTCAGAAACGTCTTCACCAACTTCAAAATCAGGCTCAATTTTACGAGCTTCGGATAATGAAATTTCTTGATTTGGTTCTTCTACTTCACCATCTGCAACAACTGTACGATTTCTCCATATTTCTAAATCGCCTTTATCTGGATTTATAATAATATCAAAATTATCATCATCACCAAACTTCTTTTTAAGTGCGTTTCTAAAAACATCTTCTAAAATCGCCATTAATGTTACACGGTCGATTAATTTATCGTCTTTAAACTCCGAAAACGAGTCAATTAACGCAAGATTCTCCATATCTCTTTTGAATTAAAATTTTATCATAACTTTTGCTTCTACAATATCTTGATAGGCTATTTTAGCCTCTTTCTGAACTGTCACTTTGCCTTTACCTATAGGTTTTGGCTCTCTCGCCTTCCATTGTAAGGTAATATAAGTATCGGTTGCCTCTGTAAGTTGCCCCGACACTTGCTCTTGTTTTGTTCGTATTTCTAAATCTCTACCAATATGTTTTTTGTATTGTCTTTCATGAACTAACGGTGCAGATGCTCCTCCCGAAGCAACTTCTAACGAAAAATCATGTTCTTCTCTATCAATATTATTTTCTATAGCACGACTAATAAAAACACAATCATCTACCGTTATACCTTCATCACCATCAATAATTACAGAAATGGCATTATCGGCACCCATGGAGAAATCGATTAGGAATAAATCCTCTCGCTCCTCAAGTGCATCATTTAATAAAGTTTCTATTATCTTTCTTAACATAGTTTAATACAAAAACTTGGTATAAAAAGAGGGGACTTCAGGTCCCCTCATTTATTCTTTTTCTTACTACGCTGCAAATATACAATAATTTATTAAAAAACCATTATTAATGAAATATCAATTTTTATTCTTAAATTTAAGAATTGAAACCAATCTTGAAAAATATCATAAATGAAAAAAATTCTTGTTCCAACAGATTTTTCCCTAGAAGCAGATCAGGCCTTAAAAGTGGCTGCACAACTCGCAAAAAAACATGACAGCGAAATTTATTTGCTGCACATGCTTGATCTCCCATTGGATGAAGTTGATGCTTTTAGTCAATATAGCGAGCTACCTGAAGCCATGTTTTTTATGAAATTGGCACACCAAAAGTTTAAAAAAACTATGAATCAGGATCACCTTAAGGGTATAACAATTCATGAAATAGTAGATTTCAACAAAACTTTTACGGGTATAACGAATACCGCTAAAGAGAATGGAATCGATTTAATTGTCATGGGATCTCATGGTGCTAGCGGCTTCAAAGAAGTATTTATTGGTTCAAACACAGAAAAAGTAGTCCGTACCGCTGAAGTTCCTGTTCTGGTTATAAAAAATGACCATGACGAGTTTATAGTCAATGATTTTGTCTTTGCTTCCGATTTTAAGAATGACAATAAAGAAACTTACCGTCAAGCTGTTGCTATAGCTAAAGCATTAGAAGCTAAAATTCATTTACTGTTTGTAAACACACCCAATAATTTTGTAACCACGGCAACTGCAAAAACTCGAATTTTAGATTTTATTGAAGGAACACCCTTTGAAAACTACACCATATCCATTTTTAATGATGAAACCGTTGAAAAAGGCATTATGAATTTCTCTCATATTATAGGCGCCGATTTAATTGGTATTAGCACAAATGGCAGGCAAGGTATTGCACATTTCTTTAATGGCAGTATTAGTGAAGATTTAGTAAATCATGCAAAACGTCCCGTTATTACATTTAAAATTTAATAATATAGATATTCATATAACATTAAAAAATCTCTGAAATGGAGGTTTTTTTATTTAGATAAACTT
>NZ_AFXZ01000050.1 GCF_000224335.1 Bizionia argentinensis JUB59 | reverse complement strand
TTAATATTTTAAAAGAGAATAATCTTAATATTATCGCTTAAAATTAAACCCCCTTTGAAAGCAAGGCTTTCAAAGGGGGTTTGTGGAGTCGGAGAGAATCGAACTCTCGTCCAAACAAGCCATCAAAGGGGCTTCTACACGTTTATTCTTTTCTTGGGTTTTCGTTTGCAAGCTGGTTAAAGACAACCCACTTACAACTTATCTTTTTGAGTTTCACATACACATCAAAGCGCTATATATGCTATATTAACATTTACGATGCCTCTAATCGAACGCCGCTAATCAAGGCTTTCAGGAGACATTTAGCCTTCCTACCTAGTAGGAATGAGCACGAATCTTACTGTAATTCAGATTATGCAGCTAAAGCGTAGTTATTCTCGCCGTTTAAAAAGTTGACCTAGCCTTTTACGTGTTTCAAAGTCATTACACGACGTGCTTACCGTTTGAGTGTACTCGCTGTCAAAACCAGTCGACCCCAGTAAATGAAATAGCAAAATTAATTTTTCGTAATTGAATTTATTAATTTTACGTTATTGAATTTATTCCATCCCGATATTTAAGGATTTTTGGAACACCTTTTAATCAAATCAATCTATTCAAAATAAATATTTTCTTAAAAGGAAAGCAAACTTACAAAAAAAAGTTGTGCAACAATCCAATTCCATGTACTTTCGTGCAAAACATGTACCAAATAATAATTCGGTAATTGTGTCAGTCCTAGTATTAACACATTTTTCGTTTTCTCAAACGTCATAAGTTACGGTAAACGAAAAAATAATACAGTAATCTCAATGAAATTTGCCCTTATAAAAGAACGTAAAAGTCCTCCAGATAGACGCGTAGTGTTTTCACCAGAAAAACTGGCTGAAGCCCGTGATCAATTTCCTGAAGCGGAGTTTATTGTAGAATCTAGCGATATTCGAATTTTCCCTGATAGCGCCTATAAAGCGCTTAGTTTTAAAGTTACTGATAATATTACTGATTGTGATGTCATGCTTGGCGTAAAAGAAGTGCCGGTAGAAAGTTTAATTCCCAATAAAAAGTACTTTTTCTTCTCCCATACTATAAAGGAACAACCTTATAATAGGAGGCTATTACAAACCATGTTAGAAGAAAACATTGTCATGTACGATCATGAAACTATTGTGCGCCAAACAGGTTCGAGACTAATTGGTTTTGGACGCTATGCTGGTTTAGTTGGTGCATATAATGGTTTTCGCGCGCTGGGTTTGCGTGATGGTTTTTTTACTTTACCTAAAGTAGAAACGCTTGCTGATTTAGATGCTGTTAAAAAAGAATTAGATAAAATTACCATCCCGAATATAAAAATTCTGCTAACGGGAACTGGAAAAGTAGCACATGGATCTAAAGAAATTCTCGATTATTTAAATATTAAACAAGTTAGTGATGCGCTGTATTTAACGAGTACTTTTTCGGAACCTGTTTATTGTATGGCTAACGTTATGGAATACAATAAACGCAAGGATGGCAAGGTGGGTAATAAGCACGAGTTCTATAAAAACCCAACAGGCTATGAAAGTAACTTTATGGCTTATGCTAAAGTGACGGATTACTTTATTGCAGGTCATTTTTACGGGAATGATGCACCGTATTTATTTACTCGTGATGATGCAAAGCAACCAGAATTTAATATTAATTTAATAGCCGATGTTAGCTGTGATGTTGATGGACCTGTGGCGTCTACTTTGCGCGCATCAACAATTGCCAATCCGTTTTATGGGTACGATGCTAAAACGGAAAGTGAGGTAGCTTTTAATGCTGAAAACGCAATTACTGTTATGGCTGTCGATAATTTACCTTGCGAATTACCCAAAGATGCAAGTGAAGGTTTTGGCAATATGTTCTTGGAACACGTAATTCCAGCCTTTTTTAATAATGATGAACGTGGCATTTTAAAACGCGCTAAAATTACAGAAAACGGAAAATTAACAAAGCGTTTCGCTTACCTTCAAGATTACGTAGACGGCAACTAATATTTTAAGTGTATGAGTAAAACAGTATTAATAACGGGAGGTGCTTCAGGTTTGGGGTATGAACTTGCGCTTTTATTTGCGAAGGATAATTACAACTTGATTCTTATTGATATTGATGCCGATAAACTTAAAGCGGCAGAAAAAAGTATTAAAAAATCATTTTCTGTTGAACTACAGACTATGAGAAAAGATTTATGTCGATTGAATATTTCTGAAGAAATTATGTCGGAATTAGGAGGTGTTCATATTGATGCGTTAGTTAATAATGCGGGGTTTGGTTTTTATGGCGCTTTTCATGAAGTGGATTGGGCACGTCAGTCGCAAATGCTAAATTTACACGTAATTACGACCACGCATTTAACCAAATTAGTGTTAGATGGTATGGTGGAACGTGGTCATGGTAAAATATTAAATTTGTCCTCTTTGGCAGCTTTTCAACCGGGACCATTAATGTCTTTATATTACGCTACGAAAGGCTATATTTTGTCTTTTTCAGAAGCCATTGCTAACGAGTTAAAAGGAACAGGGGTTACGGTTACAGCTTTATGTCCTGGGCCGACAAAAACCTCATTTCAGGAGGTGGTAGCTGTTAATTGTTCAGAAAATAAAATAACTTTTAATATGGCAAGTCCACAAGCAGTTGCTGCTTTTGGTTATAAAGCTATGATGAGCGGTAAGTCCGTTGCTATTCCAGGCGGTATTAATAAAATCCTCGGTTTTTTACCACGCTTTATTCCTAGAAATATGGCCACACGAATAGTGAGAAAAATTCAGGAGAAGAATCGTGAGGATTAATCTTAAAGTTTATGAAACCAGCAGAAGAATATATATTTAATAAACCAGAACCCTATAAATCTATAATGATGCATCTTCATGCAGTTATAGAGCTTGCGTTACCAACAACAGAATTAAAATATAAATGGGGCTTGCCGTGTTATTATATTGGTAAACGACCTATTTGTTATTTGAATCAAAGCAAAGATTATGTTGATGTTGGTTTTTGGCACGCCGCGTATATAGACGAAAAATTCCACATGTATTTAGTAAGTGAAAAGCGAAAATTAGTTAAATCCCTACGCTATAAAACACTAAAAGAAGTTATTGATGAGGTTTTAATTGCTATTCTAAACGAGATTTGCCAGCATAAAGATAAATCGTTAACGACTTAATTACAGCGTTTTGAAAATAATGTAGTTATCAAAAGTTTCTGTTTTTAAATGTTTGAGTTGTTTTTTTTCAACGTCGTAATAATAATCATCAAAAAAAGGAAGTGCCGTTTTGTAAACGTCTGATTTAATTTCTTTAAAACCAGCCATAATTACCTGCGATTCTATAACACGTAATAGTTTAGCTCCAATACCTTGACGTTTGTAATCTTTATGAACGTATATACCGTCTAAATAATACCCTTGCGTTATATATGCAAAACCAACAATAATGCCATCTAATTCAGCTACAATGAAGTAATTTTTGGTAATTCGTGCGGTCCATTTTTTTGTATTATCAGCACCTGAAGCCCATACATTTAATTGTTCTTCGGAATAATGCTTTGAATTAATATGTAAAATAGTATTCCTGAAAAGTTCTGTTATTTCAGGTAAATCGTCTATAATTGCCTCTCTAATTTCTACCATAATTATATTCTAAAAATTCCACCTATTGAAAACACACTTTCTATAAACATAAAATGATGTGATGCGCTGTCGTTAGAGCTTCTTGTTGTTCTAACATTGGGCATATTAATATAACCGCCTCGCAAATCACCTTGAATAAAGAAATATTTTAAAAATGTTAAGTTTATACCAGCGTTTAAGGCCACGCCATAACCAGATATATGAAAGTCGTCATAACGATTTTTTTGCAATAGTGTGGTGTTAGTTTTTGGGTAAAGAACACCGGCGCCAACTCCTTCGGTAATATTTACCTGAAATATATCAGTATTAATAATGCCGAATATACTAGAAATATCATCAAACCTTCCAAATTCAGCATACAGATAGTTAAGTCCATCAGTATGTTCAAACATCAAAAATTCTTCGGTTAGCTGAATACTTTCATTTTGATAAATGCCGTTATGAATAGATCCTGCCTCACTTGCTGGTAAGTCTATATAGCCGTTGATATTTGCATATTGATTTTGGTTCATTACATATTTCATATGATCTAATCCAAGTGCCAAATAATAATTATCGGATATAAAATGGCCGACTTTAAAATTGGTTTGTGGGATTGTCATGCGCGTTGGGTTTAAATAATCTATATGCCAACCTTTTGGTTTGTCGCTAGCCTTCACATCTTCTGTTGTGAAGTTATAGTTATCACCTTTAAAGTTGATATCCGATTTTGTAAAAGCCCCTCTATTACCTCCCCAGCTTAAAAATGTTTTTCCTTTATTATGAGATGTATAAAGAGAAGATGGTTCTTTTTGTGCAAAAGCACTCCAGTTTAAAATGCAAACAAATAAGATTGCTAGCGCTTTATTAAGGTTCACTATCATTAGTTAAATTTAGATGTTAGACGCAAATTTCTTTGATGCTTACGCCTTTGGTGAATAGAAAACACTCGTCGTTTTGCAAGTTGTTGATTTTCAGTGTAAAGAAAAGCTTGTTAAAGCGGCAACAGTTTTTATTCAATTTGCAAAAATAAGAATAATTCTTACCATTTCACATTTTAAACGCCGATGATAATGCGGCATTTAAAATGTAAAAAGAATGGTGTTATTAAAGGAGAGTTTATAAACTTTGAACTGTTTTTCTTATGGCTACTAAATTAGTCAGTAGTTTTTCAAGATTGTTTAAATGCAGCATGTTCGCGCCATCGCTTTTTGCATTTGCTGGATCAAAATGTGTTTCAATAAATAAACCATCTACATGATTTACAATACCTGCCCTTGCAATTGTTTCAATCATATCTGGGCGGCCACCGGTAACGCCAACAGATTGGTTGGGTTGTTGTAGAGAGTGTGTGACATCTAAAATAGTAGGCGCATATTCGCGCATGGTAGGAATGCCGCGGAAATCGACAATCATATCTTGATAACCAAACATGGTTCCTCGATCTGTAATCCATGCCTTGTCGCTACCAGAGTCTTTTACTTTTTGAACCGCATGTTTCATGGATTCAGGACTCATAAATTGCCCTTTTTTCAGGTTTACTACTTTTCCAGTTTTAGCAGCAGCAACCACTAAATCGGTTTGACGTACTAAAAATGCAGGGATTTGGAGAACATCCACATATTCGGCTGCCATGGCGGCATCTGATACTTCATGAATGTCGGTTACTGTTGGAATGTCAAATGTTTGCGATACTTTTTGAAGTATTTTAAGAGCCTTCTCATCACCAATTCCCGTAAAACTGTCAATGCGACTACGATTTGCTTTCTTAAAACTTCCTTTAAATATAAATGGAATATGAAGTTTATCTGTGATTTTTAAAATTTTTTCAGCAATGCGTAGCGCCATGTCTTCGCTTTCTATTGCACATGGTCCTGCTAAAAGGAAAAAATTATCTGAATCTGTATATTTTAATTTTGGTACGTCTTTAAGTGTCATTTGGACTAAATTTTAGAGATCAAAGGTACGTATTTAAAACGTTTTTTTTATGCTATTTCTAATCATCCACAGCGACATAATAAAATTGGAAACAACAAATACACCTCCAATAAACAAAAAGTTTTTAACGGTTTCGGAAAACGAAATTATTTTCAATATATCCGATAAATAGGCCAAAATTAAATACGATGATAAGCAAACAAAAACAATACCTAATGTGAAGTTGAGTTTTCTACTTGGCTTTATAAGTTGCCAAGCAAAGGGGATGGCAAAAAGTAAAATAGGATAAGCAGTAATGCCGCCTTGGATTTTATTGACGCTGGTAAACCAGTACGTTATGGTAACAATAAAATATAAATAAGGGATAAATTTATAATATTTGTTAATTAGTTTCATGCTAATAAGAGGTTAGATTTTTAGTTTGCTATTTTGTTGAGGATAAAGAGCCCTTGTTTGCTATTTTGAAGGGTGGTTTTATCATTATTATCCATATTTACACTTGGAAATATACAAATTGTATGTTTGGAATGGTTGAATAATAACATAAAATTAACGGAAATAAAAGCTGGGAAAAAGATTGTTTTATGAAGTAATAAAAGTTGAATTAAGTGCTTTTTTTACAGAAAATACTTGCAAAATTATGTATCTAACACCAATATTACGAGGTGATTAACATTTTTTTTTCCATATGTATAAAAACTGCTAAAAATAACGTACATTTGCACGCTTAAAATAAGGCACTATATATGGCTAAAATAAAAAATATTGCAATCATTGCTCACGTCGATCACGGTAAAACGACCTTGGTAGACAAAATTATGCACCACTGTTCATTATTTCGTGAAAACGAAAATTCAGGTGATCTAATTTTAGATAATAATGATTTGGAACGCGAACGTGGAATCACTATTACTTCTAAAAACGTATCGGTAATTTACAAAGAGACAAAGATCAATATTATTGATACCCCTGGTCACGCCGATTTTGGTGGAGAAGTGGAGCGTGTATTGAATATGGCTGATGGTGTTTGTTTATTAGTAGATGCTTTCGAAGGTCCAATGCCTCAAACGCGTTTTGTATTACAAAAGGCTATCGATTTAGGTTTAAAGCCTTGCGTGGTTATTAATAAAGTAGATAAAGAAAATTGCACACCAGATGAAGTTCATGAGAAGGTTTTCGACTTAATGTTCGAATTGGGTGCGGAAGAGTGGCAATTGGATTTTCCAACCGTTTATGGTTCAGCTAAAAATAACTGGATGAGTGACGATTGGAGAAATGAAACAGATAACATTGAGCCATTATTGGACATGGTTATTGAACATATTCCAGCGCCAAAAATTCCAGAAGGAAATACACAAATGTTAATTACATCTTTGGACTTCTCGTCTTTTACAGGACGAATTGCTATTGGTCGTTTAACACGTGGCGAACTTAAAATTGGTCAAAATATTTCGTTGGTAAAAAGAGACGGAAGTATTGTTAAGAATAAAATTAAAGAACTACATATTTTTGAAGGCATTGGCCGTAAAAAAGTAGAAGAAGTTCAACCAGGTGATATTTGCGCTATTGTTGGTCTTGAAGGTTTTGAAATTGGTGATACAGTTGCCGATGCAGAAAATCCTGAGGGCCTAAAAACAATCGCAATTGATGAGCCTACAATGAGTATGTTATTTACTATTAACGATTCGCCTTTCTTTGGTAAAGATGGAAAATTTGTAACATCTCGTCATATTAAAGATCGTTTAACAAAAGAACTTGAAAAGAATTTAGCGCTTCGCGTTGAAGGAACTGACAGTGCTGATAAGTTTATGGTTTTTGGTCGTGGTGTATTACACTTATCGGTTTTAATTGAAACTATGCGTCGTGAAGGTTATGAACTTCAAATTGGTCAACCACAAGTTATTATCAGAGAAATTGATGGTGTTAAATGTGAGCCAGTTGAAGAAATGACTATTGATTTACCTGAAAATGTTTCTGGGAAAGCAGTAGAAATGGTAAGTATGCGTAAAGGTGAAATGACAAGTATGGAAGCTAAAGGTGACCGTATGGTTATTAACTTTTTAGTACCATCTCGTGGTATTATAGGTTTACGTAACCAATTGTTAACTGCAACAGCAGGTGAGGCTATCATGGCTCACCGTTTTAAAGAGTACCAACCCTTAAAAGGTGGTATTCCAGAACGTCAAAACGGTTCTTTAGTATCTATGGAAAAAGGGCAAGCCATTCCTTATTCTATTGATAAACTTCAAGATCGTGGTAAGTTCTTTGTGGAGCCAGGTGAAGATATTTATGAAGGTCAAGTTATTGGTGAAAATTCACGTGGTGACGATATGGCTGTTAACGTAACAAAAACTAAAAAGCAAAGTAACGTTCGTAGTTCTGGTGCTGATGATAAAGCTAAAATTGTTCCGGCAATTAAATTCTCTTTAGAAGAGGCTTTGGAGTATATTCAGAAAGATGAGTATGTTGAGGTAACACCAAAACATATTCGTATTCGTAAAATATACTTGACAGAAACAGAACGAAAACGTCATAAAAATCACTAAATGACATTTGTCTAGTAAATTATTATAAATTTGAGAGGAATCCGTTAAAACGATTCCTCTTTTTTATCTCTAATAGTTATGGAAGAAATATTCGGAATTACAATTACAGAATGGGTAGGTTATGCGGCTATGGCTGGTTTGCTGATATCTTTCACCATGAAGGATGTACGAAAACTACGTATTATTAATACGATTGGCTGTATACTTTTTGTTATTTATGGATTTATGCTCCAAACTGCTTGGCCCGTAATTATCTCCAATGGCGCTATTGCACTTATTAACCTTTATTATTTATTGATTAAGAAAGACTAGACTATATAATTTCTAAATAAAGTATATGTTTAGTAATCTATTGATAATTATAGCTTAAATTAGAAAATTATTACATTTTTCAAGTTGTCTAGTTTGCTTACAATAAGCATATTATATTTTATTTAAAGAAAGGGAACTAGACTTTTATACTTTACTCATGAGTGACTTTAAAGTTGTAAAATATTCCGATATATACCATGAAGTTTGGGACATTTTTATGGCCAAAGCTAAAAATGGAACTTTTTTGTTTAACCGAGATTTCATGGAATATCATCAAGATCGATTTCAAGATGCGTCCGTATTAGTTTTTAAAAATGAAATTTTAATTGCTGTTTTCCCTGCAAACCAAGTCAAAAAAAAAATTTTCAACCATCAAGGACTAACCTATGGTGGGTTAGTTTATACTAGTAAAATAAAGTTTCTTACAGTTCTAGATATTTTTAAAAGTGTCCTTCAATTTTATGAATCACAAGCGTTTGATACATTAGAATTAAAACTTCAACCTTCAATATATAGCGCCGTTCCTAATGGAGAAATGGATTACCTAATGTTTTTATTGGACGCGCAATTAATTCGTCGAGATATGTTGGCAGTCGTCAAGATTTCCGATGAAATTTTGTTTTCAAAGAACCGCAAGGAGGGCGTAAAACGTGGTATAAAGAATAAATTAGTTGTAAAAAATGATAACCTCTTTGATGATTTTTGGAACAGCATTCTTATTCCGAACCTTAAAAATCGGCACCAAACCGATCCTGTTCATTCCTTAAATGAAATTAAGCAATTACATAAGCTCTTTCCAGATAATATTAAACAATTCAATGTTTATAAAAACGAAAAATTAGTGGCAGGAACCACGATTTTTGTTACTAACCAAGTTGCTCACTCACAATACATTTCAGGAGATTCTGATAAAAATAAATTAGGAAGTTTAGATTTTTTACATGATTATTTATTAAAAACTGTATTTATAAATAAACCCTATTTCGATTTTGGTATTTCAAATGAAAGCCAAGGTAAACAGGTGAATTCAGGATTGCAATATTGGAAAGAAGGTTTTGGTGCACGAGCTATCACCCAGGATTTTTATTCATTGCCAATTAGCAATTATAAAAAGCTAACTAATGTGATGATATGATAAAATTTTTGGATTTACAAGCCATGAATGCACGTTATAACGATAGCTTTCAAGAAAAATTTAAACAGTTTCTTGATAAAGGACATTATGTTTTAGGTGAAGAAACACGTGAATTTGAAAATAATTTCGCTAACTTCTGTGGTGCAAAGCATGCTGTAGGGGTAAGTAGCGGTTTAGATGCGTTGATTTTAATATTTAAGGCCTATATTCAATTAGGCAATCTTCGGAGAGGAGATGAAGTTATAGTGCCTGCAAATACGTATATAGCGAGTATTCTTTCGTTATTCCATGCCGGTTTAAAACCAGTATTTATCGAGCCAAACCCAGACTCTTATAATCTAGATGTTAGTGAAATTAAAAAACATATTACTGCCAATACAAAAGCTATTTTAGTGGTGCATTTATATGGACAATTAGTAGATATGGATGCGGTAAATAATTTAGCACACGAATATAACTTATTAGTTATAGAAGATGCCGCGCAAGCGCATGGCGCTAGAAATAAACAAGGTGTCCGTGCGGGTAATTTAGGGGATGCGGCGGCCTTTAGTTTTTATCCAAGTAAAAATTTAGGTGCATTAGGCGATGCTGGAGCAGTAACTACTAATAATAACGAACTAGCAACTGTTATTTCGGAACTACGCAATTATGGATCTGATGAAAAGTATGTTAATAAGCGTTTAGGTTTCAATAACCGATTAGATACTTTGCAAGCTATCTTTCTAAATATTAAGCTACCAGATTTGGATGCGGATAATGATGTTCGACGAAAAATTGCTAAACGTTATATAAAAGAAATAAAAAATTCAAAAATAAAACTGCCATACTATGATGGCTCCAATAATCACGTTTTTCATGTTTTTGTTGTTCAGGTGGAAAACCGAAATATATTTGAACAATTTTTATCGGATAATGGTCTGGAAACACTGATTCACTATCCAATTCCAGCACATAAACAAAAAGCATTAAAAGATTTTAATAATATGCATTTGCCTATCACCGAAGCAATTCATAAATCGGTTATAAGTATTCCTATCAGTCCAATAATGACGAAAATCGAAGTGAATCAAGTTATTTCACTTTTAAACTCTTACTAATTGAAGCGTTTACAGGATTATATAAATAGTAATGTTTTGTTTAAAGTAGCGTCTTTAAATTCGGCTTCCATGCTGGTTAAAATTATTTCCGGTTTTTTAACATCCAAAGCAATTGCCTTATTTGTTGGCGCAGAAGGCATGGCACTAATTGGGAATTTACGGAATTTTTTAAGTACTGTTCAAGCACTTTCCATATTAGGTTTGTATAAAGGTGTTGTAAAGTATGTTGCTGAATTTAAAGAAAATGCTTTAGAATTAAGTAGAACCATTTCTACAGTATTCTATTTTGGATTTTTATCTACGGTGATAGTTTCTTTCCTGTGTTACTTTAATGCCGAAGCACTTAATGCCTATGTGTTTTCCCCATATAATGATTACGCCTATATCTTTAAAATTATAGCTATTGCATTACCATTCTATGCACTAAACATGTTTATTTTTAGTATTTTAAATGGGTTTTCAAAATACAGAATACTAATTGTTATAAACATCATAGGTCAAATTTTTGGTCTGTTAATTACTCTTGTATTAATTTATAAGGAGCGTATTGATGGAGCGTTAATAGCAATTGTAGTCTCTGAATCTTTACTCTTTTTGATTTCGATGATTAGTATTACAAACAGGCGCAGCTTGACGACGCTTATTAACTTTGAAAATATCAGTTTCGAGCATGTTAAAAAGTTCAGTGCTTATTCGGCTATGGCTGTTTTTTCCGCCTTTTTATTGCCGTTAGTAGCTATAACTATTCGGAATTACATTACAGAAACCGTTGGTCTTAAAGAAGCAGGGTTTTGGGAAGCCATGAATAGAATTTCTAATTATTATTTAATGTTCATATCTTCTTTATTAACGCTATATATTTTACCGCGCTTTGCCGAAATTGATAATAAAAAAGAGTTTCGAGCTGAAGTTTTTAATTTTTATAAATCCATAATCCCAATTTTCGCAGTAGGATTAGTCGTGATTTATTTTTCACGAAATATTATCGTTTTAGTGGTGTTATCAGAAGAATTTAAGCCTGTAGCCGATTTGTTTTTATGGCAGTTATTAGGTGATTTTGTTAAAGTACTTTCTATCGTTATTGCCTACCAGTTTTTAGCTAAAAAAATGTTTTGGCATTATATAATAACAGAAGCGTTTTCCGTCTCCATTCTTTATTTTACTAGTATGTATTTTATTGATAATTATGGAGTTAAAGGAGCTAATATGGCTCATTTTGTTACTTATGTGCTTTATTACGGAGTGATATTACTTATATTTAGCTCCTCTTTATTTGGGGTTATTTCTGAAGATGAAATTGACAAGAGTGTAATGGATCAAGATTCTAAAGAATAAGATTTCCAGGTTTTAAGGTATTGTTTGGCTATGGTAATATGATGATGTTCGCGTTCAATAAATTCGCGAGCATTTTGTGCTATTTCTAGAATTTTTTCCGGGTTTAGAATGAGCCATTCTAGTTTTTCTGCTATTTTTTTTGCATCCGGTAGCGCATTTATAGCAATAGTGTCCTCTTGTATATTGTAGTAATCCAGCCATTCTTGTTCAGCGCCTGTAAATACTACTTTCCCCTTTGCCATAGCTTCAAGTGCATTATAACCTTGGTCGTAAGCATATACTTGGTCTAATAATATATGTGCTGAATTATATGATTCAATATATTCTGAATATGGCAGACTTCGAGCTTCAATTATCTTTATTTTAGATGCATATTTAAGTTTTACAATTTTTAAAGCCTCATTAAATAAGTCATTGCCTTTTTTATAATAACTTTGTTCGTTAATCCCGTGAAAAATAACAATCTTATTGACGGGGTTTGGCGAAATATATTTTAGTTTATTACTATTTATCGGGTTTGGTATTAACCCAAGATAGAGCTTATGTCCAAGCATAGGTAAATGGTAATCTAAATCGGAAGCGATAACACCTTTAACATATTTAAATATATAGTCGTGTAATTTTGCATAAGATGCGGTTCGCCATTTTAAAACATGCCAGTAATTTTGTTTGGAAACTTTCTGTTGAGCATGTGGTGTGAAAATAGAGTATTGGAATTTATCTTCAAAAGCATAATTAACACTTATGTAATCGGTGCCACATGTCAATAAAAACACATTATCATTATTATTAAAAATATAGTTTAATAAACGCATCTCAGTTCTAGGGACGGTATTAAACGTGTTTTCATTTATTAACTGAACTACGTCATAATTAATAAGTTTATTTTTATGCTTATTAAATTGTGCTTCAGTACTTAGCGAAGTCAAATCAATTCCTGATAACTTATATAATATTTTTTTAATAAATAACGGGACACCTGTGTTAAAGGAGTTTTTAAAAAGAACGTCTACAGGGTAGTTTTTAAAGTCATCCCCAAAACCAGCTATAGTAACGGTCATACCCATAGCTTCTAAACCCTCTTTTAAGGAATTGTGCAGTCTGCTATATTCGCCTAGTAATAGAATATTCATTTATTTCTCTACATTTGCGATCAAAGATAGCTTTTAATGACTAAATCAAAAAACAAGAAAATTTGTATTGTCGTGAGTTCTTTGGGATCTGGCGGTGCTGAAAAATCATCCGCATTGCTATCACAGATGTTGTATGAATTGGGGCATGAAATTCATATTGTTTCAGTTATTAATGATGTAACATATGATTATAAAGGCACACTTTTTAATTTAGGAAAGTTAAAAGAAAATAATAATACTTTTTTAGGGCGAATTAACCGTTTGTTTAAATTTAAAAAATTTCTAAAAAGTCATGATTTTGATTATGTAATAGATAACCGCACACGGCCTTCTTTTTTAAGAGAAATTATAATATCTAGGTTTATTTACAAACCCCAGAAAACTATTTATTGTGTCCGAAGTTTCAATTTGGACTTATACTTTATCTCAAATAAAAAAATTGCTCGATATCTTTATAAAGATGCCTATCAAATAGTTGGTGTTTCTAAAGAGATAACAGAAAGAATAAAACAAGAATATAAAATAAATAATGTAAAAACAATTTATAACCCTGTTAATGAATTTAAGGATTTTGTGAGTATTGAAGAGAATAAAGATGATTTTGTTCTGTTTCTTGGTCGTTTGGATGATAAGGCAAAAAATATTGTGTTACTACTTGAAGCCTATAGTTTATCAAAATTACCAGAATCTAACATTGTTTTAAAAATTGTGGGTAGTGGTGCTGATTTGGAGTTTTTAAAACAAAAAGTAAAAACTTATGGTATCTATACAAGTGTTGAGTTTATACCGTTTATGGAAAATCCTAAAAATGTCATCGCATCAGCGCTATTCACTTTGCTAACTAGTCGTTATGAAGGTTTTCCCAGAGTTATTATAGAGTCCCTTGCATTGGGTACTCCTGTAGTTTCAGTAGATTGTCAATCTGGTCCAAAAGAAGTAATAACTAATGGTTATAATGGGCTTTTAGTGGATAATTTTAATGCTCAAGCTTTATCGGATGCAATGAATAGTTTTATATTTGACAAATCACTTTACAAGCAATGTCAAGCAAACGCAATGAATAGCGTTAAGAAATACTCTACAGAAAATATTAGTAAAGACTGGGAGAAACTAATTAAAAAGAATAAATGAAGACTACTATAAGTGAGGTTTTAATTTTGGAAATCCCGAAGGTAAGTGACCCACGTGGGAATCTAGCTGTAATAGAGAAAGAAACAATTCCTTTTAGCTTTAAACGGGTTTATTATTTATATGACGTTCCTAGTGATGCCTACCGTGGCGGACATGCACACATACAACAGCAGGAGTTTTTAGTCGCTTTAAGTGGTAGTTTTGATGTTATTTTAGATGACGGAAATGAACGTATACAAATCACTTTAAATAAACCTGATAAAGGATTACTAATTCCAGTAGGCATCTGGCGCGAATTAGACGGCTTTTCTTCAGGTTCCGTCTGTTTAGTTTTAGCTTCTGAAGAGTATGATGAAAATGATTATATTAGAGACTACAGTAATTTTAAGCTATTTAAAAGAAGTTAGGTAGATATTGTATTTAAGCATAAATATTTGAAATTGTTTTAAAGAAACAAGAACGCTTTTAGGGGATTTAAGTAATATTTTCTGTTTCAGATTTAGGTTATTATAATCAATATCCTTAACAATAGATTTCCAAATAGCATCATCTTTAATTTTTCTTTCAATAGCTACTGAAAACCTGTTTAAATCCATGTATTTTTCTAGATTTTTATTTTTATCTTCAAAAGGCTTATACTTCTTTAAAAACTTTAATCTATCAACTCTTTTGTTAGACATTGATAGATGATTGCCATCTGCATTAATAACCTTAACTGCACTAGTTTTTGTTGAAAAGGCTACTTTTTCATGTATAGCTACTTTTGTCCATAAATCGGTATCTTGTCCAGATTTTAAGGCTATATCAAATCCTCTATATTTATTTAAAATTATTTTAGGCATTGCAACTGCAGATGTCCATGCAATTTCATCAATAAAACTATTAAGAAAATAATCAGGTATTATTCCTGAAAAATCCTTTTTTAGATTATAAAACTTACAGTTTAATGTAGTGTTTTCGAAAAACTTCTTCTGATAACTTTTACAATAAATACCACAATTTGGATAGTTTAAAATTAAGTTTTTCAAAGACTCTAAATGGTTAGGTAACCACAAGTCATCCGCATCTAAAAATGCAATATAGTTAGCGGATGCTTTAGAAATCCCAAAATTTCTTGCATGGGAAACACCTTGGTTTTTAATAGTGAAAATTGAGACTCTAGAATCAGTAAATTGATTGATTTTTTCTAAACTCCCATCGGTAGATCCATCGTTAATTATAATTATTTCAAAATCGGAATAGGTTTGATCCAGTGCGCTTTGGAGGGTGTTTACAATAAAATGTTCTTTATTATATAACGGAATAATTATAGAGAAAAACGGCATTTATTTAGTGTATAGATGACAAAGGTAACTTAATCTACATAAATCGAATATGAATAGCGATGGGTTGCCTGAAAGTAAGTTTCGCTTAAAATAATGCTTAAATAGGATGTAAATAAAAGCTAATATATAATGAAAACCATATTTTTTAAGATTGAAAAACACACGTGTAATCTTTGTGTAATTTCTTGGAATAATCCCGCAATTTAAAAAGTAGTAGAGCGCATCAACAGATTCAATCGATTTTTTATAAAACAGACTACTTTCCTCCAGTCCTATATGATAGGTAGGGTTTTCTATATGTTCTATTTGAACGTTTTTTAATCTCAAATTATAAGAAAATAACGTGTCCTCATGTCGAAGGTTTGGGATGTCTTCATTAAAAGAGACCAATGAAAAGACGTTTTTGTTAATTAAAAAATTTAAAGTTAAAAACGATATGTAATTATGCTCTTTTCTTTTCAGCAAAGAAAGTGCTTCCCGTTCACTTCCATAAACCCATCGTAATAAATGACTTTGACTAGGTTTCTCTTCTGAATACAAAATACCGCCATAAATAACCTGCGATGTTTCTGAAATAGTTTTTAAATATTTAGAAATAAAATCGCTGCTTTTAGGCAAAACATCAGCATCTAAAAAAAGTAACCAATCAAACTTTGCATCTTTTGCTAGAAGGTTTCTAACAGCACTTCTGCCAATATTCTTGTTTAGAATATAATAGGAAGTACGCTCCAAATTATTAATGTTTTTATTGGAAGTAATTATGGCTGTGTCGGTGGAACCATCATCATAACAACGAATTTCAAAAGGAATATTTATTTTAGTTATTTGAGCATGTATCTCTTCGACAAGATCAGTAATACTATAATTATATGTCGGTATTAATATGGATAGCATGCGTGCTTTTTAATTTTTGTTTACAAGAAGTCATTAAATATAGTCTTAAACAAAGCCGTTATGTAGAGTGTCACTCTTTATAAGTAAGGTATCTAAATTTAATTGACAAAGTATTTTGGATCTTTTAGTTAATAGAAACTTTGAAATTTGAAATATTTTAAGCTTTCCGCTGTATTACTTCATAAATCTGACTATCATCACATTTTAAAGTCTTACTTGGGTATTTTAATAGTAATGCATAATCATGTGTAGCCATTAAAATAGTATTACCATTTTTATTTATTTCGCGCAACACTTCCATAACTTCCACGCTTGTTTGTGGGTCTAAATTTCCTGTTGGCTCATCGGCCAAAATAAGTTCTGGATTGTTTAATAAGGCGCGAGCAATAGCTACGCGCTGCTGCTCACCTCCAGAAAGTTCATGCGGAAACTTAAAGCCTTTGGTTTTCATGTCTACCTTATTTAAAACCTCTTCCACACGTGCATTCATGTCCTTTTTTTCTTTCCAACCTGTCGCTTTTAGAACAAATAAAAGGTTTTCATTCACGGTTCTATCCGTTAATAATTTGAAATCTTGAAAAACAACACCTAATTTCCGTCTTAAAAATGGAATATCTTTTTCTTTTAAACTCGGCAAATCAAAGTCTACAATACTACCTTCACCTTTAGTAAGAGGTAAGTCGGCATAAAGAGTTTTCATAAAACTACTTTTTCCTGATCCCGTTTTACCAATCAAATAAACGAAATCACCTTTATTAATTTCCACATTAACATCAGATAAAATTAAACTATCGCCCTGAAATATAGAGGCATCCTTAAGGTAAAGTACTTGCTGCATGAGTTTTTATAATAGTATTTGTTCGGTTCTATAATGCATCACAAAGTACGTAAATAATGACGAAAGAGATAAATTGAAATGAAAATTGTTTTTAATTCTTTAATAAAAGGCACGGTTATTTAATTGTGATTTACAATTCGTTATCAAAAATTTTTCTTTTACGCCTCGGTTTATAATTATAACATAATTCTAACGTTATAAAATACATATATAAATTATCTTTGATTTTAAATCTAAAATTGGTTTCATGTTGAAAAAAACGGTTCTATCACTCATTTTTATGTTAGGGGTTTTCCTAAATGGTTACGCGCAGCAATCGGAAGCTTATACCAATCACTTGGTGGATTACCAAAAGGCGTTGGCGCTTTATAATAATGGTCAGTTTCAAGCTGCTCAAATGCTTTTTAAGGAGCTTAAAAAAACAGTAGAATCGGATGAGTTGGTTTCTGACTGCGATTATTATGTTGCTAATTGTGCAGTGCGATTAAATCAGCGAAATGCCGATAAGTTAATAGAAGACTTTGTGGAAAATCATCCAACGAGTACCAAACGTAATTCGGCGTTTCTAGATGTAGCGGATTATTATTTTTCAAATGGAAAATATGCCTATGCAAAAAAATGGTATGATCGCGTTGATGAAAATAGCTTGTCCAGAAATGAACGGGATAAATTTAGTTTTAATAATGGCTACGTTGCCTTTTCGATAAAAGATTTTAAAACGGCAAGAAAGTATTTGTCACGTGTAGAGAACTCAAAAGAATACGGATCGCAGGCTAAATATTATATAGGTTTTATGGCTTATGAAACTGACGACTATCAGCAAGCTAATACGTATTTTGATCAGGTAAGTGATCAACAGAAATACCAGGAAAACCTATCCTATTATCAAGCGGATTTGAATTTTAAATTAGGAAATTTTGATGAAGCTATAAAACTAGCTAAAGCGCAACTTCCAAAAAGTAATCGTGATGAAATTTCAGAACTGGATAAAATTATAGGCGAAAGTTATTTCAACCAAAAAAAATACGCTGAAGCTATTCCGTTTTTAACCGATTACCAAGGCACAAAAGGTAAGTGGAATAATACGGATTATTATCAATTAGGTTACGCTTACTATAAGCAAGGTGATTTTGACAAAGCTATCTCCGAGTTCAATAAAATTATTGATGGAAACAATAGCGTGGCTCAAAATGCTTATTATCATTTAGGCGAAAGTTATATTAAGCTCAACAAAAAGCAGGAAGCACTAAATGCATTTAGAAATGCTTCGCAAATGGATTTCGATTTAAAAATCCAAGAAGATGCTTGGTTGAATTACGCTAAAATTAGTTATGAAATAGGTAACCCATATCAATCAATTCCGCAGGTTATAACCACCTATTTGGAAAAATATCCAAATACAGCTCATAAAGAGGAGATTGAAATATTATTAATCGACTCCTATATAACATCAAAAAATTATCAAGAGGCTTTAACGTTATTAGAGGGTAAACGTAGTTTTGCAAGTAAAGAAGCCTATCAGAAAGTAACTTTTTACCGTGGTTTAGAATTATATAATGAAGGGAGTTATAAAGATGCGAAATTACTTTTTGATAAATCAATCAAAGAGGCTATTAATGAGGCTTATACAGCTCGTGCTACGTTTTGGAAAGCAGAAACAGATTATAGCTTATCCAATTATAATGAAGCATTAGTAGGCTTTAGGCAGTTTCAACAATTTAGTGCAGCGCAAACAACGCCCGAATATAAAAACAGCGATTATAATATAGCATACACCTATTTTAAACAGCGAAATTATACCAAATCAAGTGAGCTTTTTAATAAATTTATAAAGGGTAACAATTTAGATCCAGTACGTTTAAACGATGCTTATTTACGTTTGGGTGATGCGCATTTCGTGTCTAGTAATTATAGTGCCGCAATTAAAGCTTATGAAAAAGCAGTTAATATGATTAAAGTGGATGCAGATTATGCTTTTTTTCAGAAAACTCTAAGTGAAGGTTATGAAGGTAAAGCTTCCGAAAAAATTAGTGGTCTAGAGGAGTTTATCGCTAAATATCCAAAATCCACGCTCCGTGATGATGCGATGTTTGAGCTTGGGAATTCCTATATTAAAGTGAATAAACCAGTCGATGCCATGAAAATGTATGACCGCTTAAGCCGCGAAAGTCCTAAAAGTGCTTTTGTACCAAAAGCTTTATTGCGTCAGGGTTTAGTACATTATAATGCCAGTAGAAATGACCAAGCACTCGATAAGTTTAAAACCGTAGCAAGCAATTACCCAAACACGGCGGAAGCTAATCAAGCAGTATCAACGGTTCGTTTAATTTATATCGATTTAGGTCGCGTTAATGAATATGCGTCTTGGGTACAAACCCTCGACTATGTTGCGGTTACCGATGCCGATTTAGATATTGCAACTTATGAATCTGCTGAAAAGAAATATTTAGATAATAAAACCGACGATGCAATTAAACAATTTAATGGCTATTTGAATCAGTTTCCAAAGGGATTGAACAGTTTACCAGCGCATTTTTATGTGGCACAGTTATATTTTAAAAAGGATTTAAAAGAAAATGCAATGCCGCATTATCAGGCGGTTATTAATAAAAATTCAAACGAGTTTACAGAAGAATCTTTATCGCGTTTATCACAAATTTATTTAGATATTAAAGATTGGTCGGAAGCTATTCCTGTTCTAAAACGATTAGAGAAAGAAGCGCGATTCCCACAAAATGTGGTGTATGCACAATCCAATTTAATGAAAGCTAATTATCAACTTAATAAATATGATGAAGCTGTTAGTTATGCGGAAAAGGTTTTGCAACAATCTAAAATCGATAATAAAATTACCAGTGATGCTTATGTCATTATCGCGCGTTCAGCTATGAAAACTAATGACGAGTCCCGAGCAAAAACCGCTTATGCTGAAGTTGAAAAAACCGCAACTGGCGAAACAGCTGCCGAAGCATTTTACTTTAAAGCTTATTTTGAAAATAAAGACGGTAAGCATGAAGTTTCTAATGTAACGATTCAAAAATTAGCTAAGGATTTTTCAGGCTATAAATATTATAGTGCTAAAGGCTTGATCCTGATGGCAAAAAATTATCACGCATTAAATGATGCTTTTCAAGCCACTTATATTTTGGAAAGTGTTATTGAAAACTTCAAGGATTATAAGGATGTGGTTGTCGAAGCTCAAAGTACACTAACTAGTATAAAGGCAGAACAAGCTAAAACAAATGCTTCCGTGCAGGAGCAAGAACCATCCGAAGACTAAAATGGGTGAAATTATTATGACGAAACAGCAGCAATTTCAGCAATCAAAAAACATATTTATGCGTAAGCACATTCATATTCTTTTAACAAGTTTATTTACACTGACAAGTTTAATTTCGTGGGCCCAGGAGCGTGATAAAGACACGTTGGATACCAACGTTATTAATGTTATGAAACCTTATGTTCCCTCTATTTCGGATGCGTTTAAGGTAAAAGAGTCGCCATCATTGGATGATGAAGTTACCAACACCAAGAAAGATATTAAATATAATATTTTTTCTATTCCAGTAGCTTCTACATTTACGCCAGCTAAAGGTATAGCTGCTGTTCTGGATAAGCAGAAAGCGCCAAAATTTTATAATAATTATGCGTCTTTAGGTTTTGGAAGTTATACGACCATTTTAGGTGAATTATATTTAAATCATGCTATTAGTAGAAATGAAACTGTTGGCGGTTATTTTCGTCATGAATCTTCACAAGGTGGTATAGATGATTTGTTGTTAGACGATAAATTTTACAACACTAATTTTCAAGCTACTTACGGACAAACTAATCGGGATATGGCTTGGAATGTAAATTTTGGTGGTTTGCACCAAATATATAATTGGTACGGTATGGAGCAGCCGCTTTTTACCCAGGTAGATGCTGTAGGAGTTAACTCGGCACATACTTTTTATGGTGCGCACATTTCTGCTGACATGGTTCTTGAAGACTCTTATATAGATAAAGCAAGTGTGTTTTTTAGACATTTTGGTGATGATTACAGTTCTAGTGAAAATCATTTTGTAGCTAAAATTGGATCGGATATTCCTATTAACGATTTTAAAATTAATGCGGAATTAACAATCGATTATGTTGGTGGTAGTTTCGATAGAAATTATATTACAACTGACGCTATTGAATATGGCAATTTTAGTATTGGTTTAGCGCCGACTTATCAATTAATTCAAGAAGACTTAACTTTAGATTTAGGTGTTTCTCTAGTGTATTTAAATAATACCGAAGCTGGTAAAAGCAATTTTTACGTGTATCCGAATATTTCGGCCTCTTACCGAATTGTGGACGAATTAGTAATTGCGTATGGTGGAATAAAAGGCGGTTTAATTCAAAACACATATTATAATTATACGCAGGACAATCCATTTGTATCACCAACATTGGGCATCACACCAACCGATCAGCAGTATCATGGATTTGCTGGCTTAAAAGGTAAAGTGTCGAATAGTATAAGTTATAATGTTAAAGCTGCTTACAAAGCGGAAAATAACAAAGCATTATATCGAAATAATCTTGTGCCGTATGATTTCAATAAGGATGAAGCCTACCATTATGGGAATTCCTACGGCGTGGTTTATGATAATGTATCCACTTTAAATTTCGGAGGGGAGTTGAACGTGGATGTAAATCGTGATTTCACTTTAGGTTTGACTGCTGATTATTTTATTTATGATACTAAAGATGAAGCCAACGCCTGGAATTTACCAATTGTAAAAGCATCGCTATTTGCAGATTATCAAATTAATGACCAATGGTTTGCTGGTGCTAGTTTGTTTTATGAAGGTGAACGCGAATCTTTGTCTGGTTATGAAACTGTTAATAATCCACTTTTTCCAACATTGTCCAACCCAACGCGACAAGTTACTCTAGATGGCTTTTTCGATGCTAATGCCCATGTAGGCTATCGTGTAAACGAGAGGTTATCAGTGTTTGCCAAAGTAAATAACATTGCGAGTCAAAACTATCAGCGTTGGTTAAATTATCCAGTTCAAAGCTTTCAAGCTTTAGCTGGTGCGACATATAAATTTGACTTCTAATTCCTGTATACGCTGGAGACCTTTAGGTTCAGCGTAGTTAATCTCATAAATTATTTATAAAAGCGTTCTATCTTGAACGCTTTTCTTATTTTTACAATTCGTCCATGTTCTTTTTAATAGAATCTGACGATATTTATATTACAAAGGATTTATTAATTAAAAGGCGTTCCGTTTTACGGCAAATAAATATGAAAAAACTTTTAACCCTAGCCATTTTAGCAACTATGCTATCTTGCCAAAAAGAAAAAATAGCCGTTGACGCAATCGTTATCAATGGCAATATATATACTGTAAACGGAAATTTTGATAAAGCCGAAGCATTCCCCATAAAAGATGGTAAGTTTTTGGAAATAGCCTCTTCTGAAGCACTTCAAGAAAAATATACGGCTGATACGATTATTGATGCAAAAGGCAAAACTATTATGCCTGGTTTTATTGACGCTCATGCCCACTTTGAAGGATTAGGAAATAACTTATTGAGTGTGGACTTAATGGGTTCTAAAAGTTTAGATGAGGTTTTAAAGCGCGTTTCAGACTTTCAAGACGAGAAGCAATTAAGTGTTATTCGCGCCAGAGGTTGGGATCAAAATAACTTTGAGGGCAAAGAGTTTCCTGATAATACGCTACTGAATAAAATGTTTCCAGATACGCCGGTTGCTTTAGTTCGTGTAGATGGACATGCTGCTTTGTTTAATCAAGCTGCTTTGGATTTAGGTAATGTTACCGAATCAAGTAAAATTGATGGTGGCGATTTTATAAAGAAAAATGGAAAGTTAACAGGTGTTTTAGTAGATCGCGCACAAAGTTTGGTATATAATAATTGGCCAGAAACAACAAGAAATGAACGTGTAAAAGCGCTTTTGGCAGCTCAAGAAGACTGTTTTAAATACGGATTAACAACTATAGATGATGCTGGTGTTTCAGCTGATGGTATCGCCATTATGGATAGTTTGTACAAAACGGGCGATCTAAAAATTCGCTTATACGTTATGGCAAGTGGCACAGAAGAGAATATAGATTATTACTTAAAAAATGGGGTTGTAAAAACAGAGGGTTTACATATTCGTTCGTTTAAAATATCATCGGATGGTGCTTTAGGATCCCGCGGTGCTTTGCTGCGTGAACCTTATTCTGACGCGCCTGACGTTCATGGTTTACCGGTTACAAGTTTAGAGTATTTAGAAAAAGCGGCTGAACGTATTGCTAATTCAGAATTCCAATTAAATACACATGCTATTGGAGATTCAGCTAATCATGCTGTTATAAATATTTATAAAAAAGCCCTTGAAGGTAAAAAGGATAGACGTTGGAGGATTGAGCATGCTCAAATAATATCTCCTGACGATTTTAAGAGTTTTGATAATATCATGCCGTCCATTCAGCCAACACATGCTACCAGCGATATGTATTGGGCAGAAGAAAGACTAGGAGTAGAGCGAATAAAAGGAGCTTACGCTAATAAAGAACTATTAGACATGTATGGAAAAGTAGCTTTAGGAACCGATTTTCCAGTCGAAAAAGTAAGTCCGTTTTTAACATTCCATTCGGCTGTTGCTCGACAAGATTTAGAGCAGTTTCCTAAAGATGGTTTCCAAATGGAAAATGCTTTGACTCGTGAAGAAACCTTGCGAGGAATGACTATTTGGGCTGCGTATTCTAATTTTGAAGAAAATGAAAAAGGAAGTATAGAAGCTGGAAAGTATGCCGATTTTATTATACTAAATCAAGATATTATGGATGTTGATATCCATAAAGTTCCAGAAACAAAAGTGGAGCAGACGTATTTAGGAGGTAAGCCGCAGATATAGAAAAAAGTATAAAGTATTAATTAGGTTGGAGTAAGAAATGAATCAGATTTTAAATATTTTTTTGGACACGTATAAACACGAACCCCGATAGTATTCAGTACTAAGGCATTCGTGGAGATGTGTGGAAGTTTACTAACAATATCTATATTATTCTGGTTGACTTAACTACATATATCCTTGCATGAATATAACTTCGCGACTTTGCGGCTTCGCGAGATTACATTTTTTAGACACTAATTTATACGAATCCCAATATTAATCGGGGGACGCAGATATTTACGCAGGTATGCAGAGATTCAATAATAATATTTATGTTATTCAGTTGGACTTAACACCGAACAGCTTTGCGTCTTCGCGACTTTGCGAAAGGATATTTGAAGAATAAAATATATAACATCTTGTGATATTTTAAATTAATATTCGGGATTTAACATCAAACAGCTTTGCGTCTTCGCGACTTTGCGTGAAATTTTTAAGAAAGCTTCGCTAAATAATCAAAATTTTCACCATCCATAACTTTCTCACAAGCTAAACCTGCTGTTTCACAAGCAAGATTCATGGTTTCAAAATCTAAATACAACCATTTCATAGGAGTTTCGTCTTCACCTTTATAACTTAAGTAGTAATCCAATTCACCGTGATAATTTGCATGAGCATCAATCCATATGCCGCCATCTTCATCTTCGTACATGTATTTAATGTCTGACGAATCAATTAAGATTTGACCGCCCGGATTCAACAAGGATTTTAAATGTTTTAAATATTTGCCTACTTCAGATAATTCCTGAAAAATTCCTGTACCATTCATCAGTAGTAAAATGGTGTCAAAAGTTTCGGTTTCATCTAAAAAAGCTTTCAGTTCTGCGTGCTTTACGCCCCGTTTTCGGGCAACTTCAATAGCTCCTACCGAAATATCAATGGCTTTTACCAAGAATCCTTTGCTTTGTAAATACAAACTATGGCTTCCAGAACCGCAGCCAACATCTAAAATCGTTCCTTTTGCTAACTTTAGAGCTTTTTGTTCCAGTTTGGGCATGTCATTAAAATCTCTAAACAAATAGGGAAGAGGCAATTCATCTTCTTCCGAAATATTTGTAGATGTCATAATATCCGCCGTGTAGTTTCCCGAGTGATAATCCAATAATGCCTTTCCAAATAAATCTTTTGTCATAGTATTTTTAATATTTTGAATCTGAAAAATTCTAAAATAGAAATCGTTTTAGCCAGCTTTTTTTTGACTTAGAGCTAGACTTTATTAATAAGCTTTCAGAGCACGCCAAAGATAAGCATAAGGAGAATAAAGATTTCTCTGTAAAACTAAATAAAATACTGTACAGCGAATTGATTATATAAGCTTAAAATTATGTGATTCTAAATAACCAAAAAATGATTAATTTTAAATTGGTATCTTTTAGTATCTTTAAATAAAAAATATTGGAATCTATTTTTACATACTTTGAAACCATTCCTGCAGCACACCGAGCTATTTTGTTGGTTGGTGGCATTATGTTTTTCTGGCTTTTAGAAGGCACTTTACCGCTATTTAAATTCAGTTATAAAAAATGGAAGCATGCCTGGCCTAATTTATTTTTTACCCTAACCACTATTATAATCAATTTTGGATTGGCGTTTTTATTGCTGAAGTCTACTGATTGGGTAGCAGCTCATAATTTCGGAATTATTAATTGGTTACCCGAAATACCCCTGTGGTTATATGTTACATTAGGGGTTTTATTACTGGATTTTTTTGGTGCTTATTTAGCCCATTTTGTGGAGCACAAAGTACCATCACTTTGGAAAGTGCATATCGTGCATCATTCCGATCATCATGTAGATATTACAACCGGAAATAGGCATCATCCTATTGAAAGCGTTATTCGCTTTTCATTTACTATTCTGGGTGTTTTGGTAGTAGGAACGCCTATTGCTATCGTGTTTCTATATCAGTTTCTTTCTGTTATTTTCACCCAATTAACTCATGCTAATATTAAGATGCCAAGAAAATTAGATAAATTATTGAGCTATATATTTGTTTCTCCAGATATGCATAAGGTTCATCATCATTATGTTTTGCCGTATACAGATTCTAATTATGGAAATATTTTTTCTATTTGGGATCGACTCTTCGGAACCTATATGGAACTAGATCGGGATAATATAGTATATGGCGTAGATGTGTTTCCGGATGCGATAGCTAACGGTAAAATAAGTGAATTATTAAAACAGCCTTTCAAAAAATATCAAAAACCAACTGCTAAATTCTAGAGGTACGATTGGTTTGCATTATAAAACTTATTCTATAGTCGCTTGTAAACTTTATTCTAAATAAAAGCAGTTCTTTTCAAGGTGTTATTTTCTGTTTAATAAGTGGTTTTTCAAAACCCAAAAATAAAGATAGAACGGTAAATCTAACCATTAATAATTATTTGTATAGTAAATACGCTTGGCGCATAGTATCATAAGCTTGTAAATCACGTACCCACGTTTTCTTAATTTCATAAGCTGTATGGCGTGTTTCAATTTGCTTCTGTAATTTATCTGTTCCAGCTAATTTTATAAAAAAGTTGTTAAAAAAAGCAGACTTCTCACTTGTTGACTGGTAGGCTTCAATCAAGTAATTTAGGTCCAGTCGGTTTAAAGGTTTTGAGTAACTTAAATCCAAACCATTACAAATTTTGCCTTCATGCTTTGGGTGTTTGGCACCTTCGTTTGGTTTAGGTGTATACTGATAGTTGAAATTAAACATGTCTTTATCCAGAAATGGACTTCCAAAAATTTGAAACTGCTTATCAGTTCCACGGCCAGCATTAACGTTGGTACCTTCAAAAAAGCATAAACTAGGATAAAGGTTTATGGCCACATCATTCGGTAAATTAGGTGACGGTTTTATTGGTAAGCTATAAGCAGTTTTATGGTTGTAATTCTTCACTGGAATAATGGTTAATTTACAATTAACTTGATTGTCTAACCACTCTTCTCCATTAATCATTTGCGCATACTCACCAATGGTCATGCCGTGAACTACGGGTACAGGGTGCATGCCAACAAAACTTTTATGTGCTATTTCTAAAACAGGGCCATCAATATAATGACCATTCGGGTTTGGTCTGTCCAAAATTAATAGAGGGATGTTTTGTTCGGCGCAAGCTTCCATTACATAATGTAAAGACGATATATAGGTGTAAAAACGGGCTCCTACATCTTGAATATCAAAAATCATAAAATCGATACCCAATAATTGTGCTTCATTCGGTTTTTTATTACTGCCATAAAGTGATATGATAGGTAAGCCTGTTTTGGTATCGATACCGTCTTTAACAACTTCGCCAGCATCAGCTGTGCCACGAAAACCATGTTCAGGCGAAAACACTTTTTTTACATTTACTTTTAAAGCAACTAATGAATCCACTAAATGTGTGTTTTCACTGTGGTCAGCATTTTTAAAAATAACACTCGTCTGATTTGCAACAATTCCAATGTTTTTTCCTTGTAAGAGCGATAAGTATGATGCCGTTTGGTTTGCTCCAACAATAATAGTTTCGTTGTCCTTGGGTTTCGGGTTTTCTGTTTTATCCCTATTATTTGTTTTTGAAGCTGATTCATTTTGTGAAAAGTTTCCACAAGAAATCAGTACCATAACAAATAATAAAACTGTATTTTTGGACTTGTTTAAAAGTAATTGCATCATTTGAATTTCGAATATTTTATAGCAAAACGCATTATTGATAGTAAAGCGTATAAAAGTAGCGTTTCGGCACCAATAATAAAAATTGGTATCGCCGCAATTGCTATAGGTATAATTGTAATGATGATTTCCATTGCTACCGGAATTGGGCTTCAGCATAAAATTCGTGATAAAGTTGTTGCTTTTAATGGAGACATAATGATTTCCAAGTTTGGGGATAATAATTCGCAAGAGAGTGAAAGCCCTTTATCATTGAATCAAGATTTTTACCCAGATTTTAACTCTGTAGATGGTGTAAGCCACATTCAAGGAGTTGCTACAAAATTCGGTATTATTAGAACTGAAGATGATTTTGAAGCCATCATAGTAAAAGGTGTTGGTACGGATTATAGATGGGATTATTTCCAAGAATATTTAGTGGAGGGTAGCTTGCCAAAATATACAGATTCATATAGTGAAGATGTTTTAATTTCTCAATACATTGCTAATCGCTTGCATTTAAAACTAGGTGATACCATTCAAACTTATTTTATAAATAACGATTTCAACCAGCAACCACGAATTCTTCCTTATAAAATAGTAGGGATTTATAATTCAGGTTTTCAGGAATTTGATAAGACTTATGTCATTTCACATATCAAACATTTACAAAGAATTAATAAATGGGAGAAAAATCACGTCGGACATTTTGAGCTTTTTGTAGACGATTATTCAAATCTGGATGTTATACGAGATCAAGTTTATGAAAATACACCGCCGGAATACAATACTGTTACGGTAGAAAAAAAGTTCGATACTATTTTTGAGTGGATTAGTATTTTTGTAAAAAATATCTACGGTATTATTGGAATCATGGTATTAGTAGCTGGATTTAATATGATTACGGCATTATTGGTTTTAATTTTGGAACGCACTCAAATGATAGGTGTTTTAAAAGCCTTGGGAAGTAATAATTGGACGATTCGAAAAATATTTTTATATAACGCCTCATACTTGATCGTTTTAGGCTTAATCTGGGGAAATGTTATTGGTTTAGGTATTTTGCTAACTCAAAAATATTTTAAAATCTTCCCTTTAGATCCAAATGTTTATTACGTTACTGAAGCGCCTGTTTATTTAAGTTTTACGTATATCGCGGCATTAAATATCGGTACATTTATTCTGTGTTTACTGATGTTAATGATACCTTCTTATATAATCACGAAAATATCGCCAGTGAAAGCTATGCGTTTTGAATAGTTTTTTTATCGCAGTTTTCAGTCGCAATTTCAGTTAACAATTATATTCTTTAAACATTCGAAAACTGATTAATTATTTCTGTGTGAGAGTCTGTGTAATAATTCACATACAATATTAAGCATCCGTGGTAATCCATGAAACTCATGCTCAAAACAATTACCTCAAGTCTCTCTGTGAAACCCCTGAATCTCTGTGTAAAAACACCTAATAAAAAACGTTTCGTGCTTTCCAATCAAAATCTTACCTTTGCATTTCAATTTTAGCTTACATTTAAATATATCCGCAGAAGTAATTATATATGGAATACGCAGAAAACATACTAGAAACCATTGGAAATACGCCATTGGTTAAATTAAATAAATTGACAGCCGATTTGCCATGTTTGGTATTATCAAAGTACGAAACATTTAACCCAGGAAACTCTGTTAAAGATCGTATGGCATTAACGATGATTGAGGACGCCGAAGCTGATGGTCGTTTAAAACCAGGAGGAACTATTATTGAAGGAACTTCAGGAAACACCGGAATGGGATTAGCACTTGCTGCAATAGTTAAAGGTTACAAATGTATTTTTGTAATAAGCGATAAACAATCTAAAGAGAAAATGGATATTCTTCGTGCCGTTGGAGCAGAAGTAATTGTTTGCCCTAACGACGTAGAGCCAGACGACCCTAGAAGTTACTATTCTGTATCGAAGCGTTTAGGTGAAGAAACGCCGAATTCTTGGTATGTAAATCAGTATGATAATCCAAGTAATACCAAAGCGCATTATGAAAGTACTGGGCCTGAAATTTGGAAACAAACTGATGGGAAAATCACTCACTTTGTGGTTGGTGTAGGAACTGGTGGTACTATTTCTGGCGTTGGGAAATACTTAAAAGAACAAAATCCAAATGTGAAAGTTTGGGGAATTGATACCTACGGAAGTGTATTTAAAAAATATCATGAAACGGGAATCTTTGATGAAAACGAGATTTATCCATATGTAACGGAAGGTATTGGCGAAGATATTTTACCAAAGAATGTTGACTTCAGTATTATTGATGGTTTTACGAAAGTAACAGATAAAGACGCTGCTATTTATACGCAAAAATTAGCCAAAGAAGAAGGGATGTTTTTAGGTAATTCTGCTGGAGCAGCTATTAAAGGTGTTTTACAATTAAAAGAGCATTTTACAAAAGACGATGTAGTAGTCGTTTTATTCCACGATCATGGAAGTCGCTATGTTGGAAAAATGTTTAATAACGAATGGATGGAAAAAATGGGGTATATTGAATAATTAATAAACCGATTTTTATAATACAAACGATTCAAAGAGACCTTCCAAGGTCTCTTTTGGATTGTAACATAATCCAGGGTGCGTTTTTGAACACTGAAGAATAGTGCTTTTTGAAGCCGCTAACCATCTAAACCTATCGGATAATTCAAGCGCTCCAATTTTGCCGCCAGCTGGCGCACCTTGACAAACTAAATCCCAAGCTTTTAAATAATTTTCAACGTCGTATAATTCTATATCATTGGAAAAAGCATCAAATTTTTTAGGATCAATTAAATATTTTATGCCCAGAAATTTTTTTCGTTTTGAAAAAAGAATAACGCCTATATTAAAGAATTCATCACGTTCCACTTTAGGTACAAACCGAATTATGGCATATTCAAAAGTTACTTTATCTGGCATCTTCAGCTTCTTTAACTAATTTATCAATCATGGAGAGTTTAGCTTGCAAATACGTAATATAAGCCGCTCGTATTTCATCAGGCGAGAAAGGATCTGATTCATTTTCCAACCAATCTTCGGGAATTAACGAAATGATTTCTTGGATTTTCTGATCGGTAAGTTTATCGGTGATTATAATTGCAGCTTCTTTTAGGTTTTTTGCAAATTCTAAAAGTACATGGTCTTTAATAAGCGGAAAGGTTCGGGTTAAATGATTTTCCCATGTTTGCCAATTATGGTGAAAATAAAAACTCGCACCATTATCTATCACCCAAACTTCCTTATTCCAAACTAATAAATTGGTGTTTTTGGCTGTGCGATCTATATTGCTAATGATACTATCCATGAGCAGTATTTTGGAAGCTGTCATAGAATCTATATCTGAAGCCAGAGGGTCGAAGGTTATTGCGCTAGATAGATAGTGAAGTCCTAGATTTAATCCCACACTAAATTTTAGCAAATCTTGAATTTCTTCATCAGGCTCCGTTTTACTAAAGGAGTCATCAAGATTCATAAAAACTAATTCTGGAACATGCAGACCTATGGTACGTGCAATTTCACCACCAATAAATTCGGCGATTAATGCTTTTTTTCCTTGCCCAGCTCCTCTAAATTTCAGTACATAAAGAAAGTCATCATCAGCTTTTACAATAGCAGGAAGTGAACCTCCTTCGCGTAAAGGGCTAATATATTGCACAACTTCTACATGCCGAATATCAATTTTATTCATGAAAACGAAGATACTAAAAAGTTATAATTAAATAGTGGCGTTGTATAGTACAAGAGGAATTGTTTTTTTATAGAAACTATTTTGACAAAATAATACTATCAATTTCCAGTTTAAATTTTTGTGGCTTTTTATTGCCAATTAAGAATCCAATTTCTTCAATAGTACTGCCTGAGAAATTTGGCATATCTAGTTTACGACCGCGGAAAACGGCTGGCATATAGGAAAAAGCAATTTTAATAGTTTCCCAGCTTTCCGTTGTTTGAAATGTAGCCACGTAAGAGTATCTATTGGTTTTATCCGATTTTACGCGGAACTGATACGGATTGCCGTCACCTTTTACGCGAATTATAAAATGCGTAAAGCCTTCAGTATTTTTACGTTTACAGTCATGTCGAACTGATGAAAACCCACCATTATTTTCTAAAGATATTTCACCCTTAAAAACACCAAATCCTTCAGCGTTAATAGAAAATGACCCGTTGGAGTTTCCGCCCATAACAACGTCGTCTAGCGTATACCAATCGGCTGTCTTACTTTCAGAGTTAAAGATATATAAGGTCATTTGCGTTTGTATTATAAGAGTTAAATAAGTTAGTATAAGATATTTCATAAAATATACTTTATTTTAATTGTGTACCGTTGTAAAAGTACAAAACAAAATAGGAACTATCATAATTCGCTTAAAATGTGTAAATTAGATTCATGCAAGAAGCATTTTTACATTATTTATGGCAGTTTAAAAAGTTTCAACTTCTAAATTTGAAAACAACTCAAGGGCAAGATGTAGTTATAATTAATTCCGGACAGCATAACCATTTGTCAGGCCCGGATTTTTTTACAACACAACTTAAAATTGATGAACAACTTTGGGCAGGAAATGTAGAAATTCATATAAAATCGAGTGACTGGTATGTACACAATCATGAGAAAGATCCCGCTTATCAAAATGTGATTTTGCATGTTGTTTGGGAACATGATACAGATGTGTTTAGAAAAGATAACACGGTTATTCCCACTTTAGAGCTCATAAATTATATTGATAAACAGTTATTGGATAATTATTACCAATTGTTTTCAAAAAAGCAGACTTGGATTAACTGTGAGAATGAATTTCACAGTACACCAGATTTCTTGTTACAGAATTGGTTGGAGCGTCTTTATATAGAACGTTTGGAACAAAAATCATTGGCGATTACTAATTTATTAGTAAAGTTAAAAAACAACTGGGAAGCGGTATTGTTTAATATGCTATCCAAAAATTTCGGACTCAATATTAATGGTGATGCGTTTTTAAGCATGGCGCAATCGCTGGATTTTAGTATCATAAGAAAACTTCAAAATAAACCTGAAGAGCTGGAAGCGCTTCTGTTAGGGCAAGTTGGTCTTTTAAACAAATACAGTGATGTTCCATATGAACAGCACTTGTTAAAACAGTATCTGTATTTGATAAATAAATTTCAATTGAATAATAATCATGTTACACAACCTCAATTTTTTAAATTACGTCCGCCTAACTTCCCAACTATACGTTTGTCACAATTAGCAATTTTATATCATAAAAACGACAATTTGTTTTCTAAAGTGATGTCTAGTTCCTCACTTGAGCAGTTTTATGAAATTTTTGGAGTAGGATGTTCTGCTTTTTGGGAAACGCATTACACGTTTCAAACGGTTTCAAAAACATCAAAAAAAATATTGACAAAGAATTTTATTAATCTTCTAGTTATAAACACAATTGTGCCTTTAAAATTTGCATATGCTAAACAGCAAGGACAAGATCAGGTTTCGGAATTAATTGATTTAATGACGCAAATTCCTTCAGAAAAAAACACGATTGTAAAAAAATTTAACGAATTAAAGTCTATGCCGGATTCGGCAAGCGTTTCACAAGCTTTATTGCAACTTAAAACCGAGTATTGTAATTCTAATAAATGCTTGCAATGTGTAATTGGAAATCGATTAATAAGCAAATAAATTACTACATTGCAGTATGAATATTTTCTTAAAACCTTTACTGTACTTCCAAAAGCACGGCTTTCACGTATGTCAGCGTATTGCAGACCGTATGGGAATTCGCGCTAAAGTTGTGCGTACATCCTTTATGTATTTAACCTTTGTGACATTGGGTTTTGGATTCGCTGTGTATTTATTTATTGCTTTTTGGATGCGTATTAAAGATTTGTTATTTACAAAACGGTCTTCAGTTTTCGACTTGTAGTTATGAATAATCTAGTTCTAAATTTATTTCGATCCAAAATAATTATAGCTATTGCGCTATTAATTCTGTTACTAATTGTTGGGGTTGTTGGATTTATGGTTTTGTCAGACTATAGATGGATAGATGCACTATATATGACAGTAATAACCATTACTACTGTTGGTTTTAGTGAAGTGAGCCCTCTAGATGATGCTTCCAAGATTTTTACGGTTTTCCTTATACTTACTAGTGTTGTAATTGTTGGTTATGCCATTAGCGTGATTACTGAATATATTTTAAGCAAAAATAATTTTGAAGATTTAAAACAAAAGAAAATGCAAAAAAAGATTGATAATCTTTCAGACCACATTATTATTTGTGGCTATGGCAGAAACGGTAAACAGGCGGCCAATAAATTAATGGCTTACAATAAACCTTTTGTAATAATTGAGCACAATAAAGAGATTATCGATAAATATCAGAGTGAAATGATGCCATTTGTTCACGGGAATGCTAATGAAGACGAAATACTTATAAAAGCTGGAATTAACCGTGCAACAACACTAATCTCTGCACTGCCAAATGATGCTGATAATTTGTTTGTGGTATTATCCGCAAGGCAAATTAACAAAGAACTGATTATAATAAGCCGTGCTTCTCAAGAAACATCATATACTAAACTTAAATTGGCAGGTGCGAACAATGTTATCTTGCCAGACAAAATTGGTGGCGGTCATATGGCATCTTTGGTTGTAGTACCCGATTTAATAGAGTTTATAGATAACCTGACTGCCGTTGGGAAATCGAATGTTAATATAGAAGAAATTGAGGTTAGTAAGCTCTATGATGCTTCAAAGATTAAGACAATTCGTGATTTGGATTTAAGAAAAAAAACAGGTTGCAATGTTATAGCTTACAAAGATGGGAATGGCGATTATATTATTAATCCGGAAGCAGAACAGGAGCTGATGCCAAACGGAAAAATAATAGTACTTGGCCGACCAGAACAGATTATGAAACTAAACTCTTTTTATAATATAAAATAAGGGATGTTTGTTTTTAACAACAGATGTTTTAGAAACTCATTTTTTTTTAGCATCTTGTCCTACTAATTAACAAAAAACTAACTAATAAATTAACTTATGAAGAAAATTCTTCTTTCAATTTTCACTGTAATTCTACCAATTATAGCATTTGCGCAAGATTTGGAAATCGAAGGGCTAGTCTCAAATCCTTCAACTTCAATTAATGATGGTTCAATTAAAATTACAGTTAAAGGTGGAGTGGAGCCTTTTACATACCGCTGGAGTAACCAAAGTACACCATTAAACTCTAATAGAGCAATGGGTCTTACGGAAGGTGTACCATACACTGTTCTAGTAACCGATGCAGTTGGTAATAGTAAAACAGCTGTGTTTACCGTGAAGTCCGATGCGATTACAGAAGTTTTTAATGGAACTATGACGCCTGCAGTAAGTGCTTTAGGGGCAGTACTTTTTTGGGATCCCTTTGCTGCAATTGGAGTTTATGATCCAGTTGTTTATGCAGATTCTAAGCAAATTGGAATTCCAGATTGGAACAATAGGGTAGATAATAAATATACACTGGTAAAATGGCTTAAAAAAGATGGTGAAAAAATCTCAACTAATGAGCCTATAGCTGTTATTAAAGATGATTTAGGAGAGGAAATTACAGTAAAATCAACGGGAAAAGGTACTTTAAAGCAATTAACGGCTGAAGGAAAAGTAATTTATAATTCAGATAATGCGCAACATGTTATTGAACAAGGAGCGCATTTTTTTGCTGAAGTAAAATATTATGAGCCGATTGTTTTAACGCATCCTAATGGCGATCCACTTACAAAACCTATTTCATTTATAGTTATTTGGTTAGTATTCGGTGCTCTGTTCTTTACCATAAGAATGGGTTTTATTAATATCCGTGGATTTAAACATGCTATTGATTTAGCGCGAGGAAAATATGATGATCCAGATGCACCTGGGCAAGTAACACACTTTCAAGCTTTAGCAACTGCCGTTTCCGGTACTGTTGGTTTAGGTAATATTGCTGGTGTAGCTGTAGCTGTTTCATTGGGTGGAGCGGGAGCCACTTTTTGGATGATTGTTTGTGGTTTATTAGGGATGTCTACCAAATTTGTGGAATGTACTTTAGGTGTAAAATATCGTGATATTTTACCTGATGGACGTGTTTTTGGTGGACCCATGAATTATTTACGATACGGACTTGAAAAACGGAACATGAAAGGTATGGGTAAAGTGCTTGCTGGTATGTTTGCAGTTTTAGCCGTTGGTGCTTCTTTTGGAGGTGGTAATATGTTCCAAGCAAACCAATCGTTTGAGCAATTAGCAGGACAGTTTCCAATGTTAGAAGGTCATGGTTTCTATTTCGGTATTGTAACCGCAATTTTAGTAGGTGTTGTTATTATTGGAGGTATTAGCAGTATTGCTAAAGTAACTGGTAAAGTGGTTCCAATAATGGCGTCCATATATATAGTTGCTGCTTTAGCGGTAATTATCATGAACATACAAAACATAGGTCCAGCATTTTCTGCAATATATGATGGCGCATTTAGTCCATCTGCTTTAAAAGGAGGTGTTATTGGGGTTCTAGTAGTAGGTTTCCAGCGGGCTGCATTTTCAAATGAAGCCGGTGTTGGTTCTGCAGCCATTGCACATAGTACAGCAAAAACAAATAATCCACCATCTGAGGGCTTTGTAGCTTTATTGGAGCCGTTTATTGATACGGTTGTGGTTTGTACATTAACTGCTTTAGTTTTAATTTTTACAGGAATGCATGAAGTAGAAGGTTTAGTAGGTGCGCAATTAACATCGGATGCCTTTGGTAGTCAAATATCTTGGTTTCCATATGTTTTAGCACTAGCCGTTTTCTTATTTGCGTTTTCAACTATGATCTCTTGGTCTTATTATGGAATGAGAGCTTGGACTTACTTATTTGGTAAGAGCAAAAAAATTGAGTTTATTTATAAAATGTTGTTTTTAGTTTTTGTGGTTATTGGAGCGTCTGTAAGTTTAGGAGCTGTTCTTGACTTTTCGGATATGATGATTTTAGCCATGTCTTTTCCAAACATAATTGGATTATATATTATGTCTGGTGAAGTGAAGGGTGATCTAGCCCAATACATCAAGAAGTTAAAATCTAATCAACTATACAAAAAGATAGCAGTAAAATAGATTCTTAATATGAACATACAAAAATCCCATTTCACGTTTACAAGAAAACAGCGAAATGGGATTTTTCTATTGGTAACCGTTATAGTTTTTTTGCAGGTTGCTTTTTATTTGTATGATAAATCTTTAGGTGTACACGCGGAAACCAACTTTGTAATTGATGATTTGCAAAAAGAAGTAGATTCGCTTAAACTAGTGCAATTACAAAAATTAAAGCCTAAAGTATATCCATTTAATCCAAATTATATAACCGATTATAAAGGTTACACTTTGGGAATGAGTAATGAAGAAATAGATCGGCTACATCATTTTAGAGCAACTGAAAAATGGGTGAATTCTGCTAAAGATTTTCAGCAGGTTACCAAAGTATCCGATTCGCTTTTGGAAAGATTATCACCTTACTTCAAGTTTCCAGATTGGGTGACAAATCCAAAGCCTAAAAATGTTAATCAGAATTATGATAATAATAATAATAATAATAATAATAAACCCAAAACCTTTGCTGAAAAAATTGATTTAAATACGGTAACAGCTTCACAATTAAAGCGGGTATATGGTGTGGGTGAAAAGTTATCGGAACGAATTATCAATTATCGCGAAGAAATAGGATCTATTTTTATTGCCGATATTCAACTTACCGAGGTCTATGGCTTGTCACCGGAAGTAATTTTGAGAATTAAAGAGCAATTCACGGTAAAAACGCCCAAATCTATTCAACTAATTAATTTAAATACAGCTACGCGTGATCAATTGGTAAACATAAATTATATTGATTATGAGGTGGCGCATAATATAATAGAGCAACGAACCTTGCGCGATGGCTTCCAATCATTGAATGATTTAACGAAAGTTAAGGACTTTCCAGTCAGCAAATTTGAGATTATTACATTATATTTGTTGATTGAATAATTATACAAAAAAAAGAAATTTATGAATACTATGTACTTCACCGAAGAGCATAACTTGTTTAGACAGAGCTTAAAAGATTTTTTACAAAAAGAAGTTGTTCCACATATTGAAAAATGGGAGAAAGACGGAACCGTTGAGCGTTTTATATGGAAGAAATTTGGCGATATGGGCTTTTTTGGTGTTAACTACCCGGAAGCATATGGCGGATTAGATTTAGACTTATTTTATACTATTATATTTCTTGAAGAATTACAGAAAGTTAATTCTGGTGGATTTGCCGCTAATATGTGGGCCCATGCTTATTTGGCAATGACACACGTAAATGCAGAAGGTAGTGAAGCTATTAAAGAAAAATATTTAACGGCAAGTATCAGTGGCGATATGATTGGTTGCTTATGTGTTACCGAACCTTTTGGTGGAAGTGATGTTGCAGCCATGCGTACAACAGCCGAAAAGAAAGGGGATACCTATGTTCTTAACGGATCTAAAACGTTTATTACTAATGGTATTTATAGCGACTATTTAGTGGTTGCGGCTAAAACAAATCCGGAGTTAGGAAACAAAGGTATTAGTATGTTTATCATGGATAGAGATACACCAGGTATCTCGGCTACCAAACTCGATAAATTAGGCTGGAGAGCCAGTGATACAGCTGAAATTGCATTCGATAATGTAACTATCCCTGCCGAAAACTTAATGGGAGAAGTCAACAAAGGCTTTCCATACATTATGCAACATTTTGCTTTCGAACGTTTAATTATGGGTGTAAACGCACATGCTAGAGCTGAATTTGCTTTGGATTATGCCAAACAATATATGAGTGAGCGTTACGCTTTTGGGAAAAGCATCAATAATTTCCAAGCCTTGCGTCATGCGTATTCAGATGCTTATGCTAATATGATTGTTTGTAAAGAATTTAATTATTCGGTAACAAACCGTATGAATAAAGGAGAATATGTAGTTAAAGAAGCAACAATTTCTAAATTACAATCTACTAAAATGGCCGATGAGGTTATTTATCAATGTCTACAGTTTTTAGGCGGTTACGGTTATATGGAAGAATATCCAATGGCTCGATTATTACGCGATAGCCGTTTAGGACCAATTGGTGGTGGAACATCTGAGATTTTACGGGAAATCATCGCCAAAATGACTTTGGACGGAAAGGATTATAAGCCAGCGACTAAATAAAAACAATAGTTATTTTGGTGAAAATTGTTTAGCAATTCGCTAAAATGAATTTAGATGGTAAATATTATAAGCCAGCTATTAAGTAAATAATTCATAAAATGAAAAATCGTTTTAAAACGTGCTTTTTAAGTTCTTTTTTAATTCTTGTAGGAACATGTGTTTCGGCACAAACTGAATTAACAAACACGGTTTTAGAGGGAAGCTCTTTTCAGCCTATTGAAAGCGCAAGCATTTATGTTAAAAACACTACCATCGGAACCGTTACAAACGCCGATGGTAAGTTTTTATTACGGGTGCCTGATAAGTATCAAAAAGACACTTTAGTGGTGTCATCTATTGGATTTAAAAGTTATAAAATCCCGGTTAATGAGTTCGATGCATCTTTCGAAATTTATTTGGATGATGATGTTGCCTCATTAGATGAAATACTGTTGGTAGCGGAAACTAGGCCTAAAACAGGAAACGATATCGTTATGCGGGCACTGGAAGAGTTACCTGAAAATTTGCCAGATTCGTCATATTTGCAAAAAGGGTTTATGCGTCATAAAGAGCGTAATAAAAAAGAGTTTAAGTGGCTTATTGAAAGTGCTATTACTTTATACGATTCTAGTTTTGCATCTAATCCAGCAGAAAATCTTAAGATAAACGTAGATCAGGTCCGTAAAAGTTACGATTTACGCGATGTGGATAGTTTGCTAGCATATACTGCTTTTTTAAAAAATAGAATTAAAAACCGCAAGTTTTCTAAAAACAATTTAAGGCGTGATACCATTCAAACAAAATCACTAGTTAATGCTATAAAATGGAATGATAATCGCATTAATGGACTCGAAACGCTATTTCAGGGTAAACTGAATATGGTTAGAAATGCTGGAAATCCCAAAGCTTTATTTGGAGAGGACATTATGAGTAAGCATCAGTTTAAACTGGATACAGTTTTAGTTGAAAACGATCGAAAAATTTATAAAATTAGTATTTCAGAAAGTTTCGAATATGTAAATCTAGAAACACCAGGCGTTTTTAACGATGGCTATCATCCAAAAGGATGGATTTATGTTTATTGGGATAATTATGCAATTAAGAAGATAGAATACGAGCTCGTAGCCGCATCTAAAGCACAACGCAGCCGAAGTAAAACACTTTATGATACAACCATCAATCATAAATTGATATTGACTTATAAAGAGTACCAAGATAATATGTACTTAAATTATGTTTATTACGAAACGCCAAAACTTGTTAATGTAAGAGCCGTAGTAAATAATCCGAAAACAGATATTGATGAGTCGATTGTAAATAAGGGAGAGCGATTTTATTATACCGTACAGGAAATTTTATTTACTGAAATAATTACGGATGATGCTGAAATTCAGCGGACTTTAAGACAAACTTGGGATGCCGATTTGTTTTCGCCAAAACCTTATAATAAAGAATTTTGGGAGAACTACAACACATTGCTAGAGAGTAAAGAAGAAGAGAAACTAATTCAAGATTTAACCAAACGCTATAGTTTATTTAAAGATTAGTTTTAGAATATATTCAACGATTTAATAAAACGCAAACGACTTTATTTAAGTGGTTTGCGTTTTTTTTTGTGGATAAATTATTAGCGCAATTCGATATGATTGTAGTTCCTTTTCAATAGTATTAACGGTTATTAATAATTTTTAAATTTTCCATTGCAAAATCTAAAATTGTAACTATTTTTGCACCTTGAAAATTTTAAAAGAGAGGAGGTTAAGGACTATGTTAATTATACCAATTAAAGAAGGAGAAAATATAGATAGGGCGTTAAAGCGTTACAAACGAAAGTTTGATAAAACGAAGACAAAACGCGCTTTACAAACTGGCAAACAGTTTACAAAGCCTTCGGTTGAAAATAGAGCACTAATTCAAAAAGCTCAATATGTTCAGCGATTAAGAGATCAAGCAAGTATGTAATCTCATGTATATTATATTATATTATATTATATTATAAGAATCCTGCAGAAATGCGGGATTTTTATGTTCTAAACTAAAAGCTCAATTAATCTTCGTAGTTTTATAAATATGCGTATTATTAAATAATCTATTTTAGTAATTAAATTTATATTAATCATTAACACATTAACCAATATGCCCTTTCAAGCTTTTATGGACTACTTGCTTTTGGAAAAGCACTATTCCAAACTCACTGTAAAAGCATACAAGAAAGACTTGCAGGACTTTCTAACTTTTCTATCAGAAACTTACCAAACAGAAGATATGTTATCCGTTAATTATCCAGAAATTAGAACCTGGATTGTTAGTTTAGTAGATAAGGAAATGAACAATCGTTCTATAAATCGGAAAATTTCGGCACTAAATTCCTATTATAAATTTCAAATTAAGGTTGGTGATATTCAGGTTAATCCACTATCAAAACACAAGGCATTAAAAACGAGTAAGAAAATTCAAATACCTTTTTCTGAAGCTGAAGTGGCAACCGTTTTGGACGATCTGGAATTTGATGATACTTTTGAAGGTGTACGAAATAAGTTTATTATTGAATTATTCTATTCAACTGGAATTCGCCGCATTGAATTGGTAGAAATCAAATTAAACCAAATCGATCTTTCCAATAAAACGCTAAAAGTTTTAGGTAAACGAAACAAAGAACGTATTATTCCATTGTTAGACTCGGTAATTAAAACCATTAAATATTATTTGGAAATAAGAAATCAATTGGAAAACATTTCTGATATTGACTACCTTTTTTTAACCCAAAAAGGCGTTAAAATTTATGAAACACTTGTCTACCGTGTAATAAATGATTATTTTAGTTTAGCATCTTCTAAAGTAAAAAAGAGCCCGCATATTTTAAGACATTCATTTGCGACACATTTACTAAATCAAGGTGCAGATATAAATACCGTTAAAGAGTTATTAGGTCATTCCAGTTTAGCTGCAACACAAATATACACACACAATAGTATATCGGAATTAAAGAAGGTATATTTAAAAGCGCACCCAAGAGGACAGAAAAAATAGCAGTAAAATTCGTTTGTTTAATTAAAAAAATTAGAATCGTATGAAAGTAAACACACAGTCCGTTAATTTTAACGCAGATCAAAAATTGATAGATTTTATTCAGAAGCGAATGGATAAGTTAGATTTGTACTACGATAAGGTCATTCAAACCGATGTTTATTTAAAAGTAGAAAACACAAGTGATAAGGCAAACAAGATTTTTGAAGCGCAAGTAAATGTGCCTGGAGATAGTTTTGTAGTAAAAAAACAATGTAAAACTTTTGAGGAGGCTGTAGATACCGCTGTAGCATCACTTGAACGCCAATTAAAAAAGCGAAAAGAAAAATTAAGGCCACATTTGTAAAATAAATCAATAAAATGTTTTGAATAATTAAATATTTATATACATTTGCAGTCCGTTAGAAATAGCGGGCTTTTTTTAGCGCGAATGAGATGCTAAAAAGCCGATGTAGCTCAGCTGGCTAGAGCAGCTGATTTGTAATCAGCAGGTCGTGGGTTCGAGTCCCTCCATCGGCTCAAAGAAAAGTTTTTTTGAAATATTGAATTAAAGTGATTGGGGAGATACTCAAGCGGCCAACGAGGGCAGACTGTAAATCTGCTGACTACGTCTTCGCAGGTTCGAATCCTGCTCTCCCCACTAAGCTTTTAAGCAAGGTTTTGTCCTTATGGATTACCGTGCAAAGGAAGGTGATGATAAAACTTTTAAACGTTACATTTGTGAAATTGTAAATTAAAAGTTGGAAATTGCGGGCCGAAAGGAAAGTGATTGAAAAAAATTTTAGAATACGTTTTTAAAGTTTAAGTAAAAGTTTACTTTTACGGGATTAGAATTTAATCCGAAATTGAAATAATGAAAATACCTTTTGAATATAGAAATATGTTCAAAGAAATGCGAGAGTAGCTCAGTTGGTAGAGCGTCAGCCTTCCAAGCTGAATGTCGCCGGTTCGAACCCGGTCTCTCGCTCAAAAAATTCCTGTGAAGTCAGGAATCTCTTCTTTTAAGGTTTGTCTTTATGCAGGCATGGAAAAGATTAGGAAATAAAAACTTTACGCCGGTGTAGCTCAGGGGTAGAGCGTTTCCTTGGTAAGGAAGAGGCCACGGGTTCAATTCCCGTCATTGGCTCATTTAATATTGAATAATATAAGTACTAATATAAATAGATTAAAATAAAATAAACATGGCAAAGGCAACTTTCGATCGTTCAAAACCACACCTTAACATAGGTACCATTGGACACGTAGATCACGGAAAAACAACCACGACTGCTGCTATTACAAAAGTATTAGCTGATGCAGGTTATTCAGAAGCAAGATCATTCGACCAGATTGACAATGCTCCAGAAGAAAAAGAACGTGGTATTACTATTAATACATCTCACGTTGAGTACGCAACTGCAAACCGTCACTATGCACACGTTGACTGTCCAGGTCACGCGGATTACGTGAAGAACATGGTTACTGGTGCTGCGCAAATGGATGGAGCAATTCTAGTAGTTGCTGCAACTGATGGCCCGATGCCACAAACTCGTGAGCATATTCTTTTAGGTCGCCAGGTTGGTATTCCTAGAATGGTTGTGTTTATGAATAAAGTAGATTTAGTTGACGATCCAGAATTACTTGAATTAGTAGAAATGGAAATTCGTGACTTATTATCTTTTTACGAATATGATGGGGACAACGGTCCTGTTATAGCTGGTTCAGCTTTAGGTGCACTTAACGGTGAGCAAAAGTGGGTTGATTCTATTCTTGAATTAATGGCAGCTGTTGATGAGTGGATTGAGGAGCCTGTTCGTGAAATGGATAAGCCTTTCTTGATGCCTGTTGAAGATGTTTTCTCAATTACAGGTCGTGGAACTGTTGCTACAGGTCGTATCGAAACTGGTATTGGTAAAACAGGAGATCCAGTAGAAATTATTGGTATGGGTGCTGAAAAGTTAACGTCTACTATTACTGGAATTGAAATGTTCCGTCAAATTTTAGATAGAGGTGAAGCTGGTGATAATGCAGGTATCTTATTAAGAGGTATTGAGAAGTCTCAAATCTCTAGAGGTATGGTTATTGTTAAGCCAGGTTCTGTAACACCACATGCTAAATTTAAAGCTGAGGTTTATATCTTGAAAAAAGAAGAAGGTGGTCGTCATACACCATTCCATAATAACTACCGTCCACAATTTTACGTTCGTACAACGGATGTAACAGGAAACATTATGCTTCCAGATGGTGTTGAAATGGTTATGCCAGGTGATAATTTAACTATTACAGTTGAATTAATTCAGGCTATTGCAATGAATGTAGGTTTACGTTTCGCTATCCGTGAAGGTGGTAGAACTGTAGGTGCAGGTCAAGTAACTGAAATTTTAGAATAATTAATTTTATCTAATCAATATAGAGTTAAGGTATTTCGTTTTACGGAATACCTTGACTTGTATTTACGGGTTTAGCTCAGTTGGTAGAGCACTGGTCTCCAAAACCAGGTGTCGGGAGTTCGAGTCTCTCAACCCGTGCAATTTAGGTAGCAAACGTCTTATTGTTGCTTCTTAAAAATAAAAAACATATTTACAATGGCTGGAATTGCAATTTATATAAAAGAATCATTTGGGGAACTGAAAAACAATGTAACTTGGCCAACTTGGGCAGAGGGACAAAAGTTAACCATTTTAGTAGCTGTGTTCTCTATTATTTTTTCACTAGCTATTTGGGGAATTGATACGGTTTTCAGCAAAGCAATAGGATCTTACTTTCATTGGATTAACGGTTAAAATAAAATTTTATGTCTGAAGGAAATGAGAAAAAGTGGTATGTCGTTAGAGCAGTAAGTGGTCAAGAAAATAAAATTAAAGCCTACATTGAAACAGAAATAGCACGATTAGGATTTGAAGATTTTGTAGAGCAAGTTCTAGTTCCAACCGAGAAAGTTATCCAAATACGTAACGGAAAAAAAGTAAATAAAGAAAAAGTTTATTTTCCTGGTTACATAATGATAAAAGCAAATTTAACAGGTGAAATCCCTCACATTATAAAGTCGGTTACAAATGTAATTGGGTTTTTAGGTGAAACTAAAGGAGGTGATCCAGTACCGTTAAGACAATCTGAAGTTAATAGAATGTTAGGTAAAGTAGATGAGCTTTCAGTAAATGCCGATACCAATGTGGCTATCCCATTCAATATAGGCGAAACAGTTAAGGTTATTGACGGACCATTTAATGGATTTGATGGGACGATCGAGAAAATTAACGAAGAAAAGCGTAAGCTAGAAGTAATGGTGAAAATTTTTGGAAGAAAAACACCTTTGGAATTAAGCTATATGCAAGTAGAAAAAGTATAATAATTGTTACAATATAAGAATACAGTCTTATGCTTCCAAATTTAAGATATGTATCAAAACTAAATTATTAAAAATGGCAAAAGAATTAAGTAAAGTAGTTAAACTACAAGTAAGGGGAGGTGCAGCGAATCCGTCGCCACCGGTTGGACCCGCTTTAGGTGCCGCTGGAGTTAATATCATGGAGTTCTGTAAGCAGTTTAATGCTAGAACACAAGATAAACCTGGTAAAGTTTTACCAGTGGTTATTATGGTATACAAAGACAAATCATTTGACTTTGTTATCAAAACACCTCCTGCAGCTGTACAATTATTAGAAGCGGCCAAAGCGAAAAAAGGTTCAGGTGAACCACACATAAAAAAAATAGCAAAAGTTTCTTGGGATCAGGTACGAGCAATAGCTGAAGATAAAATGCAAGATTTAAATGCATTTACTATCGATGCTGCCATGACAATGGTTGCAGGTACTGCAAGATCAATGGGTATAGCTATAAAAGGTGGTACCGAACCTAATTAATCTAAAAAATTTAGAAAAATGGCAAGATTAACAAAGAAACAAAAAGAAGCTGTAGCAAAAATCGAGAAAGGAAGAATATACTCTGTCGATGAAGCATCAGCGCTGATAAAAGAAGTAACCAATACGAAGTTTGATGCATCTGTTGATTTGGCTGTACGTTTAGGCGTAGATCCAAGAAAAGCAAATCAAATGGTAAGAGGCGTTGTAACGCTTCCACACGGTACTGGTAAAGACGTAAAAGTTTTAGCACTAGTTACACCAGATAAGGAAGCGGAAGCTAAAGAGGCTGGTGCAGACTATGTAGGTTTAGATGAGTACCTTGATAAAATTAAAGGTGGTTGGACAAACGTAGATGTTATTGTAACTATGCCTAGCGTTATGGGTAAATTGGGTCCTTTAGGACGTATATTAGGTCCTCGTGGCTTAATGCCAAACCCAAAAACAGGTACAGTAACTATGGATATTGGTAAAGCTGTTAGCGATGTAAAAGCTGGTAAAATTGACTTTAAAGTTGATAAAACTGGTATTGTACACGCATCTATAGGAAAAGCATCTTTTAGTGCTGATAAAATTGCAGATAATGCAAACGAATTATTACAAACATTAATGAAACTTAAGCCAACTGCAGCTAAAGGAATTTACGTAAGGAGCATTTATATGTCCAGTACCATGAGTCCAAGTTTAGCTGTAGATCCAAAAATTGGTTAAGTAGTTTAAAACTTTTATTATGACTAGAGAAGAAAAATCACAAGTAATTAAAGAATTAACTGCGGAATTAGCCGATAATGCAAATATCTATTTAGCTGATATTTCTGGATTAAATGCAGGTGCGACATCAGATTTACGTCGTGCTTGTTATAAGGCAAATATACAATTAGCCGTAGTTAAAAACACCTTGCTTAAAAAAGCAATGGAGGCATCAGATAAAGATTTTGGAGACCTTCCTTCTACATTAAAAGGAAATACTTCAATTATGTATTCTGAAGTTGGTAATGGACCAGCCAAAGTTATTCAAAACTTCCGTAAAAAATCAGCAATGCCACTTTTAAAAGGTGCATTTATTGCAGAAGCTGTTTATATTGGAGATGAAAACCTTGACGCTTTAGTAAATATCAAATCTAAAGACGAAGTTATCGGTGATATTATTGGCTTATTACAATCGCCAGCTAAAAATGTTATTTCAGCACTTAAATCAAGTGGTGGTAAATTAGCAGGGATTTTAAAAACACTATCTGAAAAAGAAGGATAGTATTAAATAGTACGCACTTAATTACAATTATATTATTATTAAAAATTTATTAAAACGATAGAAAAAATGGCAGATTTAAAAGATTTCGCAGAACAATTAGTTAACTTAACTGTAAAAGAAGTAAACGAATTAGCAACTATATTAAAAGATGAGTATGGTATTGAGCCTGCAGCAGCTGCTGCAGTTATGGCTGGACCTGCTGCTGGAGGTGAAGCTGCTGAAGAGCAAACTGAATTTGATGTAATCCTTAAAGCCGCTGGTGGTTCTAAATTAGCAGTTGTAAAACTAGTTAAAGAATTAACAGGTTTAGGTTTAAAAGAAGCTAAAGGTTTAGTTGATGATGCACCTAGCCCAGTTAAAGAAGGAGTTTCTAAAGATGAAGCAGAAGCTTTAAAAGCTCAATTAGAAGAAGCTGGAGCAGAGGTTGAGCTTAAGTAATTTAAGCCCTCAAAAACATAACGGTTTAGGTCTAAAGTGTATACTTTTAGGCCTAGACCATTTTGCGTATATAATCGTTACATACGTCATTTTATTTTTTTAATCAAAATTCCGCCCATTGATGTTAGCAAAACAAGCTGAAAGATTAAATTTCTCGTCTATTATAAATAGAACAGAATATCCTGACTTTATGGATATTCAGATAAAATCCTTCCAGGATTTTTTCCAGCTAGAAACTAAATCTGAAGAAAGAGGAGACGAAGGTTTATATAATACCTTTTTGGAAAACTTCCCAATTACAGACACACGTAATCAATTTGTTTTAGAATTTTTAGATTACTTTATTGATCCACCACGTTATTCTATCGAAGAATGTATAGAACGTGGACTTACATATAGCGTTCCGCTTAAGGCCAGACTTAAATTGTACTGTACAGACCCTGAACATGAGGATTTCGAGACCATTGTTCAAGATGTGTATTTAGGAACAATTCCTTATATGACACCTTCAGGTACTTTCTGTATCAATGGTGCAGAACGTGTAGTAGTGTCACAATTACACAGATCTCCAGGTGTATTCTTTGGCCAATCTTTCCATGCTAATGGAACCAAATTATACTCTGCCAGAGTTATTCCTTTTAAAGGATCATGGATTGAATTCGCAACTGACATCAATCAAGTGATGTATGCGTATATCGACCGTAAGAAAAAATTACCTGTTACAACTTTATTTAGAGCCATCGGTTTTGAACGCGATAAAGATATTTTAGAGATTTTTGATCTTGCTGAAGAAATTAAGGTTTCTAAAGCTGGACTTAAAAAAGTATTAGGTCGTAAACTTGCAGCACGTGTTTTAAATACATGGCATGAGGATTTTGTTGATGAAGATACTGGTGAAGTAGTTTCTATTGAGCGTAACGAAATTGTTTTAGATCGTGATACGGCTCTGGACAAAGATAATATTGAGGAAATTCTTGAAACTAATGTGAAAACTATTCTTTTACATAAAGAAAGTGCACAACAAGGAGATTACGCAATTATTCATAACACCTTACAAAAAGATCCAACAAACTCTGAAAAAGAGGCTGTTGAACACATATACCGTCAACTACGTAATGCCGAGCCGCCTGATGAGGAGACTGCACGTGGAATTATTGACAAATTGTTCTTTTCAGACCAACGTTACTCTTTAGGTGAAGTAGGTCGTTATAGAATGAATAAAAAACTAGGTCTTGATATTGGAATGGACAAGCAAGTGCTTACCAAAGAAGATATCATTACTATTATAAAATACTTAATCGAACTTATCAACTCTAAAGCGGAGATTGATGATATTGATCACTTATCTAACCGTCGTGTACGTACAGTTGGTGAGCAATTATCTCAACAGTTTGGTGTTGGTTTAGCACGTATGGCTAGAACCATTCGTGAGCGTATGAATGTACGTGACAACGAAGTATTTACACCAATCGATTTAATTAATGCCAAGACGTTATCGTCTGTTATTAATTCATTCTTTGGTACCAACCAGTTATCACAATTCATGGATCAAACCAATCCACTTGCCGAAATTACGCACAAGCGTCGTTTATCAGCACTTGGACCAGGAGGTTTATCGCGTGAAAGAGCAGGTTTCGAGGTTCGAGATGTTCACTATACGCACTACGGACGTTTATGTCCAATTGAAACACCAGAGGGACCAAATATTGGTTTAATTTCTTCACTTTCAGTATTTGCTAAAGTGAATTCTATGGGATTCATTGAAACACCATACCGTAAGGTAACAGATGGTGTTGTAGATATTAAGAGTGATCCTATTTATTTAAGTGCGGAAGAAGAAGAAGATAAGTTAATTGCACAAGCAACTGTAAAAGTTGATGAGAACGGTAAAATTTTACATGAAAATTTAATTGCACGTATGGAAGGTGACTTCCCTGTAATTGAACCACATGAAATTCATTATACCGATGTTGCTCCTAACCAAATTGCCTCTATTTCAGCTTCATTAATTCCATTCTTGGAGCATGATGATGCCAACCGTGCATTAATGGGATCTAACATGATGCGTCAAGCGGTGCCGTTATTACGTCCGCAAGCGCCAATTGTTGGAACTGGATTAGAAAGACAAGTAGCATCAGATTCTCGTGTATTAATTAACGCAGAAGGAGCTGGTGTTGTTGAATATGTTGATGCTAGAGAAATTACTATCAAATATGATAGAACGGAAGACGAAGCGAAAGTAAGTTTTGAAAGCGACACAAAAACATATCCACTTGTTAAGTTCAGAAAAACTAACCAAGGAACCTCTATTAATTTAAAGCCAATTGTTCAAAAAGGTGATAGAATTAAAAAAGGTCAAGTTCTTTGTGAAGGTTATGCAACGGAAAAAGGAGAATTAGCTTTAGGTCGAAATATGAAAGTAGCCTTTATGCCTTGGAAAGGGTATAACTTTGAGGATGCTATTGTAATTTCTGAAGAAGTAGTTAGAAATGATGTTTTTACATCTATTCATATTGATGAATACTCATTGGAAGTTCGAGATACTAAATTAGGTAACGAAGAATTAACAAATGATATCCCTAACGTTTCAGAAGAAGCAACTAAAGATTTAGACGAACACGGTATGATTCGTGTTGGAGCAGAAGTGAAGCCTGGTGATATTCTTATTGGTAAAATTACACCAAAAGGAGAATCAGACCCTACTCCTGAAGAAAAATTATTACGTGCTATTTTTGGTGATAAAGCGGGTGATGTTAAAGATGCATCACTAAAAGCTTCTCCATCATTGCATGGTGTTGTAATTGATAAAAAATTATTTGCTCGTGCGGTTAAAGATAAACGTAAGAGAGCTCAGGATAAAGAAGACATTGCCGCTTTAGAAGCATTATACTTTAATAAGTTTGGCGAGTTACAAGACGTTTTAGTTGAAAAACTATTTGCTATTGTAGCTGGTAAAACGGCTCAAGGTGTCTTTAACGATTTAGGTGAAGAGGTATTACCAAAAGGTAAGAAATATACACTTAAAATGTTAAATGCTGTAGATGATTATACGCATCTTACTGCAGGTTCTTGGGCAACAGATGATTACTCAAATAAATTAGTAGCTGATTTAATTCATAACTACAAAATTAAAGAAAACGATTTACAAGGTTCTTTACGTCGTGAGAAGTTTACTATTTCTGTAGGTGATGAATTACCAGCTGGAATTATTAAGCTTGCTAAAGTTTATGTTGCTAAAAAGCGTAAGCTTAAAGTAGGTGATAAAATGGCAGGTCGTCACGGTAACAAAGGTATTGTAGCGCGTATTGTTCGACAAGAAGATATGCCTTTCCTAGAAGATGGAACGCCTGTTGATATTGTTTTAAATCCGCTTGGTGTACCATCTCGTATGAACATTGGGCAGATTTATGAAACAGTTCTTGGGTGGGCTGGTCAAAAATTAAATCGTACGTATGCGACGCCTATTTTTGATGGAGCATCTCTTGATCAGATTAATGAATTTACAGATGAAGCTGGAATTCCAAGATTTGGCCATACCTATTTATATGATGGTGGAACTGGAAAACGATTTGATCAACCAGCAACTGTAGGTGTCATCTACATGCTGAAACTTGGTCATATGGTTGACGATAAAATGCACTCACGTTCTATTGGACCATACTCATTAATTACGCAACAGCCTTTAGGTGGTAAAGCACAGTTTGGTGGTCAGCGTTTTGGAGAAATGGAAGTATGGGCATTAGAGGCTTATGGTGCATCTGCAACATTAAGAGAAATATTGACCGTTAAATCTGATGATGTTATTGGTAGAGCTAAAACATACGAAAGTATTGTTAAAGGTGAGCCAATGCCAGAACCGGGATTACCTGAATCGTTCAACGTGCTTATGCATGAATTGAAAGGTTTAGCACTGGATATTAGATTAGAAGAGTAATATTGACGGGACAAGTTGTAATTGTCCCAAATAAAAAAAACCGTTGTATGTAAGGACAGCCTCCGGGCTGTCTATACTAAAAACATAAAACATGGCAAGAAAACAAGATAAGAATACAGTACAGAGATTTAATAAAATCTCAATTGGTTTGGCGTCACCAGAGTCTATTTTAGCAGAATCTCGCGGTGAAGTTCTAAAGCCAGAAACTATCAATTATCGTACTCATAAACCAGAACGTGATGGTTTATTCTGTGAGCGTATTTTTGGTCCTGTAAAGGATTATGAATGTGCTTGTGGTAAATATAAACGTATCCGTTATAAAGGAATTGTATGTGACCGTTGTGGTGTTGAAGTAACTGAAAAGAAAGTACGTCGTGATCGTGTTGGACACATTAATTTAGTGGTTCCTGTTGCACATATCTGGTATTTCCGTTCATTACCAAACAAAATTGGTTACCTATTAGGATTACCATCTAAAAAATTAGATATGATTATTTACTACGAACGTTACGTAGTAATTCAGCCTGGTAATGCTAAAAATGTAGAAGGAGAGCCTATTCAAAAAATGGACTTTCTTACGGAAGAAGAATACTTAAACATATTAGAAACGCTACCTCAAGATAATCAATATTTGGACGATTCGGATCCAAATAAATTCTTGGCTAAAATGGGTGCTGAATGTTTAATAGAGCTTTTATCACGTATTGATCTTGATGAATTATCTTTTGAGCTACGACATAAAGCAAATACAGAAACATCAAAACAACGTAAAACAGAAGCTTTAAAACGTTTACAAGTTGTTGAAGCTTTACGTGAGTCTAACGAAAATCGTGAGAACCGTGCGGAATGGATGATATTAAAAGTTATTCCAATTATTCCACCAGAATTACGTCCGTTAGTGCCATTAGATGGTGGGCGTTTTGCTACATCGGATTTAAATGATTTATACCGTCGTGTTATTATTCGTAATAACCGTTTAAAGCGTTTAGTTGAAATTAAAGCACCAGAAGTTATTTTACGTAACGAAAAGCGTATGCTACAGGAATCTGTAGATTCGTTATTGGATAATACACGTAAATCATCTGCTGTTAAAACGGATTCTAACAGACCATTAAAATCATTATCAGATTCATTAAAAGGTAAGCAAGGACGTTTCCGTCAAAACTTACTTGGTAAGCGTGTGGATTATTCAGCACGTTCTGTAATTGTTGTTGGACCAGAATTAAAATTATTCGAATGCGGTATTCCAAAGGATATGGCAGCCGAATTATACAAACCTTTCGTAATTAGAAAACTAATTGAAAGAGGTATTGTTAAGACTGTAAAATCTGCAAAGAAAATTATAGATAAAAGAGAGCCTGTGGTTTGGGATATCTTGGAGAACGTCCTTAAAGGACATCCAGTATTATTGAACCGTGCGCCAACGCTTCACAGACTGGGTATTCAAGCTTTCCAACCTAAATTAATTGAAGGTAAAGCTATTCAGTTACACCCATTGGCTTGTACCGCATTTAACGCGGATTTCGATGGTGACCAAATGGCTGTTCATTTACCATTAGGTCCTGAAGCTATTTTAGAAACACAGTTATTAATGTTAGCATCGCATAACATTTTGAACCCTGCAAATGGTTCGCCAGTAACTGTACCGTCCCAAGATATGGTACTTGGTTTATATTATATGACCAAGGAACGTAAATCTACCGATACGGTTAAAGTTAAAGGAGAAGGCTTAACATTCTATTCACCTGAAGAGGTAATCATAGCTTATAATGAAGAACGCGTAGATTTAAACGCAGCAATTCGTGTAAGAACTTATGATTATAATGAAGCAGGAGAATTAACGTTACAAATTATTCCTACAACTGTAGGGCGTGTACTGTTTAACTTGCACGTTCCACATTCTGCTGGTTATGTTAATGATGTATTAACAAAAAAATCATTGCGTGATATTATCGGCGATGTTTTAAAGGCTACAAGTGTACCGGAAACGGCTGATTTCTTGGATGAAATTAAAACATTAGGTTTTAAATTTGCATTCCAAGGTGGTTTATCATTTAGTTTAGGTGATATTATTATTCCACCAGAAAAACAATCAATGATTGATGGTGCAAACCTAAAAGTTGATGGTATTATGGCCAATTATAATATGGGTCTTATTACAAACAACGAACGTTATAACCAGGTTATTGATATTTGGACATCTACGAATGCTGAATTGACTGAATTGTCAATGAATCGTATTCGTGAAGATCAACAAGGTTTCAACTCGGTGTATATGATGCTTGATTCTGGAGCTCGTGGATCTAAAGAACAGATTCGTCAGCTTACAGGTATGCGTGGATTAATGGCGAAACCTAAAAAATCAACAGCTGGAGGTGGTGAAATTATTGAAAACCCAATTCTTTCTAACTTTAAGGAAGGTCTTTCAATTTTAGAATACTTTATCTCTACACACGGTGCTCGTAAAGGTCTTGCCGATACCGCTCTTAAAACTGCGGATGCTGGTTACCTAACGCGTCGTCTAGTAGATGTATCTCAAGATGTTATTGTAAACAGTGTTGACTGTGGTACTTTAAGAGGAGTAGAAGTATCTGCATTAAAGAAAAATGATGAAATCGTAGAGTCTTTAGGCGCACGTATCGTTGGGCGTATTGCATTAAACGATGTATTCAATCCGTTAACAGATGAATTGTTAGTGGCTTCAAACGAAATGATTGATGAAGATATAGCTAAAACTATTCAAAATTCACCAGTCGATTCAGTTGAAGTACGTTCACCATTATCGTGTGAAGCTAAACAAGGTATTTGTGCAACATGTTATGGTCGAAACTTGGCAACTGGAAACATGGTTCAACGAGGAGAAGCTGTTGGTGTAGTAGCCGCACAGTCTATTGGAGAACCAGGGACACAGTTAACTTTACGTACGTTCCACGTTGGAGGTATTGCAGGTAACATTTCAGAAGATAACAAACTTGTTGTTAAGTTTGATGGTATCGCTGAAATTGATGAGCTGAAAACTATTAAAGGTGAAGATTCCAGTGGAAACGAAGCTAATATGGTTATTTCACGTACGTCAGAATTAAAGTTAATAGATAAGAAAACAGGTATTACTTTAAGTACTAATAATATCCCTTATGGTTCAACCATTTTTGTTAAGAGTGGTGACGCTATTAAAAAAGGAGATGTTATTTGTAGCTGGGATCCATATAACGGTGTAATTATTTCAGAATTTGCTGGTAAAGTACGTTATGAAAACATCGAACAAGGTGTAACGTTTCAAGTAGAAATTGATGAGCAAACCGGATTCCAAGAAAAAGTAATTTCTGAATCTAGAAATAAAAAGTTAATTCCAACGCTTCATATTGAAGATGCTAAAGGAAATGCTATACGTTCATACAACTTACCAGTTGGAGCGCATTTAATGATTGACGATGGTGAAAAAATTAAAATCGGTAAGGTTTTAGTTAAGATACCTCGTAAATCTGCGAAATCTGGTGATATTACGGGTGGTTTACCACGTGTTACCGAATTATTCGAAGCACGTAACCCATCTAACCCAGCAGTAGTTAGTGCTATTGATGGTGTTGTATCTTTTGGTAAAATTAAGCGAGGTAATCGTGAAATTATTGTAGAATCGAAACTAGGAGAGGTTAAGAAATACTTGGTTAAATTATCAAGTCAGATTCTTGTTCAAGAAAATGACTTTGTTAAAGCAGGTATGCCTTTATCGGATGGTTCTGTTACGCCTAATGATATTTTAAATATCAAAGGCCCTTCAGCTGTTCAACAATACTTAGTGAACGAGGTACAAGAAGTTTACCGTTTACAAGGTGTGAAAATTAATGATAAGCACTTTGAGGTGGTTGTTAGACAAATGATGCGTAAAGTTAGAATCATGGATTCTGGTGACACTACATTCCTAGAAAATCAATTGGTACATAAGGCAGATTTTATTGAAGAAAATGATGAAATTTTTGGAATGAAAGTTGTTGAAGATGCTGGTGATTCTACGAATTTAAAGGCAGGTCAAATAATATCGCCGCGTGATTTAAGAGATGAAAACTCTATACTACGTCGTGAAGATCATAAGTTAGTTGAAGCACGTGATGCACAACCAGCTACGGCTACGCCAATACTGCAAGGTATTACAAGAGCATCGCTACAAACCAAATCATTTATATCTGCGGCATCGTTCCAAGAAACCACAAAGGTTCTTAACGAAGCAGCCGTAAATGGTAAGATTGATACACTTGAAGGACTTAAAGAAAATGTAATTGTAGGTCATAGGATTCCGGCTGGTACTGGGATGAGATCTTACGAAAACATTATTGTAGGGTCCAAAGAGGAGTTTGATGAAATGATGCAAGCGAAAAAAGAAGTTAATTATAACTAATTAATAAATTTAAAAAAGCGTGAAGAAATTCACGCTTTTTTTTTATACTATAATATTATGAGTGACAAACCAAATCAAAAAAACCAAGGACAAATAAATATTGAAATTGATGAAAAAGTAGCTGAAGGAACCTATTCCAATTTAGCTATTATTAATCATTCAGTTTCGGAATTTGTTGTCGATTTTGTAAGTGTTATGCCGGGCACACCAAAGAGCAAGGTGAAATCTCGTATTATTTTAACACCACAACATGCCAAGCGCTTATTAAAAGCTCTAGGTGAAAACATAACTCGTTTTGAAAATGCTCATGGTGAAATCAAGGATTATGAGCAACCTCCAATTCCACTTAATTTCGGCCCAACTGGTCAAGCTTAATTTGGAGCTAGACTTTTGAATATTTGGAATATTTTTACAGAGGTGCTCAAAATACTTAATTATGAGCAACCTCCAATTCCACTTAATTTCGGCCCAACTGGTCAAGCTTAATTTGGAACTAGACTTTTGAATATTTGGAATATTTTTACAGAGGTGCTCAAAATACTTAATTAATAGCAACCTCCAATTACTCTAAATTTTAGCTTACCGGTCAAGATTAAAAATAAAAAATCCCATTGAAATTATTTCAATGGGATTTTTATATTTTATCCGAAAAAATTGCTTCTTAATTTAAGCAACATATAAATATGCTTAAAAGACACCTCTTCGTTTGCGTAATTATCTCTCCAATATTACTTCGTCTTTAAATTTATTAAAGGAATCACAGGTTGTTTAAATACGTTAGATAGCACTGGTTCACTGTACTCGTCCATTAACATACATATGGATCTACTCGTATTTAAAACTCCGATGTGTAGTGAAACTTAATACTTGGATACTTTTGCTGCGTCATTTGTAAAGAAAATGGCGAATCGGCTAAAAACACCAATTGATCATGTTTATCTTTTGCCAAATAGCGTGCTTTAACACGTATAAATTCCTTGTATTCATCGTTTTTAATATCATCGGCTTCAACCCAACACGCTTTGTGTACATTTAAGTTTTCATATGTACATTTGGCACCATATTCGTGTTCTAATCGGTATTGAATAACTTCATATTGTAAAGCACCTACAGTTCCAATTACTTTACGACCGTTGAGCTCTAAAGTAAATAACTGAGCAACACCTTCATCCATTAGCTGATCAATTCCTTTATATAGTTGTTTCGATTTTAATGGATCAGCATTGTTTATATATCTAAAGTGTTCCGGACTAAAACTTGGAACACCCTTGTAGTTTATAATTTCTCCTTGAGTTAAAGTATCGCCAATTTTGAAATTACCAGTATCATGTATACCTACAATATCACCAGGATATGAAATGTCTACTATTTCCTTCTTCTCTGCAAAAAAGGCATTTGGGCTAGAAAATTTCATCTTTTTATTATTCCTAACGTGCAAATACGGTTTGTTTCGCTCAAACATACCCGAAACAATTTTAATAAACGCTAAACGGTCTCTATGGTTTGGATCCATATTGGCATGTATTTTAAAAACAAAACCAGTAAAATCTTTTTCTTCTGGTTTTACTATACGCTCTTCACTTTGTTTAGGTCTAGGTTTTGGAGCAATTTCGACGAAACAATCCAATAATTCGCGCACACCAAAATTATTTAAAGCTGAACCGAAAAATACAGGTTGTTGGTCACCATTTAAGTAGGCCTCTCTATCAAAATCCGGATAAATACCTTCTACTAATTCTATTTCTTCACGTAATGTATTGGCAGCTTTTTCACCAATGAGTTCATCGATTTCTTTAGAGTTTAAATCTGAAATCTCAATTGTTTCTTCAATATCCTTCCTACTATTACCGCTAAATAAGTTAATATTCTTTTCCCAAAGATTATAGATACCTTTAAAATCGTAACCCATACCAATTGGAAAACTCATTGGAATTACATGTAGGCCTAATTTTTGCTCCACTTCATCCAACAAATCAAATGCATCTTTACCTTCTCGATCCAGTTTATTAATAAACACAATCATAGGAATGTTTCGCATTCTACAAACTTCAACTAATTTTTCGGTCTGTTCCTCAACCCCTTTAGCAACGTCTACAACCACAATGACACTATCTACTGCGGTTAGAGTTCTAAAAGTATCTTCAGCAAAATCCTTATGTCCAGGAGTATCTAGAATATTGATTTTAGTACCTTCATACTCAAACGCTAAAACAGATGTGGCAACAGAAATACCACGTTGGCGCTCTATTTCCATAAAGTCACTTGTAGCTCCTTTTTTAATTTTATTGCTTTTTACGGCACCTGCTTCTTGAATAGCGCCACCGAACAATAATAATTTTTCGGTTAAGGTGGTTTTACCAGCATCGGGATGCGCAATAATTCCAAAAGTACGTCGTCTTTTTATTTCTGATATAAAACTCATATTTTGCTTTAAAATGGGTCACAAAGATACATTTTATCTATGCAAAATATGACATGCATTTGATGCTTTTTAATTTTGTTATGAGTTTGTTGGATTATTAATGTTTTGATTGGTATTTTTACACTATGATTGAAGAACAAGTAATTTTAGTAAACGAAAACGATGAACAAATTGGTCTGATGGGCAAAATGGAAGCGCATGAAAAGGCGCAATTACATCGTGCCTTTTCCGTATTTGTTTTTAACCAAAAGAATGAGTTAATGTTACAGCAACGTGCTTTGCATAAATATCATACGCCTGGATTATGGACCAATACATGTTGTAGTCATCAACGAGATGGAGAAACCAATATTCAAGCTGGTAAGCGACGCCTGCAAGAAGAAATGGGTTTTGTAACCGATTTGGAAGAAACCATTTCTTTTATATATAAAGCGCCTTTTGATAATGGTTTAACAGAACATGAATTTGACCATGTTATGATTGGCTATTATAATGATGTTCCAAATATTAATCCTGATGAAGTAGCGGAATGGAAATGGATGTCTCTGGATGCTGTTAAAGCAGATATTAAAGCGCTGCCAGATTTATATACCGCTTGGTTTAAAATTATTTTTGAAAAGTTTTACGAACATATTAATATTATTAAAAAATGATAGTAACTGTTAGTCGAAAGGCTCATTTTAATGCTGCACATCGCTTATATAGAAAAGATTGGTCTGATGAAAAGAACGATACGGTATTCGGGAAATGTAACAACCCTAGTTTTCATGGGCACAATTATGATTTAACTGTGAGTGTTACTGGCGAAATTGATCAAGAAACAGGTTACGTTCTAGATGTAAAAGTTTTAAAGGATCTAATTAAAACTGAAATTGAAGATGCCTTCGATCATAAAAACTTTAATTTGGATGTGCCAGAATTTAAAGATTTAAATCCGACAGCAGAAAATATAGCAGTCGTCATTTTCAATAAATTAAAACCAAAATTGTTATCCAATTTGGACTTGGAAATCACCTTGTATGAAACTCCAAGAAATTTTGTAACATATTCCGGTAAGTAAAATATGAAAAACACCCTCTATCCTATAAAGTTTGAACCCATTTTAAAATCTAAAATTTGGGGTGGAGAGAAATTAAAAAATATTCTCAATAAATCATCGCAGGTAAAAAATATTGGCGAGAGTTGGGAAATTAGTGATGTGGAAGGTGATACATCTATTATTGCGAATGGTGAATTAAAGGGGAATTCCTTAAAGCAGTTATTAAGTACATTTAAAGCCGATTTGATAGGTGAAAAAAATTATGTAGAATTTGGGAACACCTTTCCGTTACTCATAAAATTTATTGACGCTAAAGAAGATCTCTCAATCCAATTGCATCCTAATGATGCGCTTGCAGCCAAGCGGCATAATTCCTTTGGGAAAACTGAAATGTGGTATGTCATGCAAGCTGACCCTGATGCCAAACTAATTGTTGGTTTTAATCAGCCTATGGATTCGGATACCTACAACAAACATCTAGAAGAAAAAACGTTGCCGGAAATTCTTAATTTCGATAACGTTAAAACGGGCGACTCCTATTTTATTGATGGCGGGCGGGTGCATGCCATTGGGGCAGGGGTTTTATTAGCAGAAATTCAGCAAACTAGCGATATTACTTATCGCGTATACGATTGGGATCGGGTTGATGAAGCTGGAAATAGGCGAGAATTACACAACGATTTAGCTATAGAAGCTTTTAATTTTAATATGCCCGATAATTTTAGAGTAAGCTATTCAAAAGATGAAAATAAGGCGAATTTGATGCTAAATTGTTCGTATTTTACAACTAACTATTTAAATATCACGACACCCATTATAAAATCTAACACCCATGATTCTTTTCTCATATATATGTGCGTCGCCGGTGAAATTACCATAAATGCGAATGGTTTTAGTACAACTTTAAAAGCTGGTGAAACTGTTTTAATTCCTGCGGCTCTAAAAACGGTGAATTTGATAACGGAAAACGCCACATTATTAGAGGTTTATGTGTGATGTAGAAAAAAACACGTCTTTATTTTAATGGTATATTCTAAATTGTAGGTAATACAATTAAATTAACTACTTTTGTAAAAATTTAAAATTAACATTATGGCAAATAAGAGAGACCTAAAAAAGGACATCAATTATGTTTTAGGTGATATTATTGAAGCAGTTTATGTTTGGGAATACACGAACACAGACAAAGATACTAAAAAGAGTGAAGCAATTATTGACGAAGCTATTGTAACGTTTGATACATTAATTGTAAAAGTAAACGATAGAGGTGTAGAAGATAAAAAAGCGCACTTTAAAGCAATTAATACGGAACTTGAAGAAAAAGGACGTGCATTAATTGAAAAAATCAACAAACTAGGATAAAAAAACATAAATATAGTTGCAAATACAATTTTCAGGATTATATTTGCATCTTGTTTTGCCGATGTAGCTCAGCTGGCTAGAGCAGCTGATTTGTAATCAGCAGGTCGTGGGTTCGAGTCCCTCTATCGGCTCTTAAGTTTAAACTCCAATACTAGAAATAGTTTGGAGTTTTTTTGTTTTATACAATACAGTTTACTTTGTGAATCCTAAATTCTACAGATTTATATTTAGGAAGCCTGATTACTTCTATAGAGTATAAGATAATGTTTTATAAAGGAAGCTAAAAACCGATATCCGCCGCTCCTGCAGTTTGTTCGATTGTTTGGTGGAAGTATAATAAGTGAATTCAATTTCAAAGTCATGGTTAGGGCTAATTGCCAATCCAATGGCGAGGGGAATATGTAGAACGACTCCGTTTTATCAATGTTGGTTAAAGTGTTATATTTTTAAATGAGCCAATTGAAGCGCCAATACCAATTTCAAATTAAGGCGCAACATAAGGAATAGGTGTTGCAATACGTATTTTACTTCCAATTAAGAACGTATTAGTTGTAACTTCATATTCTAAAGCTGTTTCTTAATCATCATTTTTGTCTTTGGAAGTCAAAATAAATCCAGCATAGGATTTCACACCAAACCATTTAGTATGCCATACACATATTCAGCTTGTCCATAAAATCTCGTGACGTAAACATTAGATTCTTCTGCAAATGAGAAACTAAATCCTATGCCTATAGAAACTTTTAGATATCACCTTTATTTGGTTGCGCTATGATGTTATGAGAAGCGCACACTACAAGATGATAGCGCAGTGTATAAAGTAAATGATTTGATTATCATAATTTTACAAAATGGATTTCACGATAAAAAACTTACCTTAAATAAAATCTTCAGACTGAAGTTTAAACCGAATTTAATTTGCTTTTCTATCCTTAATAAACACATCTAATTCTTTACCGTATTTAGACGCTTTTATTTCTGGCGTTAAGGAATTATTAATGGTATCTAACCATTTTGTTTGTGCATCGTAAATTTCCGTTAGGGCAAGATATGGTGCTACTTCACTATCTTTATGTTTAATAGCAAAGTTAACTGTATATAAATATCTGCTTTTTATAAGATTTTGATAGGCTTTGTTGTTTGCTGCTATTAAAATAGTATCATTTTTAGCATCGAATTCGGCTTTAATAAGATCTAGATTCTTATTATTATAGCGATCCATCATTTTAAAATACTCTTCAAAAACAACGTGTTGTTTAGATCCTTTAATTTCAGGGTTAAGAGAGAAGTCTTTTACTGATGTATTTATTACCGTTACACCTTTATCTGCGAAAAAAGGAATTTTACCGTAAGCGTCTGAATTCGTTTTATTCAAACGAAGGAAAAATACTTCAGGAGAATCCAAGTTGGCATGAAGTTCAAAATTGGAATCACCATTAATAATCAAGGAATCAATGATAATAAAAGATGAATCTTGAAACTTCTGCAAGTATAAAGTACCTTTTTTTAAATCTTTAATTGTTCCTTTAACCGTTAAGTCATGTTGTTCTTTGCCGCAAGAAACGATAAGTAAAAGACCAAATATTAGGAGTAAATTCTTCATTGTTTTTTATAATTTTAGGGCACTAATATCTTATAATTATTGTTTAAATACTAACCGACGGCTGCTAATCGCATTAAAATTGTACAACCAATGGCAGCAATGGTTCCAATGGCATAGCCAAATACAGCCAAAATAACGCCAACCGTTGCTAGCGATGGGTGAAAAGCTGCTGCAACAATTGGAGCAGAGGCGGCACCACCAACATTGGCTTGACTTCCTATTGCTAAAAAGAAATAAGGCGCTTTAATAATTTTAGCGATAATAATAAGTAGAACCGCATGGATAGTCATCCAAACTAATCCAACAGCAATCAAGCCTGGATTATCAAAAATAGCGGCTAAATCTATTTTCATACCAATGGAAGCAACTAAAATATAAATAAATACAGAACCATATTTACTTGCCCCCGCACCTTCGTAATTTTTGGCTTTGGTAAAAGATAGTAAAACGGCAATTATAGTTGCAATACTAATCATCCAAAAGAATTGAGAATCTAAAAAAGTGAATGTGTTTCTTAAGGTCTGCGATTCTATATTACCCACAACATCTGTAAAAAATGGGGCTAAAATACCGGCACCTATGTGGGCCGCACTTACGGTTCCAAAAGCAATGGCTACGATAATCATAATATCGGATAAGGATGGATTTCGTTTCACGCTTTGTTCAAAAGAAGACACTTTTTCTTTTAAGGCTTCTATAGCCGTATTGTCTGCGCCTAACCACTTGTCAATAGCTTTAGATCGACCTATGCCAATTAAAATAATCGCCATCCAAATATTGGCAACGACTATATCGACAAATACCATTTTTCCGTATTCAGATTGGTTATATCCATAAATTTCTAACATGGCTGTTTGGTTTGCACCACCGCCAATCCAACTACCAGCTAAAGTAGAAAGTCCACGCCAAACGGCATCAGGACCAGCACCTCCAACTGTTTCCGGCGAAACCATAGATATTAAAATAATCGCAATAGGACCGCCAATAACTATACCAACGGTTCCTGTTATAAACATAACCAAGGCTTTCCATCCTAAATTAAATACAGCTTTTAAATCGATGCTTAATGTCATTAAGACCAAAGCGGCAGGTAATAGGTACCTACTGGCCATATAATATAAGCTTGTACTTTCTTTGGTTATTTCGCCAGCTTCGTTAACGGTTTCCCATTCTGGAGCAATTAGTCCTGATGTTGTTAGTACAGCGGGTAACATGTAGGCCATAAACAAACCGGGGACAATTTTGTAAAATTTAGGCCAAAAACCTGTTTTTATGGATTCTGTATAAAAAATGAATCCGAGTGTAAGCATTAATAATCCAAAGACAATCGTGTCGTTGGTGAAAATAGGTTCTTGCATGATTGGTTAATTTGAAGCTGCAAAATACAAAAATTAAGGTTTAAAAAAAGCAACTCTAGGAGTCGCTTTTATTAGTTGTGTTTTTTTTAGATTTTGGTTCTCGATTATGTTCTTTTATATATTGCGTAAGCATCCACTCAATCTGACCATTGGTACTTCGGAATTCATCTGAAGCCCATTTTTCAACGGCTTTGAGCATCTCTTCATTTATTCGTAATGCAAAGGCTTTTTTCTTGGACATACTACTGATTTATAAATGTTTCAAGGGTTTTAATTAGTACTTCTGATAACGGAAAGTCAGCTGTTTTATATGATTTTTCATTATCTTCATCAACATCAATTCGTTTTAAAACGTGATTCATTTTCGGGATTATTACCAATTTTGAATTCGGATTTGCTTCATGTAATGTCTCCGCATCACTTTCAAAAACTTGTAAATCTTTATCACCATTTAGTATTAGAATAGGAATGTTAAGTTTTTTGATTTCTTTAGAAGGAGTAAAAGTCATCCAAGAATTAAAAAACAATTGATTTTGTTTCGGAAAGTAGGCAGCTAATTCTGGATCCACTTTTTCTATAGTTCCTGATTCACGAAGTTCTTTAAAATGTGCTTCAGCTTTAATCCCTAGTGTGTCATTCTGCATTTTTAATTGTTTAACCATAGCAACATCCACAGATTCTGCTGGTCCCGCTAAAGAAACATATTTATCAACCGCTTCAGATATTGCAAGCATAGCAACTAATGAACCTTGACTGTGACCGATAAGCGTAATACTTGAAAACCTTTCGTCATTTTTAAAATGATTGATGGCAATTTTAGCATCATCAACAAAACGAACAAAATTTAAATCCTTCATCATAAAACGTAAGTTTAACCAATTTGCCGAACGTTTATCATATCTATAAAAAGCAATGTCACTTTGGTTTAAACTATCTGCTAATTGTTTTATATAGTTAGCACTTGTTAAACCTAATTGGTTTCCATTTCGGTCTACATTGCCAGATCCATGAATGAAAATAACTAAAGGTTGTTGTTTTAACGTCTTGTTGTACGTGAGTGTGCCGGGAAGAATGATGCTGTCATTTTTAAGCATAATGTCTTCTGCGGTAATGAATGTTTGCGCTAAAACGGATTGTCCGAAGCAAATCAAAATCAATAATAGATATTGTTTTTTCATAATTATCTGTTTTTGTTACGTTCCAATGCAATATTTGCCCAGTTTGGAGCAATGTGAATAACTTTCCAGCCTTCACGACCATATTGATTGAGTAAATCTTCTAAATTTTGCATGCGGTTTGTAAACCCTAATTTTGGCACAATAATTTTATATTCTTTCATGTGTGATGTGTATTCTTAAGCTTTTTGGTAATTCAAATTTTAATTTAATATAATTTGAGGCAAATTTAAGAGTGAAAAAACTTTAAAGATTCAATGTTCCAGTATTTAGAACGGGCGATGCATCTTTATCACCACATAAAACTACCATTAAGTTACTAACCATGGCAGCTTTGCGTTCATCATCTAATTCCACAATATTTTTCTTGCTTAATTCATTAAGAGCCATTTCAACCATACTCACAGCGCCTTCTACAATTTTATGTCTGGCAGCAACAATGGCAGTCGCTTGTTGACGTTTTAGCATGGCATTGGCAATTTCTTGGGCATAAGCCAAATAACCGATTCGGGCTTCCAATACTTCAATACCGGCTATTGATAAACGTTCGTCTATTTCCTTTTCTAAAGCAATACTTACTTCATTCAAACTAGAGCGAAGTGTAATATCTTCATCCAGGCCTTCATCAGCAAAATTATCATAAGGATACATGCTAGCTAATTTTCTCACGGCTGCATCAGTTTGTACACGCACAAAGCTTTCATAATTATCAACATCAAAAGCTGCTTTGTAGGTGTTTTGAACGCGCCAAACCAAAATAGTACTAATCATGATAGGATTTCCTAGTTTGTCATTAACCTTCAAGCGCTCACTGTCGAAATTACTTGCTCGCAATGAGATTTTGTTTTTAGTGTAAAATGGGTTGGTCCAATAGAATCCATTCTGTTTAATAGTTCCAACATATTTTCCAAACAATAATAATACACGCGATCCATTAGGTTGTACCATAATAAAGCCTGGCGCAAGTAATAGCGCTAATATAATTATGGTGGCGTAACTACCGTTTTGAGTTAATATAGCAATAGCAATGCTGCCAAAAAACAATACAAGGAATACAAATAGCATGATATAGCCGTTTGCTGGGACAATAAGTTTCTCTTCTTTCATAGTATATGATTTGTTATGATATTAAAATGACATCATAAAGATATGTATAAAGATTTTATCACGCAAATCATTTTTGGCACGACTATTGAAATCATATTTAATGTTATTGCAACATAACTTTGATTAAAGTGTGGTTACTTTAATTGAAAAGCAATAACATTTCATATTTTTGGTTGGTTAGTAAGAAAAGCGCTCTTTTTTAGAGTGCTTTTCTTTTTTGTAGTAATATGTAGTTCTTAAATATTATTTAATAAAAGCAATCAAGGCTTCCATGAGTTCTGGTGATAACGGTCTGTACGATTCATTATACGATTTAGAATTTTCAAGATCACCACCTTCAATAATAAAAAGAACATGGTTCATTTTTGTAATCAATTTGAACGTATTTTTTTCTGATACTGTTTGAAGTTGATTCGCTTCATCTGTAGATACCTGCAAATCTTTCGTGCCGTTAACTATTAAAACAGGTATGTTTAAGGTTTTTAAAATCTCCAAGGGATTATGTTGCATCCAGCTGCTCATAAAGCTCTGTGTGTTTAAACTGAAAATATTGGACAATGCTGACGGAAAATTAGTGGTTGTTTTTCCAGATTTTAAAACATCAAAAGCACTTTGTGCATCGGGAACTAAACCAGGAGCGGTTTGTTTTATTTGTTCCATAATCACTTGGTCTATCGATTTTGCCGAACCCGCCAATGAAACAAAACCAGTAACATCTTCATGGCTTATTAGCATACCAACCAGACTTCCTTGTCCGTGACCTATAATATATATGGCGCTATATGTTTGTTGTTTTACAAAATGATTTAAAACTGCTTTAGCATCGGCAACAAAATCGTCAAAACTTATGCGGGTATTTACGTGTCCTTTTAAAATTTGCTTAACAATACGTTTATCATAGCGAAAGGAGCTGATGCCATGTTTAGATAAGCCATTAGCTATTTTTTTTAAACTATTGTTTTTCTGAAAGTTCTGGTTCCCATTTCTATCCGTTGGACCGTAATCGCCAATTATAATGGCCAAAATGTTTTTATTATCTACCGTTGGGACTAATAAAGTACCATCTACAAATTGAGAAATAACTAAATCTTTTTCCACGCTTGTAGCGTCTTGAGCTATAGTTGGTAGTGTGAAAAAAAGCCATAAAAGTGAATAGTATAATCTCATAATAAATAGTGTTGAATTCATGCAAAATAGCTAAATTAAGTAGATAACGTAAATTTACTTGTTATGATATATGAGTTTAATTTTTAAGTCAAGATTAAATCATAATGTTTTATAGTTTTTAAACTGCAAATCGGTGTCTTTTACTTATAAATGTTAAAGTTTAATGCATTACAGCGAAAATATAAGCGTTTTAACCGATATTTTCATTCTAATTTTTACATTTGAATTGTTCTAAAAAATATGGTTTTTAGGCGATGGATTAATTAATATTTGCAAGATGTCGTAGAAACTAGTAATACTAAAACAAACAACATAAAAAGCAGATACAATAAACCAAGGTTGAGGGACCTTGGTTTTTTTGTTATATAATTTTTCTAAAGGTTAGATTAATACGTTCGCCAATCTCTTTTTTAGTTTTGGGTATTTGATGTAGCCAATACTCTTGCATTTGTCCCGCCATTATTAATAAACTGCCAGATTCTAAAAGCAATTTATGTTTTTCATTTTTAAGGGTTCGATGTTTGAAATGAAAATATCTTGGCGCACCGAAACTTAAGGACGCAATTATAGGTTTTTTTCCCAATTCCTTTTCATTATCGGCATGCCATCCATTGCTATCGCTTCCCGATCTATAACGATTTAATAATACCGATGTAAAATCTGTATGTGCCACTTTTTCTATAGCGACCTTCATTTCCTGTAGATCTGGAGTAAACTTTTTCGGTAACATTGTAATATTGGAGCAGGAGTAGCTTTTTTCATTGTTAGCATACAATGCTGTAAGTCGCGGTTGTAAATGCGTTTTTCCAAAAATAGTAATAGTATCTTGTTGCCAAACGCAGGTTTCTTTTAATTTTTTAAATAATTTATTGGCTTCAAGTGGATTATAGAAATGTGGAATATATATTAATTCAGCTTGCGGCAAATGAAATTCAGTTTTATCAGAAGAAAATAAGTCCATCAGTTATTTTTCTCTAAATTAGTAGATTGATTATGAAAAACAAAATACTTTTATTGATGCTGGTCTTGTCCAGCTTATCGTTTGCTCAAAACCAAACCTTACCAGAAGGATTTGTGTATGCCAAAACTATAATTCCTAATATTGATGTAGAATTACGTTACTATTCAACTCATAATTTTGTTGGAGATACTATTACAGGATATCATGCAAATACATTAATCGTCTCGAAAGCGACTGCTAAAGCATTAAAAAAGGTGCAGGATGAATTGTCTGACCAAAACTTATGTCTGCGGGTTTACGATGCTTATCGACCACAACGTGCGGTTAATCATTTTATTAGATGGGCCAAAGATCTTGATGATACGTGCATGAAATCAGAATTCTATCCAGAAGTAGAAAAGAAGCGCTTGTTTGGTGACGGTTATATTGCTTCACGATCGGGACATAGTCGTGGAAGTACAGTAGACTTAACTATTATTGATGCTAATACCATGGAACCTTTGGATATGGGGAGTCCGTTCGATTTTTTTGGTGAATCGTCTTGGACAGCGCATAACAATTTAACCACTGTTCAAAAGAAGAATCGTCAGTTATTGCAAACCGTTATGAAAAAGCATGGTTTTCGTAATTATCCAAAAGAGTGGTGGCACTTTACGCTGCGTGGTGAACCGTTTCCAAAAACATTTTTTGACTTTGAAGTTAAATAGTTTTGTCCTTCACCTTAAAAAAAACAGTTAGGCGCTTAAGTACAAAAAGAACGTTTCATTTTCAAGTCTCACATTTTATTTTCCAAAATATTTCACAAATACCAATACGCCCAATACATCAGCCCAAATTGTAAGGGAATACGAAGTATTAGTAGCCATTTTGGAATTCCTGCCGAGGCTTTTTCACTTGAAAGCATATAAAAATGTACGAGTAAAAATACCGTTAGCATAGCGATTATTGCATAAATTGCTAGGCTTTTAGTCTTCGGGAAACACAATGCGATACCTAAACCTATTTCGAGCAAGCCACTTATAAGGACTAATGCTTTATGGCTAGGTAAATACCGCGGCATAATACGCATATACATTTTTGGTTTTATAAAATGTATTACTCCTGCTAACACATACATGCCAGCCATTGAATATAAATGCCAAGGATTATTCATCTTTATAAACTTTATAAGTAAAACCTATTCCGTAATTTATTAAATCTTTCTTCAATAATCCAGACTCAATATTGCCACGCTTAAATTGTACCCAATTATTCCCGTTTATAAACACACGCTTTATATAGGTGTTATGTAAAGATACTTCGTCTGTAAATGGTAGTAAAGGCCTGAAATTGGTTGGGATTTTTACAATGCCATCCGGACCTTTTAATTCTTTATATTTTTTATTGGGAAGTAGTTTTCCTGCCTTGTCTGTATAGCCTAATACTTGTATAGAGACGAAGAAGCCCGATTTTGGAATCGTCATATTATATGGGCTAACATTTAGGTTCTGTACGTCACCATCTTTTTCTGTAGCACGAAATACAATGTTCTCATACGTTAAAACGTTACCTGGAACACCGTTATTATTCTTATAAAATTTCACTTTAAATAGTGTTGAAAAAGGCTGTTTTTCAGCATTTTTGCGTTTTCGTTTTTCCCAGTCTTTAGACTCTAAAGTAATCGGGAAATGGATAGTACTTATTTTCTTTAGTTTATTATCCGAGTTCTTAAAGAACACGGCAATTTCAGATTCAATTGTTGGTAACCAACACGAATAATAATCGTCATCCAAATACGGTTTTAGCGTTTCCTCTTTAAATTTTCTATTTTCAGCAATGAGAATAACTTCATCTAACTCACTGACTTCTTCATCTAAAAAAATAATTTTTTTTAGACCAGCTGTTGCAACCGTTTTATCTTGGTAACCCAATGCGGAAATATATAGTGTATCTATATCAGGATAAATTTTAAAGTTGAAAATAAATTGACCTTCATCGTCCGCAAATAATCCTTGTCCGTCTCCAAAAGATACTGTAGCGTAAGAAATAGGGGTTTTAGATTGGCTATCTTGAATAGTTATTTGAGCCATTCCTAATAACGTAAATGAAAAAAAAATATAGAAAAGAAGCCGTTTTTGCATGTGCAATTAAGATGTTTTGAAAAATAAAGGTACAATTAATAATATAGAAGTCTATCTAAAAAAAGACGATTTGCTTAAGCGTATACAAAGCTAACGCTGCAGATAATCTTACTAATTCATACGTTCGAATTTTACATGACAAAAACAATGAATAGCCAACTTTAACACTATTAATTGATATTTTAACTTTTTTAAGTGAATTTTAGCTAATTAAGTTCAATTCTTAACGAAAATTTTAGAGTGTTTTTGGTTGGTTTACACTTACTTTATTGAAACAAAAAAAATTTAATATGAAAATGAAACTTTTATTTTTACCTGTAATCTTAATGGTTGTTATATTTAGCTCTTGTAGTGGAGACGATGATATCATAGATCGTATAAGTACTCTTAATGACATTCCGGCCGATGCAGAATTAAGCATTGATTATTTACCCGTTAATTTGTTTGAAATTCCAATAGAACAGAATCTTGATTTGCGTCAACTTATAAAAGATCAATTAGGAGTTGATGGCACCTTAAATCAAGTTAAGGATGTTGAATTGGATGCCATGGTAATCGAGTTAATAAGTGCAGACAACCGAGATAATTTTGATTTTCTAGATTCAGTTATATTAGGAGTTAGAACTGACGATTTAGCTTATATGGAAGTAGCTTCACTAGACGAGGTGCCTACGGGAGTTACGAGTATAGACTTAAATACAGTTAATGATTTTTACATAGATGAGTATGCTAAATCTGAAACGTTAAAACTAGTCGTTAAATTTAAAAGTACCCAAGATGTCTACAATTTAAGCATAAAATTGAAGATGAAGTTTGATGCTCAAATTGATCCATCATTATAAACTAATTTAGAATAAGCTTCAAGTCCTGTGCGAAAGTTCAGGACTTTTTTTTGCTTTAGAATAACTGATTGAATAATATTAAATTTTCGTTCTAATTTTTCTTCTCGTCAAAATCGAATAATAATTGAACGTTTTAAAAAAGACACTTATTAAATATTAACTTTTAATACCATCGTTTCTTTTTCTTTCTAGATGCCGCACTCTTACGACCCTTTTTATTATTGTTGGTTGTATCTTTAGATTTGTGGTTTATGGCTTTGGCATTAGGATCCAAAGGATATGGGTGACTTTCTTCCACAGGAATATCTATTTGAAGAAGCTGCTGTATGGTAGTAATATAATTTTTTTCGTCGGCACCACAAAAAGAATAAGCCATACCTGTACTTCCTGCACGACCAGTGCGGCCAATTCGGTGAATGTAAGTTTCTGGAATATTTGGTAGATCGAAATTAATAACAGCATCCAACTCGTTAATGTCAATACCTCTTGCCGCCACATCGGTAGCAATAAGGATGTTAACGGATCCGCTTTTAAATTTTTTTAAGGCTTCTTGTCTATCGGTTTGTGTTTTATCGCCATGAATGGTTTCTACATTATAACCGTTTTTAATTAAAGAAGCTTCCAATTTATCAACACCAAATTTAGTACGTCTAAAAATTAAAATACTACCTTTTATTTCATTGCGAAGTAAATGTAAGCACAATTCTATTTTGTTCTGTTTTGGTACATAATATAAAATTTGTCCAATATTTTTGGCTGCCGAAGATGTGGTTGTGACCTCAATACGTTCAGGCGACTTTAAAATAGTGTTCGCTAATTGTTCCACTTTAAATGGCATGGTTGCTGAAAACAGTAAAATTTGTTTTTCTGCAGGACATAAATTAACAATATGCTTAACATCGTCAATAAAACCCATGTCTAACATTAAATCGGCTTCATCTAAAACTAATATTTCAACCGCATCTAAATTGATTATGTCTTGCTTTTCCAAGTCCATTAAACGACCTGGTGTAGCAATTAAAATATCCACACCTTTGGCAAGGACATCTACTTGCGGTTTTTCTGAAATGCCACCAAAGATAACCGTAGTTCGCAAATTTGTATGTCGGCCGTAAGCTTTAAAATTGTTACCTATTTGTAGAGCTAGTTCTCTTGTAGGACTTACTATTAATGCTTTTATGGTTTTGCCACCACGTGGCGCTTCCTGATTTTTTGAGAGCAATTGAAGAATTGGTAGCGCAAAAGCAGCTGTTTTTCCTGTACCTGTTTGTGCCGATGCAATTACATCTTTTTTGGCTAAAACCTGTGGAATAGTTTGCAATTGAACTCCAGTTGGTTGTTTATAACCTTGTTCTTCTATAGCTTTTAAAAGCGGATCAATTAATTGTAAGTCTTTAAATGACATGTCGTGCGTATTTGGGACAAATATACGCGAAAAGTTTGGTGTGATATGAGATTTTTTATATAAGTCTGGATGACATTTATTTATGCCGGATCTTATTTTATGTCTATTTTCTTTCCCGAATGCTTGGGGCTTACATCCATAATAATATCTAAAAACACTTTGGTTCTAGCAAAGTATTCTCTAATTTTTACTTTCATGCCAGAGCGGCCAGGAACATCTTTTGCATTAAAACCGATGACTTTTATTCCGTGATGTTCCGCAATATAAATAGCTCTTTCGTTATGAAATTTTTGCGAAATAACCGTAAAGCTATTCTGTCCGAAAATTTTTTGAGCTCGTACTACAGAATCCAAGGTTCTGAAACCGGCATGATCCAGAAAAATATTTTCTTCAGGAATACCTCTTGCTAAAAGTTCATTTTTAAAATCTCTAGGTTCATCGTAATATTTAGTACCGTTGTCGCCACTAACCAATATGAAATCAATTTTATTGTTTTGGAAAAGCTTGACGGTTGCGTCAATACGATATTGAAAATACGGATTAATTTCACCTGTTTTTAAACGTTTAGAAGTGCCCAGAACAACGCCTACTTTATTTTTAGATATTTCCGAAACATTAGAAAACGTCTTGTTTTCAGCATTTAATTCAATAGAGAAATGAGAGATTAGTACCATAACGATAGGCGCAACTATAATAAAAAGTAATATTATGGTAAGTCTCTTTTTCATATTTTTTTCTTCTTTTAGGATACTAAATTTAGAGTTTTAAAAGCATCTAACATTTTTTGCAAGTAAAAAAAAGTGCGCATCTAAAACTCTTATGGATGCGCACAATAATAGTTTAAAGTGTTTCTTGCAACCACTTAAAAAACTCGTGTTGCCAAACCTGCGCATTTTGTGGTTTTAAAACCCAGTGATTTTCTTCAGGGAAATATACTAATTTACTTTTTACGCCTAAAAGTTGTGCTGCTTGATAAGCGCTTAAACCTTGCTCAATTGGAACACGGTAATCTTTTCCGCCTTGAATTATTAAAATAGGCGTATTCCATTTTGATACATGCGTAATTGGGTTAAACTCATTGTAAGCTTTTTGTGCGACTTTGTTACTTTTATCCCAATATGAACCGCCAAAATCATTGTTTACAAAGAATAACTCTTCCGTAGTTCCGTACATGCTTCGGGTATCGAAAACACCATCGTGGGAAATAAAAGACTTAAAACGATTCTCATGAATTCCCGCTAAATAAAATACGGAATAGCCACCGAAACTAGCGCCAATTGCTCCCAAACGGTCATTGTCCACATAGGGCTCTTTTGCAAGATCGTCAATGGCAGAAAGATAATCGTCCATAACTTGGCCACCCCAATCTTTACTAATAGCTGCATTCCATTCTACACCGTGTCCTGGCATTCCACGACGATTTGGCGCTACAATAATATAACCTTGCGAAGCCATTAACTGGAAATTCCAGCGGAAAGAATAAAACTGGCTTAATGGCGATTGCGGACCACCTTGTGCATATAATAATGTTGGATATTTTTTAGAAGCATCAAAGTTAGGTGGTAAAATAACCCATACTAACATTTGCTTGCCATCTGTGGTCGTTACATAGCGCTTTTCAACTTGTGGTAAATCGATGCTATTATATAAGTCGTCATTAATACTAGTTAAGGCTTTAAAGCTTTTATTTTTTAAATTAAAACTGAAAATTTCAGCTGCATGGTTCATATCTGTTCTTGTCACTAAAAGAGAATTATTATCTTGTGTAATAATACTGGTAACATCAAACTGACCTTCTGAAAGCTGTTCAACAACTGGAGCAATTCGTTTTTTACCAGGATAATTTACTTTAAAAAGTTGAATTGTTCCATCAACAGGTGCAGTAAAATAAACGTCTTTTCCATTGTTATGCCATAAAAAGCTGTTAACGGTGCCATCCCAGTTCGCTGTTAAATTCTGTTTTACGCCATTATTTAAAACAACAATATCATTTTTATCACTTTCATTTCCATCGGTTTTCATTTGCAACCAAGCCAAAGTACCATCGGCAGAAAAAGCAGGATTGGTATCGTAACCGCTGTTATCCTCTGTAATGTTTTTTGTGGTTTTAGAATCCAGATCGTATTTGTAAATATCGGTGTTCGTACTAGTCGCGTAAGCTTTACCTTTTAGTTTTTTGCTAACGTAGTAAATGGATTTTCCGTCTGGCGACCAAATGTAATCTTCATCTCCACCAAAAGGACGTTGCGGTGTATGATATGGTTCGTTTTGCATAATATCGATGCCAGTTTCATCGTCCGATCCTTCTTTTTTATAGAATAAGTGATTGTAACTTCCATCTTGCCAAGTATCCCAATGACGAATATCTAAATCGTCAAAAACATACACATTAGCATCTTCTAGGTTTTTATAAAGGTCGTTTCCTTTAATATCTTCAATATGAACTTCTTTATGAAATAACTTGTGTTTCCCGTTAGATGATACATTTTTATCTTTCGCTTGGACATCTTCTTTTTTAATTTCGACTAATTCTCCACCGGAAACCGGCATTTTAAAGAATTTAGAGTCGAAGATATTCGCTTGAATATTGGGCGTTTTTATTTCAAGAAAGATTGTCGATCCCTCTTGGTTCAAACCCATTACGCTTAATCGTTCTACTTGCCATAATAATTCGGGCGTCATTTTTTGTTGTGCTATCATGAAACTACTACTCAAGATTAAACTGAAAATTAAAAATTTATTTTTCATAAGGGTTTTTTTTAATGGATATGTGATTTGCTCATTGTTGGTTTTATAGAAAAATTAAGATTTTCCTGGAAGTCAACACTTTTTTTACAGAATGTGAATTTATGAATTTCCTTTTAGTTAAAAAATAGATACCAATAACTTATAAGAAAATAATTGCGATCAATGGTCTTGCATTATAAATAGGTTATAACAGTTTTTGTTTATAAAAGATGCGTGTTTGTTTGATGAGATTTTTCAGCAAAATCTAAAGAAACAAACACGCACTTTTATGTTGTATTAAAATAACATTACAACGTATCGAATAACTATTTTATTTAAGAAAGGTCTATATCAGTAATGTTAATATTTAATGCTTTTGCAACGCCTTCTCCATATTTTGGATCGGCTTTATAACAGTTTTTAATATGTCTTTCTTTAATAAATTTTTCAGCACCACCAACTTCTGCAGCGGTATTTTCAAATAATACCTGTTGTTGCTCGGCTGTCATAATTCTAAAAAGATTTCCAGGTTGTGTGTAATAATCTTCGTCTTCACGATGGTCATAATGAAATGCAGCACCTTCTAATTCCAAGGAAGGTTCAGTGAATTTTTTTTGTTCTCGCCATTGGCCGTAATATTGAATTTTCAGTTAATCAAACACTAAAATAAGCATTTTTTTACATGTTGATAAAAACTACGTTGCACTTTAAGCGCCTTTTTTTTTAGTTTCAGTTAAGATTTGAAGGTCAGTTGCGTAATCGGAAATATTATATTTTTCATTTGGTATCGACTTGTTGAGATATTAATAATACCTCATGTTCTATTGACATATATCTAATCAATAAATTCTATGCAAATCGAACAAAGCAAACAATAGTTTATGGCTATATTTGTAAAAAAATAAAAACTAAATCTTTCCGAATAGTTATGTCTCAACCACTTTTTAATCCTTTCAAGGATTTAATTTTCGATGAACATTTTTGCTTCCTTTCAGGAGCTTTGACCAATGAGAATATTACCGTTTTCCCGCAGTGGCTTATGGATCATTTTAAATTGGGTGATGAGCGAATTGAGATGATGGACAAAGCTAAAACTTATAACTATTCAGATCTTAAATTACCGTGTACTTCAGAAGTGAAAATAGCTTTTGAAGCATTGGATGTAAAAGTTCAGGCTGCTTATAAAAATGGTTTTGAAGGCATGGCATCGCTGGATGAGGAATTACTGTTTCAGTGGTCTGGTAGAATGGTTTATGGTCTGTTATATTATGAAATGACTTACGAAAGAGATAGACTTTTAAAACGAGGAGAGGAATTTGAGCTTTCTTCTGCGCTGAAGGAACGTTTTGGGCATTTTCACTTAATGCTACAGTCGCTGATTGAACCGATTACTTTCGTTGGGAAAAAACCTTGGACCATTGCGGTATTTCCTCTTAAATATTCTGCTGATATTTTTAGTTATCGGGACGATGCTATTAACTTAATGCTACAATTTGGTGTTAACGGCTTTGGTTTTATTGCCTGTTTACAAGATAATGGTGTAATCGGGGAGAAGCAAAAAGAAATCCTCGATAAAATGGAAGGGCACGTGTTACACCCCGTTCAGTTTGAAGAGTTGTACGCTAGGTTTCATTATTCTGATTATATATTACAATATAAACCGAACTACAAAGTTGAAAGCCGTGATACTGGTATTACCATAGAAGTTGATACGGATGGAAAAGAACCTATTTTTGGGTTTTGGGATGAAAATATATTTGCGCAATTACTTTCCAATTATTGGCAGGTTTACGGTATTGAAAGAGAGGATATTCTTAAGTTTCAGAAACCGCCGTTAAGCTTTCTTGAAAACCCGTTTAATGAAAACTTTATTAATCCAGAAACGATTGCTTTACCGTTTTAAAAGTTTATTCATCTATAATAAATCTATTTTTTAATAGAAAACTTTCCGAATACCGATAAAAACAAAAACCATAAGGGTGTAGATTAAGAAGAACGGAAGAATAAATGCTTTTAGCTCTAATATTAGCATAATAGCTATAATAAGTAATTGGAAGCCTAAACCAAATGTAGAAATACAGGTCATCAACCAAGTTGGTAAGATTTTACCTTGATCTGCGTTACTATCTAGCATATAAATGGTTTTATCAAAAGAGCCATAAAGTAGTTTATACAAAGCAAAAAGTGTATTTACATGCTGTTGTTTTTCGCCTGGCAAAGCTATTGGCGTGTCATTTTCAAATACGCGACTGGTTGTATCACCATCAAATTTATTTCTTAAAATAACGTAGTAATAATTGTAAAGAGTACCTTGTAATTGTAAACCTAAAAAAGCTAAAAGGCATATCCAAAAAGCGGTATCAGAAATATACCAAATAGAAATAAAGATTAAAGCATTTAATACAATGTCTGCTACCGAATCTAAAAAGCGACCCGTATAAGATGGTTTCTGTTTCACTCGAGCTAACTCACCATCCGCAGCATCTAAAATAGACTTCAAAATTAAAAAGAAAGCTGCTAGCCAATAATACCCTTCTAGAATACACCAAATACCTATTAGCCCCGATATTATAAAACTAATAGTTACATGAATAGGTGTGAAGTTAGTATGCTTTAATGCATTTGCAATGATTTTAGCTATTGGTCTTCCATAATCAGAAAGATCTAAAAACTTATGTTCTTTGGGTAATTTGGACATGTAATGTCTTAAAAAATGTAGTGCGGAATATACCAAAATAAATAAGCGCAAAGATAGAACTAAATCAGAGCTTATAAATTGATTTTAGAAAGGAATAATACTTAAAATTCAGCATTATATTTTGATGTTGTTCTGTAAGTGAAATATTATTTAATTCGTAAGATTAAGAACGTATATAAATAATTAATTGAGCAAATTAAAACCGAGCATATCTGCGTGTCTAGAAATACAGACCCTCTTTTACCAACACGCAGGTATGACGGTTTTCGTTTTAGAGCTTTTCTTTTTAAATTAAATACAAACAGCGTTGTAAATTGGTAAAATATTAGATTTAAAAATAACGTTTAAAAAGATTTAATCCTTTAACTGGACACCAAAATAATAACCTGGAACGACGTCAACAGATACTGGTGTTACTATTCCTGAATTTGGGGTTAAATCTATTGCCGTAACCGTAGATGTATTCAATACATGAGAATTTAAACTGTAGATATAATAGTATTCTGTTTCATAATCCAGTACTGCTGAAATTTTACTGCCGTTTGAAGTGAAGGTATAGGTCAAGTCTGCAACAACAGTTTCAACGCCTGTGGCTTCATCGAATTTAACTAATTGTTTTGTTGAGGTATCCTCTCTAACTAAATAAAATGTATCGTGAGAAGGCGATGCAGGATTTGGATTATTTATATATTCTAAACCATCTCTAGTTTCTAAAGTAAGTTGCTTTGGATAAGAAGGAGCAAGAGAACCTGCTCCAGAGGTATTAATTTTATAAAAATTATGACTCGCAATTATATACAAGAAATCACCTTTAGAAGTCATGTTAGAACAACGCGCAGTAGGCAAAAGCTGAATAGGATTGAATGTAGTCATTGCCGTCATAGTTAAAACATCATATTCTCTTAACTCATAATTTACAACCATAAAAAAACGGCCATTTATAAATTCCATGGCATTTATATGAGGAATTGGGAACTCCAAAGGAGCAGGAGTTGTTGCAGACGAAGCATCATATACGAGTACTCTGTCTCCTGTGGAAACTACATATCGTTTTGCACCTTGAATATTAATTTTAGAATAAGCAGAAGATTGGGTCATTCTTAAACTAGTTCCAAAAGTTGCTGGCAAGAAAGTGTCGTCTCTTTTAAAACCTGCTGGAGAAGTTCCGAAATCTTCATTAAACTCCCATTCATTGCAGGCAAAGGCACCTGTATTTTGAGTTTCAATATATAAATGATTAAAAGTATTTGGAACAACTACTGGCGTAATTGGGTCTGAAGAAGAGTCACAACTGGATATAGTTATAATGCATATAGTTAATAATAAAATATTAGTTTTCATAATCTGTTCTTTTAGGTTATATGTACTTATATCCAAATAAGACAGGTTTTGTTACCTATATATTAACAAACTAATAGAAAAACGCAATAAAAATTTTAATATGACCATTTTAAATGGAGTGACTTAGATCCGGAGAATTTTAGAGACTATGGAATGAAGTAAGCTAATGGACGTTGTTTTATTATTTTTTGTAACTAACTATATTTTATCTTCAAAATAATTATAAGAAAAAAGTGCTTATGTACAAATTTGGTCCACTGTATTGGGAAGTTTAGATATGTTTCTCACGAGCATAATTCGTTAAAGAGTTGTTAACTAATTTAGAAAATATAAAACGAACCTGTCTACAGGCAAGAGGCTGGAGAATCCTTAAGTACCATAAGAGACAGGTTTATAACATTTTTGTTTTGAGCTGTTGCGTAAAACTTAATTACAAACAGCATATTGGTGATTTTTTAAGAATGCGATTAATGTTATTTAGATTTCTTTAATCTCTTTTCTTCTTTCTTTTCTTTAGGTGTTTTTGTAGCTTCTTTTTTAACGTTCTTCTTTGCATCTTTACTTTTAGCCATAATATCTTTTTTTAAAATTTGTGTGTATAAATTTAAGTGTTTATTAAATACGTATTAAGGTTGAATTCATTTTTATTCAATTTTTAATTGAGTTCTGTAAATTCTGCTTAATCCGTTTTTACTTGTATCAATATACTCTTTAAATTCAGAAATAGTATTGAAACTTTTAGGAACAATATTATTTCGTTTACTTGTAAAATATAATGTTTGCGTTTCTTCATCATAAAACGGGCAGTATTCCATGTATTTTGTATTAATTGGAATACCTAGATTTTTTGCCTTCGCCCAATTTTCATTTTCATCTTTTTTAGAAATATATAAATCACCACTTCCTTGACCGTCTTTTTCGTTATACTTTGAAAATAAGATAAAATCTTCATTCTTGGAAATAAACGCGTTAAATTCGTAGCCAGCACTATTAATATTTTCATTTAATAAAACAGGATTTTGATATTTCCCGTTTTCCCATCTACTAAAGTATATGTCGTCTTTCCCTAATCCACTAGGAGCGTCCATTGTAAAATATAAATTATTGTTGTTACTAACAGTAGGATAAAATTCGTCTAGATCTGAATTTATATGTTTTCCTAAATTTTTAGGTTCCGACCATTTGCCGTCTTTATTATCTCTATCAACATACCAAATGTCAAAGTCCTTTTTAGCAATAGAGGAACTATCTAGCGGTCTATCGGAAACAAAAAAGAGTCGATTTCCATTGCCTGATAAAAAAGGCTCTAAATACATATAGGAATCACAAAAAGGTAATAGTTCTGGTTCTAACCATTCGTTATTTTTCTTTTTAATAAAGGCTAGCTGTGAGATTTCGGCATTAGGACTTTGTATCGTGAAAAAGGCTTCAGAGCCATCGGTAGAAATTGAGAAATCACGAACATTATGAAATTGATTTAGCTTTTTATCAAATTGAATAACTTTCTTTTCATTTTGAGCTATAATTGAACTTGAAACTAAAATTAATGCAATTATTAATCTAATTTTTAACATGGTTTTATTTTCTTGAAATTAGTTACTTATCCATGTTTAAAAGCTAATGGACTTATATTGTCTGCTAAAAAAGTTAATTTTAAACTAGCAGAATTCTTTATCCTAAATGATTCCACGCCGGAACATGGTCTTTCTTAATCTGTAAAACAGCATATAAAATGACAATACCGAGCAAACCCAATAAGGATTGGCCAATACCTATTCCTATATTTATATTAACAAATAAAGCAATTAAACTGGTGCCGAGAAACCCCCAAAAACCTATTTTATTCCATTGAAATAATAATACGGCGAAAATAACATTTGCAATTCCTATAAGTGCCAAAACAATCATCATCAAATTTGAAATGTCACCTCCAAGGTTTTGAGATACTGTATTTCCAGCCAAAAGGTATGATAATGATGTTAAGGCGTTAACAATTATCATTAAAATTAGCCAAGCCGTTACACAGCCATGTCTTTGTTTTGCGGTGCTTATGTTTTTGTTTAAATGATCCATATTTAATTTTAGTCTTAATTCCAAAACTAAACATTTTTTTGAAACCAAACTCTATTTTTATTTTGCGCTAATAAGAACGGTCCACCGATAAGAAAAGAGTGTAATTTTATTTTTGGAAGTGAGGGGTATTAAAGATGATCTATGGTATACATAGAGTGGGGTATAAAAGATTAACATATGCCGTATACATATAAATATGACAGCCGTTTTATCTATTTTATTTGCGTGAATATTTTTTTAAATCGGGTAGGAAATGGATCTATTAAATAGGTTTCTTCATTTGTAAAAGGATGAATAAATTTTAAAGAGTAGGCGTGCAAGTACAAACCTTTACCGTTTAAAATTAGATTATCAATGCCATAATCTTTATCTCCTAAAATAGGATTTCCAATATGGGAGAGATGTTTACGCAATTGATGGCGTCTTCCTGTTTCGGGTTCTAACTTTAACAAATTGAGTTTGCCAAATCTTGGTGACGCAACTGACTCGCAAACTGTGTAATTCGATTGTGACTCTTTACCATCGATTTCGGAAGTGATTTTACCGTTAACCTCCATGTCGCCAATAGAAATGGCGTAGTAGGTTTTTTTTATCTCTCTATTTTCAAATAATTTATTGAGTGCACGAATGCTACTTTCCGTTTTCCCAACTAATAAAATACCTGTTGTAGCAAAGTCTAATCGGTGAACCGGTTTTGGTATCGTTGCATCGGGAAGATTACTTCTTTTTAGGTTTTGAAATAATGCATTGGCAATGGTTTTAAAATTATTGCCGCTAACCAAAATGCCAGCAGGTTTATGAATAGCAGCCAAATACTCATCTTCGAATAATACGTCAAGATGAAAGATCAGTTTTTTCATTTGGCTGACGTCTTTTAAAACGCTTATACTAATGCATTCTCCACCATTTATAAAAGTAGCTGAGGTAGCAATAACACCATTTACCGTTACATACTGCTTCTTTAGTGCTTTTTTTAATGCTGATTTTGTTAAAGCAGCATGGAAAATACCTACGCCATATTCTTGGAGTCGAATAGGTGTTTGCAGTTGCGGAACAATATGAGATTCAGTAGGTGTAATGATATAGTTTTTTAAACGGGATTTTTATAGAAATAAGCAGATGTCCCTAGTATAGATACCAAATCTAATAAATTCAAATTAAAATTTGGGTATTCTTAAATCAAATCATTTTTAACCAGAAAAAACCACTCCATTGAGAAGTGATTCTGGCTTATTTATAAAATTGATTGAAATTTAGTAGAATGGTTTTGTGCATGATATTTTGAGTAACTAATTTATTTCATGAAAACCGAATATCATCCCGTTTGCTATCGGGAGCGAGTATTTCCGATAAGAATGTAAATTTAAGAGGAAGCTATTAGTTTTAAGCGGTGTTCAGCTTAAGTACTTAATTTTTTAGATTCACTTTCGGGATTTTTAAATAGCATAACTAAAATTGTAAGCCATAATATAGTACTAGTTGCATATTTTAATATGTCAGAGACTAAATTCATAGAGTTTACTAATGTGCCGATCATTAAAGTGCTTATAAAAGCGACCTTTAAATAATCGAGTTGTGTTTTATTTGTTTTCTTCATAAAATAATATAGATAAACTGTAAGTAAGGAAACAATCAAGAAATAGGGAGCATATTTCAATACGTTTATTTCAATTAATTCGAATTCGGTTAATAAGTTCATTCCTAGTACTATAAGAAAGAGTATTCCAAATGTTTTAAGAATTAGATTAAATTTCTCTTTAATGAAGGTACTTTTATAAAGAATAAAAATCAATCCAATAATTAAGGTGATTTTATAAATAATCTCAAAAAGATTAGTCTGTTTTTCATCTAAATTATTAGTTTTTATAAGTACATATCCTATTAAGCTTATAATAAGCATGGTTGGGATTGTGTATTTAAATATTTTGTCTTTCATATTGTTTGTTTAGGGGTTTTTGGTTAGTTACATGTAGTAGAGTCAGATGATTAATTAAAAACGGTGTTGTGTAGTTACTTCCTGCTGTTTAATTGATTTTCGACTATTTTTTCTAACTCACTTTGTTTAAAATCAAACCATTTTTCTCTGAAATCTGAATGATCTATGTTATATTTAAAATTCTGAAAGACCTTTTTATTTGCTAAAACATTTTCTAATTTCGACTTAAGGTTTTTGTCGGGTAGTTGCTCAACAAATCGCTCCATAATTTTAAATGACTCAAAACTTTCTAAAACATCAAATTTGATAAAATCTGCTTTTTGATTTTCCACTTTTTTTAAATCATCTCGAAAATCCTCTTTAAATTCTTCTTCCTCCAAGAATTGTGAGAAGCTCGGAATAGAAACAATTTCATTAGTTTTGGAATTATAATAGCAGTCAAATCCGCTATCCAATTCTTGCGCAATTTTCTTAATGATATTTTGTATTGTATTATCCAAAAAAACAACTGTGTTTATCTTCTTTTATTATTTTAATTATTTTTTCTAAATGAGTAGATACAGGAAATGGCTCGTAAATCTCCCACTTGCCACTTGCTCTCATCCAATATAAATTCCATTCTTTTCTTGTTTTGTAATAACGAATTTTAGCAAAATCAAATTGTTGTTTCTTTTTCCGGTCATTCCAGTCGGGTCGAATTTCAAATAGAATCACGATTTTTCCGTCATATGAATAGCCTACATCTACTTGTTCTCTAATTTCCAGATTTTCCGGACGTAATGATTCTACGTACTTTTTTATAGTTGATTCATTAATGTCAATCGTAGTATTTTTCATTTAATCCAGGTTTTTTTTCTGCATGTATAGTTTTGAAATATGGCTGCAGGTTAATTGATTTTACGTTGGTAATTAAACCGTCCGTTAGCAAATAATGAAAACCATATTCGGTGTTTTAAAGTCTAAAGATAAATTTAATCTTATTTGATTGTGTAAATTACTTGTGTTTTTTTTAAGCCTTCTTGGTTTGGGGCACGTTCGCAAATATCTGATCCATAAAGAGCTCGTTCTTTTATATTCCGTTTACAGGTTCAGCCAAGGCATTCTCATAATAATAATAATAATAATAATCTGTTATACTAACTCCTAATCTTTTTAATTTTTAGCATTTCGGTTTAGATTGCAGCAATGTTGCATGCCTTTATCCGAATGATGTATGTGTTATTTTATGTTTTTAACTTGACAAAGGATCTTGTTAAGTGCTCAAATGCATTCTTTGGGTTTCAGACTGTAAACTTAAATCATAGCCAACTATTCCCGTAAATACTTACTTGTAAAACGCGCAACGATTCAAGTCTTTGTAGATAAATAGCCTGTTTGGTTTATCTCAATATTTGATAAACTATCTGTTTCATAATTTGTAAAGCGTGTTATCTGCTTTTACTATTCGGTATGTCTTCCTGTCAAACTCATCGTCCATTTCTTTTTTAGAATATTCCTTTATCAGTTTTATCAAACCAATATTATATAAAACCTCTAAATATTTATAAGAAATATCATTCAATGAAAAAGATTCGGACTTTCCATTAATTTCAAGTGTTCAAGGATACCATATTGCTTCTCATATTCTGCAACTTGCAAAATTCCGCATTCAGTTTGGGTTTTACTTTTCAATTCAGCTTTTAATTAATCAAAGAAGCTAAAAAGTCCGCTGTTAATTTTATTCAGGATTTGAGTGATAAATTAATTTTATCCAAATAATCCATCTTTAAAATGTTCCCAATCTGAAAATATAGCTGAAGCGACAATAAATGTTATTAGAATTAAAGCAACTTTCAAATATTCTTTTTTCTTTAATTTACTTATCATCTTTTTAGGGTTTTACGGAAACACCCACTATATGGGTTTTACCGAAGTTGTAAACTGTATTTATTCCTGTAACATCCATTGAAGTAATTCTTCTTTGTCAACTATAGACCAGCTGTGCGGATGACGTACACCATTTGCTCTATATCCTTTATTCTGAGTTGGAATATATTCCACATTTTTATAGTTGTTGGAAGTCAAAAAATCTGCTAGTCTTTTTATATGAAAAGCATTCATTTGTTTATAATCGACACCCATATTTTATTTCCACCAGGTTTTATCAGGTTCTGTATAAAAACGAAGTTTGGTGTTCTTTAATTCTTTTAAATTTTGAAAATTTTGAGTTTCATAAGTGAATGCAGAATATTTTTCATAAGGTGCTATTTCTTCATTTGGATTTCCAAGTTGCTCATTAAAATATTTAAATAGAAATGAGCTTTCTCCTACTGAAGCTTCCGAAAAATTTCTTTTAATATTTCCTTCTGCAATACGAAATAATGCAGCCAGATCAATTGGAGAGTCTACCACGAACACTCCAGAGGGATTTAAATTGTATTCAAGATTTTGAGAAAGAAAATTACCGATTAATAGAGCTAGGCTTCCTCCACTGGATAATCCGCCAATATAGATTTTATCTGTCGGTAAATTATTTGTTATAAACAAGTCTTTAATAGTAACTGCTAATTGAGGTTTTTCACTTTCTTCGAGCCATAGTTTTCGATTGAAGTTTAAATATGCAACTGCTACGTTTTTCTCATTTGCTAAATCTGTTATAGGGAATTCATTTTCAATACTCGCAGCATCTTCTGGAAATGAACCAAATAATAGTAAAACAGCCTGTGTGTTATTTGGTTTATATAGATTATAAGATTCATTTGAAACCAAGTTATTTTGATCTTTATTTTTTTGGCTAAAAATAAAAATCGTAAAAAATAGAAAGGGAATAAGACTAATGTATTTAAGCATTTTCTTCATATAGATATTGTTTACAGTAATTTTGTAAATCAGAAGTGCAGACTTGCTTCATTTTGATTAGCGCTAAACTACGCATTTTTTATTTTTCACTTCGTTATTGATATCTCCATTCCCCTTGATATTTGGTCTTAATAAACCAGCCAAATCAATTGCCCTATTTATTTTTCAAGATAAAATTAAGCTATAATCTCGATTCTCTATATACCTCAAAGCTGAGTAAACTTCAATTTAAGACAACCAAGATTTATGTAAATAGCACCCACAAGAAAATAGGAAGTCTTAAAAAAGTGCTTAAATGCGTTCGTTTATTTTGGTTTTAGGGCGTTGTGCAACGGTTACCGGTGTTACCAGAAGTTATTCTTTCGTAAGTTTAAATGTTCCTCCACCTTGTTTTAAAGTCATTTGTTTATTATTAGAATCAAATTCTAAAACTATTCCTGCCTGCTTAAATTCAAACTTG
>NZ_AFXZ01000051.1 GCF_000224335.1 Bizionia argentinensis JUB59 | reverse complement strand
GGAGCCTCATGCCAGTATGCCCATCGGGAACGGTATTCAGCTCTGTAAAATAAAAGTGGAGGTCTTCGCCTTTCACCTCGTGTTTTTTAAGATCAAAATAGGTTATAAGCACTTCGGGAAGTAATAAGTTGGCAATGGGTAATAGCGATTCTGAAAGCATAGAAGTTTTAGTTACAAAGTTCTTTTATTTTTTGTTACTCCACAACTTTTTGTGTTGAGCCGTTATAATGATAGGGATTTTAGCCTTAGCTTTTTCGGCTATAATGGTTAAAGAAGCAAATTTTGAGCCTTTTACTAATGCATTTTTATGGTGTTTAATAGCATTCATTACGTTAGTGCCCTTTGCTTTTTGGGAAATAAAGAGGAAAGGTAAGCTCAATAAAAACGGTGTTCTTTTAGCGATTTTAGCAGGTGTGTTTTTAGGTATAGATATGACAGCTTGGAACTATGCTATATTTTTTGTTGGTACTGGTATATCTTCGGTATTATTAAATTTACAAATCATTGTAATGCCATTATTAGCAATGAGTTTTGATAAATTTAAACCAAAAAAGAGTTTTTGGGTTTTAGTTCCAATTATGATTTTTGGTGTCATATTAACAGGTGGTATTTTTGATGGAGATCCAGCGGAAGGACCAACAATGATTTGGGGTCAGCCTATTGCATTAGTTGGTACATTATTAGGTGTGCTTTCTGGTATCTGTTATGGAGTTTATTTATACACAAGTAGAAAATCGGGTACTTTAAATCCAGGTGTTTATATACAACCTTTGATGTGGGTTTTTTTAGCCCAACTTATTCCTCAAGCATTTACAATGATATTTATTTCACCTGATGGTTGGAATGTAACTCAAGGTATTTTAGTAAATGGTAAATTACCAATGAATCCCGAAGTATTATCTGGAGATATGATTACAATTGCTAACTGGTGGTGGATGATTGCTTTGGCAATTATTGGTCATTCTTTAGCTTGGGTGTTTGTTCAGATAGGTTCTGTAAATTTAGATCCGACTATTGTAGCAGGATTATTGCTTTTAAGCCCAATTATAACTGTACTTGTGGCGCCATTTACAAGCGGCGAAAAAATTTCTATACTTCAAGCTACAGGTATTGTTATCGTATTAGTAGCTGTGGCTTATCAAAACGACATACATACTTTATTATTGGAGCGTATTCGAGGAGTGAAAACAGAAATAGAAAGTAATGGATAAAGTTTAAATCAACAATTTTTCAGGACATGTAAAATTGTTCTTCTTTCAGTTTTTAAACGTGCCAATTGGTTTATTAAAGTTCTGTGGCAGTCAAATAAATATGGTAATACATAATAATCCTTATGCTATTTCATTTTTTATTTTGATATCTTTAAAGAATATAATCATTTTAAAAGAAAAGCATTACGAGTGCTAAAACTTTCAAATAAGAAATTAACGAGACATTGTAACCTTTAAAACTATTAAAATAAAGTTATGAAATTAACCTCAAGAGAAACCGAAAAACTGATGCTTTTTTTAGCAGGAGAACTCGCTGAAAAACGATTAGCAAGAGGTGTAAAATTAAATCATCCAGAATGCATAGCTTTGATAAGTTCGCGGTTGCACGAGTTGGCAAGAGACGGAAAAAAAGTAGCAGAATGCATGCAAATTGGAGCCACTTTTTTAACTAGAGAAGACGTTATGGAAGGCGTTCCAGAAATGATTCATGATGTACAAATAGAAGCCACTTTTCCAGACGGAACCAAACTGGTAACCGTACATAACCCTATTCGTTAATAAAATCTAGAGCAGTATGATACCAGGAGAATATATTTTAAAAGAAGAAAAAATAATTTGTAACGCCCAACATGAAAGTATTACTTTAAAAGTGATAAATACAGGAGACAGACCTGTACAGATTGGTTCTCATTATCATTTTTTTGAAGTCAACAAAGAAATGTCTTTCGATCGTGAAAAAGCGTTTGGTAAACGGTTGGATATTTTAGCAGGAACTGCCATGCGTTTTGAACCTGGCGAATCTTTCGAAGTACAGCTAATAGACTTAGGTGGAAGTAGAAAATCTTATGGCTCCAGCAACCTAACTCAAGGAGACACAACGTCAAAAGAGAGCTTAACGAAAGCGATGAAGAAAATGAAATCGGCAAATTTTAAAAACACAAAATCATGAGCTTCAATGTAGATAGATTAAAATACGCTAATATTTACGGTCCTACTGAAGGCGATAAGATTCGTTTAGGAGATACAGAACTGTTTATTCAAATTGAAAAAGATTATAACAAAGACCATTACGGTGAAGAAAGCACATTTGGAGGTGGTAAAACCGTGAGGGATGGTATGGCACAATCTTCGACCAAAACAAGAGATGAAGGTGTTCTGGATTTTGTCATAATTAATGTTGTAGTGATTGACCATTGGGGAATTATTAAAGGAGATGTAGGAATTAAAGATGGTAAAATTGTTGGTATTGGCAAAGCTGGAAATCCTGACACGATGGATGGTGTTACCGAAAATATGATTATTGGTGCATCCACAGAGGTTCATTCTGGAGCTGGCCATATTCTTACTGCTGGTGGTATAGACACACATGTTCATTTTATTAGCCCGCAACAGGTAGATCATGCCTTGTTTAGTGGTATTACTACAATGATTGGTGGTGGCTCTGGGCCTGCCGATGGTACAAGTGCTACTTTAGTTACTTCTGGTGCTTGGCACATTGAAAAAATGATTCAAGCTACAGAAGATTTTCCCATGAACGTTGGTTTTTTTGGAAAAGGAAACTGTAGCACATTATCACCCTTGAAAGAACAAATTGAAGCTGGAGCTCTTGGTCTTAAGGTACACGAAGATTGGGGAGCCACCCCTGCTGCGCTTGATGCTTCCCTTACAGTTGCCGAAGAATATGACATACAAGTTGCTCTACACGCAGATAGTTTGAATGAAGCAGGGTTTTTAGAAGATACAGTAAATGCAATAAATGGTAGAACAATACATACGTTTCATACCGAAGGAGCAGGTGGTGGTCACGCGCCAGATATTATGAAAATAGCATCACATCCTAATGTGCTTCCTAGTTCAACAAACCCAACAAGACCTTTTACTGTGAACACGGTAGATGAACATTTAGATATGCTTATGGTTGCACATCATTTAAAAAAGACCATACCTGAAGATGTTGCTTTTGCAGACTCAAGAATTAGAAAAGAAACGATGGCTGCCGAGGATGTTCTTCACGATATGGGATCTATTAGTATGATGAGTTCAGATTCTCAAGCTATGGGAAGAGTTGCCGAGGTAATTACAAGAACGTGGCAAACGGCTCACAAAAACAAGGTGCAACGTGGTTACTTAGAAGGTGATACTAAAATTGAAGCAGACAACTTTAGAGTAAAACGATATATTGCCAAGTATACTATTAATCCTGCTATTGCACATGGTATTTCTAACTATGTAGGGTCTGTTGAATCTGGTAAAATAGCTGATTTAGTTTTATGGAAACCAGCTTTTTTTGGTGCAAAACCAGAAATGATAATTAAAGGTGGAATGATTGCAGCAAGCAAAATGGGAGATCCTAATGGTGCTATTCCAACGCCTCAACCTGTTTTAATGCGAAGAATGTTTGGATCATTTGGTTCAGCAGTTAATAAAACAGCAGTTACATTTGTTTCGCAAGCAGGAATTGATAATAATATTGCAGAAAAATATGAGGTTAATAGAGAACTATTAGCGGTAAAAGGTTGTAGAACCGTTGGTAAAAAAGATATGGTTCATAACGATGATTTACCAAATATTGAAATCAATCCAGAAAATTATGAAGTAACTGTAGATGGAAAAGTTATCACTAATGAACCTTTAGAGGTTGTTCCATTAGCACAACGCTATTTCTTATTTTAATCATAATTAACATCGGGATTTATGATTTGTAAAGAAGTAATTGGTAATATAGAATCCTATTCCATAGCCATTAAAGATAAAGATGTATTAAGTCTGGAATGGTTTGAGACTACAAAACGTATTATGCGGAAGAAAACGGAAGCTAATAATGAAATAGTTATCAAATTTTTAAAAGAAGGCACGCGACTTAAAGAAGGCGATATCCTTTATGAAGATGATGAGAAAGTAGTAATCGTAAATATCTTGCCTTGTGATGCTATACAAGTCACACCAAGGTCTATTTACGAAATGGGAACAGTCTGTTATGAAATAGGAAACAAACATTTACCGCTATTTATTCAAGGCGATAATGTGCTTATTCCTTATGAAAAACCATTGGAGCGTTTATTAGTAGCTTCCGGTTATGAGGTAACAAAAACGCATTGCAAATTGCTAAATATGTTAAAGGCAAACGTGGCGCCTCATCAGCACGGGAGAACTGGCGGATCACTTTTTTCTAAAATTCTTGAATTAACCACTAAAGAATAGTATTAATTAAGAGAATGTACTGCTGCTCGAGATTTATTTTTCGAGCAGCAGTACAAATTAAAAATAACATAGATGACCAAAAAAACAAGTGGAAATACAACGTTAAGTTCGCTTATAGAAATACTACACATTACAGACCCTACGCTTCCTATTGGTGGGTTTTCGCACTCTAATGGTTTAGAGACTTATGTGCAACAAAACCTAGTAAAAAACGTAGCAACTACCCAAGATTTTGTAGCGAGTATGATTACAAATAATTATACCTACAACGATGGGTTAGCGGTTAAGTTGGCTTATGAATTTACTTTAGATAATAATATAGAAGCACTACTCAAATTAGATATAGAAACGCAAGCATTAAAAGCCCCTTTTGAAATACGGGATGGTAGCCAGAAATTAGGCACGCGACTCATAAAAATTTATGGCAAATTGTTAAATCATCCTTTTCTAAATACTATAAACAAGAACATTTCAGAAAAGAAAATGGTGGGTCACTATGCGATTATTTATGGAATCGTCACTGCACTATTAAAAATAGATAAGGAAAAAGCCATTTGCGCATTTTTATATAACGCTGCAGTTTCTATAGTTACTAATGCGGTAAAATTGGTTCCGCTTGGTCAAACCGATGGTCAACAAATCATCTATGATGTACAACAGCTCATTGAAGACCAAACATTAGAAATAATGAAATTAGAAAGGGATATGTATGGTGTTTGTAATACCGCATTAGATATTAAGTGCATGCAACACGAACATCTATACTCTAGATTGTATATGTCTTAAATTAGTAAACTGCCTTTGGTCAAGTCCCGAGGCAATAGTAGGAGAAGAAACCTTATAATTTCGAGACAAGCCTAGGAGCATTTTAATCTCGATTATCGAGTAGAATCAACACATTAAAAACAAAAATGGAGGAAAGAAAATACATAAAAATAGGCGTTGCAGGACCCGTAGGGACTGGAAAAACAGCCTTAATAGAAAAGTTAACTAAAAAAATAACCAAGGACTATAAAATTGGTGTGGTTACTAATGATATCTATACAAAAGAAGATGCAAAATATCTGGAAAAGAACTCAACTTTAGCCGCAGATAGAATTATAGGTGTAGAAACAGGTGGATGTCCTCATACTGCCATACGCGAAGACGCAAGTATGAATCTTGAAGCAGTAGATGAATTGGTAAATAGACACAAAGACATAGAAATTATTTTTATAGAAAGTGGTGGCGATAACCTATCTGCCACATTTAGTCCAGACCTTGCAGATGTTACCATTTTTGTAATCTCTGTTGCTGGTGGCGCAGATATTCCTCGCAAAGGTGGTCCTGGTATTACACGTTCAGATTTATTAGTTATAAATAAAATGGATTTGGCACCTTATGTAAACGCCAGTTTAGACGCAATGGAAGAGGATGCTCGCAGAATGCGCAACGGACAACCTTTTATTTTTACAAATCTTATGACAGATGAAGGTTTAGATGGTGTTATAAACTGGATAAAACGTTACGCTTTGGTAGAAGAAAATACAGAAGAACCTCAATTGCTTAGATAATGGAAAGATACAGTCTTAAAACTGGGTTACGCGAGCAAACGATATTAAAGGATGTTTATTTTACGTCGCCATTTAATTTAGTTGAAGTAAGAGAAAATAAAAAAAATCAGCTGTTAGAAATGATGCTAATGTCATCATCACCTGGACTTTTAAATAATGATTTTTACGATATCACTATTGAAGTGATTGATGGGTCTGCCTTAAACTTACAAACCCAATCCTACCAACGCATTTTTGTTTCTGAAAAAGGCACACAACAAAATATGGCTATTTCCGTTGGCGATGACGCTTATTTCAGCCACGTTCCGCATCCTACTGTGCCTCACAAAGGTGCAAAGTACAAAGCAAAAAACGCCATTCATATTAAAGGTAGCAGTACGCTATTGTGGGGAGAAATACTAACCTGTGGACGCAAATATATGGCAGAAGGAGAGGAGTTTCAGTTTAAAAAACACCACACTGTTACGGAGATATATCAAGACGATGTGATGATTTTTAAAGACAATTTATATATCGTTCCAGAAGAAATAAACCTGAAACAATTCGGTTTATATGAAGAGTATACACATCAAGGAAGTTTGTTTTTTATAGCACCAGAAACGGATATTACAGAACGAATGGAACGGATTTCTGAAGTTTTCTCAAAAGAAAAAGGCATCAGTTTTGGAATATCTAAAATGATGGAGAATGCTTATTCAATCAGAGTTTTAGGCAACGAAGCGCAACAACTCTACAAGTTGTTTACCCAAATACGTAAAGACGAAGATTTATTAATTAACCTACAAGGTCGAAAAAACTAAAATGGAAACAGAATTAAGCATCTTATTAATTACGGCTATTTCAGTCAGTGTACTGCACACCGTTTCGGGTCCAGACCATTATATTCCTTTTATAGCGATTGGAAAATCTAAAGGATGGAGATTACCCAAAATTGTAATGTGGACAGCCATCTGTGGTTCTGCACACGTATTGGCTTCTGTTTTATTAGCTTTAGGTGGTGCAGCAATTGGATTTTCATTAAGTAAAATTGATGGCTTAAACGAAGTGAGAGGTGGTCTTGCAAGTTGGGCTATATTCATCTTTGGAGTTTTGTATTTTATATATGGTATGTATGGCGTTTATAAAGAAAAAAGACACAAACATTTTGATGTGTACGATGATGGTTCAGTCTATGTGTTTGAGCACGACCATAAACAAATGACCTATGTTTCCAAACGAAGAAAAGTAACACCGTGGATTCTATTTTTAATCTTTCTTCTTGGTCCTTGCGAGGTCCTATTTCCATTACTAACCTATCCAGCAGTTGAACAATCTACGTTTAATATGTTAGTATTGATAGGTGTTTTTTTATTAACAACAGTTTCAACTATGATAATTGTAGTATCACTCTTATACCATGGTTTTAACTTTATAAAAACCGAATGGTTGGAAAAATACGTTGTGCCAATTTCAGGACTATCCATTGCAATATGTGGTATAGGTATGGTTTTTTTAGGATGGTAAATGATAGCGTTTAGATAGTACGCTTCGGAATTTTAAAAATTTAATTCATCTTAAATTTTAGTGTTAATTTCAGCATTTTTTCACTTAAAGAAAACAACCAATATAGCTGTTCCCAAATTAAATGAGCTTCCTTATGACTACGTAAGTTTTCTGTATTTAAAATAGTTTCATTTGTAAAACGGTCTATTGAAACTTTAATGCGTTTAGATTCGTTTTTTATGGCTAAAGGATTAGGATTTATTATTTTAGATTCAAAATCTATAGTTTTTAATTGAGAACAAACGGCATCCAAATTGTTTTGAATTTTTTCTGAAATCATTTTAAATTCCTCTGAAGCTTCCGTCGTTTTATGACTTTGGATATAAGAACTCAACGATGCTAAGGATGCTAAAAAACTATGATTAATTTCAACAAGCTCATAAATATCGTCTATATGGTTTTGCTTCGATTTTGGTTCTTGAACCATTCTCTGAAAAGCAGCACTTAAGTTAGATAGTTGCAAAAAGGCTTCCTTTCGGTTTACTTTTAAACTGGTTGGGACCTTACCTTTTTCTTGATAATAAGTGCTTATAGATTTATAAAATTCGGTATTTGCCTTTAAAGCATCTTTAATGGTATCGCCAATTTCCATAAACGACCAAGCTGGCAATAACCAACGCATTGCTGCATAAGATAACAGTGCACCAATTACGGTGTCAATAATTCTAAACTGAATAACCGATGAAATATCAGGCTCTGTAATGGCATAAATAAGAATAATACTTAAGGTTACAAATGTTGAGGACGCTTTGTGGTTTTTCTGAACCATAGAAAACGCAATCACTAAAGATAACACACCTAAAGCACCAAAGACATAAGTGTTACTTATAAAAAACACCAAACTAGTTGCCAAAACTGCGCCAATTAATGTTCCAATAACACGGTCTTTTGAGCGTGTTTTTGTAAGTCCATAACTTGGACGCATAATTATAATTATGGTTAGTATAATCCAATACGGATTTTGTAAATTAAAATATAAACCAATGCCATAACCCAACATAACTGTAATTGCCATACGTAAGGAATGTCTAAAAATGGTCGATTTAAAACTCAGGTTTCTAAGAATTAATTTTGGGTTATAATCTTGGGTTTTTATAAAATTCTTAAGGTCTTTTGATGATATTATATCGTCTGTTGTTAATAAATAATTACCCAATATTCTTTTAATTCTTTTGAGCTTCTCAAATTGCTTTTTCTGGTAATCCAAGAAGTTCTGAAGTATTAAATAACGTTCATAACCTTCAGGTTTAGTTTCATCTCTTAAATTTAGAATATCCCTTTCAAGATGTTTAAAAGAGTCGTTAAGTACATTGTTTTCAGGAAATTTTTTCGAGTTGTTAATCTGGTTTGCAATAGCTCGTAATTGGTATGAAAATTCAGAAATCAATTTTTGAAAATTAATCTCAAACTCAGGATGAATTTTAAAAAGTTCATCCATTTTATTATAGTTTACAGGATTTGCAATGGCAGTTTCTAAAAGCTCTACCAACTCTACAAATACTAATAAGCGTTTACCTTGGTAACTGGACTTACCAGAACTTTTGCGATAAGAAATTAAAACCTCGCGAAAGCTGTCGTGCAGTTCGGTTAGCTCAATCTTTAAGTTGATGAGTTGTGTTTGTAAGGCGTCTCTATCTGGATGTTCGCCAATAAGCTTTTTTCGAATATCTAAAAAATCTGCGGTAAGTATAAAAATTTCGTTAAGCGTTTCTTCGGTATAGGTTTTTGGGTTTAGGTAAAACCATAGCGTTGATAGTCCTAAATACCACAAACCACCCACACCAAGCCATAGGGAGTATTGATATATTTCTAAAGTTTCAGAAATATTAGCAAAACTCAATACTAAAGCCAGTAACCCAGAAAAACTAACCATTGAAGCTCTAAATCCATAAATAGAAATAAAAGCAATACTAAAGGTTAAAACACCTAATAAAGGAAAAAGAAATATATTTGATATATGAAAGTAGCCACCAATAAAACTAATTACAACTATTAAAAGAGTAGAAAAAATGATTCCGATTTGTTTGTGCTTCAAATTACCATTTACATCACTTGGTGAAGCCCAAAATGCACCAAAACCTAAAGCAATGCCTATTTCAAAATAATCAGTAATCAAACCAAAAACAATAGGCACAGTAATAGCTACACCAATTAAAACAGCTTTAGAAAAGCTTGTGCTTTTTAAGAACTCTAATAAATCCTTGACGTTGTTTTTTACAAAATTTGAAATTGTGATTTTAATTTAGTTATTTACACCAAATATACAATTTGAACAAGTTAGTCGATGTATTGGTTTGATATAAAAACCGAAAAATCTCTGATAGTTAATAAATGTATTGAAAAATCCACAGATTTAGATTGGCAAATTAACACCTTACTTCATTTTAATATTACTAGTTCTTCTAAGGTTATTTAGTTGTTAGTCTATAAGAAGTAGAGTCACTACTATTTCTGAAATTTCAATAAATTAATTTTTATTATTCAAAAAATAGTATCTTGTCGAACCAACTAACCAATAGCTTTTTTATAAATAGTGAATGAATACTTACAAGACGTAAATCTTTACAAAAAGATATTTCAACTTTCTACAGAAGCTATTCTAATAGTAGATAAAGGGGGAACTATTTTAATGGCAAATCCTACTTGTAATCAAATATTTGATTGTGAAAATGATGCGTTGTTACAAAAAGATTTAGCTCTTTTTATTCCAGAAAAACACAGAACACAACTTAAAAATTGTCTTCTCAACCTCGCAAGCAATACTACTTGTGTGACTTTAGATATCCTCGCCATAAAAAACACCACCACACCATTTAGAGTAGAAATGAGGTGTAGTTCTGCGGTTCTTAATGGTAAAGAGATTGCGATTGTATATTTAAGAGACACAAATGAACATCATCAAAATCTTCAAGAAATAAAAGAAACAAATCAAAAGCTTTTAGCAAGCAATTATAAGTTTAATACCTTAATTAATAATGTAAAAGGTATTTTATTTCGCTGTGAAAACAATAGAGAATACACAGTGCATTATATCAGCGAGGGCTGTTTAGAAATTACAGGCTACTCATTTGAGAGCTTTAAAGATGGAACAATAACCGTTGGTCAACTCATTGTAGAAGAAGACCGTGATAGGGTTTGGCAAACGATACAAACTTCTATAAAACAGCTTACAGCTTTTGAGTGTGAGTATCGTATTAGGCATAAAAACGGTAGTATAAAATATGTTTGGGAACAAAGTGAATTTGTTTATAACAAACAAAACACAACCACATTTATAGAAGGCTTTATTACAGACATTACTGCAAAAAAAGAAGCAGAACTACAATTGCGTAATAAGGAAGCTAAAATAAATGCCATACTACAAGCCATACCAGATATGATGTTTATTCAGAACTATAATGGTATTTACACAGAATGGTATGCTAATAATAAGGACAAATTATTTGTACAACCCGAAGCGTTTATGGGTGTTAATATGAAGGAAACATTACCTACTCACATTTATAAAAAAGTAAAAGCATCACATCAACGGGCAATAGCCTCTGGCAAAATAGACATTATAGAGTACAGTGAAAAAGTTAATGACACCTTAATCCATTTTGAAGCGCGTGTAGTACTTTTAAATAATGATAAACTGTTAAATATTGTAAGAGATGTTACAGAGCTAAAAAGTTTCAGCCAAAAAATGGCTGTAGAAAAATTAAGGATTTCTGAATCCCAACTAAAAGCCTATACTAAAAGATTAGAAAAAGAAATTACTAATAGAACAAGCGAGTTAACTACTACTGTTCAACAATTGGTAGCTTCTAATCTACTTTTGGAAGACAAAATAATCGAAAGTCAAGAAGCTAATAAAAAAGCGATTGCTAACAAATCTTTATCTTCGGCAATTGCAAAAAATTTTCCTAATGGATTTATCATAGTTTTTAATAGCGATTTTGAAATATTACTTTTGGTTGGAGAAGCGCTTAAAAAATTTGAAATAGACCGACAAGCAATAAAAGGGAATAAAGTCGATGATATCAAAACCATTTCTGATGCACAAAGAGAAAAGCTAAAGCAAAACATTATAAATACCTTAAAAGGCGAGCATCTCGACTTTGAAACTACTTACAAAAATCGCCACTATGCTGTAAATACTGCACCTTTAATGGATGATAAAGTAAACTGCTATAACGCCTTGTTTATTTATAATGATATAACTGTGCAAAAGGAAAGTGAGAACATTGCGTTAAATGCCTTAAAAAAAGAACAAGAACTTAACGAGTTAAAATCACGCTTTGTCGCAATGGCATCGCACGAGTTTAGAACGCCGTTAAGTGCCATACAAACCTCTGCCATTCTTATTAAAAAACAAAACGATGCAGGAAATATATCTAAACTAGACAAATACATATCTCAAATAAAACGAAATGTAAAAAATTTAGAAGTTATTTTAAACGATTTTTTATCACTTAGTAAATTAGAAGAAGGAAAGGTATCGATAAATAAAGAATTGCTGGATGTAGTAGCTTTTTCAAAGGTTATTATCGAAGAGTTTTCAGAAATAAAAAAGATAGGGCAATATATTGTATTAAATACCTCAAAAAACGTTGCATTACTTCAACTGGATAGAAAATTAGTACGGCATATTTTAATGAATGTGTTATCTAACGCTATTAAGTATTCTGCAGAAAACACAACTATTTATTTCAACATTAAAGAAAGCGCTCATTGGGTGACACTTATTATTAAAGATGAAGGCATAGGTATTGCAAAAGAGGAACAAAACAGACTTTTTGAGCGGTTTTTCAGAGCAAAAAATGCGCAAAATATTCAGGGTACTGGATTAGGGCTTCATATTGTAAAACAATATGTAGAATTGTTGGATGGCACCATTGAGTTAAGGAGCGAAATTAATAACGGCACCACTTTGTTTATAAAGTGGCCAAAAGCTGTTGTATTATGAAACATTCCTCACTAAAATTTTGCTCGAATGCAAAATAGGTATTTGGATGTTCCATCTGACCATTGAAAACTAATAATAGAAACAGATGAAACGAGCATGTTCAAAATTTTATCACTTAAGTAAATGTTTAATTGCGGACAATATGCGTCCAAAAAAAACGATAAATAGAAACACATGAAACGCGCATGTTCAGAATTTTATCGCTTAAGTAAATGTTTAATAGCGAACAACATGTGTCCAAAAAAACAATAAATAGAAACACATGAAAATAAAGATTTTATTAATAGAAGACCACCAAGATGTGCGAGAAAATACCGCAGAGATATTAGAGTTATCAAACTATGAAGTCTGTACCGCAGTGGATGGTAAGAATGGTGTTGAAGTAGCAAAAATAGAAAACCCAGATATTATTATATGCGATATTATGATGCCTGTAATGGATGGCTATGAAGTGTTGCGACACTTAAGAAAAGAAGAACAAACAGCCAGCACACCTTTTATATTTTTAACTGCCAAAACAGAACGAACAGACATAAGAAAAGGGATGAACATTGGCGCAGATGATTACCTAACAAAGCCTTTTGACGAAAACGAGCTATTGGAAGCCATTGCATCTAGGCTGGAAAAACACGACGCTTTAAAGAAGGAATTTAGCAAAGACATTGAAAGTGTCAACCTGTTTTTTGATGATACGGCAATACAAGACGATTTAAAAAGTCTTTCAGAACATAGAGATGCTGTAGTTTTTAACCTAAAAGACTTTGTTTTTATGGAAGGAGACGCTGCACATACACTTTATTATATTCAAAAAGGAGCTGTAAAAACGTATAAAACAGTTGAATCTGGGAAATCGTTGGTAACGGGCTTATTTGGTGTAGGACAATTTGTAGGTCAACTATCCTTACTTACTGGTCAAGGTAAATACAGAGATACCGCTACAGTTATAGAAGAATCAGAACTTGTAAAAATCCCAAAATCAGAATTTACAGCCCTACTTTTTGGAGATAAACACATTGCTAATAAATTCATCACAATGCTATCTAACGATATGCTCAACCTGCAAGAACAGCTTATAAGTATGGCTTTTGATACGGTAAGACAGCGGTTAGCAAAAGTATTATTAAACCTTTCAAATACAGAAATACTTAATAATACCACAAATAAAGGTATCAATATAACACGAGATGATTTAGCCAATCTTATCGGTACTGCTACCGAGACTGCCATTAGAATGCTCACTAAATTTAAAGATGAAAACGTAGTAACTATTGGTGCTCACAAAGAAATTATCATTGAAGACGTAAGACGCTTAGAAGATATGGCGGAGTTTGAATAGTATTTCAAGCCTGTTTCCTAACCCATTGTCTTATAGTAAAACGCTTTAATTATGCTGATACGCTTTTGCGAAATCTTTAAAAAAAAACACTTCTCATCGCTATAAAATTAGTCTGAATAAAAATTTAAACTGACTTATTGATTTTTTTGTGATTTAGGCTTTTAAAGCAAGCTGTCTACAAAAAAGCGCATTCTATTTTAACAAAACTTTTTGAATAATAAATAAAGCGATTGACTTCGATCATTGCCAAAAACGTACAGTCTTGATAATTTGGCACAACACTAAATTAAATAGTTACAGAATGCCATATATAGAAGATAAAAACCTTCGAAAAATATTTATTACAAGGGTTTATTCAAGCATATCTCAAATAGAAACTGTAGTAAATACTATGGCATTAATAGGCAATGATAAACCGCAGGTGTCCGTATTAGGCCAATACACTTCACTTAATTCAAGGACTAAAATAGAACTTAAAACAATCTTTGCCAATATAAAAGAGGAATTAAGAGGCTTTAGTAGTAACACCTTTAAGTTTGGTTTTTTTAACCATTCAGAATACGGTAAATTATTTATAGCAGGTCATTTAACATCAATATTTCTTACCGAAGTGGACAACAGAAAACTCGCTGCATTACCTGCTGGTCTTTTAGGTATTTTTAGAGAATTAGGGTTCAATGAAAGAGAAACTAAAAACTATTTAACGACGGTAAAAGATGGGAAATTTTGCCTTATCATACGAGTAGAGTTGCGTAACTTAGAAACGGTGAATGCCTTGGTAGAAGCAAATTAATTTTTTTACTATTAGCCTATTTATTATTTTAAAGACTCATTTTTCTTATTAGTATGATGTAGCCTTTACTTTTTTATCAAATATAACGTTCTAATCCATAGTCTTTTAATTAATGAGTAGGCGAACTGACTTAGGTCATTTGGTAGACTTTATATCATAGGTATCTTTGATGTGTTATTAATATGAACAACATAAAATTATAATTCAATGAAAACACTCAAAGCGATTACAGTAGGAATAATTTTACTTTTTACCGGAACAATGAATGCCCAAGATTTAAAAAAGACAGATGTTCCACAAAGTTTTACTAAAAGTCTTTTAGAAGTTTACCCTGAAGCTAAAGATATAATATGGGAAAGAAGTAACGAAGATTATAAAGTAAAGTTCAAAAACAATTTACTGGAGCATAAAATTTACTTCAATAAACAGGGAGACCGTGTAAAAGTAGAAGCCGAAATTGTTAAAGCAAATTTACCAAAGCCCCTAGTCGAGGCTCTTAAAAGAGATTATTCCGATTATAGAATTGATTCAGCTAAATCTATGTTTCAAAATGGAGTAACCACCTATGAAGTTGAAGTTTCAAAATCTGGTTGGACAGAAGAAATAGAATTGACTTATAGCGAAGCAGGTACAGTTTTAGATATCGATAGGGGTTAATTTTACGTATTCTTTATTAAGAAAAGTTAAAAGCATTGGCCTCTATTCCAATCCATTCTAAATAAATCGTCCAACTTTTTATTGTAAATTTAAAATCATAGATTATGAACACCACATTAAAAAAATTAAAGAATATAAGTTCTGATAACTGTATCACAATAATAATGAATACACACAGAACACTTCCAGAACGCTTAAAAGATGAAATAACACTTAAAAACCATATCAAAGAGGTTGAAACAAGGCTTCTGGCAGATACTACTAAACGTGAGGCGACAGCCTTGTTAGAAAAATTAGAATCTCTCGCGGACCAAATAGATCACGCTCATAATTTAGAGAGCTTAATCCTTTTTGTGAACGAAGACATTGCTAAATTTACACGACTACCTATTCAAGTTTCAGATCGTGTAATGATTGATTCTTCCTTTTCTACAAGAGATTTAGTAAGAGCGATGCATAGTGAGTCTAATTATTATATACTGGTTCTAAACCAAGATAAAGTTCGATTAGTCGAAGCTTTAAATGATAGATTGGTTACGGAATTTAAATCACCATTCCCTATCGAGAACACGTTGTTTTTCGGTAAAAATAAGACACAATTTGATGTGGCTTCAAAAAAGAGAAGCTTAATGGCAGAATTTTTTAATCAAGTAGATAAAGAAGTTAATGCCATTAGAAAAGAAAATCCTTTGCCAGTATTAATTGTTACGGTTGAAGAAAACTATCATGAGTATTTAAAAATAGCTGATGAAAAAGAGAGCATTTTTACATCCTTTTTAAACAATAGCAGAATCGAAGAAATAGACCACGTTATTGTTACTGAGGCCTGGGGGATTGTAGAAGCACATAATATAGCAAAAAATGTAGCACGTAAGGCAGAATTGCTCAAAGCAGTAACCGAAAACAAATTTTTAAGTGATACTAACGAAATCCGGAGAGCCATTACAGAAGGCAGAATACAAACGCTTTTTATAGAAAAAGGTTTATTTCAGCCAGCAGTTATGGAAGATGATGAAATTAGGTATGTTAAAGAAGAAGACCGAACAAAAACCGATGTCATTGATGATATCTATGATGAACTTATTGATTTAAATATGAGTTTTGGTGGCGATGTAGTCTTTCTTCCTAAAGGAGAATTGTCAAAATTTAATGGCTTTGGAGCCATAACGAGATATTAAAAAATTAATTTAAAGATACGTAAAATGAAAGTACAAAAAAACCTAATAGTTATTACAGGAGGAGCAGGAGGCATAGGTCAGGCTTGTGCGAGAGCTTTTAAAAACCAACCTATAATACTTACAGATTATTCGCAAGACAAAGTGGATGAAACCGTAGCAAAATTTTCAAAAGAAGGTTTTGACGTTGCAGGAATTGCTTGTGATATCACAGATAAAAAAGGTATAGATAAACTAACAAAATTTGTAGCAGATAATGGGTCCTTAAAAGCATTCATTCACACAGCTGGAGTTAGCGGAACTGTGAAAGACTTGAAAAAAGTATTCAACATAGACTTAGTTGCAACCGATCTTTTAGTTGATGCATTTTATGAGCTAGCAGAAAAAGATTCAGTAGCAATTTTATTATCGTCTATGATGGCTCATACAGTTCCTGCAAATAAAGATTATGATGAGGCACTTATAAATCCACAAGCACAAGAATCTTTTGATATTGTGAGCAAATTTGTAAATAACGATTCAGACTTAATGTACAATTTCGCAAAACGAGGTGTGCAATTGTTAACGATAAAAAATGCTAATAAATGGGGAGAAAAAGGCGCAAGAATCGTATCTGTTTCACCAGGAGTTATTGAAACACCAATGGCATTAAAAGCTGCAGAAGAACATCCGGAACGCATGGAAATGATTAAACAAGCTACGCCTTTAAAACGTAATGGTCAACCTAAAGATGTTGTAGATGTCATCCATTTTTTAGCAAGTGATGCAGCACGTTTTATTAACAGTACAGATATTTTGATAGATGGCGGAGTTATTCATAATATCAAAAAAATGGGATAAATCACGGATTAAATCTCAAAAATAAAATAATAACATATTAAATAGAAGGATTATGGAAAAGATGAAAGCAGCGCGCTGTTATGCAGCGAAAGATATAAGAGTATAGGAAACTAATGTTCCAACACCAAATGATAATCAGGTAAAAATAGAAGTTAAGTTTACAGGTGTTTGTGGTTCAGATCTACATGAGTATAATCACTGCCCACAATTAATTCATGGAGGTGAGCCGTATCCATTAAATGGTTATAAAGGAGTAACTACACTTGGTCACGAATTTTCAGGAGTTGTGGTTAATACAGGAAAAATGTTACAAATGTAAAAAAAGGAGACCGCGTTACTGTGGAGCCTATTCTTAGAAATCCAGAAAGCCCATTTGTACCAAAAGGAGAATATAACTTTTCAGAGCCATTAGGTTTTGTTGGTCTTACTGCCAATGGTGCTTTTGCCAAATATGGGGTTGTTGAAGAATATATGACCCGTAAAAAGCCAGATAATATGACGTTTGAGCAAGGTGTAATTGTTGAACCTGATGCGGTAGCTGCTTATGGCTTACAGCAAAGAGGAATGAAAATGGGAGACACAGTTTTAATTACAGGAGCTGGCCCTATTGGATTGCTTACACTTCAAGTGGCTTTAGCGAGTGGTGCTTCTCAAGTTTTTATTACAGATATTTCTGAAAGTAGATTGGCAAAAGCAAAAGAAATTGGAGCAACAAAAACTTTTGACGCCCGTGAAAAAGACATTCCTAAAAAAATAAAGGAAATGACAGAAAATGGTGTTGATGTATTTATAGATGCGGCAGGTGTGCAATCTTCCTTTGATACAGGAATACAGAGTTTGCGTAATGGTGGTATAGCAGTATTAGTAGCGCTGTTTTCTAAAAATGTGTCGCACGATGCTTTAGACCAAGCTTTAAGATAATTAACAATTAAAGGAATTATTGGATATCGAAATATTTTTCCTGAAGTTATTGCTTTGATTAATAGTGGAAGATTACCAGTAGAAAAATTAATCACAAACTTAATACCGTTAGAAAATATTGTATATGAAGGCTTCGAAGCATTAATAAAAGATCCGTCGGAAGTAAAAATACTGGTTGATCTTAGTAAATAGTAAAACAAATAAAAGATAAAAACTAACCTTGTTAATTTATAAATTATGAAAGATATAATTATACCTATTGATTTTTCAGAACAATCAGAATTTGCTCTAGAAACAGGAGCTATACTTGCCAAAAAGCATAACGCCACCTTACACGTGCTACATATGTTAGAGGTTTCTGATGCATTGTTCTCTATCTCGCAAAATGACAGTAAAAACGAAATGTTTTTTATGTTGTCGCTTGCAAAAAAACGATTTGAAGAGTTTTTGAACAAAGACTATTTAGAAGGCGTTACCGTGATTCCAGTGATTAAAAAGCACAAGGTATATCAAGAGGTAGATGCTGTTGCTAAAGAGTTAGATGCAGATTTGATAATTATGGGTTCTCAAGGCATCACGCTTCAAGATGGCATATTTGCTGGATCTAATGCAGAAAAAATGGTACGAAATAGTAGCACACCTGTATTAATTGTTAAAAATAAACCAGAAAACTTTAGCCTAAACCAAGTGGTTTTAGCAACAGATATGAGTATAGAAAGTGTAGATGCCTATAAGAGAGCAGAAAACAAACTTTCAAAACTAGGAAGCAAAGTGGACTTGGTTTATGTGAATAGACCTAATAACGGATTTATAAACTCTAAAACCTTCAATAAAAAGGTAAAAGAATTTGCTGATGCAGGCGGATCAAATAAAGTAGAATTTATTGCGGGTTATACTATTGAGGACGGAATCATTCAATATGCAGATGAAACAAACGCTGATGCAATTGTAGTGATTACTAATGCGAGAAAAGGATTAAATCATTTAATTAAAGGAAGTATCTCAGAAGATCTTGCAAACCATTCAAGACGACCAGTAATGACCTTTAAATTATAATTATTAACCTGTAAAAAACAAAACTATGGAAACATCATTTTTAAAAACGATTAAAAGCACCGTTAAACATTGGTACATTCCTTTACTTGTAGGTATATTTTTTATAATCGTAAGCATTGTAGCCTTTTCTTCGCCAGTAGGCTCGTTGTTAACACTGTCCTTACTCTTTGCATTATCATTTTTATTAAGTGGCATTTCAGAAAGTGTTTTTGCGCTGATAAATAGAGATCGCCTGGATAATTGGGGTTGGTCTTTAGGCTTCGGTATTCTTACGTTAATAGTTGGGGTTTTATTATTACTTAAACCTGAATTGTCCATTACAGCATTAGCTTTTTATATTGGTTTTGTAATTATGTTTCGTTCTATATCTACCATTGGTTTTGCAATGGATGTTAAAAAATATGGAAGCAAAAACTGGGGAGGACTTTTAATTTTAGGTACAATTGGTACCATCGTATCATTCATACTTATTTGGAATCCGCTTTTTGCAGGATTGAGTCTGGTAGTATTAGTGGCTATAAATTTCCTTTTCGCTGGGCTTTTCAGTGTTTTTCTTTCATTTCAATTGCGAAAGTTGCATAAATCCTCAAAAAAGATATCAGCAGAATTAGTAAAACGTTATGACGACCTTATGTTAGAAATACGTAACGAATGGGATGATTAAAAAAACATAATGATAACAATACATAAAGTAAAATTAGAAGATTTAGAAACTATTATTGCCATTGAGCAACACGTATTCAATACAGACAGTTACCCAGCTTTTGTAATACGTCAATTATTCGATATTTCTAGAGATTACTTTTTGGTAGCAAAAGAAAATGACAAAATTTTTGGCTATATTATAGGTGGTTTAAGTACAAATGAGCAAAAAGGCTGGATATTATCTTTAGGTGTTCATCAAAAAGGTAGAGGGAAAGGTTTAGGAAAAAAACTAACAGAAGGTTTGATTGAAGTTCTAAAAGCTAAAAACCCTAAAGAAATTGCCTTAACAGTCTATTCTGATAATGTTTCTGCTATAAAAATATATAAAGATTTGGGTTTTGAAGGAGAGGAAATTTTAGATAACTATTTTTTAGATAATGAAGACCGAATAGTTATGGCTTTACCAATCAAATAAATAGGTGAAATGCATATTTGGAATTTTAATACAATAAATACTATGAAAAATTTAAAAGATAAAATAACAATAATAACAGGAGGCGGCAGGAATTGGTGGAGCCATGACTACTGAATTAACGGAAAGAGGAGCTTGTGTTGTTGCTGTTGACCTAAACGAAGAAGCAGGTAAGCAAAAAGTAGCATCCAATCCAGAGCAAATTGCATTCTTAAAAGGAGATATTTCTAAAGAAACAGTTGCAAAAGAAGCGGTTAAACTTGCTATTTCTAAATTCGGAAAATTAACAAGTCTGGTTAATAATGCACACGCATCTCGTCAAAAACCAATACTAGAACTTACTGAAGACGATTGGGCTTTGTCTATGAACACAGGTTTAAAAGGTACCTTAAATTTTATGAAAGCTGCCTATAAAGAATTAAAGAAAACTAACGGGTCCATCGTAAATTTTGGTTCTGGTGCAGGGTTACTAGGTCAAAAAAATCAAGGAAGCTATGCAGCAGCCAAAGAAGCGATTCGAGGTTTGTCCCGTGTAGCAGCTAATGAATGGGCAGAAGATGGCATTAGAGTAAACATAGTTTGTCCGCTTGCATTTACCGAAGGTGTAAAACAATGGAAAGAAAATTTCCCAGAACAATATGAAGAAATTATTAGTAAAAACCCAATGCATCGTTTTGGAGACCCACAAAAAGACGTTGCACCTATAGTAGCCTTTTTATTGAGTGAAGACAGTCAGTATATGACGGGTCAAACACTTATGGCAGATGGTGGGGATATAAAATTAAGATAATTAGTTTAATAGAAGAAACATAATGAATAGTACTAGTTCGGAAGAAGAGGAACTTCTTTGATGTTTAATAACATGGGAACATTGTTCAATAACCGCTGGGTTTTATTAATAGTCATAACATTAACTTGGGGAAGCTCGTTTATGTTAATCAAAAAATCATTGGTTGCCTTTACACCTTATGAAATAGGAGCTATTTGTATAGTTGGTTCTGGATTGTTACTAGCTATTATTGGTATTCCAGCAATTAAAAAAATGTCTAAAAAAAACCTTATTCTGGGGTAACTGTCGTAGGTTTTTCTGGGAATTTTTCACCCATGTTTTTGTTTCCCATTGCGCAAACAGAGATAAGTAGTTCTTTGGCGGGACTTTTAGATTCTTTAATGCCCGTTTTTGTGTTGGTATTTGGATTTTTTCTTTTCGGAATTAAGAGTCAATTTTCACAAGTCATTGGTGCTGTAATAGGGTTTTTAGGTGCTGCAAGCTTAATTTATTTTTCAGATGCAAATACGGAAGGGTCACAGTTTGGGTATGCATCGCTAATTGTTTTAGCAGGAGCGTCTTATGGTGATAATGCTGTGGTTGTTGCAGAGCGAACATCAAAAGTTAAAGCTGTTGAATTAACTGCTGCTGTTTATACCATTTGGGCAGTTCCTGCACTTGTGGTATTATATTTTACTGGTTTTGTTCAAAATTTTGAATTAACACCAGACGTTCTGAAACCATTAGGGTATTTATCGTTTTTAACCCTATTCGGAACAGCGATTGCAATGCTATTGTATTATAAATTAATTCAAAAAACATTAGCTGTTTTTGCAAGTACAGCAAGTTGTTTATTACCAATTGTTGCTGTAATTTGGGGTATTATTGATGGAGAAAAATTTACAATTTGGTATGCGTTAGTGGTGTTTTGATTTTAATTGTTATTTATTTGATTAGAGAAAAAAGACAGACGCAAAGTTAGTGCCTCGTAGCTGATTTTAATTTATTAGATAGACACTATTATATAAATTAAAACCTATGTTCTCAACGGTCAACCAATACTTCGCTAATATCGAGATATTTTATTCGCTGTTTTTAAAGACTTAACTATGAGCTAAATTAATATTCAAAATAGTAGGTCTTTAAAGAATATACGCCTTATGGTCATTCCTTATTCAAACTGATCTGGATCATAGCAAGAGTTGAATAAGCATGTTAACTTTGATTCATGATTTATTATAGGAGTCTCTTAAATAAACCTATGCAATTAGTAAATTATTTTAATAATAAAATCTAAAAATAAATATCGATATGGGTAATGATATCATTAAAGTTTCAAGAAACACTGAAAATGCGCCAAAAAGTTCTTTTGCAACACAATCTGTAGCCTTTTCGCATTACAATAATATTTCAGCTCAATTACCTATCAATCCAAGAACAGGTGAAATTGCAGGAAATACCATAGCGGAACAAGCTAAGCAATGCTTAAATAACTTGAGAGCAATTGTAGAAGGTATCGATCAAAGTATGAACGATGTCATTAAAATTACGATATACATTAAAAACATATCAGATATTGATGCCTTAGATGAAGTTTATACGTCGGTCTTTCAAAACTATTTTCCTACACGAACAATCATGGCGGTCGATGCTTTACCGATGGACGGCGCATTGATACAAATGGATGCTGTAATTTCAAACGGTGTTGGTACGCATCCGCAACAACCAACAGCGCTTAAGAAAGTTGTGAAGAATACTCAAAATGCGCCAATTAGTAAAGTATCTGCTCAAACGGTAGCATTTTCCCATTACAACAATATTTCGGCGCAGTTACCTATCGATCCAAAATCGGATAAAATTGTAATTGGTGGTGTGAAGAAGCAAGCTGAACAGTGCCTAAAAAATATCAAGGCAATTTTACAAAGCATAGACGTTCCTTTTGACGATATTGTTAAAACAACAATTTTTCTTAAAAACCCCTCGGATATAGACGCTGTAAATGAAGTGTATTCCTCATTTTTTCCAGACTCTGCAATTGCCAGAACAGCGGCTTATGTACCTGCACGTACCGTGGTCATAGCTTCAGGTTTGCCTATGGACGCCTTAATTCAAATTGATGCCGTGATCTCTCACGGAGATGGCACACCACCACAAGCCGTTGCAGACAGACATGGGATTGTCATCCGCGCAAACAATACGCAGGACGCACCTAAAAACACGTTCTCTACCCAAACTGTAGCTTTTTCGCACTACAACCATATTTCAGGCCAGTTACCACTAGAACCAAAAACCGATAAAATGATTGCTGGTGGAATAAAAGAACAGGTAAATCAAAGCTTAAAAAACATTAAGGCTATCGTGGAAAGTATAGATCACGTTATGGATGATGTGGTTAAAGTAAACATACAACTTAAAAACATCAAGGATATCGATGTTTTGAATGAAGTATTTACCACATTTTTCAAAAGCGATCTTCCTGCAAGAACAATAATTGGTGTTTCAGCTTTGCCTATGAACGCTTTGGTACAAATTGATGCAGTTGTTTCAAATGGAGAAGGCACACCACCGTAACAATGGGACTTTTTTAATTCGCTAAATTGAAAGAAAATATCATAAGCAAAGTCGATAGTCAAAAGATTAGGCCTTCAAATTAATATTCCATTTAGGGTTATTCCGCACAAAGAGAAATAGTGTTAATAAACAGTTGTTGTTTGTGCCAAGGATCGATGATTGCATTTGCTGTTTTTAGAGTTTTCAACTTTTGCTTTAATTTTCAGATAGTGACTGACCGAGGTCATTTCAATAGTCATGGTAGTTGACTAATTTTAACAATTGTGAAAAGCTATCATTATGGACAAAAGAATCTTAATACTTACTGATTTTTCAAAAGAAGCTCTTAATGCAGCACGCTATGCTTTAGACCTCTATGCAGACCGTAAATGCACGTTTTACTTTTTGAACACCTATTATGCAGATGGTTACTCTATAGATAGCCACAATTACACGGATTTTGGTCGGCGAACTTTTGACAATCAAGAGCCTAAAACGGAAGAACAATTTAAAAGTTTAATAGAAGTACTTAATCTGCAAAGTAACGATCCAATACATACATATAATACAATTTTTGCAAACAATGCCTTGCTTGAAGCTGTAGATGATGTTGTAGCAAAACACGATATAGATATCATCATTATGGGAGCAAAAGGTATGACCAGTTCAAGACCAGTTGCTTTTGGTATGAATACCATTAATGTGATGGAAAATAGTAAAGCTTGCCCTGTTTTGGCGATACCTGAAGATGTCGTTTTTAAAACACCAAGAAAAATAGTTTTTCCTACGGATTATAAAACACCTTTTAAACGAAGAGAGCTCAAATACCTGATTAATATTGCCGGTACGCATGGCACAGATATACAGGTGATTCATATCAAAGAATCGGATAAGCTAACAAAGGAACAACAGGATAACAAAAAATTGTTAGTAACGCTTTTTAAAGATGTTGACCATAGTTTCCATGAATTAAATGGTATGACGGTTCTTGAAGGAATTAACGCTTTTATAGAAAGACATGAAAGCGATATGGTTGCTTTTATAAATCAAAAAAGCAATTTTTTCAGTAGATTAGTGTCTAAACCATTGGTCAAAGATTTAGGATACCAATCACATGTTCCGGTACTTGTATTGAGGCATCGTGTATAAAAGAAACACTTGCAGAAGATTGTTTTTTTTGTAAATTTAAATATTAAGATAAATCACTAAAAAATAAACTAAAAATGGAAGATAATAAACCAAAACTCACAAGACAAACTGGAGCACCAGTTGGAGACAACCAAAATGTACAAACTGCAGGACCAAGAGGGCCAATGCTAATGCAAGATGCTTGGTTTCTTGAAAAAATGGCAAACTTTGATCGCGAAGTCATTCCAGAAAGGCGAATGCACGCTAAAGGTTCTGGAGCGTTTGGAACATTTACGTTAACTCACGATATTTCAAAATATACCAAAGCGAAAATTTTTAGCGAAGTTGGTAAAAAAACAGAAATGTTCAGCAGATTTTCTACAGTTGCAGGAGAAAGAGGCGCTGCAGATGCCGAAAGAGATATTAGAGGTTTTGCACTTAAGTTTTATACCGATGAAGGTATCTGGGATTTAGTAGGAAATAATACACCTGTGTTTTTCTTTCGTGATCCAATGAAGTTTCCAGACTTAAATCGTGCTGTAAAACGTGATCCAAAAACTAATTTAAGAAGTGCTAATAATAACTGGGATTTTTGGACTTTACTTCCAGAATCTTTACACCAAGTTACCATAACTATGAGTGATCGTGGCATTCCAAAAGGCTACAGACATATGCACGGTTTTGGTAGCCATACCTATAGTTTTTTAAACAAAGACAACGCAAGACATTGGGTGAAGTTTCATTTTGTAAGTCAGCAAGGAATAGAAAACCTATCTGATGAAGAGGCGAAGAAAGTGGTAGGAATGGATCGGGAATCATCACAAAGAGATCTTTTTGATGCTATTGATAAAAAGGATTTTCCGAAATGGAAAATGTTTGTACAAGTTATGACAGAAGAAGAAGCAAAAACATATCGTTTTCATCCCTTCGATTTAACTAAAGTTTGGTCTAAAAAAGATTTTCCTTTAATACCTGTTGGAGAATTTGAATTAAATAGAAACCCAGAAAACTATTTTCAAGACGTAGAGCAAGCTGCTTTCAATCCATTGAATGTGGTTCCTGGAATTGGTTTTTCACCAGATAAAATGTTGCAAGGGCGACTATTTTCTTATGGAGATGCACAACGTTATCGATTAGGTGTAAATCATTATCAAATTCCGGTTAATAAACCAACCTGTCCGTATCATTCTAACCATAGAGATGGAACTATGCGTGTAGATGGAAATCATGGCGGCACATTGCATTATGAGCCTAACAGTTATGGTGAATGGCAAGAGCAGCCAGAATTTAAAGATCCCCCTTTAGAATTAAATGGTGACGCTTATGCGCACAATTTTAGGGATGATGATGAAGATTATTACACGCAACCAGGCGATTTGTTCCGCATTATTAAAGCCGACGGAAAAGCAGATTTGTTATTTAATAATACAGCAGCGCAAGTAGGTGGCGCAGAAAAATTCATTCAAGTTCGCCATATAAGAAACTGCTTTAAAGCCGATCCAGAATATGGTCAAGGTGTTGCAAAAGCATTAGGTTTAACTATGGATGAGGTAAATAACTTTGATTTGACACCTTATAATAAATGGGCACCGAAACCAGATAATAATCCAATTTCTAAATGTCCAAGGTAATAATTAGTTAATTTTTTAAAGCTACAGTATGTCAGAAAAAATTAAAAAAATGAAACTTGCAGAGGCACTTTTGTTACGATCAGATTTGATGAAGAAAATTGAACATATTCAAAATAGAATAAGGCCTGTTCTTATTGTATCAGATGACAAAAAACCACAAGAAGATCCAGCAAAGCTATTGGCGCAATTGAGAACCGCAATTCAAGATTTAGAAAGCTTGGTTATTAGAATCAATAAGACCAATAATGAAAATAATATTAAAGGAGAAGGTTCGCTAATGGAGGCACTTGCTAAAAGAGATTCATTAAAAATGCTTTCTGAAAAATTAAGAAATATTAGGTACGCTGCTCAAATAAATAATAGTGGTGATGCCAATCTTAAAACAACCATTGATATTAAGAAGTTACAAACTGAAATGGATCAAACAGGAAGAGCTTTTAGAGAGATAGATAGTAAAATTCAGGAATTAAATTGGCTTACAGAGTTAAAAGATTAAGCCGAAAGGCGGAATGATTGGGGTGAGTACCAGCCCTTTTTCTTGGTAGTTTTCTGGGCAAACTGAAAACACTACCAACGGCAAGCTACTTGGGTTGTGGCAAAAATGTATTGTTTAAGACCCATTACCGCTTACAGATTACAAGTGTACTGTGTAAAATTTACAACCAGGTACTGACCAATCATTCTTTTATCTAAAATTGATTAATTGGAAATTCATTTTAATTTTTAATAACTTAAATACAAAATAGTATGAAAAAATACAAAATCGCAGTAATCGTAGGAAGTCTTCGTAAAGAATCCTTCAATTTAAAAACAGCAAAAGCTATGATGGCAATGGCACCAGAATCATTTGATATGGAATTATTGGATATCTCTGGGCTTCCAATGTTTAATGAAGACCTTGAAGATAATCCACCAAAAGAATGGGAAAAGTTACGCAAGAATATTAAAGACGCAGATGGACTACTATTCTTTACACCAGAATACAACCGTTCTGTACCAGCAGTTTTAAAAAACGCTATTGATGTTGGTTCTCGTCCTTATGGAAAAAATTCGTGGGATGGAAAACCCGCAGCTATTGTTAGTGTTTCTATTGGAGCTATTAGCGGTTTTGGTGCCAATCACCATTTAAGACAATCGCTAACTTTTATAAATGTACCAACAATGGCACAGCCAGAAGCTTATCTTGGCGGAGCGGCAGAACTTTTTGACGATAATGGTAAGTTGAAGAATGACTCTACCAAAGACTTCTTAAAGAGCTTTATGAATGCTTTTGAGAAATGGGTAGATACGATTGCGAAGTAATAGCAATTTATAGCATAAACTATTATAATTATTAACCTTTAAAAAATAAAGACAATGAAAAATATTATATCATTAGTTGCATTGGTATTCCTTACGGTAAGCTCATTTGCACAAACACAATGGAAAGTAGATCCGTTCCACTCGTCCTTAAACTTCAATATATCACATTCTGGAATTAGTATAGTGAATGGGAAATTTTTAGAATACACAGGGAACTTGACAACAGATGGTGATGCGCTTAACGATGCAAATTTCGATTTTACGGTTAAGATTGAAAGTATTAATACCAATGTAGAAGATAGAGATAACCATTTAAGAAGTGCTGATTTTTTTGAAGTTGAAAGATATCCTGAAATGACGTTTAAAAGCACGAAAATATCTTCTACAGATAAATCTGACCACTATCAATTACACGGTCAATTAACTATAAAAGATGTCACAAAAGAGGTGGTTTTTGATGTGCACTATGGTGGAACAGCCAAGAGCGAACAAGGTGAAAAATTAGGAATGAAAGCCGAAACGACTATTAATAGATTTGATTATAATATTAATTACGACCCAGCCGCTACTGGTGTTGGAAAAGACGTAATCATAGTGGTTCACTTACAATTTGCAAAACAATAAAAAATCAATAGAAAATGAAAAATCCAGCAAAAGAAGTAGTAGAAAATATGTTCGCTGCCTTTAGTAGTGGCGATGCAGATAAATTTGTGGCAACAGTTTCAGACGATACCGTTTGGATTTATCATGGTACACAAATAATCCCAAAAGGACGGTTTGAAAAGAAGGACGGTGTTCGAGTTTTTATGAAAATATAATGGAACGAACCGAAATCATCAACTTTGAACCGCTTCAATATATCGTTGAAGGTAATATGGTTGTGGTTTTAGGAAGAGAGCATCAAAAAGTAAAACGATCTGGAAGAGAACTAAAACAAGATTGGGTTCAAATCTATACAGTTGAAAACGATTTGATTACTAAAATGGAAGAATTTGCAACTTCCGAAGAAGTGAAAAAGTAAGTTTTTCTTACGTTTTTCGATAGTATTAAAATCATTAAAAAGAAAAGAATTATGAATGAGGATAAATCAATTAACAATCCACTTTTATGCGATATAGAAACTGGAATGTGCGAAACAACAGATGAGAACACGAATTATTCATCTAAATCCAATCAGCAAGCTACAGAGAAATCCGTAAAACTAATTTATTATACAGATCCAATTTGTTCGTCTTGTTGGGGAATTGAACCACAACTGCGTAAACTGAAACTTGAATATGGCAATACCGTTGAAATCGACTATAGAATGGGAGGTTTATTACCAGATTGGAATTACAATAGTGGTGGTATTGGAAAACCATCTGACGTCGCTTCACATTGGGACGAAGTAAGTGTGCATTACGATATGCCTATTGATGGCGATTTATGGCTAGAAGACCCATTAGATTCATCTTATCCGCCATCCATAGCATTTAAAGCGGCACAATTACAAGATGAAGAAAAAGCCCATTTGTTTATGCGAGAAATTAGGGAAATGGTTTTTCTAAAAAAGAAAAATATTGAAAGATGGGAACATTTAAAAGTTGCAGCTAAAACTGTTGGACTAAATGTAGAACAATTAAAAACCGATTTTGAAGGCAAAGCAAAAACCTTGTTTGAAGAAGATTTAAAATTAGGAAAAGAACTCGGTGTTCGAGGTTTTCCAACAATATTCTTCATTGACGAAGCTGGCAATAAAGAAACAGTATATGGAACAAGACCTTATGCTTTTTATGAAATGGCAATTCTAAAGTTGAATCCCAATGCAATTAAAAGCGAATACAGTAAAAATTGGGAATCACTTTTTTCAATATACCCTTCACTAACAGCAAAAGAATATGCGGAACTTTCAGGAACACCGAGAACAGAAAGTGAAGCGGTTTTAAATGAACTTTCAGATAAAGGAGTTTTGGAGAAATTGACAACCAAAAATGGATCTATTTGGACTATTAAAACTTAAATAAAATGGAAAAATATGCAACATTATAAGAGGCAATAAATGACCTTACTCCTCTCTTTTGTTCTTTCTGATTATATCTTAAAGTTAACTATTTTTACAAAAGGCTAACTTAAGATATACAAACTCGTTGTAGGTAATTAAAACAAACACCCAAATAGACAAATGAAGACAAGTAGATTAGAAGCATTTAGCGATGGAGTTTTAGCCATAATTATAACCATAATGGTTTTAGAATTAACAGCACCAACTGAAACAGATATATATTCTCTACTTGCTAAAACACCTATATTTTTAAGTTATATTTTCAGTTTTATATATGTAGGAATTTATTGGAACAACCATCATCACTTATTTCAGATTACACAAAAAGTAAACGGAAAAATACTTTGGGCGAATTTACATTTGCTTTTTTGGTTATCTTTAATTCCATTTACTACAGCTTGGATTGGCGAGAATTATGATGCAAGATTACCTGTAATTGCTTATGGAGTTGTATTATTATTTTGTGCAATTGCTTATTTTATTTTGCAATCAATAATTATAAACTCCCACGATAATGAATTCCCATTAAGAAAAGTGATTGGTTCAGACAGAAAAGGAAAAATATCAATTGGTTGTTATATACTTGGAATTGGTTGCTCATTTTTAAATACTTGGTTCGGAATCGCACTTTATGTTATTGTAGCCATTATGTGGCTAATTCCAGATAAGCGAATAGAAGAAAAGTTATAATCTAATGTTAGAATTTAAAAATCAATGGATATAGTTAAAACATATCAAAATGTAAATAATGAAATAGACTCTATAAGTTTTGGTATATCTAAAATGGAAGATATATACACAAAACGAAATGGAAGAGTTGACGAGCCACACAAACATAACTATTATACGGTTTTAATTGTCAATAAAGCAAAAGGACAACATAAAATTGACTTCAACTCTTATGAGTTATCAAATAACCAAATTTACTTTGTGGCACCAGGTCAAGTTCATCAAGTAATTGAAAATGAAAAATCTATAGGATTTGCGATGACATTTTCCAATCAATTTTTAATTAAAAATTCTATTCCATTATCCTTTATTGACGGTTTGAACCTATTTCAAAATTATGGACAAAGTCCGCCATTGATGCCAGAGCCAGAACAATTTGATACGATTGTAAATTTTGCTAATAAGATTTACGAGTTGTACCATGGCAATGCAGCAATGAAATTCTTGTCAATTGGAGCATTTCTAAAACTCTTGCTTATTGAATGTAATAATATTTGCGCTGTAAACCCGGCAAATACTGATAATGATGCCTCTAGAAATAATATTATAAAAAACTTTAAAAAAGCCGTAGATGTTAATTATAGGAAAGAACATTCCACCACATATTACGCTAAACAACTTCACATAACACCAGACCATCTTACTAGAATCGTTAAATCGAAAATTGGTAAAACTGCGAAAGAGTATATTCAAGCAAGAATTACAACTGAAGCCAAGCGTCTTCTCTATTTTACTGATGAGACCAATAAAGAAATCGCTTATGAGTTGGGTTTTAATGAACCTGCCAACTTTAGTGCATTCTTCAAAAAACATACAAACATATCGCCTTCAAAATTCAAGAAAAGTGAGATTCGAGCTTAATAGGAGTCCTTATATCGGATTTTCATAATATTCTCTCATTTTTTCATATTTCACAGATTGTTACCATGTTATACCTTTGTATTAGCCTTTATAATAAAGGACATGGATCTTAAAAAATTTATTAGAAACGCTTTTTTAACTGGTGTTGTTGGTGCCATCTCTCCTCAAATTCTTGGAGCTAAACATAATCAACCACTTAAATCGAGTAACGTTTCATTAAAACAAACTGTCGGGTATAACCATCTACCCAATAAAGAAATAAAAACTATGAACACAATAATTCACAGATCAGACACAAGAGGCGATGCCAATCACGGTTGGTTACATTCAAAACACACGTTTAGTTTCGCCAATTACCACAATCCAGAGCGCATGAACTTTGGGGTATTGAGAGTATTAAATGACGATACCGTTTCGGAAAGTAGAGGTTTTGGCTCACATCCACACAGAGATATGGAGATTGTTTCCATTCCGTTGGAAGGCGATTTGAAGCACGAAGATAATATGGGAAATAAAACCATTATCAGAGAAGGCGATATTCAAGTTATGAGCGCTGGGACAGGTGTGGTACATTCTGAATTTAACAACAACCCTGATCAACCTGTAAAATTTTTACAAATTTGGATCATTCCGAACAAACAAAATGTAGAACCACGTTACGACCAAATTTCATTAAAGGATATCGCAAAAGAGAACGAATTCTATCAAGTACTTTCTCCAAATAAAGACGATCAAGGTGTTTGGGCACACCAAGATGCTTGGTTTCATATCGGGGAGTTTACCAAAGGAAATTCTGATGATTACAAAATAAAAAAAGAAGGAAATGGCGTCTATGCATTTATTCTAGAAGGTGATATAGAAATTGATGGTGAAAAACTTTCAAAAAGAGATGGCATGGGTATTTGGAATACAGATGGCTTTACACTTAAGGCAACCGAAGATGCGCGCGTGCTTTTAATGGAAGTGCCAATGCAATTCAAATCATAAATAAGAAATAATTCTAATTGTCGTTTAGACACAAACTATAAATATCATGAAAAATAAAACAAAATGGAAAGTAGATGAATCACATTCTGAAGTCGGATTCAAAGTAAAACACATGATGATTTCAACAGTAAAAGGAGCATTTGAAGATTTTAATGCGACTGTAGAAACGGAGAATGAGGATTTTAAAAATGCTAATTTCAGCTTTACTGCAAAAACAGATTCAATTAACACTAAAAATGACGATCGAGATAAACATCTCAAATCGGAAGATTTTTTCAACGCAGCTAAACATCCAGAATTAACTTTCAAATCGAAATCTTATGATGGCGATAAAGTTGTTGGAGACCTTACAATTGCAGGCGTTACTAAAGAAGTAAAATTAGATATGGATTTTAATGGTGTGGCAGTAGATCCTTACGATCAAACCAAAGCAGGGTTTGAGATTTCTGGGAAAATTAGTCGTAAAGATTTTGGACTTACTTGGAACGCGGTTACCGAAGCAGGTAGCATTGTTGTGAGCGATACCATTAACATGGCAATTGATTTACAATTTATTAAGCAGTAATTTATAAACCATAATTGGGATTGCATTCCCAATGAATGCATTCCCAATTTTTAATTTAAGATATAATGAGTTTACCCGAAAATTTAAAATGGGCTTTTGCTACACAAACCAGTTGGTTGCAAACCATATTCAGGATTTTACTTGGAGCAGCTCTTTTATTTGCGGGCATCAGCCACTTAACTTTTAATAGAGCAGAGTTTGTGGCGCAAGTACCATATTGGGTGCCATTGGCGACAGATTCAGTCGTAGTGCTTTCAGGGATTGTAGAAATTATTCTGGGCCTATCGTTAGTAGTTTTATACAAATATAAAGCGTTGGTAGGTTGGGCTGCAGCTACTTTCTTTGTATTAATATTTCCTGGTAATATTTCGCAATATATGAATGAAGTAGATGCTTTTGGATTGGATTCCGATACAGCCAGACTTGTAAGATTGTTTTTTCAACCGGTTCTTATTGTTTGGGCATTATGGTCTACAGGAGCATGGAAAGCATTTAAAAACAGAAACAAATAAGAACCATACGTTATGAAAATAGACTACAAGGACATTCCACTAGAAAAAAGCGAGGATAAAGAACGCTTCGAAATTGAAATTGATGGGCACTATGCATTTATTAATTATAAAGAATTTGGCAGCCAAATAGCTTTGGTGCATACAGAAACGGAACCCGATATAGCAGGCCAAGGAGCTGCAAAAGCTGTTGTGGAAAAGACCTTACATTTTCTAGATAAGCACAACGTTGAAGTGCTTCCGTTTTGTCCATATGTTTTTGCGTACATTAAAAAGCATCCAGAATGGAAACGTATCGTGAGTCCAAAATTTAAAGGATATGATAAGCTTTAAGCTAATATTACCTTGTAATAAAACATACCACTATGAGCAATACTAAATTATTTCCAGAATTTCCATTAAACGAATGGATAGATACCAAAGAAACCTTGCATCGCTATTTTCAAATTGTTGGAAAATTGCGACTTACTTTAAATCCGAAGAAAAATCACTGGTGGCACATTACGCTTTATACCACGACAAAAGGTGTGACTACGCGAGCCATTCCGCACAACGACTTCTCATTTGAGATTTTATTCGACTTTATAAAACATACCTTAAATGTTTCTACAAGTAAAGGAGATGAGCGTTTCTTTAAGTTAGAAGACGGATTATCTGTAGCTGATTTTTATAAAAAATTAGAAAGTATATTGAACGACCTTCAAATTGAATTTGATATCCTGAAAAAGCCTTTTGATCTTTCAGATGACATTCCTTTTGATACATGTATAGAACATCATACATATGATAAGGATGCCGTTCACAACGCTTGGAAAATTTTATTACATATAGATATGGTGTTTCAAGAATTTAGCGGAAGATCTTACAGCAAAACCTGTCCTGTACACATTTACTGGCATCATTTTGATTTAGTGGTCACACGTTTTTCAGGCGAAAGAGGTCCAGATATGGGAGATGTTTCGCAAGTAGAAAAAGAGGCCTATTCACACGAAGTTATAAGTTTTGGTTTTTGGTTTGGTGATGATACCATTAAGGAGCCAGCTTTCTATTCGTATACCTATCCTTCACCAAATGGCATTGATAAAGAGCCATTACAGCCTAAAGCAGCAAAATGGCAAGACTCTAATGGCAGCCCAATGGCATTATTACTTTATAAAGATATTATTGAAAGTGAAAATCCTAAAAAACAAATCTTGGATTTCTTGGAAAGTAGTTACCAAGCAGGTGCAAAATTGTCAGGTTGGGATGTGGAAGATTTGCAAGTTCCGTCTTAAAATGGAGAGAATTTTAGAGTTTTAGAGTTTTAGAAGAAAATAAAAAAAATTAGATAATATATGGCATTTACCTAATCGTGGTAGGCTTTTTGCCGTTATTTAAGTTTACTAAAAACAATTAAAAAAGACAATAATTATGAAGAAAATAATTTTAACAATCACACTTCTTACAGCACTTATTTTTACTGCTTGTAAAGAGAATTCAAAGCAAGATGAAGCAATTACTACCACAGAAGAAGCGATGCAAAATAACGACGACATCGTAAAAACGGTTTCTACCGATAAGGATGGAAAAACATTAGAGCTTGTATTTAATAATACCGAAAATACCACGACACTTAATTTTAATGGAGAAACCATTACGCTAGAAGCACAAAAGGCAGCTTCTGGAATTTGGTACAAAAATGAAAATTTCGAATTGCGTGGTAAAGGCAATAATCTGGAATTGAAAAAGAATGGAGAAGTTGTTTTTTATCATACCGATGATATTGTTACCAGTTCGTTAAAGAATAAGGATGGTAAAACCCTAGATGTAACATTTAATAATACCGAAGGTACAGCCAAAGTATATTTAAATGATGGTGAGCAAATTGATTTGAAGGCTGAAAAAGTAGCTTCGGGAATTTGGTATAAAAATGAGACTTACGAATTACGAGGAAAAGGTAACAATCTAGAGTTGAAAAAAGATGGAAACGTTGTATTTGAACACACAGATGATATTGTTATGAGTTCTGTAAAAGACAAAGTTGGCCAAACATTAAACATGACGTTTAATAATACCGAAGGCACTGTAAAAGTGTATTTAAATGGTGGCGAACAAATTGATTTAGAAGCCCAACGCGCAGCATCTGGCATTTGGTATAAAAATGAGACCTATGAATTAAGAGGGAAAGGAGAACATTTGGAGTTGACAAAAGACGGAGAGACTGTGTTTAAAAATTAAACAGATTAATATTTTAAACGTGTTATTTCAATTCTGAAAAGAGCGAAGTATTAACTATTAATTAAATGAAAGTGAATTATGGAAACAATGAAAGCAGCACGCTGGCACGCAGCGAAAGATATTAGAGTAGAAGATACAGATATACCAACACCTAAAGAGAATCAGGTGAAAATTGCAGTAAAATTTACAGGAATCTGCGGATCCGATCTGCACGAATATACCCACGGACCACAATTGATTCCTGTAGATGAACCTTTTTCGTTAAACGGACATCAAGGAACCACAACGTTAGGTCACGAATTTTCTGGTATAGTAGAAGAGGTAGGCAAAAACGTATCGCATATTAAAAAAGGTGATCGCGTTACTGTAGAGCCGATTTTTAGAAATCCCGAAAGTCCATTCATCGTTACAGGTGAGTACAACCTATCGGAACCTTTAGGGTTTGTAGGACTTACAGCAAACGGTGGTTTTGCAAAATATGTGGTGGTTGAAGATTATATGGTACATAAAATGCCAGATAACATGACGTTTGAACAAGGAGCCATCGTAGAACCTGCAGCAGTTGCTGCCTATGCCATAAAACGTAGTGGTATGAAATTAGGTGATACAGTTTTAATTGCAGGAGCAGGTCCAATTGGTATGCTCACCATCCAAGTGGCATTAGCAAGTGGAGCTTCAAATATTTTTGTTTCAGATTTATCTGAAGATAGATTGAAAAAAGCGAAAGAAATCGGTGCTACACATACGTTTGATGCCAGATCTAAGGATATTCCGAAGAAAATAAAAGAAATGACGGGTTATGGTGTAGACATTTTTATTGATGCAGCAGGCGCTCAAGCGTCATTTGATACTGGTATTGATAGTTTAAGAAACGGTGGAACAGCTGTTTTAGTAGCGCTATTTGGAGAAAAAATAAATCACGATGCTTTAAACCAAACTCTAAGAGAGCTTACTATAATTGGTACAGCAGCATATCGTAATATTTTTCCAGAAGTTATTGCCTTAATCAGTAGTGGAAGATTACCAGTAGAAAAATTAGTGACAAGTGTTATTCCTTTAGATGATATTGTAGATAAAGGGTTTGAAGCTTTAGTAAATGACCCTTCGGAAGTTAAAATTTTGGTTGATATTAATGCCAATTAAAGAAGGGTTAAATGGAAATATAAGTTGTTTTTGAACACTAACTAATTATCAAAACACCAATATCATTCGCATTGAAAATGCCATTGTCTTATGAAATTATAGATGATGGCATTTTTATATGTAAAATACAAACATTGAATACAACACTACAACATTAATTAAATTTGTTTTATTGGTTTTGAAGTATTCACATTTATGTATATTGTACTACATAATTATATAAAACAACCCAATTATGGAATCCCTTAAAACCATTGAGATAATAGGAACAGCAGCATTTGGCATTGCAGGTACATTTGCCGCAATGGAAAAAAAGTTAGATGTTTTTGGTACATTTATTATTGCTTTTATTACGGCTTTGGGTGGCGGAACTTTACGCGATGTTTTAATTGGAGAAGTTCCTGTTAAATGGTTGTTGGAATTTAGCGCAGGATTCGTAGTTCTAATGAGTACCATCGTAGGATTACTATTTAAATCGGCTATTAAAAACTTCCATAATGTGTTGTTGTTTTTCGATTCTATAGGGCTGGGTTTTTTTACCGTAGTTGGAATTCAAACCGGAATTTCGCTAGATATGCATCCTATAAGTTGCATTGCTCTTGGAACAATTACTGCTTGTTTTGGAGGTGTAATTAGAGATATTTCTTTAAGTAACATTCCGCTTATTTTTCAGAAGGAAATATATGCAACCACATGCATTTTAGGAGGTGCCGTTTTTTTCCTTTTACTAAAGTTGAATGTACCCATAATGCCTGTCGAAATTATTTGTCTGGCTACTATAGTTGTATTTCGATTATTATCCGTAAAATTCAACTGGCATTTGCCAAGGATTTGGAAAACCGAAAAGTCAGCATCACAATGATTTAGTACAGAAAAAATAGTATGTAAAACAACAAGCGAAATTATAGAAGAAAGAGTTAAAAAAATTTATTTTTTTAACGCTTTAGAATGGCTAATTAGAATTAGTTTTTACATGAAAAATTAACAGCATAAAATAGTTCTACAAGGACTAATAAATAATAATAAACTTATGATAAAAAAAATGCTAAACCCTGGTTTTTATGCTAAAAACATCAACCTTTCGTTACTAATACTTCGTATGGCGGGTGGTGCTTTAATGTTAACACATGGCATAGGTAAAATCGCACCATTGTTTGGAAGCGACCCAATTCAATTTCCAGATCCAATAGGATTTGGCGCAACAACATCTTTAGCGCTTGCTGTATTTGCAGAAGTGGTCTGTGCCGCACTCTTAATTTTAGGTTTAGCTACACGTTTTGCGGCAATTCCTTTGCTAATTACAATGTTAGTTGCAGTATTAATAATTCATGTACCTGATCCATTTGCAAAACAGGAATTACCATTGCTTTATGCTTCAATTTATTTGGTTATTCTAATTGCAGGTGCTGGTAAATTTTCGATTGATAATTTAATATATAATAAAAAATAAAACGATAAAAAAACTTTAATTATTAACTGTATTGATTTTAGGTTTTTGTAAAGAATCCACAAAAAAAGAAGATGCAGAAAAGACAAACACAGAAACAGTTTAGAATGTTTCAGATGCTATTACTAAAATCACATCCACTAACAAAGATGGCAAAAAATTAGACTTGGTATTTAATAATACAAAAGGAACTGTTAAAGCTTATTTAGATGGTGGCGAACAGATAGATTTAGTTGAAGAGAAAACAGCTGCTGGAATTTGGTACAAAATCAACCAACATGAATTTAGAGGAAAAGGTAACGATATAACCCTAAGAAAAGATGGAGAAATAATTTTTGAACGTCTGATGATATCGCTAATTTACAAGCAAAAAATGATATTGACGATGTATTAAATATTACCTTTAATAATACGGAAGGAACTGTTAAAGCCTATTTAAATGATGGCAAGTAGATAGGCTTAGTTGAAGAAAAAGCAGCCTCTGGTATTTGGTATAAAAATGAAAATTACGAACTTAGAGGTTAAGGAAACTCTTATACCTTATCAAAAAATGAAAGTATCATATTTAAGAATTAAAATAGCTAATTAAAATAAAAACTGAATAACACATATAAAACTATAACACAATGGGAAAATACACAAGCTTATCAGTAGCCATCAATGACTTAACAAAAAAAGGCTACACGCATAACTTTAGCACTAACAATGATAATGATACGATTGAGTGTAAAAATCACGATATAGAGCTACAAGTAGATGAATTTGATGTTGATGACGTATTCCGTTTTCAAGAAATGTCTGATGTAGATAATGAAAGTATTCTATACGCAATTTCTTCAAAAAAAGACGATATAAAAGGATTGTTAGTAAATTCTTATAGTGCGTATTCAACATCTGTTTCTCGAGAATTGGTTAAAAAATTACATAATCTATAATTAACTTAATCGTTATCATGTCAAACATCAAACTAATTATTGAAGAGAGAGCTGCCAATATTGGGAAGTTTATGGTAGGACGATTATTACCATTTCGTCAAAAACGAATGGTAGGTCCTTTTATTTACATAGACCACATGGGTCCTGTTAAGTTAAGCGAGCGAGAAAATTTTGATGTAATGCCGCATCCACATATAGGACTTTCAACCCTTACGTTTTTATTTGAAGGCAGCATTATGCATCGCGATACGCTTGGTAACGAAGTAGAAATAAAGCCGGGAGCAGTCAATTGGATGACAGCAGGAAAAGGAATTGTACATTCTGAACGTACACCAGAGCATTTGCGAGACTCGCCATTATTTATGCATGGTTTGCAAATTTGGGTGGCTTTGCCAAAACATTTAGAGCAAATGGAACCGCAATTTTTTCATATTGAAGAAAACCAAATTCCAAGTTGGACAGAAGGCGATTTACAATTTAAGTTAATAGCAGGAGAAGCCTTTGGTAAAAAATCAGCAGTCCCAGTTTTTAGTAAGCTATTTATGCTGGAAATTAAAAGCACATCAAAACAGGTGGTAAATATTGGTGATGCCCTTTATGGTGAAGCTGGTTTATATATTCTTAAAGGCGCCATCGAAAGTGAAGGAAATGTATACGAACCTAAACAACTATTAGTAGCAAAAGACAGCTCACTATGTGAATTTACAATTCAAGAAAACAGTACCATTTATATTTTTGGAGGCGAACCTTTTCCCGAAGAACGATTTATTGATTGGAATTTTGTGTCTTCAGATAAAGAATTAATAGCCGAAGCGAAACAAAAATGGGTATCACAATCATTTGATAAAATAGAAGGTGATGATGAATACATTCCTTATCCAACATTTAAAAGGAAGTGAATCTAGTAATTTAATACGACCATAAAAGCATTGCATGAATTGGGTTTTAATAGCTGAAGCATTTTACGTCCTCATTATCATTTTAGTTATCTCTAGAGTGTTGCACGATACACGCAGTAGCACCAAAGCTTTGGCATATATTCTTTTCATTGTTTTTCTACCTATTGTTGGTATGATTTTTTATTTTTCCTTTGGAGTAAATTATCGAAAACGAAAACTATATTCTAAAAAGATAGTTGAAGATGAACAACTTCGAGAACGCATTACAACCAAAGTGAATTTGTATTCTGAAGCTGTAAGCAATTCCGGATTAATTCCGCAAAAAAGTAAAACTTTAATAGAGTTTATTCGTCGTGCTGGTTATAGTCCTTTAACAGCAAATAATGAGGTAAAACTGCTAATAAATGGAGACGAAAAATTTGCCGTATTACTAAAAGAACTTGAAAATGCAACATCACACATTCATATTGAATATTATATTTATGAAGATGATATTACAGGAAATCAAGTGGCTGATATTCTTATTAAAAAATCAAAAGAAGGTGTTGAAGTCCGTTTTATGTATGACGATTTTGGAAGTCATGATCTAGGAAAATCTTTCATTAATAAATTAGAAGATGCAGGAATCCAAACGGCACCTTTCTATAAAATAAGATGGTATGCATTTGCTAACCGACTTAATTACAGAAATCATAGAAAAATTATAGTTATTGACGGTAAAGTTGGTTTTGTAGGTGGTATTAATATGAGCGATAAATACCGTAACGATTTACATAAAGAAAATCATTTGTATTGGCGAGACACGCATTTAATGATCAAAGGTCAGGCCACAGCTTATTTACAATACCTATTTATGGGAGATTGGAATTTTTGTAGTGCTACACCTTTTGCCTATTCTGAATCTTATTTTATTGACAAAACAGAACAAGAGCATATTATAAATGAAGTGGTACAAATTGCAGCTTCAGGACCAGACAGTAAGCAGCCAGTTATTTTCTATTCACTTTTAGAAGCTATTAATTCAGCCAAAGAAAGCATATATATTACAAGTCCGTATTTTATTCCAGATGAAAGTTTAATGGACGCTTTAATTATTGCCATTAAAGGCGGATTGGATGTTAAGATATTAATTCCAGGCATTTCAGATTCTAAAATAGTAAACGCAGCTGCAAGCGCTTATTATACAGAATTACTTCAAGTTGGAGCGAAGATTTATAAGTATAACAAAGGATTTGTTCACGCAAAAACAATGGTAATTGATGATGATGTAGCTATTGTGGGTTCCGCAAATATGGACTACAGAAGTTTTGACCTCAATTTTGAAGTCAATGCCATAGTGTATAGTAAAAATATTGCAGCACAGCTTACCAAGGCATTTAACGACGACTTAAAAGTATCTGAACTAATTGATGTCGAATCTTGGTTAAGCAGACCAAAATATATTCATTTATGGGAAAGGTTAGTGAGATTATTATCGCCATTTTTATGACATTGATTAAAATCATGGATTAATGAAGGATTGCTAAATGTCTCGGAGGTGTGCAAGAGTGCAAAAAATAATTGGAGAAGCACGTGTCAGCATTATTATTATTATTATTATTAGGTTAATCGGATTGATTTTACCTGCTTTTCCTGTTGCAAATATTATTGCAGGAATTAAAGCGTGTTTTTGTTAAGATAAATAACTAACGTTTATTATAAAATTAAAAAAACCAAAGGCTATGATAGAATTTTTAAACGCTCACAAATTTGATATCATCTTTGGTGTCATTGTCATTTTAATAATCTTTACATTACGATTTTTGACAAAAAAACTACATCGTTGGCTCAAAAAAGAGCAACAGGCACGTTTTCCTGGAGAAGTATCAAAGCCATTAAGTTTATTAAAACGCATTCTTAATACATTATGGCTTGTACTAGGTTTATTAGCATTAATCTATTTAGTTGTTGACGAGAGCAAACAGAGCGTCTTGGTAGATAATTTTAAATTAGCATTGTATCTGGGTGTCGTGTTATCACTCACCATTATTGCTGCTACTACGGCAAATATGTGGTTTCAAAATGATATAAAAAAAAAGATAGCAACACAACAAGACCCAACTAGTTTTAAATTTTTACGATACTTAGTTCTAGTTTCCATTTACTTTATTGGTATTATGATGTGTCTTTTAGCCTTTCCTTCGCTCAAAGGTGTTGCACAGACCGCTTTAGGCGGCGCAGGTGTTGCAGCACTTATTGTAGGTCTTGCTTCTCAAGAAGCTTTGTCTAACGTAATTGGTGGCTTATTTCTTATAGCTTTTAAACCGTTTAGAGTTGGTGATATAGTTTCTATTGGAGGTTCTGTAACAGGCAGCGTTACAGATATTACCTTGAGACATACTATAATACGTACATGGCAGAACAGAAGAGTTATCATACCTAATGCGGTAATTAATAAAGCCAATATAGAAAATTTTGATTTAGATGAACAAAAATGCTGTGAGTATATAGTCGTCGGTATTTCATATGATAGTGATGTTGACCTTGCAAAACAGATTCTAAGAGAAGAATGTGAGAAGCATCCATTTATTTTAGACAATCGAACTGAAGAGCAAAAACAAGATGGAGCACCAATGATTAGAACTGCGGTTATAGACTTAGGTGACTCTGCTGTTGTTTTAAGAGCTTGGGCTTGGGCTGAAAACTATTCAAAATCTATTGCTATAAAAAGAGATGTTTTTGAAACAGTAAAAAAACGTTTCGATAATGAGGGAATTGAAATACCATTTCCACATAGAACTGTAGTTATGAAGCAATAAATAAGATTTTTTTATCCAAATCAGGGACAAAAATCAACCTGCAACTGACCAAGGTCATTGCCAATACTTGACAATTATCATATCTTTGAAGTAATAATTAAAAAACACACATAACATGAAAAACTTAGTAGGATTAGATAGTGAAAAAGCTGAAGCATTAGTTGTTGAATTAAACATCTTATTGGCAGATTATGAAATCTTTTATCAAAACTTAAGAGGTTTACATTGGAACATTAAAGGTAGAAAGTTTTTTGAATTACACGATAAGTTTGAAGAGCTTTATAAAGATGCTTTTGAAAAAATTGATGAAATTGCAGAGCGTATTCTTACATTAGAAGGCGAGCCTTTACACACTTATACAGATTATCTTGCAACAACACAAATTAAAGAAGAAAAAAATGTATCAGACGGTACAAAAGGCGTAGAGGTTGTAGTTAATAATTTTAGAACTTTAGTTGAAAAAGAGCGTCATATTCTTACTATTGCTGCCGATACAAATGATGAAGGTACAGTAAGTTTAATGAGTGACTACATTACAGAAACGGAAAAAACCCTTTGGATGTTAAATTCGTATTTGAAATAAACTTCGAATTTTCACTAATTTTAAAAAAAATGGATAATTGATTTAAAAATCAATTATCCATTTTTTTATGCTTTTTAAGAACATTTTTTTTCATAAATTAATGTTCAACTGACCTATGTCATTTCAAAACACAAGCTTTAAAAGTATCTTTAAACTTAAATGAAAACATTTAGACACTTTATTTTTTTAGAATTAATTAAGGTTTAGAAACTTAAACAAGTAAAATAGTAACATAAAATAAACGAACAATGAAAAAAAAGTTTTTTAATGCGAAAATTTATCGCAACGAAGCTGCAACAGAAATGATTGTAGAAAATGGAAAAATCACGCATATTGGAACAAATTTACCAAAATGTGATGAAGAAATAGATCTTAACGGAAAACTCGTTTTGCCGCCTTATGTAGATCCACACTTACATTTAGACTACGTATATACGTTGTCTGAACTTGGACAGGAAGGTGCAGGATCCGGTACCTTGTTCGAAGCTATTGAGTTATGGCCACAATTCAAAAAAACACTAACAGTAGAAAGTGTAAAAAGATTGGCTATGAAGGGAATTCAAGATGAGGTTTCGCAAGGTGTACAGCACATTAGAACACATATAGATGTTACCGACCCAAACTTTACAGCATTAAAAGCGATGCTGGAAATGAAAGAAGATTTAAAGGATAAAGTTGATATTCAAATTGTGGCTTTCCCACAAGAGGGCATGTACATGTATAAAGGAGGTCTTGAGTTAGTTGAAGAGGCACTTAAAATGGGAGCAGATGTTGTAGGAGGCATTCCACATTACGAACCTGCAAGAGAATTTGGAGAAAAATCTGTTCATGATATCGTTAAACTGGCGCTAAAATATGACAAGATGATAGACGTGCATTGTGACGAAACTGATGATCCACATTCACGCTTTGTAGAGTTATTAAATGGACTTGTTTATATGGAAGATTATGGCAGTAGAACTACAGCAAGTCATACCTGTTCGTTTGGTTCGGCAGATGACTCCTATGCGTTTAGAATGCTCGACATATTCCAAAAGACTAAGATGAACTTTATTGCTTGTCCTACGGAAAACGCCTATTTACAAGGTCGTCAAGATACCTATCCTAAGCGTCGTGGATTGACCAGAGTAAAAGAGTTTATCGAGTACGGAATTAACGTGGCTTTTGCACAAGATTCCATTAACGACCCTTGGTATCCAATGGGTAATGGTAATATGATGAATATTTTAGATAACGGAATTCATTTAGCTCAAATAATGTCTTCGGAAGATGTAAAGACAAATTTCGATTTAATAACTTATAATGGAGCACAATGTTTAAACATTCAAGGTAGTTACGGTTTAGACGTTGGTAAAGCAGCAAACTTTATCGTTTTAAATGAATCTACCGTTTATGAAGCTATTAGAAAAAGAGTAGATGTGTTGGCGTCTGTACGTAATGGTGAGTTCTTATTCCGAAAAAAAGAAGAGGCTTTTGATGTTGCGTTGAGTCTTTAAAATGTATTGTTTCTAAAGCTGTATTTATGCTCAGAAATTAACTTAAAAATTTTATATGAATAATTTATCACAATCAAAAGAAGTTCCAGATGTTTTCTCACCTGTAAAACTTGGACCTATAACATTACCAAATCGGATCATAAAGGCAGCAACAAGTGAAGGTAGAAGCCCTGAAGGAAAAGTAACACAAGCTCTCATTGATTTTCATCGTGGTTTTATCGAAGGAGGAACCGGCATGACCACTTTAGCGTATTGCGCCATATCTCCTGAAGGTTTTGCGGCCCCTGGAGAAATATTAATGATTCGTGAAAACCTTCTAGGTCTTAAGAAATTTACTCAGGCCATGCATGATGCTGGGGGATTAGTTTCTGCACAGCTTGGTCATGCAGGCCCAGTTGCACACAAGAATATCACAGGTGTGCGACCTATAGCACCTTCTCGTTTTCTGAATCCGACAAGTTTTCAATTTTGTCGAGAAATTAAGAAAGAAGAAATTTCGAAACTTATTCAGCAATTTGCTGATTCCGCTGAGGTGGCCGCCGATGCTGGATTTGATGCTATAGAACTGCACTTTGGTCATTTATATATTGTCTCTGCATTTTTTAGTCCATGGATTAACAAGCGAAAAGATGAGTATGGAGGATCTATTGAAAACCGAACCCGATTTGCAAAGGAAATTCTTCTTGCCGTAAAAGAACGCATTAAAGATCGCGTTGCAATTATTGTTAAAATATCAATGGATGATGGTATTAAAGGTTCCATCTGGCTTGATGAGTCAACAGAAACTGTAAAAATTCTTGATGAGACGGGCACTGTTGATGCTTTTGAATTAACGATGGGTTCATCCGTGTATAATCAAATGTACCTTTTCCGTGGAGACACGGATATTGATGGTATGGCAGCAACTCAAAAAGGAATCTTCAAGTTAGGCGTAAAGCTATTCGGAAAAAAAATGCTGGGTGAGTATCCATACGAAGATCTATACATGTTAAAGTCAGCCAGACAATTTCAACCTATTGTGAAAAATGCTCAGTTAATTTTACTCGGTGGTATTAATGACTATCAACATATAAAAAAGGCTATGGAGAGCGGCTTTTCTTTTGTAGCAATGGGAAGAGCTTTATTACGCGAACCGGATTTAATAAATAAACTAAAGGATGAATCACAAACGGAGGGAAGATGTATTCACTGTAACAAATGCATGTTTACCGTTTATACAACAACCAATTGTGTATTTACAAAAGAGTATGCAACCTCATCTAAATCTGTCTTATAAAATAAGTAATATTGAAATTAAAAAAATCTTGCCGATGCCTCTAAAATTATTAAAATAAAACATTAAGAGGGTTGGCAATTTTAATGCATTTAAATAATAAAAACATGACTAAACAACAAATTACGGCTCAAGCAAAAAGCGCTTTTCCGTGGCTGATAATGATATTAATGTCGTCCGTAACCTTTGTCGGAATACTATCTGAGTTAATGCCTTCGGGTGTACTCCCATTAGTGATGGCCGATTTGAATATTAGCGAAGTGCAAACTGGTAATTTGGTAGGTTACTATGCGATTGCTTCTGCTATTTTTGCAATCCCACTTATATCAATGACGATGCAATATAACCGAAAATATTTATTGTTGATTTTGCTAGGTGGATTTGCTATTTCTAATATCATTGCAGGACTAGTTCACGACTATACTGCAATAATTGCGTTAAGGGTTATTGGTGGTATTTGTGCTGGTGTTATGTGGCCAATGATTGCCGCTTATGGTATGCGATTGGTAGATGAAAAGGATCACGGAAAAGCCATTGCAGTAATTATGGCTGGAACCACATTGGGAATTAGTATCGGAATGCCTATAATGACTTCCATTGGTAATGATTATGGCTGGAGAATAGAATTTATTGGTTTAGGTGCTTTTATTTTTGTTATCGCCTTAGTTAGTTTCTTTGCTTTGCCTTCTGCACCAGGAGAAAAACTGACTAAAGGTTCTTCACCTCTTGCACTATTAAAAATACCAGCAGTTTTACTTATTTTATTGCTTACACTACTTGGCGTGGTTGCTCATTATGGCGTTTATGTATATATCACAAGTCTTGTTGATGAAATCCAGTTGGCAGGAGGTGTAGAAAGTGCCTTATTGTTTTTTGGAATAGGATCTTTAATTTCGGTATTGTTAGCCATAAAATTTACTGATAAATATTTAAGATTGTTAACCATATTAATGTTTGCCCTACTAATTATCTCTATGGTTATTTTTCTAATGTACGGTGGAACAAAAGGGATAGGACACTTTGCCTTCTTTTTATGGGGACTTTCATTTGGACCATTAGTAACCCTGTTACAGGCTGGCGTGAGTCGCCAAGTAGAAACTGCAAAAGATGTGGCTACTTCGGTTCAGTCTTCAGTATTTAATTTATCCATAATGATTGCATCTTCAGTAGCGGGATTGTTACTCGGAATATATTCGCCAATGAGCCTTGTGTACTTTGCAATAGCTTTATCAATTCCAGGAATGTTCATCGCCTTTCTCTCGAAAAAGACATTGAGTTAATGCTTGGAATAACTATCGCCTTTTAATGAAAAAGACTGTTTTCGAATTGAAAGCAGTCTTTTTTATTAGTTTTTGATTCTAAAATAATTTATTACTTTATTAATTGGACCGATTTAAAGGAAAGCCAATTCCTATAAAAAAACGAACATCATTAGTATTATTAACCCACGATACGTCAAAATTAATAGGTCCAAGTAGAGATTTGTATGAAACCGTTGTTCCAACAGAAGCTAAAAAACTTGGATCTTCGTAATTTCTCCATTCATCTTTTGGCGAAAAGGCTTTGGGTAGATAATCATTAAAGTTTCCATAACCTACAGACGCCAAGTCTAAATGAGGTATAAGGTATAAATTACGGATAGTTTTTAATTGTACACCAAGACCAACTTTTATAAATTGACTTACCGCTAATGCACTTTCAGTTAAACCTGAAAATGTATAATTATCATTCCTTGGATCTATAATATTTCCTCCTAAAAAATATTTTGCACCATAACCAAGCGTAGAAAAAAGATAGTCATTATCTTTACTATTATCTCCAAACATAAAACCAGAATTCAAACTTATAATTCCAGTTGAATTTGGTGTAAACAAAATTCTTTCTTCCAAGCCCAGACTTAATTTAGTATAATTATTTGCAAAAGCATCAATATTATTAATATTAGGATCTATGTAGGAAGTTCGAATATTATTATAAATAGACCTTGAAAGCATTGCTTGTATTTGAGTGCCACTAGTAGGATATAGCACACCGTTTAAACTACTGTATTTAAACTGAGCATATAACTCGTAAATTGTAAAATTATACTGTTCTAAACTTAAAATATTGTTATTAATGTTCGGGTCTATTTTGGGCTTTAATTTGGTGGTTTCATATTTTAGACCTAAACCAGCATAACTTTTTAAAGAGCTTATATTTCTATTAATTTGATTGTCAAATTCAAAATAAGAGAATCTAGCCTCATCTACATTTTTTCCTTCAATAAATAATTCTTGCTGAAGTAGTTGGCCTAAACCTTCTGTTTTCCACCACCAATCTCGATCTCCACCAAAATTTTTCTGATATTGTAATCTTGCTTTTGGTTGTTCGGCAATATCTAAAGTCACAAGTAATCGTGATGCATCTGCAAGAATATTTCTACCTGTATAATTTACTATAAGTCCAGCTCCTCGATAGCCATCAAAATGCAATGATCCTTTAACCTGATGCTTTGATTTTTCGACGCCTTTTAAAATGAGTCCAAAATTTCCATTATTTCTATTAGGTGCAAAATCAATATCCTTAAAAATTGTTGTTCCCATAGCTCTACCTAAACCTTCTTCAATTTCTTTTGTAGTATATGTTACATTAGCTTTCATTGAAGTTCTTGCTTTTACAAGCGCTAGGTTTGATTTGCTAATATCTTGATATTCAATACTGTTGAATACGAATTCGGTTTGTGTAGGAGGTAGTTCATGTTTTCTTTGTTCAAATTTTTTCAGCCTTAGTGATAAATTAACCAATGCATCAATTTGTTGATTGGCAGCTATTTTTCCTTCTTCATATATTTCACTTGCATTAAAAAAATCGGAAGTGGAATATGTTAAGTATGGCGCATGATCAATAAGTATATCACAAAGCAGTCGGTTTGCTGGTCGTTTTTTATTACTATTCATCATACTTCCTTGAAAAAGTAAAGAACTTATACTATTTAAACTTTCAATAGTTTTTGGGTTGTCGCCTACATCACTTCCAATTATAAAGTCTGCTCCCCAATTTTCAGCAACATCAACAGGGAAATTATTCAGCAATCCGCCATCTACCAAGAGCGTGTTTTTATAACGAACTGGTGAAAAAACACCAGGAATAGACATACTAGCTCGCATTGCAGTAGCAAGAGAACCTCGGTCTAAAATTATTTCTTTACCATTTAATATATCTGTAGTAACTGCTCTAAAGGGTATTGGCAAATCATCAAAATGATTAATTCCGTAAACTGGGATTGCAAGTAAAGCAATAAATTCTCTCAATTTTTGATCATTAAGAAGGTAAGCACCTGTACTAATATTTCCTTTCTTAAAATCTAATTCAATTAAGTATTTATCATACTCATTTTTTTCTTCTGCACCAACTTTATTAAGCGAAACTCGTCCTCCCAATAATTTCTCCCAATTGGCATTTTTTGTAAGATTGGCAATACTATCACCGGAATAACCCATAGCATAAAGTCCACCAACAATACTTCCCATACTGTTGCCAACAATTAAATCTGGCACAATATGTAAAGAATCTAATAATTGAAGTGTACGAATATGGGCAACACCTTTTGCACCACCACCACTTAAGACCAGTGCTACTTTTGGTTTTTTATCTTGTGCAAAAGTTGATTGCATAAATGAGATACAAAAAAATATCAGAAAGAGGTTTATGAGTTTATTAGACATTAATTTTTCATTATTTATAAGCGATTATTTGAACGATTAATATTCAAAATAAAAGAATATTTCAGTAATAGGCTTTAATTTTCTTCGGAAATAGTTAATTATTAATCTACTTGCACCAAAGCTTTTTGTTTTTTGCTAACAGAATATATCTTAAACTGAAGCAGTGAAACCATCCCTAAAAATGAAACGAAAATTATAAGTAGTAGCATATAAATTTCTGGCATAATGGATGCAATGTCTCCTCCATAAAATGCTATTTTTCTAAAGCCAACCAAGTATTGGGTAACTGGTATATACTGCGCAATGTTTGTAATGAAATCTGGTATCGCCAGCGTTGGCCACGTAAAACCACTCAATATAAAAGCAGGTGTGGAAATAACCATTAAGAGTTCTGTGGCTTTTAATTGATTAGGAATCGCAATCGAAAATAACATACCTATACACATAGACGCCAAAGTTAATAAAGTAGTGAGAACGAACATAGGGAAATTGAAAACTGCAATTTCGATTTTAAAATAAGGTACAAAAAAGCTAACGATAGCCCACATAATAGGAATCATTAGTAAAAACGGTGTAGATTTTAATAGGATATGATACAACGACCAGTTGCTTTCTTTTATTAATATACTAAAGTAGCCATCTTCAAAATCTCTAGCAAAAACCAATGCCATAGCCAGAAATATTATTTGCTGCATAATAGCAGCAAGTATTCCAGGAAGCATAAACGTTACATAGTTTCCTGTAGAATTATAGAGCTTATTAAAATTAATTTTAAAACTCTCAAATGAGGCTAACGCTTGGTCTGGATGCATGCCTTGTTTTTTAAGTCCTTCTATTTCCATTCCTGCATTTAGGGTCATCAAAACCGACTGGATATTTAAACTTGCGGTGTTAGCATTTAATATGTTAGCCATATTCAGATCCACTCGTATTTCGGGATGTCTTTTCTGAAAGATGTCTGCTTCAAAATTGGTAGGAAAAGTAATCACTGCTGCGTATTGTTCTATAGGCATTTCTGCCATAATGTTTCCAGTAGTGAACCGTAGGTCTTTAACTAACAATGTTTCGTTATCGTCAAAGGCATCTATAATTTTGTCTGTTGTTGGACTATTATCCTGATCTACAATAATTATGGGTAAGTCCACCACCTTTCCTTGTTTATAAACATTACCAAATAACACGCCATAGAGAATAGGCGCTCCAAAAAAGATAGCGAGTAGCACAGAATTAGAGAATATCCGCTTAAATTCTACTCGTAGTAATCTTAAAAACTTTTTCATTTGGTTCGTTTTAGTCTGATTAATGCTTTTCAGTTATTCCTTAATTAATATGGTGGCATTTGCATAAAAAGTCTGTGAAGGATCTACTTTTACAGGCACTACTTTGAGCTCAAAAATAGTTTCAGACAGCTGGTATAAAGGTGCTGTGCTTGTAATATCTGCGTACTGTGCCAGTTGCTTTATAGCTACAATTTTTGCGTCAAGTTCTTCTTTAGTATAAGGATTTATAAGTCGTAATGGGTCTCCTACTTTAAAATTATACACCTTAGATTCTGGTACCGTAAAACGGAAATACACACTATTTTGTTTATACCCATTGAAGAGGGTATAACCAGGTGAGAGTAATTCACCTTCTTTAAGGCTAATGGTTTCTACTGTCATATCTGCAGGAGCAATCACGTATTTTTCGTTTGCAGCACTTCGTACTTCATCTTTAGCTCCTATAGCTCGGTCTAATTGTCCTTTGGCTTGATTAACTTGCTCTATTCTGGCACTATTCTTAGCTTCATTTTTCACTGCTTCAAGTGCTTCTACTTGAGCTTGTGCCATTTCTACATTCATTTTAACCTCATCAAATTGTTGCTTTGTTATTAAAGAATCTTGATACATAGCCTGCATTCTTTTAAAAGATTCGTTAGCAAAATTTAATTGAGCCTTACCTGCATTTAATTTACCATCTATTTGACCTAACTGGTCATTTGTAGCGCCATTATAAGCCATATCTAATTGGCCTTGCGCTGCTCTAATTGCACCATCGGCTTGTGCCATTTTTGCACTAACTTCGGGAATATCAATCAAGGCAAGTGTGTCTCCTTTTTTTACTACCTGACCTTCTTGAATGTACATTTTACTAATTCTGCCAGGCACTTTATTGCTTATAGCTATGGTTTCAAATTTCACCTTTCCTCTGTAAGAGGTGATTTCCTCCTTATTTCCACAAGAATGTAAAGCTAATATTGCTATGGCTCCGAAAAATATAGTTTTTATAGTATTCATTGTTTCTTAGGTATTAATTGTAAAAAGATTTAAGTACTCCTTTTGCATGAAGCATTGCTGTAAGAGCACTGCGTTGATTGAAATAAGATTGCTGTAATTTAAAATTGGCTTTTTCTAAATCGGTTAGTGCGTCCAGGACGTCATTTATAGCAGCCAGATTATTTTTATATTGCTTATTAACCATCGTATAGGTAGCGCTTGCTAAATCAATTTCCTTTTCAATCATTTTGGTGTTTTGAAGTGAGGATTCATATTCTAACTGTGCTTTAACTATACTCAGCGCAATCATTTCTTCGGCCTCTTCTATCTGCGCTCTATACTTTTGACTTTCAAGAATTGATTTTTCACTTTTTAATTTCGACTCAAATCCATCAAACACATTCCATCTAATGCCAACTCCTATAAACCATTTTGGGTCTAATAAGGACAGGTCGTCTTCTATAAATTCGTAATGCCCTTTTAAAGCAATCTTTGGAATAAAGCTGCTTTTTTCCATTTTAGATAAATATATTGTTGCTTGCTCGGCTTCTTCTAAAGCTTTTATTTCATTACGTTTTTCAACAGAATCCGTTATGTTTGAAAAAGATTGCAATTGCGGATTAAGTAGCGCTAAATCTTTTCTGCTCTCATCTGTAAGTTGATGCAATACTTCAATTAGCAAAGTGATATTTTGGTTGAACTCTAGTTCTTTGGACGCTAACTGTTGTTGTGCAAGTTCAATTTTTTTACGACTGATAGGTGTTGCTAAACCATTTTCAATAGCTTTTTTCACGTAATTTTCTTGCTCTTTCAAGTATTTATCGGTTGTGTTAAGCACTTTTTTTGAGGCATGTACTAAAGCTAGCTTATCATAAGTCTCAATAATTTTTAAAGCAATTTTATCTCTTTCAGCAATGCCCAAATAATTGAGTGATGCCTCTTTATGTTTACTGGCTTTAATGGCATTACGAGCTTCAAAACCACTAAAAAGAATCCAATCTAAATCGACAGCAGATCTCAAAATATTTTTGTCTTGTAAATTAGGTACTTCAGTTAAAGGAATATTTGATGGGAAAGGGCTATTAAAAGGAAGACCAATAGCTTCTTTGATAAGAAGTTGTTGAGCTCCTATGAGTAGATTTTGGGTGTTTTCATCAAAAGTGATATCGTCGTCCAGTCTAGTGAAACTTCCACTAAAGGTAACTTTAGGTATAAAAACAGCTTTAGCTAATTGTTGATCTTTTCGCACTTGTTCTGAACTTAAATTATTAATATTAAGGCTATGACTTTTTTCTAAAGCTTTATTTATAAGTTCTTTTAAAACAGGGTCAGGTTGTTGCGCTAAAGACATAAATGGTATAAACCACGCCAACGCTCTAATAATGATACTCGTTCTTGATAATTTAACGCTCATTTTAATTTGTATTAGTGTACTATTATTCTTTATTAAATGCAATAAGCTAAAATTTATACTTATCTCTTAATATGATTGAGCTGCAAAATTAATCTATTATATAACTTTGTGAAATGATGTAGGTCAGTATATAAATCGTAAGATCAAAAATTATGATTTCCATTTTACTTCATCCATCGGAAATAAGCAGGAACGCTTTACTCCCAATAAATATATAACTTTGAAATTACGTCCGCAAAAAAAATAGGGGGATATCTATACCAATATTAGTGCAAAGATAAACTCGTTATATTTCAGTTGAAAAAAGGGGGGTGAAAGTCTATTTTCTAGATGATGTTGAGCCGATAGAAGATTCAATTGAGCTTAAATGAAACAATTAAGGGTGAATACCAACACTACAACTACTCTGAAAATGAGCTAAAAGAAGAACTTGAAGAAGCGATTAAAAATGACAAGAAGGAATTGGAAATATATAATTCCACACAAGAAAATAGATTTGTAAATGGCATTGTGTTTCATCCAGAAACAAATCTAAACAAAGATGTTTTTGTGAAAATTATTGAAAAATCAAAATCTGAAACAACTTCATATTCTGAACAAATGGTCAACAGAAACATAGCAGAGTGCATACCTGAAGAACAAATTGTTAAAATCATCGAAAGAAAAATCAGAAAGAGACATCTTGAGCATGATTAGCTGTGTGGGTAAGTACGAAAGTTAGCAAATAAAAACTGAATAGAAAATCCGTGAGTATTTTCGTAAGTAGACTATAACTAGGAAATTAATTATATAAGGTATTGCCACATGTATTTTATATATACTAAAATCTACTATTGATGTTAATATTAGGTTTAAGGTAAATAAGTTTTTTTTCAAAGTCTAAAACAATATGAAAACGCTTAAGTAAATTCCCACCTAGTATCGCTGGAATATCGGTCTCAAATTCCGTCTTATTCAGGTATGAGGGCATATTGTATATCTCAAATCCACTAATGCTAAATTTTGGTAATAAAATTTTATCTTGTTTTGATATACTCCCATCTGTTCCATAAGATGTAGCCTCTCCTATTACTTGAAATTTATTTAATAGATCATTTTTTTTAACTTCTTTGAAATATACGAGTAGCTCCGAATTATATCCAGTATCTAGCATAGCCCAAATTTTTACTTTTTTCTTTCCCTTATAAACAATGACTTCTACATATGGTAGACCATCATCATCTACAAGCTTCAATTTACATTTATTATATCCTTTTGAAAGTTCAGGTAGTTTGTCATATATCAACAATTCTTTACTTTCATAATTGATTTGAACTATTTTGTCTTTAAAAAAATTCCACCCAATTATTCCATCCATTAAATCATCTTCAGGATACGAAATCCCAAGAATATCTATATTTTTATACTTTTGTTTCCCAAGAACAACTTGATTATTAAAACTTTTTTCTTCTTCACTAGAACCATTGGTTCCACTATTAGAGACGAGTGTATCAAATTTTATATTGACATTGTTTTTTTTCATTCTCGTTTTATTAATAACGGTTATGTTGGCGCCTAAATCAAATACTAAATCCAATGTGTCAGATTGATTGACAATCCCTTTCATATATATTCGATTATCATCTCCTAATTTAAAAGGAATAGTTTCTTGAGCATTTGAAATGTTAGCAGATAGGATGCATAGTAATATTAAAGTTTGTTTCATAAGAGCATTATTTTAATTTTATAGCAAAGTTAGAACTACTTTAATAAATATTATTGTAAAATATTGCACTAACTAATAAATAACGCATTTTGAAAATCTAGTGGATTTACACCTGTAAAGCGTTTGAAGTTTTTGTAAAAATGTGAAGTATCATAAAATCCACAGTCAATTGCCACATCAAATATGGGCTTTCCATTTTTAAGCATTTTTTTACTTTTTTCAATTTTCTTTAGCAATACATAATTATTTGGTGTTAAACCTATTTCCTGCTTAAAAAGTCTTATGAATTTATACTTATTTAAACCAAATTGGCTTGCAGTTTTATCTAATGAAAAAGATTCAAAGTTTGTCGTAGCGATGAAAGATTGAAATAATTTACTCGTGGTGAATTTTATAGGTTTAATGGAGGTATAATTCGTAACAAGTAATTTTAAGACTGCAATCAGTCGATTTTCGAAATCGATTACATTATTCTTAAAATGCAAAGACAACGAGTAGAGTTCATTAAAAATATATTGGTCATAGATAATCTTATCTTCAAAAAATACAGGCTCCCCACTATTAAAATCTTTAATAGCTTCTGGTGAAACATAAAATGTAAAAAATGAATTTCCTAAATCTTTGTCACAAGGTGTGGCGTGTACTTCATTTGGATGAACTATTGACAGAACTCCTTTTGGTACCATTATATCTTTATCATAAAGTCTAATATTAAAAGTGTTTTCTAAAATTAAAGCTATATTAAAAGTGTTGTGTGTATGAAATGGAAAATCTAAAGTGTGAGATTTAGCATTTAGTAGTTCTAATCCGTCAAGTATTGGTAGTTGATGGTATTCACTTATGTTTTTTTTAGTCGTCAATTTTATATTTTACTAATTATTTTATTTTTGGGAATTGTCAAATTTAAAAATTTGGCGACTTCCTGAAAATGCCCGAACCTTTGTGTTAGCAACGACTCTCGCTATTTTTTATATACGTTGTTACCTACAGTTATTTTGTTCAATGTATATTCTAATGCCTTTTCAGATTCTACTTTTATATTTGGTTCAATTCCATTTTTGTCTATTCGTTCGCCCGAATATGTAATGTAATCATTTAATGGTATTCTCAATGTAATACCATTGTCCAAATTAAATTCATTTGATGATAGCATTGCTCCAGCTGTATGTTCTCCGATTATTGTTGCGTAGTTGTGAAACTTTAATCCGTAAACGAATGGCTCACAAGTGCTTCCTGTCCGATTATTTGTTAAAATAAAAACTTTACCATTAAAATGTTTGTTAGATGGAATTACTTTGAAATATGCTCCATAATTTTGATTTGCTTTATCAAACCATTCATTCATAGTTCCTCCGCTAAATTCTGTAAATTTTGAATAATCCACCTTATTTGGTATTCTGTCAAATTCTTTATACCAATTTTTATTAGGAAATACTCCTGCAATAATAGGTTTGTCAATTATATATTCGGCTAATGGAAAAGCAGACAAATGATTTCCACCAGGATTATCACGTAGGTCAATAATTAAATTTCGGTATTTTTTATTTTCAATAACAGATATTAAACTATCCATCTGTCCTTTAGAACCAGAAAAACTTTTCACTTTTAAAACACAGGTTTCACTATTTATCTCACTTATATTTGCAAAATTAGGATTAGAACTTCCTTTATCATTTTCGGGTTGTGATTTATAAAGATAATAATGTGAAAATGGAAAATCTCTAGCAAAAGCAGAAAAAGCAATTTGAAGTTCCAAATCGTCATTAATATCGCCACTCAATTTTAACATTCTTTTTTTAAACTTCCTCCAATCTTTTGATTTTAAGAAGGATTGATTATAAATATTGTTTTCTGTTAATGTGAATATTTGATTAAAGGTTTTTTTATAATCTCTTATCGGTTTAATTTCTTTAATTCTAATTCCGCTTATTTTAGTTTCTGAACTGTCTTTTTCTATTAAAGTAATTAGTATAGAATCATTTTTAATTAATCCTTTAAACTTTTTTTGACTAAATATCATTTGAAAGTTACCGTCAAATACATTTGCGTTTATATGTCCTTTAAAATATACAATTTCAGGATACTTCACAGAAGTAGCCATTTTTGCCATTGTAAATTTGAATCCACCAACAATATCCTTCAGAGCATTATTTCTAGTTTGTCCGATAATTTCTCCATTTTTAATTTCTGTCGTAATATAATAGTCAAAACTATTAGGGCTTTTAATTAACCATTTTTCTTGTCCATAGCAAATATTGGAAAGGAGTATAATTATTAGTAGAATGTTGATTTTCATAATTGTAGGTAACGTGTTTCTTTAGTTTGTAATAAATATCTTTAGATAGAAAAAGAGGAGAACTATAACGTGTTTTAGAATAGTGATCCATGACACGTACGAGTCCTCTCTTTCTATAAAGTTGCCAAGAACCATTTGGAATACCAGGAGTATTATCTCCCGATAAAGGAAGTAGTTAACGCAACATATTTAATAACTCTAATTGTAAAAATATGAAAAATTACGAAGAAGTAGTTGGAATTGATGTCTCAAAAAAGACAATAGAGGCCTATTGTTACCACGCCCAAGTTCACAAAGTGTTTGTCAATGATGTAGTTGGTTATAAAAGCCTAATAAAATGGGTTTTAAAAGTAACTAAAACTAGCTCTGTTTTTTACTGTTTTGAGAATACAGGTTATTACTCATTAAAATTGGCGCTTTATCTACATAGTCAAACTATTGTTTATGTAGAAGAGAGTCCTTTAAAAATAAAACGCTCATCAGGAATAGTGAAAGAGAAGACGGATCTCATAGATGCTGTTTTAATAGCACGTTATGCATGGCTTTATAGAGAGGAGTTAGAGCCGAGTGCAGTTAAGAGTATGTCTCATTTAGAACTGGGTAGATTACTAGCATTAAGAGATCAATTGGTAAGGAATAATGCAGGCCTAAAAGGCACTTTAAAAGAGCTTAAAGTGCTTTTGTCAAGTCCTAGCACGGATGCTGGATGTTTAAGTCTAAAACGCAGCATTGATTATTTAGAAAAGCAAGTCAAAGGAATCGAGTCTAGAATAAATGAGATCCTATTACAAGATGCTTCAATGAGTAAAAATTATGAGCTCTTAACAAGTCTCAAAGGAGTCGGTTTTGTGGTCGCTTGTCAGCTTATATATCATACAGGTAACTTTACGCGCTTTGCAAGTTGGAGGGCCTTTTCAAGCTATTGCGGAACAGCACCTTTCGATTATCAATCAGGTACTAGTATTCATCGCAGAAAACAGTGCCACTATCTAGGTGATAGGAAAATGAAAAGTTTGTTGAGTATGGCTAGTGTTTCAGCCATACAGCACGATAGTGAGCTCCGTTTATATTATAAGCGAAAGTTAGCAGAGGGAAAAGATAAAATGCTTGCTATAAATAATGTTAGAAATAAACTAATAGCACGAGCTTTTGCAGTAGTGAAGAGAGGAACGCCTTACGTTGTTCTTCAGCAGCATGTAGCATAATAAAAAAGCTAGATAATTTATTAGGATTTGATCTTGGAATACGTATATGGTTTGTTGCGTGTTTTAAGCAACTAATTTAGTAAATAATTACGGACAAAGAAAGTCCGCGAGGACTTTCGTAAGTAGGCGAGAAGCCAGCAATAAATTATATACGGTGTTGCCAGCCGGCTTTATTTCAAATCGTATAAATATTTTCTATATTCGATAAATTCTTTATCTCTAGGGTTAATTTGCAAAACATAATTAATTCTACCTATAAGATGTTTTAAGTAATTCGATTTTGTTTGATTAGTTCGTTCCATATGATTAACTAATCCGAATTTTTTGATAAAAAACATATCATTTCTTAAAGAATTACGAATCTTTTTTGGTAATTGAGCTTTTTTATTTACGATAATTCCAGAAATTAATTGTGGCTGATTGGGCTTCATTAATTTTGTTTTCTCATCATTTAATTCTAGGCCTATTTTTGATAATTCTTTATTAACTAATATTCCAATTTCATCTGTATTTAAATTTCCAGAAAAAGCCAAGTCATCTGCATATCTTGTATATTTAATTTTATTAGATATACAATAGTTAGAGATTACATTATCAAAGTCTTTTAAAATTAGATTTGAAATATAAGGACTAGTTGACGCTCCTTGAGGTAATTCTTTTTCCAAATAACAGAGTTTTGTAAGTAGATTCGATACTTTTCTTGAATAACCCATACTCTTGAAAAGACTTTCCACAAACTCAAATTTTATGTTTTTAAAAAATTCCTTTATGTCTAATGTTAAAACAAATTTTTCATCAGTATGATAGATAGTATGTTCTTTAATACTTCGGTTTGGCACATATGCTTTTGCATATCTACTAACTTTGTTTTTATAAAGAATTTCATTTAAAATCCACAGTTGGATTTCTTTAAGACTAGGAAGCGGTTCATTTAATATTCTTTTCTTTCCATTACGTTTATCAATTTCAAACTTACGATAGAAAAATTTTTGAAACTTTACTGCTCGTTTTAAATAAGAAACATTATAGCCCACTAGATTACTAAAATGGTCAATGTTATATATTACAGGAAGATTATTAGCTAATATTGGTTTAGCATAATTTAAACATTTTTTTATGTAATCAGAAGAGAATCCATTTTCTAATGCTTTTTCGGTAAACTTTTTGGTATAAATTTGTTGGTCGTTCATAGTTCAAAGTATAATTTTGTCCTTATGAACAGGGGACTACCCAGAGCCCCCGTTCGGAATAAGAATTTTGTAAAGGCAAATATCTCTGATTTTGTCTTTACAAAATTCGCTTGCTTGAAAGAATATTCACTATTTGGAAAGGTGACACCACCGACCATTTTTTTTGAAGTTTTAAAAATCAAGCTCTGTTTGATTTGGTAAATATATAAAATTTCTTTCTATTTTTTTAACTCTACTTTTGTTTTCGGGTTTTATCCATAATTCTTTATTAGTTTCTTTGATTAAGTGTTTACTTTCGTTTAATTTTTTTTCCCCTTTATCAGTTAAAATTATTTTCTTATCAACATAAGTTAATAATTCATCTTGTACTAATTTGGATATAAGTTCTGAAATTTCTTTATAAGATAAATTTTCTCTTAATAACCTCTTAACGTTACCTGAATCCTCAATTAAGTTGAGCATTAATATTTCTTCTCTTTTTATCATAATTCAAATGTTTCGTCTCTTGAAAAAGGTGCATCAAATTTCTCTTTACCAATTCTGTGTTTCATCCAAAAAATCGGAAAAGTATTATCGGGTGTTCTTGCAAGAGTTATTAATCCCTCACATCCATTATAACCTAAACTAAAATGGCTACCTCCAGGAATTAGTTTTTCAATTTCTAGCATAATTTTAATTTTTTCATCAAGAATTGGTGAGTCATTAAAATCACTCAAGCCTTTAGGTGAAAAATAATCTGAATAAATTGAAATACCTTCTTCAGTAATGTTAGTTGAAGTTTCATTCTGAACAGCTATTGTAATTATATTTAATTTATTATTTGTAATGTTTTTATTACTTCTTAAAACGTCCAAACAAGCATTTAAAGTTTCTCCTGAACCAATATAATCATCAATTAAGAAAATAGCTTCATTTTCTTTAAGTTTAAATTCCGAATCAGTTAAAGTTTCAAATTTTGAAACATATTTTAATTTAACATTAGAGTATTTTTTTAAATGTTTACTAAATGCTTTTATTTGATAAATGAGAAATTGTCCACTTTTAAAACCGCCTTCATCTTCTGGTTTAATTACAGGGAAGAAATATATTGTTTTTAATTTTTCAATCTTTTCATCTTCAATGCTTTCTAAAGTCGCTAGTATTTTTTGAGGATAATCTGCAAAAGAAACCCATTGGTATTTTTCTACTAATTCAATTATCAATTCCCGCTCACTTTCTTTTACGTTGTTTAAAAGTTTACAAAAATTGTCAAATACGTATTCGTCAATGTCTCTTTCAGACCAATTTTTACTTTTAAATACTTTATTCAGCTGTGATATTGATTCTAATGTAGTCATTTTTTGTGTTATACTGTTTCTTTAGCTTGCTGGCAACGTGTTTGTATATGGAAAGTTGCGTGTTTGCGTGCGAGGATTTTCCGAAGGAAAATCAGACGTAGTAAACGTGCAACGACCTTTGTTTAAGCCTAACACCAGCAATTTTTTATATACGGTGTTATCAAACGTTTTTATTTATCGGTTCTATTATAATCTTTTTCATTCCGATTATTAAATTCAGTTCCATTAGTTTAGTAGTAATCCAAAATATTGGAAATAAAATAATCCATAAGCAACCAAATCCAGTATAATATCCGAACTTTTGTCCATCAAAATTTTTATTCCAATAGACTTTTGATTGGTAATGTTTTCCGAAAAAATAAAAGTCTTTACTCGACCATCCATTTTCAAATGCAGGTTCCAGAAATTCATTCAGTCGTTTTTTTTCAGTTTCGTTAAATTCCGCTTCCCAAAATTCTCCAGACCAACCTTTCGTTTTTGGGTTGTAGAATTGTACATCTCCAATTTTTTTCCAATCTTCATCAGGATAGATAAAGTCAAATCTTGTTTCGGTCAAATTATGAGTCAAACTATAAATTCCGATTTCTCCTTTTTGAGTTTTATCCTCAATTTGGAAGTCGGAAATAGGACTAAACTTCGATTCTATATATTCTTTCCAAGTATTCATTCAAATGTTTGCT
>NZ_AFXZ01000052.1 GCF_000224335.1 Bizionia argentinensis JUB59 | reverse complement strand
CACCACAGCAGATTGCTAAAATCCTAAAGGAGTTCGACAACGGAAAGAGCGTTGACCAGATCACTCGTGAACACGGCGTGAGCGTTTCTGCCTTTTACAAATGGCGTTCAAAATATGCCGGCATGGACTCCAAAGAACTAAAAAGGCTCAAGGAACTTGAACAGGAGAACCGACAACTCAAACAGATGTATGCCACACTAGCCCTAGACCATCAAATGGCCAAAGAGATCATTGAAAAAAAGCTCTAAAGCCCTGCCTTAAGAGGACTATTGCCAATGAACTCATACATTACGGTATCAGTAGGGCGTGCCGTGTTTTAAATATGAGTAAGAGTGTTTTCTACTATAAACCGTTGCCAAAGGATGATACAGAGATAGAAAAGGCATTGCAAGAAAAGGCTGAACAGCACTCGGAAGAAGGTTTTTGGAAGGCCTATGACAGATTGTGCAACGAGGGAAAATCTTGGAACCACAAACGTGTGCATAGAATTTATGTATCTCTAGGCCTTCCCTTAAGACGAAAAGTAAAAAAGCGACTGCCTACAAGATTGCAAGAAACGCTGGAGGTGCCAAATGAGCAAAA
>NZ_AFXZ01000053.1 GCF_000224335.1 Bizionia argentinensis JUB59 | reverse complement strand
AAATTAAGCAAATAAAAAAAGACGACTTGTTCAAGTCGCTTTTTTTATGAAATAAGTATCTATCTATAATATAGTAATTTGAAATTTAAATAAATCTGTTAATCTATTCTGCTGTTCTCGGAACTCTGAATAATAAAAAGATTCCGAATAAGAAAAATACAAATAAAAACAAAATCGCATTACGCATACTACCAGTAATTTGATCAATGGTAGCAAAAATAATCATACCAATAACGATTCCTATTTTTTCGGCCACATCAAAGAAGCTGAAATAAGATGTCGTATCGGCGGTATCTGGTAAAAATTTAGAATAGGTAGATCGAGATAAGGCTTGAACTCCTCCCATTACCAATCCTACAAAGCCTGCAGTAATATAAAAATGAATGGGAATGGTTACAAAATAAGCGGCAAAACATAAACCCATCCAAATAATGTTAACGCCGATAAGTGTTTTAATATTTCCGAATTTTTCAGAGGCTCTAGATGTTAAAAAAGCACCGAGTATGGCCACAATTTGAATCACCAAAATACTCACTATTAATCCCATGGTTTTCTCACTGTCATCTCCCCATAAAATTTCTTCTTCACCAAAATATACAGCTATTAACATAATGGTTTGAACCGCCATGCTGTAAACGAAAAAAGCTGCTAAATACCGTTTTAAACGTAAATTATCCTTTAATTGACGCCAGACGTTTCGTAATTCTTTAAAACCATTTAAAATCACATTCTTGGTGACTTTATGCCCGTTTTTAACGCCTTTAGGTAAAATATAGAAGGTATATTGACTAAATAAAATCCACCAAGAACCTACCATAATAAAGGACCAACGCATCATTTCCATTTTTGCTTCACCGGTTTCTTGGCTCATTACCATAGCAAGGTTAACGACAAGTAAAATAACACTACCAACATAACCCAATGAAAACCCTCTTGCACTAATGCGGTCTTGTTGCTCTGGAAAAGCAATATCTGGTAAGTAGGAATTATAAAACACCAAACTTCCCCAATACCCTATAAGCCCCATAAAATAGAAAAGCAAACTGATGTAAATATGATCCAAACTAAACCAATACAATCCAATACATCCAATCCCGCCTACGTAGCAGAAAAATTTCATAAAACTTTTCTTATTACCGACATAATCTGCTATTCCAGATAATAATGGCGACATTATGGAAACAACCAAAAAAGTGAAAGCAGTTACAAAAGTTATAAGTGCTGTACTTTTAAGTTCATATCCAAAAGCATTTACAACTTTAATATCGGAAATAAATAATGCAGAGTAAAAAATGGGAAATATGGAAGATGCTATTGTTAACGTGTAAACGGAATTGGCCCAGTCGTAGAAAGCCCAGGCATTTAATAATTTTTTACTGCCTTTGGGTAGTGGTTTTTTCATAAAAAAAGCTGCTCTTTTATTGAGCAGCCCCTAAAGTAAACAAATAATTTTATAACCTTAATATTTTCCTAAAGGTCTATAACTCGCAACACCATATTTTTTAGCTTCGGCGTTAGCTCGAGATACCAAACTGGTTAAATTTTCAATACGGGATGCATTAGCCGGGTGCGTGCTTAAAAATTCAGGTGGCGCTTGCCCACCACTATTAGCATCCATGCGCTTCCATAATTCTGCGGCTTCTGATGGGTTATATCCAGCAACGGCCATTAATATTAGTCCAATTTCATCAGCTTGCGTTTCATGGCTTCTACTAAACGGTAACATTAAACCTACTTCTGTTCCAATACCATAAGACTGATTAAAAATATCACGTGTTTTGTCATCTTCAATAAAAACATTTCCTGCAAGCGCAATACCTTGTTGAATATAAGCAGCACTCATTCTTTGCTGACCATGATTTGCTAATGCGTGTGCCACCTCGTGCCCCATTATAGCGGCAATAGCTGTTTCATTTTCTGCAATAGGCAAAATACCTGTATAGAATGCTATTTTACCTCCTGGCATGCACCATGCGTTAACTGATTTATCATCAATTAAATTATACTCCCACTGGTAGCCTTCTAAATAACCTTGATACCCATTTGCATTTAACCAACGCTCTGCAGATGACGCTATACGCTGGCCAACACGTTTAATCATTTCAGATTGAGAAGTTCCTGTAATAATCTTATTTTCAGAAAGTACTTGACTATACTGCTGAAACGCCGTTGGAAACAACTGATCGTTAGAAACCAAGGCCATAGTTTGATTTCCTGTAAAAGGATTGGTTGCACATGAAGCAACAAGTATTACTGCCAATAATCCAGTTATTTTATTTCTAATTTTCATATATATTTTAATTATTGGTTTAAAAGTACAAAAATTGTTCCATAACAAAGTCTAACTTTTAAATATGTTAACGTTTATTCAAAAGAATAGTTTCTTAACTAAAGTGTCGTTTAATAAAATAAAACGAAATAGAAATTGCAACCCCAACAGCTCCCAGATTGTTGAATAACCTACAGCCGATTAATTATACACGTTTTATAACTCTTTTCTTTTTCGGTTTGTTCCACAATTTTAAAAAAGAAAAATTCATGGAATTTATATAACTAAAACTGAACGTACCCTGACTCTTTTCCATAAAATCAGATAAAAATCTATCACTGTAAAAGCCCGAAAACAGAAATCTTAAAATTAAGTCTATGGATGTTAATCTTTTTTTAAAATTCACAGCTAACTAAAAAATATTTATTATACTGTATGGACTATGAAACAATTCATATTTCTAATTATATTTATGACCTCAATTAAAGAATACGCTCAAGTACAAGTCCCAAATTCTATTAAAAGCGAGGTGAAAACTGCTTTGGATTATTATCCCGACTTGCATGATGTTGCCATTGAAATTAAGTTCAAAAAAAACATCAAGAAATCCACCATGCAGGCGCAACCTAAAATTAGCAGCTTTTTCAAATCCAAAGAGAAACGTGAATATGTGATCTTGATTAGTGAGAATTTTAAGATTTCAGATCAAGAATTTTCTACCAAAGATATTCCCTCGGACATTTTAATTGGATGGATTGGTCATGAATTTGGACATATTATGGATTATCAAAATCGAAGTACTATGAATCTAATTTGGTTTGGACTCAAGTATCTATTTTCTGATAACCACATCATCGAAGCGGAGCGAGCCGCCGATACTTTTGCTGTTTCGCAAGGTATGGAATCCTATATTCTGAAAACTAAAGATTTTATTCTTAATAACGCCCAAATAACGCCCTCCTATAAACTGCGTATTGTAAAATATTATTTATCACCGGAAGAAATCATGGACATTGTTAACAAACGTGATGGCGTTGTTCCTGAATCGATTGAATCTACAACTGTGAACTAACAAAATCTTCCCATTCTTGGAATTTTTCTTCGTTCATTACACGTTCCATTTTAACTTGTCCCCCTTTTTTCTTATTAGCACCACTCCATTCGTGAAAAACATGAGGTGGAATTAATTTAACACGAACACCTTTTAAAGCCTTGCCTCTTGCCACCTTATAGTTATTATTGGCACCCTTTAAAAAGTCGTCTAAAGCTTCTGCAACTTCTTCAGAATTCAATTTATCATCATTTCCAATATACCAATAATGATAAAATTCATCATCCTCACCACGTTTTGCACAAATAGTATATTCTGGAATTTTAGTTCCAAATTTTTTCTCCAATTCCTGCATAGCATCATCCATTTTATTAACGGACAATTGCGATCCTACCGTATTTATAAAAAATTTGGTACGACCCGTAATTTTTATTTCAGAGCGTTCTACATCTGTAAACTCAATTGTGTCGCCTATTTCGTAACGCCAAGCACCACTAACCGTGCTTATAATCAATACATAATCCTGATTTAATTTCACGTCTGCCAAAGTAACGGCAGGCGCATCCGGTATTAATGAGCCATCTTCTTTTATGTATTCAGGTTTAAAGGGCACAAATTCAAAATAGATGCCGTTATCGGTCACCAATTGCATGGCGTCTGTTTCTGGTCTTGCTTGAAATGCCATAAAACCTTCGGAAGCTAAATAGGTGTCGATAACCGTAATCGAGTGACCTAAAAGTGCATTAAAACTCTTTTCATACGGACCAAAAGCTACACCTCCAGAGGTGTACACTTGAAGATTAGGCCATATTTCATGAATATGATTCAAGCTATGATGTTCAATTACTTTTTGTAGCATCAATTCTATCCAAGATGGTATACCGCTTAAAGCGCCAATATCCCAATTTCGGGCATTTTCAGCAATATGTTGGACGCGTTCATCCCAATCTTCAATTTTAGCGATGTCTTCACCTGGTTTATAATAACTTCTGAACCAAAATGGAATATTACTAGCGGTAATACCACTGATTTCGCCTTCTAAATGCTTATTGTTCTCGTGTAAATCAGTAGAACTACCAAGCATCATAATTTCCTTTTCAAAAAAATCAGCTTCAAAATTAAAATGAGATAAAGCAAATACTTGATTGATTCCTGCTTGCTTTATGGCTTCAATCATCTCATTAGTAACTGGAATACGCTTACTGGTTTTACCGGTTGTTCCCGAACTTAATGCAAAATATTTTGGATGTCCAGGCCAAGTAACGTTCTGTGTACCTTCTTGAAGTTTGTACCACCATTCTTTATTAATTTTATTATAATCGAAATAAGGCACTTTCTCTGAAAAGGTTTTCGCTATATTTTCTGATTCTAATATAGATTTGAAGCTATAATGCTTCCCAAATTCGGTGTCTTTTGCTTTATTTAATAACTGCTCTAACACCTCATTTTGTGCTTCAACAGGATTCATATCTGAAGAAAATGAATCTTTAATATCTATAACGCCTTTGATAATATTTCCGAGTATAGCCATATTTCTATATAATAATTATTTTTAAATGAAAGCGAATCCTTTATAATCTTGCTTGTTATAAAACTCTGTACTAACCGCAAATTAGGATAAAGTTAATAAAGTGAAAACCAAATTAACATAATACTTTATAATAATCAATTATGGATAGTCTTGATTAGAAATTGGTGTTTCAGAAAAAATATCGCTTTTTATCAATTATTTTAAAACTAAAATGGTACTATAAAAATGGTAACTAGCCAGTTAATAAAACACTTCTACAAGTAGAATTGAACTTACGGTTAACCGTATAGGTCTTAATGTAAAAAATTAGAGGCGCTTTATAATATGATTAAAATTAACTGTTTTAAAAGAACTAAATTTCTAAAATATTACAATAAACCAATTATCGAAATATTATAAAAGTCGGAATAAGCCGAACAAAACTAAAAATATGAAGTAGGTTAAATTTTAATTAGCAAAAAATGAAAAAATTATTTTAGAATTAGCTGTTGGTAGCTTGTAGAACTAGTCTTCATCATGGCAGATTTAATCAACTTAATCAACTTAATCAAACACAAACGGTTTTATCTAGCAACAATTTTGCGGTGCTCGGTAACTTTAAAGGCATTGCTACTCAAAAAATTGTAACTGGCAACATAACCAATAAGGAAGGAATTATATCTCGAGCTAAAGCAAAATTGCATGAAAACGCTAGAGAAGCTGGTATAGAATTAACTGGATGTAGAACATTAGTGAATATTTCTGTAGATATAATAGAAACTGAAAAAAGAATAAGCGCGACCATTTCTACTGAAATAATTGAGTTTAGATAAAAAATATTAAAAGGGCAGTCTATAATTTTCTGCTCATTTTAATTTAAATTGGATTAGCACTTAATAATAAATAAAACAGCTAATTATTTTAATTATTCCCCCCTCTTCTCCCTTCCAATCACCTAATTTCGCACAAAAACCCAGTAAACAACTAAAAATCATTATGATTCTTTAAAAATTTCGTAGCTTAAGCAGTCCATCTTAAAAGTCTAATTATGAAAAATTTATTTCTATTATCAGCAATCATTTGTATGTCTTCTGCCATGGGACAATCTAAAATTCCATCTGCAGAAAGTCAAATTAAGACAACGCTTATGGCATGTCCTGAAATGTATCAAGAAACCGCAAAAATTTTAGGATATAACCAAGAAGGCGAACTCATTACCTTGCGAGAAGGCAAAAGCGAAGTAGTCTGTTTGGCGGACAATCCTAACAAAGACGGAATTAGCACATCTTGCTATAGTGATAAACTGGAGCCTTATATGGCGAGAGGTCGAGAATTGCTTGCTGAAGGAAAATCGGAATTGGAAAAACGGGAAATTCGAAAAAATGAAATCGATGCAGGAACTTTGTTTATGCCTAAACTACCAGCTGCTGTTTATGTGCTTACTGCCGCGCAAAAAGATCTTGATTTTGATAGTGGTGAATTACAAAACAGTAAAATCCGTTATGTACTTTATAAACCTTATATGACCACGTTAGAAACGGGTTTGCCATCACAACCTGGACTGCCAGGAATGCCTTGGTTAATGGATGCTGACACCCACAGATCGCATATTATGATTACACCTCCGGCAGAAAAGAAATAATTTCTAACACGTAATGAAACAGACTGAAGGTCTGTTGAGCCCGCCTTGCGGCCGTTAAGTTTGTGAAATTCATGTCAAAAATTTCTAGAAACTAAAGCGAGATGCACTAAAGTATTAGTTTCAACTAAATTTGAGACCATTAAAATAAATCGGATAAAACACCTAACTTATTATCCAGAATAAAAACGACTTGTAAGGGTTTAAAACGCTCTATAAGTCGTTTTACATTCAATATATAATTAAAAGCGTTTCAACTAAACAGCTTAACTACTATTTAAAGATGGAATTAATTTTAAATTTAGTATTCCATTCATTACATCTTCCTGAATGATTCTTACATTAGCAAAATGTAACAGCTTTTTTTAGTAAAAAAAAATAATCTGCTCCTTCCACCATTTACAATCTATCATGATTAAAAATCATCCTTTATTTTACGTTCTTGTCGCTTTAATATTCTCCTGCTACTTCGGTTTTAATTTCGCGATTCCATTGGATGATTATGGCGATTTAATTAAAGAAACAACTTATACTGAAGACACTGACCAACAAGATCAATTTGGAAAAATAAAACTTGCTTCTTGGAATATCCGTCATCTTGGCCGAACGAAAACACCCGAAGACATTTACGAAATAGCTAATATTTTAAGAGACTTTGATGTGGTTGCCATTCAAGAAGTCGTTGCTAAAGATCCTGCTGGAGCGCAAGCCGTGGCAAAAATTGCCGACGAATTAAACCGAATGGGTTTCAAATGGGATTATCAAATTAGCGACCCGACAAAAAGTCCTTCTGTGTATATGAGCGAACGCTATGCTTTTCTTTGGAAAACATCTAAAGTCAGTTTAGTTGGTCGCGCTTATTTGGATAAGGAACTGGAAGAGCTTTGTTATCGCGAACCCTTTATTGCAACATTTAAAATTAAAGGAAAATCAAATCCTTTTTATGTGGTGAATTATCATTCGCGTAAATTTGACGATAATCCACATGAAGAAATCATAAACTTTTTAGATTTCCCAGAACGATTAAATTCTAATCGCGTTCTTATTGCTGGCGATTTCAATTTGAATGAAAAGCATATTGTTTGGGAACCATTTTATAGTAAAGGTTTTAAAAGTGCTTTACAGAACGAACGCACAACTTTAAAAACGGTATGCAAGAATGGTGATTATCGAAGTCACCCAATAGACAATGTATATTTTACTTCTGGAATTGAAATGATACAAGCAAAAACTATTGACTTTGTAGGCAACTGTAAAAAATTGGAACGAGCGCGAGAGATTTCGGACCATTTACCAATTTTTATGGAGTTTAAATGAAACTAGAGGTCTAGGTTTTCTTAAAAAAAATATCCTACCATTCAAATACAGTTATTTTCTTATTACATAGTGAACTTAAATATCACAAATATCAATCGATATAATTCCAAGTAAAACTTCATTTAAAGCAATATGAACAATAATTCTGCTCAAGTTACTTGGAAGGATTTACTCTTAAATAATATACATCAGAAAGAAGGTTTTTTAGAATTACAAAATTTAGAACTATCTATTTAGGCTTAATAAAAAGACTGAAATTTTAAACCTTTATTTCCCAGCATAAAATTTGAAAAATAAAACAATCAATATTTAGAGCAAAAAAGCCTTGAATACAAGTTTCAAGGCTTTTGTTCCATATAGTA
>NZ_AFXZ01000054.1 GCF_000224335.1 Bizionia argentinensis JUB59 | reverse complement strand
TAGTTTTAGCTAAACCAAAGTTAGTTGCTCGTTTGCTAGCTTCTGATTTTCCTTCGGAAAATCCTCGCACACAAACACGCAACTTTCCTTATACATAAACGTTGTGCAACATCTGAAAAAACTATGGCGAGAAAAATCGGAATTTTAATTTTAACAATAATCTTGACACCAATTTTCGCTGGAATTTATGGAATCTTGCACGACCAATTATCCTACACAATCTCACCCGAATATTTTACCAAATTCAAATTTGAACAGTTCGGATTTGTCGAATACGGATTTGAAAATAAACGCGCAACTGTTGCGATAATTGGACTTTGGGCAACTTGGTGGACAGGATTGATAATTGGAGCTATATCTGGAATTGTTGGTCTAATTCAACCGACTTCTAAAATTATGCGTAAAAGTGTTTTCGGTGCAATTATTCGGACTTTAGGAATCGCTATCGGATTTGGACTTTTAGGAATGTTAGTTGGCCAATTCATTGTTGCAGGAATTAACACGGAATGGAATATACCAAAGAATCTGGTTGATAGAGTTGCGTTTTTGACAGTCGGAACAATGCATAATTTTAGCTATATTGGTGGTTTAATCGGACTGATTTTCGGAACGATTTATCAAGTGCGATTGAAAAAAGACGTTGCACAACAATGTGTATAATCAATGGCTTGTCCTCGCCTACTTGGAAAATCCTGCGGATTTTCCAATGGTAAGTACCTGTTTGCAATTGTCCGTGCTAAACCACGCCACTGCTCATACACCAAACGTTAGCAGCAATTTGAAAACAACGAATGAAGTACTTTATAACATTCTTATTATTAATTACGATTTTGACTTATGGTCAAGTAATGGACACCGACTTTCCTCTGTTTGTGAATATCTCATTAATCGTTTTGATTTTTTTAATATCTTTTTTAGAAAAATATTCTATTGTAAACAAAAACTTTGAATCAGACTTTCGAATTAGAAGCCAAAGAAAGAAGGTAGTTGGATTTTTATTAGTTATTGCAACGTTTTGGACAACACTCATATTTCTGAACGAGAATTATAAAAACTTAATTTTTATAGTTTTTATTTTTTGGTCTGATCCAATTACTGAATTTATTATGAATTTCGTTTATAAAATGAAAAAGCCATATACCCTATTCATAAAAGACAATGAACTAATTTTAAACAACCGTTGGACTCAAAAAAGAAATCTGAATGAACTCACTCAAATTCAATTTGACCGATTTAGTAAAAACCTAAAGCTTGATTTCAAATCAAAATCAACGGTAACAATAAAAACAGTAGAATACAATGTTGAGGATATTGAAAAACTACTTGAAATTATGATTGAAAAATCCGAAAATAATGTTTTTATTCCTCAAAATTATGAATCGAAAATAAAGAAAACTGCTGCTAACACC
>NZ_AFXZ01000055.1 GCF_000224335.1 Bizionia argentinensis JUB59 | reverse complement strand
AAACGTTACCTACAATAGCGTAACGCAATAAAAACCCACCACTCTTACGCAAAATTAAACGGCAAATCTGATCTCACTCAAACGAAAAAAACTTGTGATTTATTAAACCTGATTCCCTTCTGATTTATCACTGTTGCGCTATTTATTACGACTTTCGACCTGCCACTCTAACGGAATATTACGCCGATTTGAGCACGTTTACGATTCGTTTACATAGACGTTTTTCGTCAATTTTATGTTCTCGTTTTTTTTGATTTTTAAGTTAGAAAAATTGAAAAACTACTGTAGGTAACATGGTGTATAAAAAATGCTTACTTTGGTGCTTAACTTAATGGTAGTTGCGTGTTTACTACCTTCCGATTTTCCTGCGGAAAATCCTCGGACGCAAACCCGCACTTATCATACACAGACCGTTACCTACAATAGCGTAACCCAATAAAAACCCACCACTCTTACGCAAAATTAAACGGCAAATCTGATCTCACTCAAACGAAAAAAACTTTTGATTTAGCAAAATTAATTCCCTTCTGATTTATCACTGTTGCGGTAATAATTACGGCTTTCGACTTACCTTCTGTCACGGAATATTACGCCGATTTTAGCACGTTTACGATTCGTTTACATAGCCGTTTTTCGCCCAGTTTATGTTCTCGATTTTTAAGTTAGAAAAATTGAAAAACTACTGTAGGTAACATGGTGTATAAAAAATGCTTATTTTAGTCCCTAATCCATACGAAAGTGTGTGTTTGCTACCTTCCGATTTTCCTGCGGAAAATCCTCGGACGCAAACCCGCACTTATCATACACAGACCGTTGTAGCCAATTAAAAAAATCATGCTTTATATATTTATTTCCTTATTACTGATTATTAAAATATTTCCTTTATTAAAAGAATATTGGAAAAATAAATCTATTCCGAAAAATTTCAAAAAAACAGAAGGGAAAATATTATACTTTGAGGAAAGAATTAGTTGGAATAAAAAAAGGTACTCTGTAACGAATGGGGAAACTGGTGGTTTCATCAACTCTGTAAGTCCAAGATATTATAAACCAATAATTGAATACTCTTGCAATAAGAAAAGATTTAAGTATAGTCCAAATTTTCATTTTGCAGTTAAATCTTGTGATTTTAATCAAATTTTCATCATATATTATGACCCGAAAAACCCAATTAATGCAAAACATAAAGTTATCATGCCTTCCATTAACAAATAAAAACGAATTAGATATTAATAAATTAAAAGAAGAAGTCCTACATATAATGAAGAGATATAATATAGCTAAACTTATATTTAACTACAATAGAATTAATAAGACAACCTTAATAGGTGTTTTTAGTAAATTTAATTTTGAGATTTTGGGCTATAAAGACAATGAAGAGTTCCTTATATTTAAATTTAATGAAAATAGAAAAAAAGATTTAAAAAACTTACTCCAGTTAATAACACTATTCTCAAAAGAAACGGAAATTGAATTAATAAACCAATTTGATAATGATGATTATTTTTATGATAAATATAATAGTGAGATCGTAAGAAAAATTTATGATAATCAATAAACTGGCTACAACACCGTATATAATTTATCGCTGGCTTCTCGCCTACTTCCGAAAGTCCTCGCGGACTTTCTTGGTCGGTAATTATTTACTAAATTAGTTGCTTAAAACACGCAACAAATCATATACATAAACGTTGTGGTTAATACCGAAAACCCAGAAACAGAGTGAAAAAAACCATATTTGAAATTACTAAAATGGATTGTCCTTCAGAGGAAAATCTAATCCGAATGAAATTGGACGGAATTTCAAGTATTGCAAATTTGGACTTTGACATTCCGAATCGAAAACTGACCGTTTTTCACAGCGGAGAAATTGACCAAATCGAAAAGTCAATTATCGAACTGAGTTTAGGCGGAAAAAAAATCTCGACTGAACAAACCGACCAAACGGAATTTAAAGAAAATGAAAACCAAAAAAAGCTACTTTGGTCAGTACTTATAATAAATTTCGCCTTTTTTATTATCGAAATGACAACAGGAATTATCTCAAAATCAATGGGACTTGTTGCAGATAGCTTGGATATGCTTGCCGATAGTTTTGTTTACGGAATTAGTTTGTTTGCGGTTGGCGGAACTGTGATTAAGAAAAAGCGAATTGCGAAACTTGCTGGATATTTTCAAATTACACTTGCGATTATCGGATTTGTGGAAGTTTTAAGAAGATTTTTCGGAGACGAGAAACTTCCAAATTTTTCAACAATGATTATCGTTTCGATTTTTGCACTTATCGCAAACGGAATTTGCCTTTATATTTTACAAAAGTCAAAAAGTAAAGAAGAAGCACATATGCAAGCCAGTATGATTTTCACTTCAAATGATGTGATTATTAATTTAGGTGTAATTATCGCAGGAGTTTTAGTAAATTGGTTGAGTTCAAGTAAACCCGATTTGATTATCGGAACAATCGTTTTTATTTTGGTAATCCAAGGTGCATTTAGAATATTGAAATTAAGTAAATAAAATAAGTACTAACCACAACACCGTGTATAATTAATGGCTGGTTCTCGCCTACTTACGAAAATCCTCGCGGATTTCCTATCCAGTTTTTATTTACTAAATTCCGTGCTTAAAACACGCCACTAATCATACACAAAACCGTTGCCACACATTTGAAAAAAATCGTCCTCATATCAACAATTCTTCTGATTTTAAGTTGTGAAAATAAAACAACGGAAATCCGATATTACCCAACCGATCGTGAAATTTTAAACGAAAAAATGGAAATTATTGGTTTGGATACAACTACTCTGAATTTTCGACAAATAACTAATAAAATTGGAAATGATTATTACCCTGAACCAAATTTTAAAGAAATCGCTTTAGAATTTTATGATGGACAAATAAAAAAAACAGTTATTCCATATGTTTACAGTGGAGGACTAATTAAACAGAAGAATGTACTTGTAATCACATCTGACTCTATTCTTATCGACAATGGTTATCGAATTGACGAACTAAAACGAATTTTAAAAAGACATTATCAAAACAACGGGGAAATTCCAAACTATCCTGTATCATCTCACAAAGCGCTTATTGAAGTCAATATTGACTCGACTAAAACAGGTTTGGAAATCAAGGAGATTTTAACAAAATTAACCCATTCATTTGACGAAATCAAAAGCGAAATAAATGATTCTACAGAATTAAGAGTTTTATTTGATTATTACAGGAATGTTCCACCACCACCGCCACCACCTAAAACAGAAAATGAATTTGATAACGAATAAAAAAACGTGTGGCAACACCGTGTATAATTAATGGCTGGTTCTAGCTTGCTTACGAAAATCCTCGCGGATTTTCTATTAGTTTTTTATTTGCTAAATTAGGTACTTAAACACGCCACTAATCATACACAAAACCGTTACTTACAATAGCTGGGCGCTCTGAAATCCAATGTTTCTGTTTAAAATTAAAATTAGTTTTTAGCCTAAATTCGAGCTAAAAAAACAAGTAAAAACTTCCAATCAAATTCTTCCGATTTACCACTGTTACGAAGCATTTCGTGCTTCTGACTTATCAGTGTTGCGGACAAATTACGCCAATTTCTAACACTCTGAAAACCGTTCAAACACTAGCGACAGTCGGATTAAGCTTGGACAAAGTTTTACGCAAATTTGATTTATAAAAAAACAGAAAAACTACTGTAAGTAACAATGTGTATAAAAAATGCTTACTTTGGTGCTTAACTTAATGGTAGTTGCGCGTTTGCTTTCTTCCGATTTTCCTGCGGAAAATCCTCGAGCGCAAACACGCACTTCTCATACACGAGC
>NZ_AFXZ01000056.1 GCF_000224335.1 Bizionia argentinensis JUB59 | reverse complement strand
AAATTACTTGTGGATTAATTGCATTGATCCAGATTAAAACCACTACTGCAAATGTAAATCTAAATGCTGGCGCATTCTGGATTTTTTTATTTTGAAAAAACCTACAAAGCGAGCTTTGGGCTTTTTTCATAATAAAAAAATCTGCATTCCCATGCAGATTTTCGCTTGATGTGGGTCATACTGGATTCGAACCAGTGACTTCCACGTTGTCGACGTGACACTCTGAACCAACTGAGTTAATGACCCCTGTAACTAAAAAGAGTCCGTTAAAAACGGACTCTTTTGTTGTGGGCGATGAGGGATTCGAACCCCCGACCCCCTCGGTGTAAACGAGGTGCTCTGAACCAACTGAGCTAATCGCCCTTCGTAATTGGACTGCAAATATACTAGACTTTTTAGAATTGCAAAGCTTTTTTATAAAAAAAATTAAATTATTTCTGCAACTACAAATGTACTGCCTCCAATATAGATTATATCATCCATTTTTGACGCTCTTTTTGCCGCCTTAAGCGCTTCATTTACACTAACGTAACCTAAACCTTTAAAACCATTCTCTAAAAAAATACTTTTTAAAATATTTTCATCCAAACCTCTTGGAACATCCGGTTTACAGAAGTAATAAATTGCTTTTTTAGGTAAAAGAGGTAAGATGGTCTCCAAAGCCTTGTCATTAACTACCCCAAAAACAATATGCAACTTGTTATATGGCAAATTAAGTAACTGCTCCATTACCAATTTCAATCCTTCAGAATTATGTGCCGTATCACAAACCACTAATGGTTTATCGTGTAAAATTTGCCATCGACCTTGAAAACCTGTATTTATCTCTACGTTTTTTAAACCCTCTTTGATATGAATATCTTTTAATTTAAAGTTAAGCGTTCGCAGTACATCAATCGCCTGCAATACCGTTTGAATGTTTTCTTTTTGATAGACACCTTTTAAGTCCGATTCATAATCAGGGTGTTCCATTTGGTCTGCAAATGAAATAGACGCTTCTAAACTACTTGCAACATTCTTAAAAACAGATTGGGTTTCGCTTTGCGTTTTACCAATAACAACGGGAATATTCTTTTTAATAATTCCAGCTTTTTCAAATGCAATTTTATCAAGCGAATCACCTAGAAATTGGGTGTGATCTAATCCGATGTTTGTTATAATAGAAAGTTCTGGTGTAATAATGTTAGTAGAATCCAATCGGCCACCTAATCCGACTTCAATAATGGCCACATCAACTTTCTCTTTCAAAAAACAATCGAATGCCATTCCTGATGTCATTTCAAAAAACGATAATCCAGTTTCTTCTAAATATTCTTTATTGCTTTCTATAAATTCAACAACAGATCCCTTGCTGATCATCTGGCCGTTAATACGAATACGTTCACGAAAATCCTTTAAATGTGGAGACGTAGACAACCCTACCTTATAACCAGCTTCTTGTAATATGGAAGACAACATGTTACTTGTAGACCCTTTTCCATTAGTACCACCCACGTGAATGGTTTTAATTTGGTTTTGAGGATTATTTAAATGATTAGCAAAACTTATAGAATTGTCTAAATTTGCTTTAAAAGCACTTTTACCTTGCCTTTGATACATTGGAAGTTTAGAAAACATCCAACTTAAAGTATCTTGATATGTCATGAATTACTGGCCTAAATTGAAATTTACTTTTACAAATCCAACCTGCCTGGCTGGTGCTTTACTATCTGATCGCCACTTATGAGATAAAGCAATTTTTCTTGCTGGTTCTAGTAAACATGCGGCCGTATTAGTTGTGCCTTTAGCTCCAGGATTGGCCTCAATTACATTTCCTGCACGATCAACAACAATCTCAACGATAACCATACCCGACTCATTACAATCCTGTTGAATAGTTTTATATGTAGCTTTACCACGACCATTTAAGCCATAACCAACACCTCCACTTCCAGAACCTGGATCGCCAAAATAGCTAGTTGCATAGGGGTTGCCATCCAACTGGCCTTTATCTCCTGCTTTATTATCATCCCCTTCTCCGCCGGTGGTTTTGCCTTCCGATTTACTAACTCCGCCTATTAAAGCATCTAACTTTTTCTTTTTGGCTTCTTTTTCAGCTTGTTCTTTTGCTTTTTGTTCTGCCTCTGCTTTCGCTTTTGCATCTGCTTTTGCTTGGGCTTTCGCTTTCGCATCCGAAACAGCTTTTGCCTTGGCATCCACCTGCTTCTTTTTCTCAATGGCTAAAGATTCTTCATTATTTTGTGTAATAACATCTTCCGCTTTTGTTTTTTCGGCCGCGGCTGCTTCAGGTTTTGTTTTTTGGGATTTAGTAACCGTTTCTTCCGGTGGTTGCTCTATTTCCCTTGGCTCCGATTTCACAGGTTCTTTAGGTTGCACATTTCCGCTTCCCACAGGTGAATTTCCAAAATTAATTGCCACACCATATTCTTCTGGCGGATCCATATAAGAAGCGCCAACCACAAATAATAGCAACACCAAGATTACAGCTATTAAAGCAGTAATCTTGGCAGAATTGCGTTCGTGTTTGGTTTCTAAATATTTCATAGTATATCTAAATTGTGCTTAATTCGGTTTAACCGCTAAAATGACCTTAATCTTATTTCTATTAGCAATATCCATAACTTTTACAACATTATCTACAGGCACAGATTTTTCGGCACGTAAAACTAAAGTTGGTTTTTCTTGACTGGATAAAGCCTCTAATAATTCACCTTCTAACATGCTTTCCCCTACTAATTTCTGATCGACATAATATCTTAAATCTTTAGTGATACTTACGGCTATAGATTTTTTATTTTCTGTTTTTCCGCTGGCACTAGGAAGTAAAATATCAATAGCACTCGTGGTTACAAGTGTCGAAGCAATCATAAAAAATATAAGTAAAAGGAATACAATATCCGTCATAGAGGACATGTTGAATTCTGGCGTTACTTTATTTCTTCCGCGTATGTTCATATTATATCGGTTCGTTTAAATGATCTAAAAATTCTAAAGAATGTGCTTCCATTTGATAAACCATTTTATTTGTTTTTACCACTAAATGGTTATACGTAATGTAAGCAACAATACCCACAATTAAACCAGCTACAGTAGTTGTCATAGCCGTATATAATCCGCTAGCAAGGACATCCATTTGAATAGTTCCTCCAGCATTAGCTAATTCGAAAATAGCTAAAATCATACCTACCACGGTTCCTAAGAATCCAATCATTGGTGCGGCACCAGAAATAGTAGCTAAAACACTTACGTTTTTTTCTAAGCCATAAATTTCTAAACGACCTGCGTTTTCGATAGCTGTATTTATATCTTCAAGGGGTTTTCCAATTCTAGAAATTCCTTTATTGATTAACCGAGAAACAGGAGAATTAACTTGAGCGCACAAAAGTTGAGCCGCTTCTATTTTACCATTACTAACATGATCTTTTATTTGATTCATAAAATTACTATCAATTGCAGATGCAGCTTTAATGGCGAATAAACGCTCGAAATAAATATAACAGGCTACTATTAATAATATAAAAAGTATAGCGATAATTATTTGTCCTGCTAATCCTCCACTAGTTATTAACTCAATAATGGAGAGTGTTTTTTCCACAGGCTCAACATCGGTTAGTATTTCCGCTCCTTCTGGAACATCTTGAGAACTTTGTAATATTGTATGTATCATATGCTATTTTAAATGTTATACGTTTAACGTGTTATATTGAATTAAATTATATTAAAAAATGGTTCTTGTAAACATGAAGGCTATGGCACCAACTATAAAACCGATTAGCGCTAACCAGCCTATATTTTTAAGGTACCAGAAAAATTCTATTCTTTCCATTCCCATGGCTACAACACCAGAGGCGGACCCAATAATAAGCATACTTCCCCCCGTTCCGGCAGCGTAAGCAATAAAATGCCATAATTCATTATCTAGCGGTTCTGTAAACATACCTAAACTAGCTGCTACTAAAGGTACATTATCGATTACTGCTGAACCAACCCCTATTAATAAAACTACTAAATCCGAAACACCTCCATGGTGAATTTCCGTTCCTAGCAGAGGCATATTTTCTTGCAAAGTTGAAGCAAAACCGAATAAAACACCCAATGATTCTAATGCAGCAACAGCCATTAAAATACCTAAAAAGAATAGAATACTTGGCAATTCAATTTTAGACAATGATAAATGCACCGGACTATGATGCCCTTTATGGTCGGCATCCTTATCCGCGTCAATAGACATTGCAAACTTTCTATTACTAAAAACTTCCGCAAAAATAGCCACAAAACTTAAAGCCAACATCATACCAACGTATGGTGGTAGATGTGTGAAACCCTTAAAAACAGGCACGGATATAATTCCACCTAACCCTAAATATAGCATAGTAGCGCCATATTTACTTTTAGATTTCTCCTCGTCACCTGGACTGTCTATTTTCCCTTTAAATGCTGGCAAAAACGATGCAATAAACGTAGGTACTAACATACACAATAGGGATGGTATAAATAAGTACACAAATAAATGACCACTCGATACTTTTTTACCAATCCAAAGCATCGTTGTTGTTACATCACCAATAGGAGACCAAGCTCCACCAGCATTAGCGGCAATAATAATTAAACCAGCATACCAAATTCGAACATTACGATCGTAAATTAGTTTTTGAAGTATAGATATTAAAACGATAGTTGCTGTTAAATTATCAATAATAGCCGATAAAAAAAATGCCAAAAAACCAAATATCCAAAGAATATTTTTTTTGCTTTTCGTTTTTATAAAACTTTTAATCGTTGAAAAACCATCAAAATAATCTATGATTTCCACAATTGTCATGGCCCCTATTAAGAACACTAATATTTCAGCTGTTTTACCTAAATGATGCAATAAGGTTTCTTCCATGAGAAGAACTCTTTCTTCATGATCTAACAAACCTAAATTATCCACTAAAGTATGCTTGACCGAATCAAACCATTGAGGAAAACTATCTACTCCTAACGCAATTAAAGCCCAACTAATAGCCATCATGACTAAAGCTGGTATCAATTTATCTATTTTTAGTTTATGCTCTAACGTGATAGCTAAATAACCTAAAACAAATACGATAACTATTAGTGTTTCCATAAAACTCTAGGCGTTAAACGAGTTGACCCAATGCGATTTCAAAGGCGGTTTTACTTAATTCCTTTTTTGAACTATTTTGATTGTAAACATTTTGTAAAGCTTTCTTTATAGTATCAGAAGTGTCTTCAAAAATAGAATCATCAGTCATTTCTACACGGTTTTCCATCAAGTATGCAAAAACGCGAGCCATACCACAATTAGAAATAAAATCTGGTATTAAACTGACGCGTTCATCCGTATGTTCCATAATTGGGCCAAAGAAAATTTCCTTATCAGCAAATGGCACATTAGCTCCACAAGAAACAACTTCCAAACCACTACTTATCATGGCGTCCACCTGCTCTTTTGTAATTAATCGGGATGCTGCACATGGTAAGAAGATTTCTGATTCCAAGTCCCAAACCTTATCATTCATTTCTTGAAAAGGAATTAAGTTATCTTCACCTAATGTGTTTCCTTTTTTATTCAAGTATAAATTCGTAATTTCTTCAAAAGTAAATCCGTCTTTGTTTATTACACCTCCGGCGATATCCATTATACCAACCACTTTAGCACCCATTTTAGAAATATAAAAAGCAGCTGCTGCACCAACGTTACCAAAACCCTGGACTACAACACGTTTATCCTTTACTGACCCCCCAAAAATATCGTAATAATGTTTCACGGCCATGGCAACTCCAAATCCAGTAATCATATCAGCTACCGAATATTTTCTTTTCACGCTAGGCGAATATTTAGAACTTTCAATAACCTTTATGACACCTTGACGCAATTGACCGATACGGTTAATTTTGTCTCCTGGTGTTGGCTTAAAATGTCCTTCGAAAACGCCCTCTTGCGGATGCCAAAGACCTGTTTGTTCTGTCATTGGAATAACTTCATGACTTTCATCAACGTTTAAATCGCCTCCAGTTCCGTAGTAACTTTTCAATAATGGAGAAACAGCTTTAAACCAACGTTCCAAAACTCCCTTTTTTCTTGGATCTTGCGGATCAAAATTAATCCCGGATTTGGCTCCTCCAATGGCGGGTCCCGAAACTGTAAACTTTACTTCCATTGTTTTCGCTAAGGATAATACTTCATTTACATCCAAACCTTTACGCATACGCGTTCCACCTCCTGCTGCACCACCACGTAAAGAACTTATTACAGTCCATCCTTCCGCTTCTGTTTCTGGATCTTTCCAATGGAAAACTATTTCCGGTTGTTTATTCTCGTACTTTTGAAGTAATTCTTTCATTATAGTAATTAATATTTTTGAATGATCAGATTCTCATTGTTTCCCAACAAATATAAACACAAAAAATTGCTAATTATCAAATTTTCAATATTTTTAAGGATGATATATTTCCCCCGAACTATGATCGGTTTTTGCACCTGTAACCGTTGCTAAACAATTAACTTCATTTCGCTTTTTTAAAGCGCCTAATAAGCTAAATATCAGAGCTTCCTTATACTCAATAAGTTGGGCATTTGGAATGGTGATTACTGCTTTTGTTAGTTTTTTAATTTCAGCCATAAGGAATAGATTATAAACACCACCTCCAGTTATTAAAGTCTTCCCCATTTTTATTTGACTTCCTACTTGAATGGCTACATGCTGGACAACCGTCCTTAATATATCAGCGGTAGATAAATCGAAAGCATCAATAACAGGGAAAATTTGCGTTTTAACCCATTCCAATCCCAATGATTTTGGATGTGTTTTTTGATAAAAATCAATATTATTTAATTCCTTTAAAAGCACTTTATGAACTTGTCCAGATGCCGCTATTTTTCCCGCATTATCATAATCTAAACCTAAAGAAGTGACATAATGATTGAGGACGATATTAACAGGACAAACATCATATGCTATACGTTGGCCATTAATTTCTGTTGATAAATTTGCGAAGCCTCCCAAATTGAGACAATAATCATATTCTGAAAAAAGAAGTTTATCACCAATCGGAACCAATGGTGCACCTTGACCACCAAGTAGTACGTCCTGCACTCTAAAATCGCATATAACGGTTTGTTGTGTTAGACTAGCAAGAGATTGTTTATTTCCAATTTGAACGGTGATACCAGCATTAGGTTGATGTAAAGCGGTGTGACCATGTGAACTTATAAAATCTAAATCTGTAATTTTATGTCGATCAATAAACGTATTAATAACTGTTGCCAAATACTGTGTATATTCGCCATCCAATTTATCTAATTCATCTTTAGACAGTCCTACGAGATTCTTCAATTTTTTCAACCAATCCGCAGGATACGCGATAGTTTCACAATTTAAAAAATTATAGTGCCATTTGCCATTATATGATAAAGTAATATGTGCCAAATCAACACCATCAAGAGATGTTCCAGACATAATCCCTAAAACGCTATAAAAAGATTTTACCATATCCCGTAAAAATACTAATCATAATTGAAAAAACGGGACTAAAACCTTATATTTGCACTCATTTTTATCAATTCAATAATTATAATTACTATGGATTTTAATCTTACCGAAGAACATATGATGATTCGCGACGCAGCACGCGATTTTGCACAAACAGAATTGCTGCCTGGCGTTATTGAGCGTGATAATAAACAAGAGTTTCCGCAAGAATTAGTGAAAAAAATGGGAGATCTTGGTTTTATGGGACTTATGGTAGATCCAAAATATGGCGGAAGTGGAATGGATGCTATTTCCTATGTGCTCGTTATGGAGGAGTTATCAAAAATTGATGCATCAGCTTCTGTAATTGTATCTGTAAATAACTCATTAGTATGTTACGGATTAGAAACATACGCAAACCAAGCACAGAAAGACAAGTATTTAACCAAATTAGCGACCGGTGAATTTATTGGTGCATTTTGTTTAAGTGAACCTGAAGCTGGCAGTGATGCAACTTCACAAGCAACAACAGCTATAGATAAAGGTGATCACTATGTTTTAAATGGGACTAAAAACTGGATTACAAGCGGTGGTCGTGCCGATGTGTTTTTAGTTATTGCACAAACGGATAGAGACAAAGGTCATCACGGAATTAATGCGTTTATTGTGGATAAAGGCTTACCTGGATTTGATGTTGGACCTAAAGAAGACAAATTAGGAATTCGTGGAAGTGACACCCATACATTACAGTTTAATGACGTAAAAGTGCCTAAAGAGAATAGAATTGGTATCGACGGATTTGGTTTTAAGTTCGCTATGAAAACGTTATCTGGTGGCCGAATTGGAATTGCAGCTCAAGCACTAGGTATTGCATCTGGCGCTTATGAATTGGCTTTAAAGTATAGTAAAGTGCGTAAATCTTTTGGCACCGCAATTTGTAATCATCAAGCTATTGCTTTTAAATTAGCGGATATGGCTACAGAAATTGAAGCCGCCAGAATGTTAGTAATGAAAGCAGCATGGGATAAAGATCAGGGTAATAATTACGATATGTCCAGTGCTATGGCAAAATTATACGCCAGTAAAGTAGCAATGGATACAACGATTGAAGCCGTGCAAATTCACGGTGGAAATGGTTTTGTTAAGGAGTACCATGTAGAACGTTTAATGCGTGATGCGAAAATCACACAGATTTATGAAGGAACTTCAGAGATTCAAAAAATAGTAATTTCCAGAGGTGTATTAAAAGATTAATGCCTGCAACTTATAAAAATTAAAATCCCAATGGCTACATTGGGATTTTTTTTATTTCAACGTTTCTAACACAAGTCGGAGTTCACCGTAGCTATATTTTTCATCGAGTTGATGTTTTAAATCTGATAGGTTTTCAAACTTTTGCTTCGGAATTAGTTTTTGTAATTCCTTATAATGCTTTTCACTCATTAGGTCCGTTGCTTTTATTTCTCCTGAAGGAATAAAAGTAACTAAATGTCCAAAAATAGTATTTTCATTTAATTCTCTTGTATCAGCAATTTCGGGCAAGGTTTTTCCTGCCTGGTAAAGATTGAGTGATTGCAATTTGGTGTCAACTTTTTTTTCCTTATTTTTTTCAGGCTTATCAGTTTCTGTCTTTTCCTCGAATTCTATGTCATTCTCATCACAAAACTCTTTTATAACTCCCAAAATTTCAGAACCATATTTTTCGACACGAACTTTTCCCATATCTACAATATCTAATAGCTCATTTTTAGTTGTTGGTAAAGTTTCACACATGGCATACAATGCTTTTTGGGTAAATACCTGATAGTGAATCAAGTCGTTTTCCTGCGCAACTTCATTTCGGAATACACGCAGCAACTCAAATAACTCAACATTGGTAGTCCCATCGACAACCGCTTTTTTAAGCTTTTTAGGTTTCTCTTTGGCTAAAAACACAGCTTTTGCACGTAAATCCAGAAATAGTCTCGTTTTAAACCCTGTAGATAATTCTTTAAAATATAAGGACTTAGACTCTAATAATTCCTCGATACTATCACTGTTTTTATTGATGTCCTTTTCAATAGTTTGATTATCAGTGGTGAAATTAAATGTTTTAAACGCCGGTAGTATTACCGTATCTAATTCATTCTTAAAATAAGAAATAGCTTTTATAAAACGCTTTTGAATCATATCGCTTTTTTCTGGAATGGTCTCTTCTTCAGAAATAGCTTTCAATTGCTTATTGAAGGCATTCCCAACTTTTAATAGACCAGTAATGGTATCTTTTATAGCAATCAATTGTAATTCTATTTTACCTTCAATACTCCCTCTGTTTTTATAATAAACATCTAAAATCCGATTGATGGGATACAACAGTTCGTAGAAATTAAAAACATCTGCTATTAATCCTAATTGAAAAGACTTTTGAGAAACCTCTAATACTTTCTCATCTGGTTGGTTCTCGTTAGCAGCCTCATTAAAAGTAATAACCTGACTATCGCTTATAATTTGATTTGAAGTAATTTTACTCTTTAAAACTAAACCTTCCAACGATTTACAGCGACTTAATGCCACATAAGTTTGACCATGAGCAAACGCACCTTGCGCGTCAATAATTGCCTTTTCAAAAGTTAAACCTTGACTCTTATGAATGGTAATTGCCCAAGCGAGTCTTAAAGGAATTTGAGTAAATGATCCAATTTTATCCTCCGTAATTGCTTTGGTTTCCTTATTTACACTGTAATTTATATTGTCCCAGACTTCAGGAGTGGTAACAATATTAAAATCATCATCAGGACAGCGTACGACCACTTCATCTTTATTAAGTTTGATAATCTTCCCTATCTTACCATTAAAATAACGCTTTTCTTGTGAACTGTCGTTTTTAATAAACATGACTTGTGCACCAAGCTTTAAAGCCAGTTCCTCTTTGTTAGGATATGCATGTTCTGGAAACTTGCCCGTTACTTCTGCATTATAGTTTTGAATTTTAGAATCTATCCCATCCAATTCTATTTTATTAGTTTGTTCCGCTCTATTATTGTGAGTTGTTAATTGAATATAGCCTTCATTTGGATTAGGGATAAAATCTGGCTTATACCGCTTATTTAATATAGCTTCAGCCTCTTTTGAAAGTTTATTATTTCTAATTTCATTCAAAATATTGATAAACTCCGGATTTTCCTGTCTGTAAATATGCTTTAATTCAATTGAAATCGGTTCGCATTGTTGATATGCATGACTGCTAAAAAAGAATCCATTCACATAGTACTTTCTCAATAAGGCCCATTCGTGATCTTTAATAACAGGAGACAATTGTTGCAAATCGCCAATCATTAATACTTGGACACCACCGAATATTTTATTTTTACTGCGAAAACGCCTTAAGGTTTTATCAATACCATCTAATAAGTCTGCACGAACCATACTAATTTCATCAATAACCAATAAATCCATGGACTTAATAATATTGATTTTTGTTTTGCTGAACTTCCTATTAAATCCTTGCGAAGTATTAGTATCTGAATCTGGTAATATAGGTCCAAAAGGTAACTGAAAAAAAGAATGAATGGTAACTCCTTTCGCATTAATAGCTGCTACGCCCGTTGGTGCGACCACAACGGTTCGTTTTAGGGATTCATTTTTAAGTTTATGAAGAAACGTTGTTTTACCGGTCCCCGCTTTGCCTGTTAAGAATATATTTCT
>NZ_AFXZ01000057.1 GCF_000224335.1 Bizionia argentinensis JUB59 | reverse complement strand
CTCGGGAAGGATGGTTGGGAGCGGAATAAAAATTGTAACCCGTCCAAGCAGAATTGAAATGTTCGGCTATCACGATCCAATTCATCTGTCCATATTATACTTATTTAGGAACTATATATAGGTAGCGAAACCCTTCTTATTAATAAAACCATGTTTAATTCTACATCAAATAAAAATACAAAATCCAGATATAGATGATTTAGTATTCAATAATAACCAGAACTCTTATATATAGAATTGAAGTATTCGATTTCATCTGTCTATATTATGCTAATTCAGCTACTACATATAGATAGCAAAAATCATCTCATTAATAAAAAGAGGTTTCAATATGCGCACTATGAAATTCAAAATCGTGATAATGGTAATTTAGTGTTCAATAAAAACCAGAACTCTTATATATAGAGTTGAAGTATTCAACTTTAAAGATCAACTTCATCTGTCTATATTATGCTAATTCAGATTCTATATAATTTATAGGTAGCGAAATCCCTATTATTAATAAATGGAGGTTTAATTCTACATCAAATAAACATACAAAATCCAGATATAGACGATTTGATATTTAATATTAACAAGAACTCATATATTTAGAATTGAAGTATTCGACGTTCACGATCTAAATCATCTATCCAAACTATACTTATTTAGACATTATATATAGATAACGAAATCCTTCTTATTAAGAAAAGGAAGGATTATAAAAGCTAAAAAAACATCCATTTGAATTGATTTAATGTTGCTCAAAAATCACATGTCTAACATTCTAATTATAGAACTCCTATTAAGCACTACTCTACTCCCAATCTATAAATCCATTTGTACTTTGTAAAAAGTATGAATTCGAGACAACAATTACGCTGTATATAGAATACTATATATAACGAGTAATCAGCTTACATCAGTTTTAAAAATTATACCTATATATATATTGTATGTAAAATTTTATCCCATTATATTTGTCTTTCATAATTACACTATATATAATGATACAGATTACGTTGCCAGATGGCAGTATAAAGTCGGTTGAGACAGGAACAACGTCAATGGACGTTGCAAAAAGCATTAGCGAAGGATTAGCGAGAAACGTTATTTCGGCAAAATTTAATGATACAGTTGTCGAAACCAAAACGCCATTGACCACCGACGGGACTCTTATTTTATATACTTGGAACGACGATGAAGGTAAAAAAGCATTCTGGCACTCGTCTGCACATATATTAGCACAAGCAATTGAAGCGCTCTACCCTAACGCTAAATTATGGGTGGGTCCAGCTATTGATAATGGCTTTTATTACGATATTGATTTAGGTGACGAAACAATTTCTGATAAAGACTTTAAACGTATTGAAGATAAGATGCTAGAAATAGCGCGTGGAAAACATGAATTTAATATGCGCGACGTTTCAAAATTAGAAGCGCTCGCTTATTATAGAGACCAAAATAATTACAAACTAGATTTAATAGGAAATCTAGAAGATGGCACCATCACCTTTTGCGATCATGACACATTTACCGATTTATGTCGCGGTGGCCATATTCCAAATACCGGAATTATTAAAGCTGTTAAAATATTAAGTGTTGCCGGAGCTTATTGGAAAGGTGATGAAAGCAATAAACAGTTAACTCGTGTATATGGTATCTCTTTTCCGAAGCAAAAGGAGTTAACACATTACCTGCACTTATTAGAAGAAGCAAAAAAACGTGATCATAGAAAGCTAGGTAAAGAACTAGAGTTATTTACGTTTTCGCAAAAGGTTGGTCAAGGTCTACCGCTATGGTTACCAAAAGGTGCCGCTTTACGCGAACGTTTAGAGAATTTTCTGAAAAAAGCTCAGAAGAAAGCTGGTTATGAAATGGTTATTACACCGCATATTGGACAGAAGGAGCTTTACGTAACCTCTGGACACTATGAAAAGTACGGAGAAGATAGTTTCCAATCTATTCTAACACCTAAAGATGGTGAAGAATTCCTTTTAAAACCAATGAACTGTCCGCATCACTGTGAAATTTATAATAGTTTCCAATGGTCCTATAAGGATTTGCCAAAACGTTTTGCCGAATTTGGAACCGTTTATAGATATGAACAAAGTGGCGAGTTACATGGTTTAACTCGTGTAAGAGGTTTTACTCAAGATGATGCGCATATATTTTGTATGCCAGATCAGTTAGATGAAGAGTTTAAAAATGTTATAGATTTAGTTCTTTATGTATTTGGATCTTTAGGATTTGAAAATTTCACGGCACAAGTTTCGTTACGTGATCCTGCAACACCTGAAAAATACATTGGAAGTGATGAAAATTGGGAAAAAGCGGAATCTGCCATATTAAATGCTGCAAAAGACAAAAATTTAAATTTTGTTGTTGAAACTGGGGAAGCAGCTTTTTACGGTCCAAAATTAGACTTTATGGTGAAAGATGCCCTGGGAAGACAGTGGCAATTAGGTACAATTCAAGTAGATTACAACTTACCTGAACGTTTCGATTTAACCTACAAAGGCAGTGACAATGAGCTTCACCGCCCGGTTATGATTCACCGCGCTCCTTTTGGAAGTATGGAACGTTTTATAGCCATTTTATTGGAGCATACAGCAGGTAACTTCCCATTGTGGTTGGTACCAGATCAGGTTATTGTACTCTCTATTAGTGAAAAATATGAGAAATACGCGAAAAAAGTTTTAAATTCGCTAGAAAATGACGAAATTCGCGCCCTAATTGACAATAGAAATGAAACAATGGGTAAGAAAATTCGGGAAGCCGAAATGAAAAAAATCCCATATATGATTATTGTTGGAGAGAATGAGGAGCAAGAAGGTAAAATTTCTGTTCGTCAGCATGGTGGTGAAGATCTTGGCATGATTACTGTACAAGAATTCACTGACATTCTAAACAAAGAAGTCAAGAGTACATTAAAAGAATTTTAATAAGGAAATTAAGTTAAACTAAAATTATACAGCCATAGCAATACGTAGAAGAAGACAAGCTCCTCGTCGAGTAAATCAAGAAGATCAGCACAAAATTAACTCTAAAATCAGGGTAGAAAACGTGCGTTTAGTAGGTGACAATGTTGAAGTAGGTGTCTACCCAACAAAAGAAGCATTGGCAATAGCTGATGGACAAGGGCTTGACCTTGTTGAAATATCACCAAAAGCAGATCCTCCTGTTTGTAAAGTGATGGACTATAAGAAGTTTCTTTATGAACAAAAGAAACGTGAAAAGGTATTAAAAGCAAAAGCCTCGAAAGTTGTTGTAAAAGAAATTCGTTTTGGTCCTCAAACAGATGATCATGATTACGAATTTAAAAAGAAACATGCCGAGAAGTTTTTACAAGAGGGCGCGAAATTAAAAGCGTTTGTCTTTTTTAAAGGCCGATCCATTGTTTTTAAAGAACAAGGACAAATTCTATTGTTGCGTTTAGCGCAAGATTTAGAAGATTTGGGTAAAGTGGAACAAATGCCAAAACTGGAAGGTAAACGAATGACGATGTTTATTTCTCCAAAGAAATCAAAATAAACTGATCCCGACGCTTCGGGAACAGATAAAGATAGTAAGCGAAATAACTTAAACTAGGAAGAACAATGCCTAAAATGAAAACCAAATCTAGTGCCAAGAAAAGATTTAAAATTACTGGTACTGGTAAAATAAAAAGAAAGCACGCTTTTAAGAGTCATATCTTAACAAAGAAGACTAAAAAGCGTAAGAAAGCCTTAACTCAATGGACTTTAGTTCATAAGGCCGACATGAGTAATGTTAAAATTATGTTACGTTTAAAGTAACCTTATTTTAACCGGTTAAAACAATTAATAAACCCTGGAGTTGGGCTTTAAAGATTTTTAATTAACGTTTGTTGATTTAAGATTTTTAATCTAAAGTGTCATTAAAAGACCGCCTACTACAAAAAACATTTAAATTATGCCAAGATCAGTAAATTCTGTAGCCAAAAGAGCCAGAAGAAAAAAAGTGCTTAAACAAGCAAAAGGTTACTTCGGACGTCGTAAAAACGTTTGGACAGTAGCAAAAAATGCGGTTGATAAAGCGATGCAATATTCGTACAGAGACCGTAGAGTAAAAAAGAGAACATTCCGTGCTTTATGGATTATGCGTATTAACGCAGGAGCAAGAGAACATGGTATGTCTTACTCGCAGTTTATGGGTAAAATGAAAGCTAATAATGTTGATTTAAACCGTAAGGTTTTAGCCGATTTAGCTATGAACAACCCAGATGCATTTGCTGCAGTAATTAATAAAGTAAAGTAAGGCGTTTAGCCTATTGTAAAACATATTTCGCTTATAAAAAATCCGATTCTTAATTGAATCGGATTTTTTTTGTTTGAAAAGAAAAGCAGCGACATCCATAATAGTTGTCGCTGCTTCTTGCTCATCAATCAAATCCCCTAAATCTAATTAATGTAAAATAATATGACCTACGGCCATATTTATCTTAATAGCTTTATATGTCTCAAATTTAAGACAAATAATACCACTAGCAAAATTTTAGTTTTGAAATGCAGTATTTTGTACGTGAATTGATAAAAATTAGGGTGGTTTTACTTTATAAAGTAAAAAAAGCAGCAATACCCATTACATATATTGCCGCTTTGAATTAAATTGATTACTGTTTTACAATTCGTTTCATGGTTTCATTTCCATTAACCTCTACTTTAAACAAATAGATACCAGCTTCGTATGCACTTAAATCTACAGACATTGTTTTACCACTGTTTGATTGATTTAAAAGCAAACGCCCATTTAAATCATAAACTGTAATTTTAGAATCCTGCATATTTGGCAAGGTAATAGAAATATTACCCTTGGTTGGGTTGGGATATATATCTATGTTATTTAACATACTTTCGCTATCAATACCCATAGTAGCTTCTACATCTACTACAATTTCCAAACGCTCACTCTCGCATCCGTTTACATTTGTACTGGAAACCCAGTAAGATTTCGACCCAACTACTGAAGTATCTGGAGTTGGCGCTGTTGTAGAACCTGTTCCTCCGGTTTCTGTTGTGTACCATAATAAACCTGTTCCGCTAGTTGTTGCAGTTAAAACATTTGCTGTTTCCCCAACTTCATACATTATTAAAGCTGTTGCTGTTGGTGTATTTGGTATTGTATACCCACTTATTATAGGTGAACCTGCTAAAAAATTACTTGTTGCTCCTGTTAAAGCAAAATTTGATAATGTACCGTTATATGTATTTGCCGTAGCATCTGTTAAAGTTGTGATTGTTGAATTATTATTAGCATCATTTCCTTGATTAAAATTATAATAAGCCACTAAACCAGTTTCAATTCCTTGCAACTCACAGTTTTTACTAGAATTAATTTGAGATGCTGTTCTTGCTGTATTCCATACTCGAACTTCATCCATATTTCCATTAAAAAACTCACCCCAAAAAGTTGTTCTAAAAGTTGAGCCTAAACTTAATAAATTCCCGTTAGTTGAATAACTCTTATTAGTCGATCCTACACTAACACCATCTACAAAAATTGTTAAAACAGAACCATTGAATGTCACAGCAACATGATGCCAATTATTGTCATTAACACTTCCTGTTGGAGCTATATAATCATTATTTTCTCCAATTACACCGATTCTACCGTCGTTAGTCATTAGTATACCAAATCGTTGATTTGTACTTTGATTACCATAATTAACTATTGTTCCAACATTTGTAGCGCTGGTTTTAACCCAAGCCTCAACTGTTCTAGGTGCATTAGCTAAAGGCAAAGATGAAATATTTACTTCGGCACGATCATCTACTCCATCAAAATTTAGATTTGTTGCAGGACTTAACACATCAACTCTTTGTATTGTTGAAGTAAGCGTATCCGTAAAACCACAAGATGTATATTGTGGATTAGATAAAACAGCATAGTAGTAAAAAGAACCAATTTCAGTGGTGCTTGGCAAAAATGTTTTAATGTCAGGCACATTATATTGATTAGGAGTAATTTGGTTTGATTGGTCAACCATAATACCACCTACAGTTGAATTTATAGTATTTTTATACCAAGTTATTGTATAGGTAGTAGATATTGATGGTTGGTTACTACCAAATGCGCAAAATAAAAGAGAAAGTTCCAATGGATTAGAAGCTTCATTAAGCAAATAAGTTTGTCCTCCTGTTAAAGGATCCACATTTGAGACTTGAAAATAATAAGCAGCATTTACAGAGTTAAGGCTAATAAATGCCAGTAATAATAAGTAAAGTTTTAGTTTCATAAAATTAGATTTGGTTACATTAATATGTGCCAAAAATAAATTATAAACTATAAGCAACCAATATAGATGGTTGAAGCGCAGTGTTATGTATTTGAATGGTTATTTAAAATACTTACCGTACGTTCTAGATAATGGAATCTCTATACCTTTTAAAAAAACAGCATTAGCTGTAACGCGTTCTACCATATCCTTGTTTACAAAATAAGAACGGTGCGTTTGTTCAAACAGCTTTGATGGTAGTTTTTCCACAATAGAACTTAAAGTTTGACGTATAGTATATTTTTTTGTCGACGTGTAAATATTGCTATAATTACCATCGGCCATAATATATCTAATATCAGAATGATTCAAAATAATGGTATCATAACCATCTTTAAAATTAAAACTATGGATTTGTTTTTTGTTTATAGCTAGATTAATAGAAGCTATAACATCTACTTTTTTAATAGGTTTTGTAAGATAAGCGTCAGGACATGTCTTTAAAGCTTCATTCATTAACTTAAAATCCGATTGACCTGTTATAAAAATAACCGTCGCATTTTCATTTTTTATTTTGGACAATTCTATTCCGGCATTTATTCCGTTTAAATTAATATCCATAAGAATAATATCGGGTAAAAAAGATATCATTTTATTTAAAGCCGACTCCTTATCATGAGCTAGTTTTATGACATTAAAAGACTCCTCTTCTAAAATTTCTGCTATATATTCTGCAATTATAACGTCGTCCTCAACTATTAATATTTTAGGGTTTTGATAGTTAATCATTACTAATTGGTTTTATAAACGAAAATGAAAAACCATTTTCGGTTTCTATGTGATACTTAATTTTTAATTGACGACAGAGCTTATCTATCAATTTTGGTTTAATTTTCGCATTGAGAATGGCGTCACCATTATCTGAATAATTAAAATACAGTATATTATCCTTTTCGTATAAATCGAAAGTAATTTCTTTGAAATCTTGTTTTACAAAGGCATGTTTTATGGAGTTGATGAAAAGTTCAGTTAATAGCAGTCCTAAATACATAGCAAAGTCTGATGGAATATCTACGGGTGCCACTTTAAAACTTATGTGAATATTATTGTCATTAAACGTGTCAAAAAAACTAACTTTTACATCGCTTAAGTACTTTGAAGCATCAATTATCTTTTTATCCTTATTCCTATATAAATGTTTGTGTAAAGTTGAGATCGTCTCAACTTTAGTTAAAATATTCTTTAGTTGAAAATTTTCAGAACCAATTGATTTTTTCAATTGATCGGCAATAAGAATAATAACTAACTGCAAATTATTATTAATACGGTGATTAGCCTCACTTAATAAAAACTCGTTTTCTTGAGAAAGCAATTCTAGCTTTCTGTTGTTGATTTTGGTTCTTTTTAAAACGTGTGCAATAAAGAAAACCAGAACTGTAGCTATTAAAATGAAGACCAAACTAACATACAACTTAATTTTATTAGAAGCCAATGCCTTATTTTGATTTACAATTTTTAAATTATTAATTTTAATTTGATTTTCCTTTTCGGTCAGCTTATATTTTTCTTCTAATTCAAATAAGAATTTACCATGTTCAATTTGATAATATTTGTCAGTTAATTTTAATCTAATTTCTAAATACTCGTAAGCCTTATCAATATTCCCTAATTTGTCATAGAAGTTCCTGATATTATCAGTAAATAAAATTTCACCATAAAACAGATCATTTATCTTGGCAAAGTCTAAAGCTTCTTCACACTCTTTGAGTCCTTTTTCAAACTGATTACTCTTAAATAAAACCCGGGTATAATTTATATAAGCATCTGCTTGTTCTTGAATGAGTCGATTTTCTTTAGCATAATCCAATAATTCCTCTAAAAACTCCACCGCTTTATCGTATTCCTTTTTTTCTTCATAAACACCAGATATTTCTAGAGATGCATAAAAATAACCTTGCTTATCCCCTACTTTTTTTGAAAGTTCTAAAGCTTTGTTGGCATAAAAAAATGTGGAATCGACCTTAAAAAAATATTCTGTAAAAAGGGCTGCTTTTCTACTGTAAAAATTGGCCAAATTAGTATCATCAATGGGATGAAGCTTTAGTAGTTTTTCGGCCTTTATAAGTTGTTCATTAGCATCTAAAAAAAGGGTTCTCTTCCTGAAAAATTCAGCCATTTTTACGCGGTACAAAAATTCAAGCTGCGGGTTTTTGGTTTGTTTAATTAAATCATAAGATTTTAGAAAGTACACACTAGCTTCATCATAATCTAATTTTAATTTATAGGCTTCAGCTAAACCTAAAAGCAGATAAATCTGTTGCTCATCATTTTTAGACTGAATTAAACTTTTATTGTAATAACTAATAGCTTCAGTTAAACGATTTTCATTTATTAACTTTTCACCAAAATCAATTATAGTATCTTTTTGAGAAAACGAAACTTGGAAAAGCAACAATGTTAAACCATGCAACAGATACTTCATATTATGTTTTTTGCTTCTTTTTTCTAGCCGCTGGAAACAATACATTATTTAAAATTAATCGATAACCTGGCGATGTTGGAAATAAATCGAGCTCTGTTTTTGGATCCCCAACTTTATGCGTGTAATCTTCTGGGTCATGACCACCATAAAAAGTAAAGAAACCTTTTCCTTTAATTCCATGAATATATTTAGCTTCACCATTGGTTTTATTTTCTCCCATTACCAAAACATTCGCTTTTATTTGATCGCGACTATAAGATGTTGTTTGCCCCATAAACCCTTTTACTAAAGCTGTATGGTTTTGGCATAACATCGTTGGAATTGGATCCCATTTTGCCGAAAAATCCATCAACGTAAAATAATCAGTTGTTTTTGGAATCCGACGTTTCGTAGTCATATCAATAGATGAAAACTCGTATACATTAGGATTTCGTTCTAAAATAAAATCTTTAAAAGCAAGAGTTCTATTGTAATCTATTTTACTTTGGTAATTGGCATCACTGGCGTCACCATCAAACATAGGTTCACAAATATCGACACCATCAGCAGATAAAGCAATATCAAAACTATCGGTAGCGCTACACATAGCAAACATAAATCCACCACCAATAACGTAGTCTCTAATTTTATTTGCAACGGCTAGTTTTTCATCAGAAACCTTATCGTATCCCAATCGTTTAGCCAATGCTTCAGCAGAATTTTTTTCTTCAATATACCAAGCAGCTGTTTTATAATTAGCGTAAAACTTACCGTATTGCCCCGTAAAATCTTCATGATGTAAATGCAACCAGTCATATAATAACAAAGCATCATTTAAAACTTCTTCGTCGTAAATTATTTCATAAGGAATTTCAGCATAAGTCAACACCATGGTTACGGCGTCGTCCCATGGCAAATTACCTTTAGGTGAATATACCGCTATTTTTGGTGCTTTTTCTAAAACCACAGATTCCATGTTTTTACTCGGGCTACTAATTTCGTTAAGAATAGCTTCCGCTTTCGCATTGGAAAGCACTTCAAAAGAAACCCCTCGAATTTGACATTCCCTACGAATACGTTCAGAGTCGGGTAGTAAAAACGAACCTCCTCTGTAATTTAATAACCAATTTACTTTTAATTGATTATCTAAAGTCCAATACGTAATACCGTAAGCTTTTAAATGATTTTTCTGACTATTGGCATCCATAGGTATTAAAATATAGGATGCAAAACTATTTAAGGAGAACAAAAACAGGAGTAGAATTACTAACTTTTTCATATTTGAAAGATACAGAAAATATAGACCTTACAAATCAATATAAAATAATTTTAGTCTGGGAGAAAGTCTAATTTTTACCCGATAACAAATTAGCAATAACTTTAGTACTCTCAAATTGTTCCAACATAATTTTTAAGACAACTGTAATTGGAATAGCCATAATTAAACCGGGAACGCCCCAGATATAACCCCAAAGCATAAGCATGACCAAAACTGTTATAATATTTACAGAAAAAGATTTTCCCATAAAAATAGGTTCTAAAATAGAACCAAAAAGTACTTGAACACCTGTAATTGAAATTATAAAAAAGAATAATGTACTTGTAGGATCTAACTCAATAAAAGCAAAAGCGGCTAATAAAACGACCGTTACTATGGAGCCTACCATTTGAACAAAGTTGATAAAAAAGGCAAATAGACCCCAGAAAATAGGGAAACTAACATCAAAGAATAAACAAGCCAAACCCGTTCCAATACCTGTTGCTAAACTGACTGCAAATTTTACTTTCACAAATTTGATTAAATCGTTCTCGATTTTTATAAACGTTTTAACCGATGTATGTTTGAGCTTCAACAAGGTATTGTTCATCACTTTTTGAATATTGATGGACTCTGCTAACCACAAAACAACAAAAAAGACCGTCATCAGAATCATAGTCACAGTTTTTTGAATAAAACTGAGGGTGACACCAATTGTTTCCTCGTGAATAAACTTTTTAAATAGGTTTTGTTTGCTTTCTACTTCAACTCCAAAAGTTTCTTGTGCACTAATTAGTAACGCATCAAACTTCTCTTCTGCCTTGACAAAAAACTCGGTTTCAGAATTTAATATTTCGCGTCCAGAAACCTTAACGAGCTCAACGCCTATTTTTAGGCCTAGAGCTATTAATAGTACAACTATTACAATGCTAACTGCTTTTGGAATTTTCTTTCTACCCAACCAACGCATAAGCGGCAAAAATAGCAACGCTATAAACATGGAAAAAATCAAAGGAATAAATATAAACGAAAGCGTTTTAAGTAAATAAAACACAAACGGAATAACGATGATTGATAATAGTAGATTTGTGGTACGCAATTGATTCATATTAGCCCCTATTTAGAAGTTCTGCAAAATTAAGTCAAAAACTTCTTATGCGTGTCAAAAGATGAAACAATTTTGCATTAAAAACATAAAAACGACACGTATTTTAAATATCTAAAAATGAATGATTTAAAAAGGAACTTCGTTATCGTCTGGAGCACCAAACGCATCATTTGGGGACGGAAAATGATCTGCTTTAAACGTATTATCATTAGCAGCTTCATTCATTTTAGAATGGAATTCATGATCAAACGGTGTATCAAAATCATCTAGGTTATCAAACTTACCAAGATTTCCTATAAATTTCAATCGTATGTTATCCAATCCACCATTCCTGTGTTTAGCAATAATAAACTCGGCTTGACCATCAGTTGGTGAGCGTTCGTCATCATCCCATTCATCAATTTTATAATATTCCGGACGGTAAATAAAACTTACAATATCCGCATCCTGCTCAATTGCACCAGATTCACGTAAATCTGATAATATTGGACGTTTACTTCCTCCACGGGTTTCAACTGCACGCGATAATTGCGATAGGGCAATTACCGGAACACTTAATTCTTTAGCTAATGCTTTTAAGTTTCGAGAAATTGTTGAAATTTCCTGTTCACGATTACCACCTTTCTGACTTCCACCAGCTGTCATTAATTGCAAGTAATCCACCATAATTAATCTAATGCCATGTTGCGATACTAAACGTCTCGCTTTTGCTCGTAAATCAAAGATGGAAAGTGAAGGCGTATCATCTATAAATAAAGGGGCTTTTTCAAGTCCTTTTACTTTGACATTTAATTGTTCCCATTCGTGTTTTTCTAACTTTCCTGTACGTAATTTTTCTGAAGACAAGCCCGTTTCACTAGAAATTAAACGCATAATTAATTGCACCGATGCCATTTCTAATGAGAAAAAAGCAACAGGAATATTCTGATCTACGGCTATATTTCTAGCCATAGATAAGGTTAATGCCGTTTTACCCATACCTGGACGCGCCGCAATAATAATTAAATCACTTTCTTGCCAACCAGAGGTCAGTTTATCTAGTTTGGTAAATCCTGTTGGAATTCCACTTAAACCATCTTTATTAGAAATTTCCTCAATTTTTTTCTTGGCTTGAATTACCAAACTTTGAGCGGTTTCACTGGATTTTTTAATATTTCCTTGCGTGACTTCGTATAATTTAGATTCCGCTTTATCTAATAAATCAAAAACATCTTGCGTTTCATCATAAGAGTCTTCAATAATTTCACTTGAAATTTTAATTAAACTACGCTGAATAAATTTCTGAAGAATAATACGCGCGTGAAACTCAATATGTGCTGAAGATGATACCTTTTGAGTAAGAGAAATTAGGTAAAAGTCTCCTCCTGCGACATCTAGTTTTAAGTTTTTCTTTAATTGACTAGAAACGGTTAATAAGTCAATAGGTTCACTATTTTCAAACAACTGAAAAATAGCTTCAAATATATGCTGATGCGCTTCTTTATAGAATGCATCTGCACTTAAAATATCAATAACCTCATCAACACCTTTTTTATCAATCATCATAGCACCGAGAACAACCTCTTCTAAATCAATGGCTTGAGGCGGTATTTTTCCTTTCTCAAGACTAATTAAAGTGCTTTTATCTACGGGATATCCCTTTACTTGATTCGGTTGTTTCATGTGAGCGAAAGTAATTAAAAGGTTGCTAAAATGATAGCTTTAATGGGGTTTCGTTGTTAACCATAAGTTAACAATTCTGCTGTTAATAAGTTGATTTTATTGTTAATAAGCACAAAAAAATCCGAAATAAAAAATTTCAGATTTTAAGGTTCTATGGTACGAAAAGGATTAACCTTTAAAAACACCCATATTTAAATATTTATCCATACGATTTTTTACTAATTCTTTTGGTGATAAGTTTTTAAACTCCTCATAAGATTTTAGAACAACATCTCTAACGGATAAAAAAGTTGTTTCACGATCACTATGTGCACCACCAAGAGGTTCCTTAATAATCTCATCTACCAATTTCATTTTTTTCATATCTGTTGCCGTTAGCTTTAACGCATCGGCAGCTTGTTCTTTATATTCCCAACTGCGCCATAAGATAGACGAACAAGATTCGGGAGAAATAACAGAATACCAGGTATTCTCTAACATCATTACTTTATCGCCAATACCAATTCCTAATGCACCACCCGATGCACCTTCACCAATAATAACCGTTAAAATTGGAACTTTTAGGCGTGTCATTTCTAAAATATTTCTAGCAATAGCCTCTCCCTGTCCACGTTCTTCGGCTTCCAATCCTGGATAAGCACCTGGTGTATCAATAAGGGTAAGTACTGGGATACCAAACTTTTCCGCAGATTTCATTAAGCGTAACGCTTTTCTGTAACCTTCTGGATTTGCCATACCGAAATTACGATACTGACGCGTTTTGGTATTATATCCTTTTTGTTGACCAATAATCATAAAAGTTTGATCTCCAATTTTACCAAGACCACCAATCATAGCTTTGTCATCCTTAACATTTCTGTCGCCATGAAGCTCTAAAAATGATTCGCCACAAAGCGCTTTAACATAATCTAAAGTATAAGGACGGTTTGGATGACGTGACATTTGTACACGTTGCCAAGGCGTTAAATTCTTGTATATATCTTTCTTGGTCGCAATTAATTTAGTTTCAATTTGCTTACAAGTCTCGGATACATCTACTTCACTCTCCGTACCTATTATTTGACATTTCTGCAATTGAGCTTCAAGTTCTTTAATCGGAAGTTCAAATTCTAAATACTCCATAGGAATTTTTAATTAAATTAGTTAGCCTACAAACCTACATATTTTTTTCATTTTAAACCGAAGTAAAAAGATGAAATATTAGGCATGCATAATGCTTTTTACAAAAGTACTAATTACCACATACATGGTGAAAATATTAACATTTTTATGATGAAGCTATCCTTTTCATCCGATTCTTTCTCCGGTTTTTCAAAATACCATTCAATACTACCACACTTATAATAATAGCTGCTCCAATATAAAAATTGTTACTCATTTTCTCTTTTTCAGGAAAAATAATAACGGCTAAAATAATTCCATAAATAGGCTCTAAATTATAAGTAAGCACCACCGTAAATGGACTAATATAGCGCATAACATATACAGATGCAATAAATGCGTAAGCTGTACAAACGGAGGCTAAAATTAGAAGATAAATTATATCGGAAAGATGGAGCACAAAGAATTCTGGTGAAAAACCTTTGCCAGAAAAAAACAAATAGATACTAATAAAAACAACACCACTTATAAATTCGTAAAAGGAAATGGTAGTTGCCGAATGCTTCTCTAGAAACTTACCATTTAAAACGGCAAAAAGCGATGATAAAAAAGCGGAGATAATTCCTAAAATAATGCCTAACAAATAATGAAGTTCACTTTGCGTAATAATAAAAACCCCAATAATAACCAAAACACCAAATACTATTTCATAACTAATTAGTTTGCGCCTGTAGACTAAAGGTTCAATAAAGGATGCGAAAAAAGCACCAGTTGAAAACATGGCTAATGTTATGGAAATATTAGAGACTTTTATGGCGGCAAAAAAAGTAATCCAATGCAAAGCAATAACAACACCTGCAAAACTTAAATTACGAATAGATTTTAAGGGAATTCTAATATTTGCTTTCGAAAAATAAACGTAAATGGCCATAAAAACCAATGCTATTAGCATTCGATACCAAACGAGTGAAACCGCTTCAATAGAAATTAATTGCCCTAAAATAGCAGTAAAACCCGCTATAAAAACCAACAGGTGTAAATGTGCGTAATTCTTTAACTTATCGTTTAGCATTGTATAGAAGGTAAGCCGCTAATATTCCAAATAGCATATTAGGAAACCACACAGCTAGCAAAGGTGGAAAATCTGATTGTGCGGCCATCACACCAAAAATTTTATCGAAAAACACAAAAACCATAGCAATACAAATACCAACTGCTAGGTTTACGCCCATTCCACCACGTCGTTTTATAGATGAAACGGCTACGGCAATAATGGTTAAAATAAACACAGAAACCGGCAAACTCCATATTCTATATTTAACTAATTTATAACGACTAATATAAGATGAACCACGTGCTTCTTCCTTTTCTATAAAACGATTTAATTCGCCATAGCGCAAGGTTTCTGCAATATACTCTACTGGAGTTAAGTCTTCTAAATCGAAAGCAAACAACGTATCTTTTCGTCTAGCTGTTTCAATGATATCATTGTTATCTCCTATGTATCTTTTTACGTAGGTATTCATTCTATAAGTAGAATCCTTCTCAACATATTGAATTGAACTCGCAGTAATTTTACTAACCAACTTGTTATCCCTAATGTACTCCAATGTAAAATTCTGTCCGCGTTTTTGCTTCGTATCAAAACTACTGACAAAAATGTAAGTAGTATCATCAATTTGCCGGTAAACGTTTTGATTATCAACCGCACTTTTACCCGTTTTTAAATATTTATAATTAAAATCGTTAAAACCTTTACTGGCTTCTGGCGCTAAATAAAGACCGAGGACTAATGCGAAAACAGATACAACGGACGCCCCTATCATATAAGGTCGTAAAAAGCGACTAAAAGAAACACCAGAACTTAAAAACGCAATAATTTCCGTGTTATTAGCCAATTTTGAAGTAAACCAAATTACCGAAAGGAATAAAAATAATGGAAATAATAAGTGAGCAAAATATATGGTGAAATCTAAAAAATACAGCATAACCTCGCCAAAAGGTGCTTCATTTTCTAGTATCTTCCCTATTTTTTCTGCTAGATGAACCGTTATTCCAATAGGAATAAATAGCAGCAACATTACAAAAAATGTAAGGAGATAACGTTTTAGTATGTACCAGTCTAATATTTTCAATGTTGTCTTTCCTACTCTCTTCAAAGAAGAGGTTTTCTGGGAGTTTTAATTTATAATACCTTGAAGTAAATGTTTTTGGCTACATAACAATAGCCCCTACTTTCTAAAGTCTATTATCCATTTGTTTTACCATCATATCTTTCCATGTAGAAAAATCTCCTGCTAATATATGTTTTCTTGCTTCACGAACCAACCACATATAGAAACCTAGATTATGAATAGTAGCAATTTGCTTTCCTAATAATTCATTTACTGTAAATAAGTGTCTTAAATAAGCTTTAGAATATTCGGTATCGACAAAAGTTATACCCATTTCATCTATAGGCGAAAAGTCTTCGCGCCACTTCAGGTTTTTAATATTAATGGTTCCGTGTGCAGTAAATAACATACCATTTCTAGCATTACGTGTTGGCATAACACAATCGAACATATCCACACCCAAAGCAATATTTTCTAAAATATTAATTGGTGTTCCAACACCCATTAAATAGCGTGGTTTATCTTCTGGTAAAATTGCTGTTACCACTTCAGTCATGGCATACATTTCTTCAGCTGGCTCTCCTACCGACAATCCGCCAATAGCATTTCCTACTGCGCCGGCATTAGCAATATACTCTGCCGATTGTTGACGCAAATCTTTATAGGTACTTCCCTGAACTATTGGGAAAAATGCTTGATCGTAGTCGTATTTTAATGGTGTTTTTTCCAAATGATTAATACATCTATCCAACCACCTATGCGTCATGTGCATGGATCGTTTGGCATAACGATAATCACACGGATATGGTGTACACTCATCAAAAGCCATAATAATATCTGCACCAATGGTTCGTTGGATTTCCATTACATTTTCTGGTGTAAAGAAATGGTAGCTTCCATCAATGTGACTTTTAAACTTCACACCTTCTTCTTTAATTTTTCTATTAGCAGAAAGTGAATACACTTGATACCCACCAGAATCGGTTAAAATATTCCGATCCCAATTCATAAACTTATGTAAGCCTCCTGCCTTTTCTAAAACATCAGTTTGCGGACGTAAGTATAAGTGATAGGTGTTACCTAATATTACATCTGGATTTATTTCTTCCTTCAATTCACGTTGGTGTACGCCTTTTACACTAGCAACGGTTCCTACAGGCATAAAAATTGGTGTTTCAATTACACCGTGATCGGTTGTTATCTTTCCAGCACGCGCCTTTGTTTGCGAGTCTGTTACTTTTAAGTCAAATGTCATATTCAAATTATCATGAGAGCGCAAATATAAATAAGAAATTACGATGTCGTTCCTAATTAAAACAAAATTGTTAGCAAATCCATAGAAATCGTTAATAAATGCCTACCAGGGGCTTCCGTAAATCTTTATAAAGCGTTATTTTTGCAACATATAAATTAACAATACACAAATGTCAAAAACTCAACAATTAGAAAATTTAACAACCCAAGTACGTAGAGATATTTTACGTATGGTTCACAAGGTAAACTCTGGACATCCAGGAGGTTCATTAGGTTGTACAGAATTTCTCGTAGCTCTTTACCAAGAAATCATGAACAGAAAAGAAGGTTTTGATATGGACGGCGCTAACGAAGATTTATTTTTCTTATCCAACGGTCATATTTCACCAGTGTTTTATAGTGTTTTAGCACGTTCAGGATACTTCCCAGTTGATGAATTAAACACATTCCGTTTAATTAACTCCCGTTTACAAGGACATCCAACAACACATGAAGGTTTACCTGGAATTCGTATTGCTTCAGGCTCTTTAGGTCAAGGTATGTCGGTTGCTTTAGGTGCTGCACAAGCGAAAAAACTAAACGGTGATAAACATTTAATATACAGCTTACATGGTGATGGCGAACTTCAAGAAGGTCAAAATTGGGAAGCTATTATGTATGCTTCTGGTAATAAAGTTGATAATATTATTTCGACTATCGATTTAAACAGTCAGCAAATTGACGGCTGTACAGATGATGTTTTACCAATGGGAAGTTTAAAAGCCAAGTTTGAAGCTTTTGATTGGACGGTTGTAGAAATTGAAGAAGGCAACAATATAGACGCTATATTAAAAGGTATGGCTGAAGCTAAATCTAAGACAGGAAAAGGCAAACCGGTTTGCGTTTTACTAAAAACAGTTATGGGTAACGGTGTAGACTTTATGATGCATACGCATGCATGGCACGGAAAAGCACCTAACGATGAGCAATTAGCTTCAGGATTAAAGCAGAACCCGGAGACTTTAGGTGACTATTAATCCTATCCTAAATCCTTCCCAAAAGGAAGGACTTTAAAATCAAGTTTAATTTAAAGACATCCACTTTTGTGGACATAGATATGAAAACATATAAAAATACAGGTAATAAAGATACACGTTCAGGCTTTGGAGCTGGATTAACCGAATTAGGAAAAACCAACGAAAATGTAGTGGCTCTTTGTGCAGATTTAATCGGTTCTTTAAAAATGGACGATTTTAAAAAGAATCATCCAGAACGCTTTTTTCAGGTTGGTATCGCAGAAGCTAACATGATTGGTTTGGCAGCAGGACTTACTATTGGAGGAAAAATTCCATTTACAGGAACGTTTGCTAACTTCTCTACAGGTCGTGTTTACGATCAAATTCGCCAAAGTGTTGCGTATTCTAATAAAAACGTTAAAATATGTGCATCGCATGCTGGTTTAACGTTGGGTGAAGATGGCGCGACTCACCAAATATTAGAAGATATTGGCTTAATGAAAATGCTGCCAGGAATGACCGTTATAAATCCTTGCGATTATAACCAGACTAAAGCAGCAACCATTGCAATTGCAGAATACGAAGGCCCAGTTTATTTGCGTTTTGGAAGACCTAGTGTAGCTAACTTTACTTCAGAAGATCAAAAATTTGAGATTGGAAAAGCGCTTCATTTAGTTGACGGTACTGATGTAACTATTGTAGCAACCGGTCATTTAGTTTGGGAAGCACTTGAAGCTGCTAAGACATTAAACGATAAAGGTATTTCAGCTGAAGTGATAAACATTCACACGATTAAACCTTTAGATGCTGAAGCGATTTTAAAATCTGTTGGTAAAACAGGTTGTATTGTAACGGCGGAAGAACATAATCATTTAGGTGGTTTAGGCGAAAGTGTTTCACGTGTTTTAACAACAAATCATCCCGTTCCGCAGGAATTTGTGGCTACTAATGATACGTTTGGTGAGTCAGGAACACCTGCTCAATTAATGGATAAATATGGTTTAAACGCTGAAGCAATAGTTAAAGCGGCTGAAAAAGTGATCAAAAGAAAATAAACGTAGAAATTTTACGTTTTAGAGAGGTAATCAAAAAATAATTTATATATGAAGTATTTTGTTTTAAGTCTGGTTGCCTCCTTTCTATTTATAGGCACAGCATCTGCTCAGAACGAAGGTGGGTTTGGATTAAAAGGTGGGTTAAACTACGATGCTAATGGTAAATTCTACGAATCAGCAGTAAGTGCTGCCGAAAAACCGGATAGGAATTTAGGCTATCATTTTGGGCTATTTTATCAAACCGGCGGTACTATTTATCTAAAACCAGAATTGGTCTATACAGCTACTAAAAGTGATTATAACTCTGGAAAATTCAAAATGCAAAAAATTGATGCACCAGTTTTAGTTGGAGTTCGTTTAATAAAGTTTCTAAATGTTTTTGCCGGACCTTCTTTCCAATATATTCTGGATTCTGAATTTGATGGCATCACTATTGACGAAGTTAAAAACGATTTTACTGTTGGTCTTAATTTCGGAGTCGGGTTTAGTTTAAATAAAATTGGAATCGATTTACGCTATGAGCGCGGATTTAGTAAAAATGAAGGAACGTTTGCAACTAACAACGGTTTAAATGTTGGTAGAATAGATATGCGTCCGGATCAGTTAATTTTAAGCATCTCACTTGCACTTTAGCGCTACGCTTAATTCATAAAACAAAAAAAACCGCAAATTGCGGTTTTTTTTATCTCTAAATTTATGATTTATCCTTAATCAGGTATACTTGTTTCATCTAAATAATCAGGCGTACCGTTACCATTTGTATCTCTTAAGATAACTGTTTTAATGGTAATTTGGCCGTTGTTTTCCACACGAGAACTTTCAAATTCATTAGCGGCAAATGTAGGATCTGAATCACCTACCTGTATAACATATTCTCCATAATCCAATTCATCCTTTGTTAAATAGCCATCACCATCATCGTCATTGTCTAGAAAGTTAGGCGTTTGGTCTCCATCTGTATCATCATCAAATAAATCATCATTATTATTTAAATCTTCTAAATAGGATGGAATACCATCAAGATCATGATCTAAAATAGTTCGTTTGTATAAACTAAATTTAAAAATTAAAGGCGTATAAGATGGAACTCCTGCAAGTGGCTGGTTAAAATAACCAATTCCAGAAGGAATAAAAGCAGCACCTATACCATGATTATGATAAGCCACAGTCCCATCGCCATTAATATCATAACTATCACTCGTTTTAAACTCAATTACCCCTTCCATAAACCCTCGTATCACTCCACTTGTGGCTCCAACTGCCATTAAGTTAAATTGAGACTCATTAACAGAGCTATCAAACACATAATTATCAGGAATACTACTACCTTCATAAATTAAGGTGGCTTCATCCGACCTATGAATTTCATTACCCAAACCTTCACGGACATTTAAATAGTAGAAGGTATAATCAATACCGCCTTGTGTAACAATTTTCGAATCCACCATATCGATTAATGGCGTTTTATTCGCATTAGTACCAGCAATGGTATCAAAAACAATTTTGAAATTATCGTTAGCTAAACTATAAGCACTATTTAACTGAAACTCCTCATAATTATAAAAGTGTGTTTCTAAGTAATCTTGTATATCAATCATGTCCTCTGCATAAACTTCGGCAGCATCCCTTAATTCAACGGTCATTGGACCATCGTCATCATCCTTTTTACACGCGGTAATAACTGAAGAAACAGCTAAAAGAAGGACTAATATTTTTCTTAAATTCATTATTGCTTATTTTTGTTGGCAAGATACAATTTTTAAATAATTTTGTACAACAACATTAACGTAGTTTTTAAACCCTTTATATGCGAGTAGATAAATTTTTATGGTGTGTTAGATATTTCAAAACAAGAACAATAGCTACAACTGCGATTAAAAAAGGTCATGTTAAAGTAAATGGTGATCCTGTAAAACCAAGTCGAGATGTTTATGCTACAGATAAAATACAGGTTCGCAAAGATCAAATTAATTATACTTTAACGATTAATGATTTACCTCCAAACCGCGTTGGTGCAAAACTTGTAGATTTATACAGAACAGACACTACACCTAAAGAAGCCTTCGCTGCTAATGAGCTATTGAAGTATTCTAAAGATTATTACCGTAAAAAAGGAACGGGAAGACCTACTAAAAAAGACCGTCGAGACATTGATGATTACAAAGATGAAAATGAACCAGATAATCAAAAGAATTTATAATTAACTCTAGTATCTTTGAAAAAACAGCCTTTATGAAAGCCACTGAAAAAAACATCATCCTAAATCACGAAGAAATCGTTCATAAAATAAGACGTATTGCTTATCAAATTTATGAAAGCAATGTGGATGAAGATGAAATTATTTTAGCAGGTATTGATACCAACGGTTACATCCTGGCAGAAAAACTAAAAGCAGCTTTAAGCAAAATTTCTAACATAAACCCCATTTTATGCCGTGTTGTAATTGATAAAAAGAACCCGCTCAATCCGATTACGACATCTCTAGCTGTTTCTGAATATGCCAATAAGTCTATTGTTTTAATAGATGACGTTTTAAATTCTGGAACGACACTTATCTATGGTGTCAAGCATTTTTTAAACGCGCCACTTAAACAATTTAAAACGGCCGTATTAGTTAACCGTAATCATAAAAAGTATCCCGTAAAAGCCGATTTTAAAGGTATTTCCTTATCAACGTCTTTACATGAACATGTGGATGTTGTTTTGACAGGAAAATCCTTTGAGGCCTACTTAAACTAACTTTAAAATAATTGACTCAACAATTTCATCAGGTGTTTTATTGCCATTAACACTTATATTGGCCTGATTATAAAAATTAAGACGCTCAAATATATGTTTGCCGACAAATTCGGTAACTTCCTCTTGACTTACTAAATGCGAAACTAAAGGTCTGCTTGCTTTATTTAAAAACAAGCGGTTTCCTAATTCTGCCACCGAAACATTAAGATAAACACTTAAAGCGTCAGGTTGCTGCTTAATTAAAGCCATGTTATTACCGTAGCAAGGCGTTCCACCCCCTAATGACATTACTACATCTTTCTGCTGCAAGAAGCTCGACAAATGCTTGCTTTCAATTTTCCTGAAATAGATTTCACCTCTAGTTTTAAAAATATCGGAAATAGACATGTTTTCCTTTATTTCAATATAGTCATCCAAGTCTTGGAATGGTTTTTCTAATATTTGACTTAATTTTTGGCCAATTATCGATTTTCCGGAGGTCATATAGCCTAATAAAATAATATTCATAAAGAGCTTAAAAATTGATTATTAAAAAGTTACATATTGATGCAACAAAAAAACAAAAAATAATTTAAAAAAAGTCTTGTTTTATTAATTAAAGGTTTTATATTTGCACCCTCGTTACAGAGACAGTAATTGACCGGGTAGCTCAGTTGGTAGAGCATCTCCCTTTTAAGGAGATGGTCCTGGGTTCGAGCCCCAGCCCGGTCACCAAAAAAAAGTAGTACGAACTACTCGCGTTAACC
>NZ_AFXZ01000058.1 GCF_000224335.1 Bizionia argentinensis JUB59 | reverse complement strand
AAATTTAAAGCGATACAGCCATTCGTGTTTAATAGTCTTGAAAAAGCTTTCCGCTACTGCATTATCCCAACAGTTCCCTTTCCTGCTCATGGATTGTGTTATGTTGCTATTGAAAGAAAAGATATTAGTCATTGTATTGGCTGCATATTGAACCCCTCTGTCGGAATGAAATATGAAATTACTTGAAATAGTTCTGTTTCTTCTAGCATGAACCCAGGCTTTTAGTACCGTATTTTGAACCGTCATGTCTTCACTTAACGCCCATCCTACTACTTTTCTGTCAGCTAAATCTATAATAGTTGTTAGGTAATTCCAATTGTCGTTTACCCTAATATAAGTAATATCTGATACCCATTTTTCTCCTATTGTTGAACTTGAAAATTCTCTATCCAGTTCATTTTTAGCCAATGGAAAGCTATGCTTGGAATCTGTTGTGTTTACAAACTTTCTTCTTAAAACACTTTTTAGCCCCATTTCTTTCATCAATATTGCGATATAAGAACGGCAATAATTCAGGTCTTCTCGTTCTAGCATTTTTTGTATTCTACAGCTTCCATAAATCTCTTTACT
>NZ_AFXZ01000059.1 GCF_000224335.1 Bizionia argentinensis JUB59 | reverse complement strand
GCATTACATTCATCTAAACCCAGTAAGAGCTGGCATTGTTGAAAAAGCAACACATTACATATATTCTAGTGCAAGTAATTATGTAAACAACCAAGGCTTAATTGATATAGAAATAGTGGATAATCCAGTAATGGATGTGCTAAGTGCGTCATCCATTACAAAATATAATCAATATTGAAAATGAATTTTTTGCATGACTGTTTTCGGAATAATAAGGACCTCAAAGTCGGGAGACTTTGAGGAGCGAGTACCTTGGAAAGCACTAAATCATGAATATTTATCTAAAGAAGCGGAATATCTTATTGATTTAGGAGCGAAAGATTTTCAAAAAATAAATTCGGATACATAGAAAGTAATATGGTAGTAAATCAAAGCTTAAATCCTGAAGATAATATAGATTTAGTAGAGCGTTACTTTGAAGAAAATTTCAAAGAATATGTTTTAATAAAAAAGACTAATTATACAGGATATTGGTGGGTAGAGTATGTTAATGGCATTGATGTTAAAATTTGTTTTGATGGAGATACTGGAGGTCATTTTTCAGTAAAGATTTTTATAGATAATACAGAATATTTTCTTTGGCAGTTTGATCGTTCAGTAAATAGTAGAACTCAATCTACAAGTGAAAACATTTTATACCAACTTAAAGTATTGAAGATTTTTATTAAGTGATAATGTTTAACGCCTCCCCGTTCCATACCGCAAATTTCCACGTCTTTTAGGCACAGTACAACAAGGAAAGCGAAGAATTGATAATAGTAATCAAGAAAATGCGAAGAAATATAAAAGCAAGATAATAATTAGTATTTATTCAAAGTAGGCAACCTTTGCAAAGCGTATAAAATAAAAGAATACAAAAAATTGAAAGAAGGTTTAATTGATATAGAAATTTTGGATAATGCAGTAATAGATATCTTCCTGCTGGCAAGTTTTAAACTTATCATCCATTACAAAATATAATCAATATTGAAAATAAATCTTTTAGTAAAAATATAGCCCTCATAGTCAAGAGACTTTGCGGAGTGGAATTATTATAAGCACACTGATGAAACGAAATAACACCGAACAAACAATGAATGATTTAAAAAAATATAATTATTATACCCATTTCCTAGATGCTCAAGAATTTGCTATTCGAGTATTAGCTAATGGATCTATAAGCGAAAATGTATCAAGTATAGAGGTTTATAAAAACAAAAAATGGCGAAATGACGATCGTATACTACGATCATTTATGAACCTTAATATTACTGGTTGGATTACAGATGATGACCAGATCGATATGGCAATTGTTAAGGAGCATATAATTTCAGGAATGACTTGCAGAACAATTAAAGCAAGAAATATAGCCTTTGAAAAACATAAAAATCAACGATATGGTATTTATCCTTATGAAGTACATCTTACCAATGTGGTTAGTGTGCTATTACATTTTGGGTTTAACTTTAAAGATGATGAATTAATAGTATCAGCATGGTTACATGATATTCTTGAAGATACTGATTTTAATAAAACGTTATTATCATCCTATTTTGGAGAGAATATAAGAGGAATAATAGAAGCTGTAAGTAACCATAATGATGGTGCGAAAACTAAATTAGAAAATAAACGCATAACTTTTATTAAAATATCAGGAAACGAAAAAGCGATAATAGTTAAACTTGCAGACCGGATAGCTAATGTTGAATTTAGTTTATTACATGGAAATATAGAGAAACTAAATAATTATAAAGAAGAACAATTTTTGTTAGATGAATTAATTCTACCAAAAATTAAAACTGATAAAGTAATATATATGTACAACTATTTAAAAAATATGTTTGCACTTTAGCGCCTGCTGCACTAAGCCAAAAAAAAACTGATATGAAATATAAGATTCGAAAACAGATATAATAAGAAATCACCCGCTCCGCAAAGTCTCCCGACTTTGAGGAACATTAATTAACGAAACATAAGATAAAATAATACGAGATTGAAAGAAGGCTACATAATTAGAGATCAAGAAAAAATACATTTTATTACGGCAACCGCAGTGGATTGGATAGATGCGTTTACACGAAAGATATATAAAGATGTAATAATTGATTGTTTAAGTTTTTGTATCAAAAACAAAGGCATGATTTTATTCGGTTATGTAATTATGAGCAATCACTTGCATTTAATTATACAATCTAAAGACGGAAAACTATCAGATTTAATAAGAGATTTTAAAAAATTTACAGCTAAATCAATTTTAGAAAAAATACAAACCGAGCCTGAAAGCAGAAGAGAATGGATGCTAGAACGATTTAAAAAAGCTACACAGACACATAGCAGGAATACCAACTATCAATTTTGGCAATATGG
>NZ_AFXZ01000060.1 GCF_000224335.1 Bizionia argentinensis JUB59 | reverse complement strand
TGGATTGTCTAGTTTAGATGTGACGAATTTTTACGGTCATAAATTATATATTTGAATTATGGCAAAAAGATACGATAACGAATTAAAGGTTACAATAGTAGAACTATTGCAATCAGGAATCAAGGCAAAACAAATAAGTGAGGACTATGGTGTTGCTCCCAGCCTTATAAGTCGCTGGAAAAAGGATTATGAGGCCAAATCTGGAGACTTTTCCAAGAAAAGGGAACTTACTAAAGAAGAGCAAGAACTTAAAGCGCTGCGTAAAGAATTACGTGATGTGAAAATGGAGCGTGATATCTTAAAAAAGGCAGTAAGCATCTTTTCCAAGAGCGACCACTAAAATATCAATTCATATTATCAAATGAAACAGATTTTGTGGTTGAGAAGATGTGTAAATGTATGCGGGTCAGTAAAAATGCATATTACAATTGGCGTAAGAACAGGGATTTAGTAAGAGCTAAAAACTCCGTAATACTTCTAAAAGAAAGGATTAAGGCAGTTTTTGAAGAC
>NZ_AFXZ01000061.1 GCF_000224335.1 Bizionia argentinensis JUB59 | reverse complement strand
CTACGACAATAATATTATTATACTAAAACAAACAAAAACGACCGACTAATGCGCTTTTTTGTATCTAAAGCTTTTCAATAATAATTAAAATTTTCTACCAATACCTAAACCTACAACTAGGGGATCGATATTTACTTCAACTGGCAACACACCTAAACCTGTATCCACTCTTACATCTGACGTAATTAACAATTGTTTTACATCTAGATTTAAAAACCATTTTTCATTTAAATTATAATCTATACCGCCTTGAAATGAAAATCCAAAGGTGTTTTCGTAATCCATACCCACTACATCCCCTTCATCAACTCCGTAAAAAATAGTATAATTAATACCAGCTCCAATATAGGGTTTGAAATCTCCAGTATAAAAATGATATTGAAAATTTAAGGTTGGAGGTAATAACCATGCATGACCCAAATTAAGGTTTCCGGCTACACTTTTAACTTCCACATCATGCTTGGTCGTTGCCAAAATTAACTCGACAGCTAAATTTTTTGTGAAGAAATATGTAAAGTCCAACTCCGGAACAAAAGTCGTGGAAATACCTACATCCACCCCTTCTAAATCATCTCCTGCCATAGGAATTACTGAAATAACTCTAAAGCGCGCTTGCCATTTACTATAATTATTGTTAGATGTTAGCCTCTCTTGTGCTTGCGTATTAAATATAAATACGAATAACATCAATGCACTAAATATTAAATTTTTCATGATATAAAGTTTTAAAATTATACCACAAAAATAATTTTAAATTACCTCTTAAATCCTGATAAAAATCATAGATAAGAATTGGCAAATACAGCAAACTAAAAATCAACGCAATAACTTATATATAAAAGATATTAAATTTTGAAATGAAATAATCATATAATTTATATTAAAATTTAGTTATTAATTTCAAATCATAGACAGTTAATCGTATTTTTACAACCACTTAACCTGTTTTTTAAAATAATATATGACAATCAACAATTATATAGATCATACGCTGCTTAAACCTTCAGCAACCCTAAAAGAAATAGAAACGCTATGCGATGAAGCCAAGAAATATAATTTTTTCAGTGTTTGCATTAATGGCTTTTACGTACCTTTAGCAAAAGAACTTTTAGCTAAATCTAATGTGAAAATCTGTTCTGTTGTTGGATTTCCTTTAGGAGCTATGACTACCGAAACAAAAGTCTTTGAAGCACAACAAGCTATTTCAGATGGCGCCGATGAGATAGATATGGTTATTAATATTGGCATGCTAAAAAGCAAGAATTTTGTCAAAGTCTACACCGATATCCGCGACGTTAAAATTGCTATAGGCACAAATACACTAAAGGTTATTTTAGAGATAAGTGAGCTATCAAAAAATGAAATCGTTAAGGCTTGCCAGATATGTCTAGATGCTAAAGCTGATTATATTAAAACCTCCACTGGTTTTTCAAAAAGTGGCGCTACATTGACTGCTGTGAAAATGATAAAAAAAACGGTGAAAGATGGTGCTAAAATAAAGGCTTCAGGCGGAATAAGAACATTGGAAACTGCAAAAAAATATATTGATGCTGGCGTTGATAGAATAGGCGCATCAGCAGGTGTTTCTATGATGGTAAACAAAGAATTAAAATTATAACCCAATAAAACAAACGTAATTATGAGTGTACATATTGATGCCAAAAAGGGAGATATTGCCGAGACGATATTATTGCCTGGTGATCCTTTGCGCGCTAAATGGATAGCAGAAACATTTTTAGAAAACCCAAAATGTTTTAATGAAGTAAGAAACATGTTTGGATACACAGGAACGTTTAATGGAAAACCTATTTCCGTAATGGGAACAGGAATGGGAGTTCCAAGTATATCTATTTATGCAAATGAGCTTATAACGGAGTTTGGCGTTAAAAATCTAATACGTGTTGGTAGTGCTGGATCTTATCAAGAACATGTAAAGGTTAGGGATATCGTTTTAGCTATGGCAGCCTCATCGGACTCTGGTGTTAATGAATTACGCTTTGGTGGTGCCAATTTTGCCCCAACTGCCGACTTTAACTTATTTCAGAAAGCAGTTGAAGTCGCTAAAATTAAAAATATTTCTATAAAAGCTGGTAATATCTTCACTTCGGATGAGTTCTATACGGACAATAAAGAAGCTTATAAAAAATGGTCTAAATTTGGTGTGCTTTGCGTAGAAATGGAAACTGCCGGACTTTATACGGTGGCAGCGAAACACAATGTAAATGCTTTGACTATTTTAACCATTTCAGACTCTCTAGTTACTGGTGAGCGCACGACTAGTAAAGAACGCGAAACAACATTCAAGGACATGATTAAGATCGCCTTGGAATTGGCTTAATTAATAAATACTATTTGCATGAAATTTCTGGTAACCTTTATTTTTATCGGTTTTTTATCTCTTTCTAGCTGTAGCGAAAAATCAGATAACAAAACGCTAACGACCTTATATTTTATTCGCCATTCTGAAAAAGACAGAAGCAATCCAGACAACAAAAATCCACATTTAACAATACTTGGAAAAGAAAGAGCGCAATACTGGGCGGAGGTGCTTCAGCATATAAAGTTTGATGCAATCTATACCACAAATTATAATAGAACTATTGAAACTGGTGCACCGACGGCAAAAAACAATAATCTAACTGTTCAGTTTTATAATGCCGACAAATTGGATGCCGAAAAAATGCTAATTGACAACAAAGGAAATAACGTACTTATTGTTGGGCATAGTGATACAACTCCCAAATTTGTAAATAAGTTTTTAGAAACTAATAGTTATCAAGAAATTGATGATAGTAATAATGGTAATTTATATATACTGACCATTACAGATGATATAATTACTGATTTTCTTCTAACGATGAACCCATAGTAATATTTTCTAGCTTAATTTTAGATAGTAATTTGAGTAAATCTTTTTGAAACAAATCATCTAGATCTTCTACTGAAACCCCTTCAGTTTCTGATTTATAATTATTATAATCTACAAAGCGTAAGTCTCCTACATACCTTTCGTTATAAGCTTCACGGAACCTTAAACCTAAACTACCATCCACTTCTTTATAGGAATAAGCTAAATAATCTACCTTAAAGGTTTCTATGTTGATCCAATAAATAAATTCATCTTCAAAATCTTCGCCTCCGCCTTCTTCATTAAAGGTGACTTTAATTTTATGGTAAGGCACATCTTTTATTGAAACAATTCCTAACAACTCTTTCTTAACTGCTTCCGAGTTTAGACCATAAGGTAACACCGAAAAATAATGAACAGAATTTACAGATGCGCTTAACTTATTAGCAGTTGTATCTGCAACACTCACCATTTTTTTATCAATAAATCGCTCAAAACCATTGTTAGTCACGTAATCTTCAATAAATCCAACCGAGTCTTTAAGGAATTCTCTTGAAATAGAAAACAGACCCTTATTTCGGTCGGCACGGTACATTTTATCTCTAAATTGAAATGAATAAGCAGATGTATCAAATTTATCACCACCGGCAACCGTTATAGATTTATTAATAATATCAGTAGCCGTCAATTTCTTATTATTTGTTTGACAGCTCGATAAAAATAAGATCAAAAATAATGCGCTTAAATACTTCATAAAACAATATATTTCCCAATTCTGTCGTAAATCTAACGAATACTTACGGCTTAAATTCAAAAAGCAATCATAATTTATTTACCTTTGACTTATATGCAGAATACCATAAACATAAGGAATAAGAAGGCGAGATTTCAATATGAAATTTTAGATAAATATACAGCTGGTATTGTACTAACTGGTACCGAAATAAAATCCATTAGAAGCAGTAAAGCATCCATTGCTGAAAGTTTTTGTGAATTTAACGAGAAAGGTGAATTATTTGTAATCAATATGACGATTGAAGAATATTTATATGGCACCTATTACAATCATAAACCAAAAGCCTCGCGTAAACTGTTATTAAACAAGCGTGAACTTAAAAAATTACTAAAGGAAGTTCAAAACTCTGGACTGACTATCATACCGTTGCGTTTATTTATTAACGACAAAGGTTACGCCAAACTGGTAATAGCTTTGGCGCGTGGAAAGAAATTATTTGATAAGCGCGAAACTATTAAGGATCGGGACAATAAAGTTCGATTAGATCGGATTAAAAAAAGTTTTTAATGCTTACTCATGAAAAAAACTCTTATTTTTTTAGTCTTTTTTATACTATTTTCACAATTACAAGCCCAACTACTACTAGATCCAAGTTCTAGAAAGGTTGGTACTATTGATGCCATCATAACTGAATTATATGCCGTTAATTCGGGTAAAAAAGGTTACGACCGGAATTGGACAGATTATAAATATTTGTTTTATCCAGGAGCGAAAATTATTCCAACAGGAAGGAGTTTAGACGGCAATCATTTAGCGAAATATATGAGCGCGGATGAATATAAAGACGTTTCTGGCGAATGGCTAAAAAGCAAAGGTTACATTGAAAAAGAGATTCATCGTAAAATGGATGTTTTTGGTAATATTGCACATGTTTTTAGCACGTTTCAAGTATATCATAGCGAGGATGATCCATACCCTGCCATGCGTGGCATTAAAAGTATTCAGTTATTAAATGACGGAATGCGTTGGTGGATTATAAACGTCTATTGGATGCAGGAAACACCTGTAAAACCAATTCCTAGAGATTATTTACCAGATTAATTTAAAGTCGAAAAAAATATTAATTTTTATTTTCTAAAAGCGGTACAAAACGGAATTCACCAAATTCGTGCTTTTCAAAATCTTTAGCGCTATTTCTAATAAATAACGTCATGGTTTGAACGTTATCACCAACAGGAATTACCAATCGCCCCCCAATAGCTAATTGACTCAATAACGGACTCGGCACAAAAGGCGCACCTGCTGTAACAATTATACTATTAAAAGGTGCTTCTTCTTTTAAACCGATATAACCATCACCAAAAATTAATTTTTTAGCGCGATAGCCCAATTTCGGTAAAAACTTACTTGTTTTTTTAAACAGTTCATGTTGACGCTCTATACTGTAAACTTGAGCGCCAAGCTCACAAAGCACTGCTGTTTGATAACCACTTCCTGTACCTATTTCTAAAACTTTATCGCCTTTTTGAATTTGTAGTAATTCAGACTGAAATGCAACGGTGTAAGGTTGCGATATAGTTTGATCAGCACCAATAGGAAATGCTTTGTCTTGGTAAGCATGATCTAAAAAACCAGAATCCATAAATAAATGACGTGGGATTTTACCAATAGCTTTTAGTACATTCGTATCTGTAATTCCTTTATCTTTAACAACCTGTACAAGTTGCTGGCGCATGCCTTTATGTCTAAATGTATCTTTCAATGTATCTTGTTTATTAAAGCATAAAATTACACAAACATTCCAAGGGTTAAAATTAAACAGCCGTAACTTATCCACATTTTAAAAGCCTATATTTTATGCCTATTTTCACATAAATAAATGATGAAAAACCTTATTTTTGTTCAAAACGATAATAAAATGATAAAAGCAGGTGTTTTAGGCGCAGGCCATTTAGGTAAAATTCATTTACGGCTCTTAAGCCAGTCTGATAAATATGAACTTGTAGGATTCTACGATGCCGATGAAGCCAATGCTAAAAAAGTAGAAGCCGAATTTGGCTATAAATACTTTAACACCATCGATGCGCTTATTGCTGCTGTTGATATGGTAGACATTGTAACGCCTACCCTTTCACATTACGATTGTGCTAAAAAAGCCATAGCACAAGGCAAACATATTTTTATTGAAAAACCAATTACTAATACGGTTGAAGAGGCTGAAGAAATTCGTGAACTCCTCTCCCACCATAATATTCGTGGACAAGTTGGACATGTGGAACGTTTTAACCCGGCGTTTATAGCCGTTAAAGATAAAATTGAAAACCCCATGTTTATTGAAACACACCGCTTGGCGGAATTTAATCCGCGAGGAACGGATGTTCCTGTAGTTTTAGATTTAATGATTCATGATATTGATATTATTTTGAGTGTTGTAAAATCTAAAGTAAAAAGTGTTTCTGCTAGTGGCGTTTCAGTTATTAGCGATACGCCAGATATTGCCAACGCCCGAATTGAATTTGAAAATGGCTGTGTTGCTAATTTAACTGCCAGTAGGATTTCATTAAAAAACATGCGTAAAACCCGGTTTTTTCAACGTGATGCTTATATTTCTGTCGATTTTCTAGAGAAGAAATGTGAAGTGGTAAAAATGAAAGATGCTCCAGAAATTCCTGGCGATTTTGATATGGTTTTACAAAATGCCGAAGGTGTTAAAAAGCAAATCTATTTTGACAATCCAGATGTAACGGATAATAATGCCATTTTAGATGAATTGGAGACTTTTGCCGATGCCATTAATAATAACACAACGCCAGTTGTTACACTTCACGATGGCACAGAAGCATTGCGTGTGGCAACAATGATTATTAATCAATTTTAATTCTCACGAAAGTGGGAATCTCATTATACGTCATTTACATAAAGGTTAAGAGAGGGAAATTTCTTTCTGATTAATATCGGAACTCATAAGTAACATTAAACATTACATTAACAAGATTCCCTTTTTTAAGGGAATGAAAATAAATTTTCAATGAAAAACATAGCAGTAATAGGAGCCGGAACCATGGGAAATGGCATTGCACATACATTTGCACAAAGTGGTTTTAAAGTACAATTAATTGATATTAGTGAAGAGTCCTTAAAAAAAGGTTTAGCTACCATTTCTAAAAATCTAGATAGAATGGTTGCTAAAGAAAAGATCACCGAAGCTCAAAAACAAGAAACGTTAGATAATATTACCACATATACCGATACGGTTGAAGGTGTTAAAAATGTGAATTTAGTAGTTGAAGCTGCTACTGAAAACATCGATTTAAAGTTAAAAATATTTAAGCAGTTAGACGCTGTTTGTTCTCAAGATACCATATTGGCTACGAACACATCTTCTATTTCCATCACACAAATTGCAGCTGTTACTAACAGGCCAAGTCAAGTTATTGGCATGCATTTTATGAACCCAGTGCCGATCATGAAGTTAGTAGAAATTATTCGCGGTTATAGCACGAGTAACGATGTGACAAAAACCATTATGGAACTTTCTAAAAAATTAGGAAAAATACCGACAGAAGTCAACGATTACCCAGGTTTTGTAGCTAACCGTATTTTAATGCCTATGCTTAACGAATCTATTGAAACTTTATATAATGGCGTTGCTGGTGTTGAAGAAATAGATACCGTTATGAAGCTAGGTATGGCACATCCAATGGGACCATTACAACTAGCCGATTTTATTGGACTAGATGTGTGCTTATCTATTTTAAATGTTATGTACGACGGATTTAAAAACCCTAAATACGCACCATGCCCACTTTTGATTAATATGGTGAGAGCGGGGAAATTAGGTGTAAAATCTGGTGAAGGTTTTTATGATTATTCCGAAAGTCGTAAAGCTGAAAATGTAGCCAAGCAGTTTTTAAAATAAGTGGTCAGTTAGCCTTTCAATTTTAAACTATGAGGTTTCAAGATTTATTAGCATATAAAAAAGGATTTACTTTAGCTATGAAAATATTTAATATATCAAAATCCTTTCCTAAAGAAGAAACATGTTCATTGACTGATCAAATTAGAAGATCTTCAAGAAGTGTTTGCGCCAATTTAGCTGAAACTTATAGAAAAAGGTTATATCCTAAACAGGTTACCAGCAAATTAAGTGATGGCGATGCTGAAAATTCTGAAACACAAATTTGGTTAGAATTTTCACTAGCTTATAAATATATACATCAAAAAACTTTAGATAAATTATCAACTGAATCTGTTGAGGTTGGTAAATTAATTATATGATTCTAAATCCTGAAAAATTTGGCTCAAGTTAATAACCTAATCACTAATCCCGATAACTATCGGAACTGAATACTGAAAGTTACATGGTTAAAATAATTCCTTTTAAAGCGGTTCGTCCAACCCGAGACAAAGTCAGTCTTGTGGCAGCGCGATCCTATCAAAGTTACTCCAAAGAACAGCGTGAATCGCGTTTACGCGACAATCCATTTTCGTTTTTACATATTGTAAATCCTGGCTACCGTTTTGAAAAGGAAATTTCTGGTATTGAACGGTATTCATTAGTCAAAAACAGATATTTAGAGTTTAAGGAAGAAAATATTTTTGTACAAGATGAAAAACCCACCTATTATATTTATAAAATAGTAGATAGAGAAAATCAGGAGTTTAATGGAATTGTTGCCGCTACAAGTGCTTTAGATTATGAAAACGATCTTATAAAAAAACACGAAGACACTATAGAATATCGTGAAATCATTTTTAAAGAATATTTAAAAACAGTAGGCTTTAACGCGGAGCCCGTGCTCCTCACCTATCCAGATAATGCGGTAATTAAAGGCATTATCTCCGAAAAACAAAAGGAACGACCGGAATATGAGTTCACTACAACCTACAGGGATACACATTATTTATGGCGGGTAGATGAACCAGAGTTATTGAAAAATATCGAGGAAGAGTTTAAAAGTATGCCGCATATTTATATTGCGGACGGCCATCACCGATCTGCATCTTCCTACTTATTGTATAAAGATTTGAAAGCGTTAAACCCAAATCATCAAGGTGATGAACCTTATAATTTTTTTATGAGCTATTTGATTCCTGAATCCGATTTACGCATTCATGAATTTAACCGTTTAGTAAAAGATTTAAACGGTTTATCTAAAGATGCTTTTTTAATTCAATTAGACACAGTGTATCGTATTGAAAATCGGGGGACTAATCCGTATAAGCCAACCCAGAAACATCATTTTAGTATGTATTTAGATGGTGATTTTTATTCGCTTTACTTAAGAAAAAGTGCTTATAATAATGATACATCTTTAGATAGTTTAGATGCGCAAATTCTTTATAAAACTATTCTAGAACCCATTTTAGGTGTTGAAGACTTGCGAAATGATGAGCGCATTTTTTACATGAATGGCAAAAAAGATATTGTTAACCTAAAGAGCAATGTGGATAGCGGCGATTTTGCTGTCGGTTTTGTCATGGTTGCTGTAACGATCGAAGAAATGAAGCAAATTGCTGACGATGGCTTAAAAATGCCACCAAAGTCAACATTTATTGAGCCCAAACTGCGAAGCGGTATAACTATTTATGAGTTTTAATGAAAGCGTATCTCTGCCTTTTATTCGGTTTTATTTCAGTTACTTTATTTTCACAAAATAAACGCGACACGGTAATAGACAGTACAATTTATCCATTATTTTACAATAATTATGAACTTGTTAAAAACGAAATAATTAAGCTTGAAGAAAATTATGGATATGAAAGTAATTTAAAATATCTATTATTAAATAGAAGTTTTGAAGAAAGCGATATTAATTTCTTTAAAACTGAATTAACCACACTCGTTAAGGATTATGGCTTCAATTTAGCCTATGAACCTGATAACACATCTTACTATGAAGCTATTACAACTGGCGAATTAGCTGTTTGGTTTAAAAGTATGTATCTTAAAAATCATGTTATTTGGTTAGATAACAACTTTTTAAAACAAGCAGATTTACGGCAATTAAACGGCCTTCAGAATAAAACGGTCATGTATAACAAATTACGTTATGAAATTACACAAAAAGTAACTCTAGATTCCATTCAGAAAAAAGAACAACAAAAAGTATTTGAAGATGTTGCTTTCGAAAATCTATCGGAGTTTTATGCACTCACCAGAAAATTGGATAAATATCCAACGGGCAAAAATTTCGCTTTAATACAAAATGATTTTACTATTCTGGAATATCAGAATTTTGGAATTAAGCGTAATTTCGAGAAATCATGGATATTGTTTGAACCCTTTTATAGAAAGGCATATTTAAAACATGCTATAGATTATACCATATATAAGAGATACGATGTTTACAGTTTTATACATTATAAAAATCAGCGCTATGGTTTAATTTCTATTTTTGATATTCCGGAAACCTATCAGGAAGATCTGTTTTCGATACCTATTCGCGATTTAGAGTTTTCAAACAAGGCCAAAACAGAATTTAATTGGAAAAAATAATTAATACTATGTCAATTAAGCAAAATTTACAATCTATAAAGTCTAAAATCCCAGAAAATGTAACATTTGTTGCAGTTTCAAAAACTAAACCTAACAACGATATTATGGAAGCTTATGATGCCGGCCAGCGCATTTTTGGTGAAAATAAAATTCAAGAAATGGTTGATAAGCACGAAGCGCTCCCAAAAGATATCGAGTGGCACATGATTGGACACGTACAGCGTAACAAAGTAAAATACATGGCGTCTTTTGTAAGTTTAATTCACGGTGTGGATAGTTTTAAACTGCTAAAAGAAATCAATAAACAAGCTGAAAAAGAATCGCGCGTTATTGACTGCTTACTTCAAATAAAAATTGCGGAGGAGGATTCTAAATTTGGAATGGCTAAAGCTGATGCTATAAATATGTTACAAGCCGATATTTTCAAAGAACTCAAAAACATACAAATTACTGGTGTTATGGGAATGGCTACTTTTACAGATGATGAAGCGCAAGTTACCGCAGAATTCAACCGATTAAAATCAGTTTTTGATGACTTAAAAATTTTTTATACCGATTTAAAAATTATATCTATGGGCATGAGTGGCGATTACGAATTAGCAATAAATTGCGGAAGCAACATGATTCGCGTAGGAAGTAGTATCTTTGGCGAACGAAATTATTAAAACATGAAATACGCCAAAAAATAGCATATTTTCATGAAAATCAACAACAAATAACAGCATACTTATTTACGCAATTCTCGACATAGAAACCACTGGTGGTAAATACAACGAAGAAGGTATTACAGAAATAGCAATCTATAAATTTGATGGGCATAAAGTAGTCGATCAATTTATAAGCTTGGTAAATCCTGAACGCGAAATTCAACCTTTTGTAGTGAATTTAACAGGTATTAATAGCAAGATGCTTCGCACTGCTCCTAAATTTTATGAAGTCGCTAAGCGTATTGTTGAAATGACAGAAGACTGCATTATTGTAGCTCACAATTCACAATTTGACTATCGCATATTAAAAACGGAATTCGATCGTTTGGGGTTTCCTTTTAAACGTAAAACACTATGTACGGTTGAATTGTCTAAAAAACTAATTCCTGGTCAAGACTCCTATAGTTTAGGGAAATTAGCACGCTCTTTGGGGATTCCTGTTAGTGATAGACATCGCGCAAATGGTGATGCTATGGCAACGGTTACACTTTTTAAAATGCTGCTTTCCAAAGATTCGGACAAAGTAATTGTAAAAGATACCATTCAATTAGAAGCTAAAAAAGAAATTGCTTCCAATTTAAAAAATATTATTAAGGAACTTCCGCATTCAACGGGCGTATATTACATTCATAATGCAGATGGCGATATTATTTATATAGGCAAGAGCAATAATATAAAAAACAGAATCAGTCAGCATTTTACAAGTAATAGTTCAAAATCAAAAAAATTACAACGCGACGCCGCTACCGTAACCTACGAACATACCGGCAGTGAATTAGTAGCTTTGTTAAAAGAAAGTGAAGAGATTAAACGTATTAAGCCTATTTTTAATCGCGCGTTACGTCGTAATATTTTCACGCATGCGCTCTATTCATTTACTGATGAAAATGGCTATATCAATTTAGTTATAGATAAAGCCGATGGTAGAAAAAAACCAATAACTACATTTGCAAATAGACAAAGCGCCAAAAGTTTTTTATTTAATGCTGTAGAGGAATTTCAGCTATGTCAAAAACTAACTGGTTTATATCCAACGAAAACCAGTTGCTTTAATTACGATATTAAACAATGTTTAGGTGCCTGTATTCAAGAAGAATCACCGGAAGATTATAATAATCGAGTTTTAAGTTTAATTGCAAAAAACAGCTATAGTAACGAAAGTATGGTTATTATTGATCGCGCTCGCGAAATAGATGAGCGCAGCGCTATTTTAATAGAAAATGGTGTTTTTAAAGGTTTGGGCTATTTTAATCTTAACTATCAAATAACCAAAAGGGAGGTTCTACAATCATTAATAACCCCGATGGAAAACAACCGAGACGCTCAGCATATTATTAAAAACTTCTTAAGAAAAAATAAAAAAACAAAAATTATAAAGTTCGAAAACTAATCGGTTTACATAAACTTTTGATAATTTTAAAAATATGAAGGAAAGACTCTTTAAACCTTGGCAATCCAAGCTTCATGACATTATATATGAAGCGGATACACCAGCTGGAAAACTATTTGATGTTCTATTATTAATAGTTATTCTGGCCAGTATCATTTTGGTAATGCTAGAAAGTGTCAAAAGCATTCAAATACAGTTTCATGCATTTTTAAATATATCGGAGTGGATCATTACTGCACTTTTTAGTGTTGAATATATTTTACGAATAGTTACCGTAAAGAAACCATTAAAATATATCACTAGTTTTTATGGTATTATTGATTTATTATCAACCCTTCCAAAATTTATATCTCTACTTTTCCCTGGAACTCAAGCGTTAGTAGCATTACGTGCTTTACGTTTGTTAAGGGTATTTAGAATTTTAAAATTAGCACGCTTTTTAGGAGCTTCCAACCATTTGGTCACTGCCATAAAAGCAAGTCGCGCCAAAATATTTGTATTCCTGTTTGCGGTGGTTATAGCGGCTACTATTTTCGGGACGGTTATGTATCTTGTAGAAGGTGAAGCCAGTGGCTTTAACAGTATCCCTAAAAGTATTTATTGGTCTATTGTGACGCTAACAACTGTAGGGTTTGGAGACATTGCTCCTGTTACACCATTAGGTCAGTTTATAGCAACTATTATAATGGTTTTAGGTTACGGTATAATTGCTGTTCCTACTGGAATTGTTTCGGCAGAATATACGCGGAAAGCCAATATAAAAGATGGGATTGATAGAAATGTTTCAAATCAGCTTAATGCTTATCCCCCAGACCCTGCGGATGTTGATTTAAATTCATTATCCTGTCCTTATTGCATGGAAGAAAATCACCGAGATTCTGCAAAGTTTTGTTATAATTGTGGCCATTCACTATATTTTATTCCTAAAAAAAATTAACTTTTACTAATTATGCCTAACAATTACCTTATTTCCATTGTAGGCCCTACAGCCATTGGTAAAACAGCTTTAAGTATTAAATTGGCACAGTATTTTAATACTGATATTATTTCAGCCGATTCACGACAGTTCTACAAAGAAATGCAAATAGGAACGGCAGCACCAACATCTTCAGAACTTCAAGCGGCTAGACATCATTTTATTCATCATAAATCTATTAAGGACGATTATAATGTAGGGGCATTTGAAAAAGATGCTATTTCCAGATTAAACGACTTATTTACAAACCATAATATCGTAATTATGGTTGGCGGTTCTGGTTTATATGTAGATGCGGTATCAAATGGTTTAGACGACTTTCCAGAAGTTGATAAAAGTATCCGAAACCAATTGAACGCCAAACTAGAATCTGAAGGATTACAGTCGCTACAAGAGCAACTGAAGACCTTGGATCCTATTTCCTATAAAGATATAGCATTAGATAATCCGCAACGGGTAATTAGAGCTTTAGAAATTTGCATAGGAAGCGGAAAGCCTTATTCTTCTTTTTTGAAACAAGCTCGTGTCCAGCGAAACTTTAAAACTATTTCGATTGGTTTGACTGCGGATCGCGAAAAAATTTACAATCGTATAAATAAGCGTGTAGAAATTATGATGAAAAGCGGTTTATTAGATGAAGTAAAAAGCCTTGAAGATAAAGCAGATCTAAACGCTTTGAATACGGTGGGATATAAAGAAATCTTTAACTTTTTAAAAGGTGAATGGACTTTAGAATTTGCCATTTCTGAAATTCAGAAAAATAGCCGCAGATTTGCCAAACGGCAACTAACCTGGTTTAAAAGAAATAAAGACACGTATTGGTTTGATTTTGAATCCGATATTGAAACCATTATCAAACATATAAAAACTAAAATTAAAGGATAAAAAAAACCAGCTGTTAAAGCTGGCTTTTTCTGTATGCTATAATTAGTTTTCTGAATCTGTATTCACAACTAATCTGAAACCTTCACCATGAATATTTAGTATTTCTACTTTAGGATCAAGCTTTAAGTATTTTCTCAATTTAGCGATGTAGACATCCATACTTCGAGATGTAAAATAGTTATCGTCACGCCAAATTTTTGTTAGCGCCAATTCCCGTGGCATTAAATCGTTTTCATGTAAAGCCAACAAGCGTAATAGCTCATTTTCTTTAGGTGATAGTTTAATTTGTTCTCCACCATTATAAACTAAAAATCGAAGTTTAGAATTTAATTCAAATCCACCAATAGTGAACTGAAATTGCTTGCTATCTGCAACAGTTTCTGTTGCCTTTCGCTGCATAATAGCTTTAATCTTCATTAATAACACTTCGCTATCAAACGGTTTATTTAAATAATCGTCTGCTCCTACTTTGTATCCTTTTAGTACATCTTCCTTCATAGCTTTTGCTGTTAGGAAAAAAATAGGCACTTCAGCATTTTTCTCACGAATCTCTTTTGCAAGTGTAAAACCATCCTTATACGGCATCATCACATCCAGAATACATAAATCAAAATCATCTTTTTTGAACTTTTCGAAGCCTTCCATGCCATTTTTAGCATGAACAACGTCGTAGTCATTCATCATTAAATAATCCTTCAAAATAGTTCCAAAATTTGGATCATCTTCAACCAATAATATTTTTTTGTTTTGTTCTGTCATAGCTTTATGATATTAGTGGAAGTTTTATAATAAAAGTACTTCCTTTGTCTTTTTCACTTTCAACGGAAATGTGTCCTTGATGGTCTTCAACCATTCGTTTAACGTATGCTAAACCTAACCCATGTCCTTTTACATTATGTATATTTCCTGTGTGTTCTCTGTAAAATTTCTCGAACACTTGTTTTTGAGCGGCTTTACCCATTCCACTTCCTTGATCTTTTATTTTCAAAATAATATTTGTACCAACATTTTCAGTATAAACATCAATTTTTGGGGAATCCGGAGAATACTTCACAGCATTATCCAAAATATTTACTATCACATTTGTAAAGTGCATCTCATTCGCTAAAACGGATGTTTTTTCAGCATTTAAATGCGTGTGTATGTAACCTTTACGGTCTTCAACTATTAACTCAATGTGCGCAATAGCATCTTCAACCAATTCGTGCAGCTCTACACGATCTTTACTTATATTTAATTCGTTTTTTTCAAGTTTAGATATTCGTAACACGTTTTCTACTTGCGCGTGCATACGCTTGTTCTCATCGCGTATCATTTGTAAATATCTTGCTACGCGTTCTTTATCGTCTATGACTTTAGGGTTTTTAATAGCATCTAAAGCTAAATTAATGGTAGCAATAGGTGTTTTAAACTCATGAGTCATATTATTAATAAAATCCGTTTTTATTTCAGAAATTTTACGCTGTCTGAAAAGTTGTAATAAAGCACTTGAATAAGCAATAATTATAATTGACGTAAAAATAATTGATAAAAGCGTCATTCTAATAATAGATGACTGAATGAACTTATTTCGTTTCGGAAAATTAACTAATAGATTATAATTATTTTTATCTATCTCACTTTTAAAAATAGCAATACTGAAAGTTCCTTCCTGCTTTTCAAAGTTATCACTTTGAATTTTTGTAGCTAAATCATTACTATAAATAGCAAACTCATAGTCCAAATCAATATTCTCTTCTTTTAGCTTTTTAGAAAGTAAGTTTCGAATTTGATCTTCTTGAACTCGCTTATGAATTGGAATTCTACTCCCGCGTATTTTAAAAGCTTCATTAAAATGAATACGTTCCGCAGGCGTTATACGTCCGGATTTAATTAAACTTAAAACAGGGTTTGTATTCATGCCCTTATCAAGTCCAGTTTGGTTACTAAAAACCTTTGCTTCTGAAGTACCAATAATACGTTTGATATTTATACTATCTAAACCTATGTCAAAGAGCGACGATGATAATTTATGATTTTCTTCTAAAATACCACTTCTATAAACAAACGTTTCATTGGTATCATTAATTTGAGAAACGATAAATAAATTTGATATGGCAACTGTATCTGCCTGCTTATTCTCATCAACTAGCGTTTGATACTGGTTATAAAAGGTCGTCATCTCTTTTTCTTCAATTTGACGAGAGGTGTAACTTACTGCCTTTCTGACATTAAAATCAAATTGATTCTCTTCGTTTTTAATTGAGTTATTGATATAATAAGCTTGGACAAATATTATACCAACAAGCGACAAACTCATTAACAACACCAATATGACGAATAACTTTTTGCTCATCCTTCAAAATTAACATTTTAACATTTACCTATCTTAGCATTTAACCTTACATTAACAGAAATGTTAAAATTTAGTCGATTATAATAGCTTGTAGTAGTTTTTTATGCACTTTTAGGACCTGATTTTTAGTAGATTCTAAATCTATATTTTCAATTACAAAAGTCGCTTTTTTAATTTTATCAGCTTCTGGTAACTGATTTTTAATAATAGCAAGTACTTGTTCTTTAGTTTTGCTATCACGTTTTATTACGCGCTCAATTCTTATATTTTCTGGAGCTGTAACTAATATCGTAAAATGACAATCCTTTTCACCACCATGTTCAAATAAAATTGCAGTTTCTTTTAATACATAAACAGTTTCCTGTTCTGTTACCCATTGTTTAAAATGATTTGCTACTTTAGGATGTACAATAGCGTTCATCTTATTTAATAAGTCTTTATCACTAAAAATAGCTTGTGCAATAAAAGTTCTATTTATCGTTTCATTGTAGTACGCTTCACTACCAAATAACCCGATTAATTCACGTTTTATAGTTTTTGAACGATTCATTAGTGCTTTTGCTTCGTCATCCGCAATATAAGTGGGTATGCCAATTTCCGCAAATAATTTTGCAACGGTAGTTTTACCACTACCAATTCCTCCTGTTAAACCTACTATTTTCATTCTGTTATAATGTATTCAATTTGATCATGATTAATTTTAACACGACGTAAAACATCTGGCTGCTTGGTAATTCTGGGAATTAAAAACGATTGGTTTTGAGATACTTCAGCAAAATCACATACAATTTGAAAATCTGATGCCGAAATAGTTTTATAGTTCTCTAGACTTGTATAATAATATACGCTAATTTTTTTGGGATAATATTTCAAATTAATATTTTCAGGAATATTTATAACCGTTACAGGAATTTTTAATTTCCCTTCGGTAAACTTTGTTACTTTCGCTTCCACTTCTACTTTACTTGCTGAAAAACTTAATTGTTTAATGTTTTCTGGCAATTTTAATGCAATAGTAGTTTTAATATCTTTTTTTACACCTTGCAGTTTTAGCGTATCCGTTTCAATATAATTCACTGCCGAAACCAATATCTCTGGCCCTATAATTTTAATAGAGTCCGGTACTATTTTAAATTTATCTAAAATGTCATATCCAATAGCATAATTAATCTTTGTATTAATTTTTACTGGCACTTTTTTTATGGCATTCACATCATATTTAAATAATAAGGTGTCAGGTGAAATGCGGACAACATCTACAGTTTCCTTTAATTGAGACTGAATATCCAGAAAAGCTGATTTATTATTCCAAACATAATGCTTGTCTGTTTTAGCCATATTCTGACTGAAATCGATATCTATTTTAGGCGTTTTGAAATAATACTTGAGCAGATTAAAACCGTGAGATTTTAAGCTTATTCGTAGCGTTTTATCAGCGTCATCAAAAATAACCGCAGTTTCAGGTACATTGACCTTATTAATTTGAAACGTAATGGTATTCGTGTATGTATTGGAGAGCTTCATTAAAATAAGCACGCTAAAAGACATCACTAAAAACAAAAAGAAAACATTGATTCTTTTGTTTTTAATTCCTTTCAGGATTTTGGATTTTAAGGCTTTAAATATCATTTGTTTTTGAAAAATAAGTCAGGAAAACGTTCCTCTGGTTTTTTATTACTGAATTTTAATATAATGATAGATTTTATAAAACCGAAGCCATAACCCGTAAATTGAATGATTGTTGCAAAAATTGATTGAAAAGCAATAATTACATTACGCGTGGAAATTAATGCTACAAAAAATAATAGTACAAAATATAAAATGTATGCTGCAAGTAATTGATAATAATCAAAACCGGTTAAAATAAGTGCCAAGACCCATCCGAAAATAAACACAGAAGGAAACCAATAGGTTATTTTTTTTGTTTCTGGATGCCACATATTTAATATTGGACGAACACTACCAAACTTTGAAACTTGTTTATAAAATTTAGCCCAGGATATACGGCGTTTATGATACACAAATGCTTCTGAAATTAATGCTGTTTCATAGCCTAAATTCCAAAGTCGAATAGTTAAATCAGGATCTTCACCTGGATGAATATTTCCAAAACCACCTGTTTTTAAGAAAGCCTCTTTAGAAAGACCCATATTGAAACTTCTCGGTTGAAACTTATCAATTTGTGTTTTATTACCTCTAATGCCACCTGTGGTTATAAAAGAAGTCATCGAAAAGTTTATAGCTTTTTGCAAACTATTAAACGATTCATGAGCTGCATCCGGCCCACCAAAGCAATGGATATATTTTTTAGACAAATAAACGCCTACAGCCTTTAAATATTCTGGCGGCAAAATACAGTCCGAATCCAATATAATAAAGTAATTGCCTTGAGCATGACGCATTCCGTAGTTTCTAGAATCACCTGGACCTGTATTTGTCTTTACTAGATAGGTTATATTTAATCTTTCACTATAACCTTCTATTATTTTATTAGACGGGATAGTAGACCCATCTTCAACAATAACAATCTCATAGCTTTCCTCGGTAATAAGACTACAAAAACTATGTAGCAGCTCGTCTATCTCGTTTGGCCGATTAAAAACAGGTATAATAAATGAAAACTGTAATTCCATAAAGCAAATGTAATTAAACCCACAAAAAAAGCCACTCAATTGAGTAGCTTTTAATCGTTTTATTTTAAAAATTTTACTGGTTATTAGCACTAAAAAAATTTAAAATTATGTTGTAATTATTTATCTCTTGTAAACGTTTCCATAACATCATCACTAACACCCATATTACTAAATCCACCATCGTGAAACAAGTTTTGAAGTGTTACTTTACGTGTTAAATCGCTAAACATTGTTATCGTATAATTAGCACAATCTAAAGCAGTTGCATTTCCTAAAGGCGACATTTTATCAGCATACGAAATAAAACCATCAAATCCCTTTACGCCACTTCCTGCAGTTGTTGGCGTTGGAGATTGTGAAATAGTGTTAACACGTACTTTTTTATCACGACCGAAGAAATACCCGAAGCTACGAGCAATACTTTCTAACATCGCTTTATTATCTGCCATATCGTTATAATCTGGGAACACACGTTGAGAAGCCATATAAGTAAGTGCTACAATACTTCCCCACTCATTCATAGCATCTTTTTGATACAAGGTTTGCATCACTTTATGAAATGACATAGCAGAAACATCGGTACCTTTTTGAGTCCAATCATAATTTTGACTCGTATAATGATTCCCTTTTCTTAAGTTGACTGACATACCAATTGAATGCAATACAAAATCAATCTTACCACCTAAAATCTCCATAGATTGTTCTATAAGGTTTTCTAAATCCTCAACCGAAGTTGCATCGGCAGGAATAATTTGAGAACCCGTTTTTTCGGCTAAATCTTTTATCTGACCCATTCGCATGGCAACTGGCGCATTAGTTAAAACAAATGTACCGCCTTCTTCGTGAACGCGCTCTGCTGTTTTCCAAGCTATTGAGTTTTCATCTAAAGCTCCAAATATGATTCCTCTTTTTCCTTTTAATAAATTATGTGACATATTTTTAGTGTTGATTTTGTTTTTAATAATTTTCAAAGATAGTATTAATTCAACAATTGTTTAGCATGCGCCATAGCGGAAGTAGAAATTTCTATACCACCAAGCATTTGAGCAATTTCTACAATTCGTTCATCGTGATTTAGTAACCTTAAATTAGTTTGGGTTACCTCGCCAACATCTTCTTTATAAACTTTATAATGTGTGTTTCCTTTTGCGGCTATTTGGGGAATATGCGTTATGGTAAAAACTTGCATACTTTTACTCATATCACGCATAATTTCACCCATTTTGTTCGAAATCTCTCCAGAAACGCCCGAATCAATTTCATCAAACATAATGGATGGCAATTGCACGTAATTGGATAAAATAGATTTTATAGCGAGCATAATTCGTGATAATTCCCCTCCCGATGCTGCTTTTTTAAGTTCATTAAACGCACCGCCTTTATTGGCAGAAAACAGAAAAGACAAATCATCTTTTCCATTATTCCTAAACGCTACAGAAGGATTAAGCGTAATATTAAATCTAGCATTAGGCATACCTAACTGCTGTAAAAGTGCTTCTAGTTCCTTCGTTAATCCTGGAATGGATTTCATTCGTTTGGTATGAATAGTATGTGCTAAAGCATCAATAGCTTTTTGAGACACTTCTACTTCTTGTAATTTATCGGAAATCGTATCATCTAACCTTTCAGTGACAGCTACTTTCTCTGACAATTCATTTTTAATAGAAATAAGCTCTGCCACATCACCAGCCAAATGCTTTTTGAGCAAGGTGTTTATCAATTCCAACTTATTGCTAACTAGTGTCAGTTTTTCAGGGTCTAAATCAAGATCTTCTTGAAGCGATTCTATTTCCGTGAAAATATCATTAATTTCTATAGAACTACTGGCGACCCGATTAAAAACATCTTCATATTTTCCTGAAAATTTCGATATTTTTTGCAAGCCATTTTTAGCGACCAACAAAGCAGACATTACGCCAATTTGTTCTTCACTTAACAACTGGTTAACCGCTGATAATTCCTCCTTAATATCTTCAACATTATTAAGAGTTTCGTAGGTTTCTTCCAGCTCTTGCAATTCGCCATCAATTAATTTGGCCTCTTCCAACTCTTTTAATAAGTACGAATTATAATCATGTTCCTTAATAGCTTCTGCTTGAAACTTTAAAAGTTCATCATACTCTTTTTGAAGGATTTTATACGTTTTCAAAGCTGCTTTATAGTTTTGTAAATCTTTCTGGTTATTTGCCAAAGCATCTATAACCTGAAATTGATACGCATCATCCATTAACTGCATAGTTTCATGCTGGGAATGAATATCGATTAATTGCGCACCTAATGCTTGTAATCCGTTTAAATTTACTGGCGAATCATTTACAAATGCCCGCGATTTCCCTGAAGGTAAAATCTCGCGTCTAATAATAGTTAACGCTTCATAATCGAAATCAAATTTCTTGAATAAGCTTTCAAGTTTGTAATTGGATACATCAAAAACAGCCTCAATAACACATTTGACTTCGGTGTTTTTTAAAGCACTTAAATCGGCTCGTTTACCCAAGATTAAAGATAAACCACCTAAAAGAATAGATTTTCCAGCACCAGTTTCACCTGTTATAATAGTTAATCCCTGATTAAAATTAACTTGCAGGTGATCTATTAATGCGTAATTTTTTATAGTTAAAGCTGTTAACAAGGCTTTTTAGATTAAAAGGTTATCGTAATTTTATAACAATTAAATTCTAAGAAATTTCCCTTAAAACTTAATATTTCGCCATTTACTGGAATACATTGGCGCAACACGGTTTAGTGCAGAAATTAAATTTGTTATTTCTACGTTGGGACCACTCGAGAATATCTCTTCAATTTCATCGCCTTTAGCATCAAAAAACGACCGTAATAAAAAAGTGTTTGGACGCCTTCTATTTATAATTTCAAATTGCTCAAGTGCAGTTGCAATAGTAGCTTTAGCTCCTTTTTGATTTGTACTCATAGTATCCAATCCTAAAATATGGTAATCGTACATTACTTTTCTATATTCCTTGAAGGTTTGAGATAGTAAATTATCAATTAAAGCAAAACGCGTTTGTAAGCCATCTTCTAACCTCCAACCTTTTGCATTTTCCTGTTGTGAATAACTAACAATATTTTGTGCCTGCTTTAAATACGCATCACCACCTTCCAAAGCAAAGCTATCGGCATCTAAACCTAAAATCATATAAACGTGAAACGCTATAACCGATACTAAATTAGATTCAAACTGATTCTCATTATAGAGTAAGTTTTCAAACTCCACATAACGAAAGGTGAAGTCTTTATCATTAACATTATATATAGGTGTTAAGTATGAAGAACCATAAACGGGGCGTGAAGATTGCACTTGAATTGTTGCCTTAAAAACATCGCCAGAATATTCGGTGATATTTATAAACATTCCGCAAGTTATGCGTTCTTGCGAGTTATATTCTTTATTGGTCCAGGTTTTATTATTTACAAACTCTTGCAATTGTTTTTCAAGCGTTTTAAAAATCGGTAAGTTTTCATTACCCGTAAATTGCGCATTTACCACAACATTGCAATTCAACTCTTGACTATAACTAGTGAAAGAAATGAAAATTAAAAATAACAGAAAAACTCTATGCATGTAATTGTTTTATTATAACATTCAAAATATCTACTGCAACATCTTCTTTAGACTTTAAATCGTAAGTCGTAAGTGTACCTTGATTATCAATCAATGTAACTTTATTGGTATTAGATTTAAAACCGGCACCTTTATCCTTTAACGAATTTAACACAATTAGATTTAAATTCTTTGCCTTAAGTTTACCTTTTGCGTTTTCAATTTCATTATTAGTTTCCAAAGCAAAACCAACCAAAAACTGATTCTCTTTTATGGCGCCTAATGATGCTAAAATATCTTTGGTTTTCTCCAACTCTAAAGATAACGTTTTCTCTTTCTTTTTTATTTTTTCAGTGGACGCAAATTTTGGTTTATAGTCGGAAACTGCAGCAGCTAAAATAGCAACATCCATGTCTTTAAAATACCTATGTGCGGCATTATACATCTCCTCTGCTGATGTTACCGGAATAACTTGAACATAACTATGCGTTATTTTTTCGTGAGTTGGACCTGAAATCAATATAACTTCTGCGCCTAAATTGGCCGCAGCTTTGGCTATTTCAAAGCCCATTTTTCCACTGGAATGATTCCCAATAAAGCGAACTGGATCTAGAGCTTCATAAGTTGGACCAGCTGTAATGAGTACTTTTTTTCCACGTAAAGGTGACTTCTCTAAAATATCATTTTCTATAAAAGAGAGAATATCTTCAGGTTCCGCCATACGTCCTTCGCCTATTAAACCACTAGCCAACTCGCCACTGGTAGCTGGAATAATGATATTCCCAAAGCTTTGTAAAACTTTGAAAGACTCTAAAGTAGATGGATGTTTATACATATCCAAATCCATAGCAGGCGCAAAATAAACAGGGCATTTAGCTGATAAATAGGTGGCCATTAATAAATTATCGGAAGTGCCATTCGCCATTTTAGAAAGCGTATTGGCAGTAGCTGGTGCAATAATAAATAAGTCGGCCCAAAGGCCTAATTCTACGTGATTATTCCAGGTTTCATTATCGTCATCGGGATTGGTAAACGTTGAATGAACTGGATGTTTGGAGAGTGTGGAAAGTGTTAATGGGGTAATAAATTCTTTAGAAGCAGGTGTCATTACAACTTTTACGTCTGCACCTGCTTTTATAAATGCTCTAACTAATGATGCCGTTTTATAAGCAGCAATACCAGCACTTATGCCTAGTAATATTTTTTTACCGCTTAATATTGACATATCGTTGTTATTCCTGAATATCCTCTTCTGTATTTCTATAATAAATTTTACCATCTAACCACTCTTGAACTGCTAAAGCATGTGGCTTTGGTAATTTTTCGTAAAATTTAGAAACTTCAATTTGCTCTTTATTTTCGAAAATCTCTTCAAGACTATCGTTATGCGTTGCAAACTCGTCTAATTTCTCGATTAGTTCCTTTTTAATTTCAGAATTTATTTGTTCTGCACGTCTCGATATAATTGAGATCGCTTCGTAAATATTTCCTGTAGGCGCTTCAATCTTATTTTTATCGTAAGTTGTCGTGTTTACTGGCGCATTAATCTTCTTTAAATCCATAATATGTAAGTATATTAACTTTTTGTACTGTAGTTTTCTAATTCTTCATCAATAACTTCATTCATTTTATCCGCTTTTTCTATAAAAATAGGATTAGAAGACGATTTTTTAAAGTTATTATAATATAATTTGGCGTCTTTTAAACGCTCCTCTTTTTTATGATATACACTATTCACAGCTAATTGAAAAGCAGAATCAAATTTAATATACAGAGCTTCTTCTCTATAAACAGTTCCTGGGAAATCGATAATAAAATTATCCATGGCTTTCATTGGCGCATGAAAATCTCGTGTAAAACCAGCAATAGTATTAAATTGCTTCGCTATACTAAAAGCTTTTGTTTCTAGTTTTAAATCTAACTCCTTTACTAAACCATTGGCTTCTTGAAGAAATTCTGATTCTGGAAATAAGTTTATAAACAATTGAAGTTTTTCTATGGCATGTTTGGTTTCATGTTGTTCTTTAGAAAAAACTGGCGATAACATATAAGCACTTTTTGCGCTTAAAAAGGCTGCTTCTTCCAATTTTTCACTGTTTGGATAAGCGTCCATAAATCGTTCAAACTTATGGCTTGCTAGATACCAGTCTTTTTCTTCATAGTAACTTTTAGCATTTAAGTAAGATACCTTTTCCGCCTGTGGTTTACCTCTATATGCTGGTAATATTTGCTCAAACAACTTATTTGCTTTAGCGTATTTACCGGCATTATAAAGTTTTTCACCAACATTATATTTGGTTGCAGTATCTACTGACTTTAATGCTTTTTGATATTCGCTACAAGAACTTAAAAGTGTGCAAGTTAGAATTATGTAAAGGAATTTCTTCATAGTTTTAAAACAGTGTGCAAAATTAGGTTAATAAAATGGATTTTAAAAATATTTATTTCGCTAAAATACAAGGTAAAACAAACTACCTATTAGTATTAAGTATTATTTAACGCTTATGCATAATTATTAATATATTCTGTGATATTTTGTTTAAGTACATCAGTTGCTTCTACTAATGGCAATCTAACAGTTGGCTGACATAAATCCATGAGGCTTAAAACAGCCTTAATTCCGGACGGATTGTTCTCCGAAAAAATTAAACCGGTAATATCCATTAGCTTATTGTGAAGCTTAAAGCCTTCTTTATTTTCCCCTTTCAACCCTAATTGAATCATTTTTGAAAAATCTTTTGGAAAGGCTTGCCCAATAACAGATATAACGCCAGAACCTCCAGCTAAAACAACAGGCAGAGCTAAATCATCATCTCCTGAAATAATCATAAAATCAGCTGGTTTATCTCTTAATAGCCGTAAATATTGCCCAATGTTTCCAGCAGCCTCTTTAACTGCTACAATATTTTGGCAGGTATTGGCTAATGTTATTATGGTTTCAGGCAGCATATTAGAACCTGTTCTTCCAGGTACATTATACAATACTATTGGAATTGGGCAAGCTTTAGAAATCGCTTGAAAATGCGCTATTATTCCAGACTGCGTTGGTCTACTATAATAAGGTGAAACAGATAAAATAGCATCGATATTTGATAAATCGCTCGTATTAATTTCCGCTATAACTGCTGCCGTATTATTTCCGCCAATACCCAGAACTAACGGTACACGCTTTTTATTTGAGGCTACTATTGTATTAATAATAGCCTGCTTTTCATGTGAAGTTATTGTTACACTCTCACCAGTTGTTCCAGCAATGACGATATAGTCCATGCCGTTTTCAATATTGAAATCAACAATACGCGCTAAAGCATCATGATCTACAGATAAATCCGTTTTAAAAGGTGTAACTATAGCTATTCCTGCGCCCGTTAATTTATGCTTCATGTTTAAGTATCTTAAAAACTTGTAAATATTTTAATAATTCAGTTTCAAAAGCATTAAAATCATTTAAAGGCGTATGAATAATCAAATCATTTAAACGTGGGTCACCTTGAAAAATACTCGCTTTAAAACGGGCTTCAGATTTAGCCGTAAGTATCTTTAAACGCAAGGTGTCTGTAGTGTAGAAGCTAATAAGCAAATCGAAATTCGTCTGTAAGAACGTTTCTAGCTCGCTATTTCGTATCGCACCTCTCCAACCTATATCTTCAGGGTTAAAACAGGTATGCCACGATACTAATTCTAAATTTTCAGTTTCCGTAAATGCTATAACTTTAAATTTATTAGGTGTAATATTTAGTTTGGAAACTAATGTATTGAACATCTCTAAATCCGATACCTCATCGGCATTTACAATAACACCAACACTATCAACGACTTGTGTTTTAGAGGCTCTTTCTGATTTATTCAGTAACGACCGTAAGTGCTTTTTAATAGATTTTTCTTTAAAACCCTTTAAAATCATTATATCTTTATGCTTTGCACAAATATACTAAAAGAACACACAAACGCGTACTAATTTTATCTGTTTATACATATGAAACTGCAGCACTTATTCATAACAATTATTGCCCTTACGTTTTTTAATTGCAAACAAGATACTTGGCAATTAAAACGTATTCAAGGTGAACAAATTAATATAAACGACACCTTACAAGCTGATGCAGAAATTGAAGCATTTATTAAACCTTACCGCGAACATGTTAACAAGGATTTAGATAGTGTGTTAAGCTATGCGGTTGCCACCTACTCTAAAAGTGATGGCGAATTTAATACGGCTATTGGCAATTTATTTGCCGACGCCGTTTACGAACAGTCCAACCCCGTTTTCTTTAAACGAACTGGAAAAAATATTGATATGGTTTTATTAAACCATGGTGGAATTCGCGCTATTATATCCAAGGGACCTGTAACTTCCAGAACAGGTTTTGAAATTATGCCGTTTGAAAATAGCATTGTCGTGGTTGGTATCAAAGGCAGCCAAATTAATGACATGACCAACTATTTATCCAAAGCTAAACGCGCGCATCCAATTGCCAAACTACACCTAGTTTTAGATGTGGATTATAATGTGAAAGAAGCAGATATTTCAGGTGAAGCTATTGATACGACACGAACCTACTACGTTGCTACAAATGATTATCTATATAGTGGCGGCGACCATATGACGTTTTTTCAACCAGAAGAATCTTTACACATTTTAGATTATAAAATTAGAAACGCACTGATTGATTATTTTAAACAAACCGACACTATTAAACCGGTAATTGATAATCGCTTTATTAAATTAAAAAACTAGTATTATGAAACGTCGCGAATTTATTCAGCAAACATCAGCTTCTGCAGCATTAGTAACGGTAGGTGGATTTGGTTTAACATCTTTTGCTTCTGGCGAAAAATATAAAAAAATAACCATTCTACATACTAACGATGTTCACAGTCATATAGATCCTTTTGGACCTGACGATGGTCGAAACCCTAATCAAGGTGGTGTTGCTAGACGCGCATCATTAATTGATTCAATTCGAAAAGAAAACCCACATACTTTGCTGTTAGACGCTGGCGATATTTTTCAAGGAACGCCATACTTTAATTATTATGGTGGTGAATTGGAGTTTAAACTAATGAGTAAATTAAAATACGATGCAGCCACAATAGGAAACCATGATTTTGATAATGGCTTAGAAGGTTTATTTGCACAAATGCCACATGCTGAATTCGATTTTATCTCCGCTAATTACGATTTTTCCAACACCGTTATGGATGGCTTGGTTAAACCCTACAAAATTTTCAATAAAAACGGTATTAAAATAGGAGTTTTTGGAATGGGTATTAAGTTAGAAGGCTTGGTTGATAAAAAAATGTATAAAGAAACTGAATATTTGGATCCTGTTGAAATGAGTCAGGAAATGACTCGTATTTTAAAAGAAGATGAAAAGTGTGATTTAATTATCTGCTTATCACATATTGGCTACTATTATAAAAACAGTCCAGACCATATTAGTGATTTGGTGTTAGCTGCTAAAACAAAAGATATTGATTTAATTATTGGTGGTCATACTCATACATTTTTGCCAAAACCAACTGTTGTTAAAAATAGTTTAGGCAATAATATGCTTGTCAACCAAGTAGGTTGCTTCGGTCTAAATTTAGGGAAAATTGATTTCTATTTTGATAAAAACAAAAATATAACTAGCGAAGGTGTTTCTATTACCGTTTAAGCCACACGCTTAATATCTTTAACATTTATAGGAAGACATACGTTTTTTAGGCTTTCTGTTAACTGCCATGTAATTTCTTATTAAAGTAAGCTGCAAGCGCTAAAACCAATAAAATGGTACTATTTATTTAGAACGTTTAATGCAACATAAAGAGTTGAACCTTCCTGTTTTTGACAGTAGAATGAAAGTAGAAGAAAGCAAAAGCAACTACAAAAAGTAAAGTTTGCAAAATGTTAAGCATGTCATGATCCGTGATGTAGAAATATGCAATTTGGATTACTTCAGAAAAAACAATGCAGATTGAACCCAAAAAAACGAGTAAAGTTTTCTTGTTGTCATTATAAAAATAGCTAATTAAGGACACCATGAGCAGTAATAACATGACAACATTATACAGGAGCTCGATACTAATTAAATAGTGCGATTTCGCCATAAACTTTGGATTTACAATCGCTATTAACATGTATGCGATGTAAATATTTAAAGCCATCAAAACAATAATTTGTAACAAATATTTCTTTAAGACCTTCCTTACATTTATAGTTTTAAAAACCTCTGCGATTAAAAAACAGTAAGCTATTATATAAAGTATATTTCCTAAAATATAAACCAAATCGAACTTTATTTGTCCATAATTGTCGGTTGCATATTCAGCAAACACCGATAACTCTGTAATGGAAAAGGTGAGTAAAAAAAGTGTGAAAAAAGTTGGTTTATCGCGTACGTTTATAAAATATAGAAGGGTAAATAATGGAACTATTAAAGATTTACTTGAAATAGATAAGAATTCGAGTCCATTAAACTGAAATACCGCGAATGCTACGCATAAAACGATAATGAGAAAAATGATAATATTTGTTAATTTCATTATAGGTTAATCAGTGGTTGGGGACGCTAATATATATAAATTTAGCAGTTAAAAGTAAAAACAAGTACTTAATCGATTAAAAGCTACAGGGTTCCCAGACTATCATTGCAACATACTCAAGAAATCTTGTTCGGAAATTATCGGTATTTCCAGTTTATCTGCCTTTTCTTTTTTACTAGGCCCCATATTATCTCCGGCAATAACGTAATTTGTTTTAGAAGAAATAGATGACACTACTTTTCCTCCGTTATCTTCTATAAGTTTTTTTAATTCATTTCTAGACACCGTATGAAAGACTCCAGAAACGACAAATGCTTTTCTTTCTAACGTATTAGTTTGATTTGCTAACTTTTCCGCAGATATTTCCATTTGAACACCAAATAATCGTAATCGGTTAATCATTTCTGTGTTCGCTTCCACATTGAAAAAATCAGTTACACTTTCAGCTATTCTTACACCTATTTCATCTACCGTAACTAACTCTATAATTGAAGCATTCATTACCGCATCAATATTTTTATAGTGCTTAACTAATTTCTTGGCGACCGTTTCACCAACATATCGAATACCTAAACCAAATAAAACACGTTCAAAAGGAACGATTTTGCTAGCTTCAATACCATTTATTAAATTTTCAGCACTTTTCTGTGCCATGCGTTCTAGTGGCAATACATCATCAATAGTTAATTCATACAAATCAGAATAATTAGAAATCAATCCTGCATTTACTAATAGGGCAACAGTTTCTCCACCCAAACCATCAATATCCATTGCCTTACGACTAATAAAATGCTGAATCCTCCCAATAATTTGCGGGTTACAACCATTATAATTAGGACAATAATGCTGCACCTCGCCTTCTTGCCTGACTAATTCCGTCTGACATTCCGGGCAATGCGTAATATATTGTGTAGGCTGGGAGTTTACTGGTCGTTCATTTAAATCGACTGCGATAATTTTAGGGATAATTTCCCCTCCTTTTTCAACAAAAACAATATCGCCTTCCCGAATATCTAATCGTTCAATTTGGTCAGCGTTATGCAAGGACGCACGTTTTACTGTAGTTCCCGCCAATTCCACTGGATCTAAATTAGCAACCGGCGTAATAGCACCAGTTCTGCCTACTTGATATGTAATTTCATTCAGTCGTGTGGAAACTTGCTCCGCTTTAAACTTATAAGCCATAGCCCAACGTGGCGCTTTAGCTGTATAACCTAACTCTTCTTGTTGCTGCAAATCGTTAACCTTAATTACAACGCCATCCGTTTCATAGGGTAATTCATGACGATGCAAATCCCAATGCTCAATAAAAGCTAAAACAGCATCTATAGAATTTACTTTCTTCGCAATAGGTGGCACTTTAAACCCCCAAGTACGAGCCTTTTCAAGGCTTTCAAATTGGGTGTCGATATTAAGATTACTTCCGGTAATATTATATAATAAGCATTCCAAAGGGCGTTTTGCTACTTCGGCACTATCCTGTAATTTTAAACTTCCAGATGCTGTATTTCGTGGATTTCTATATGGCTCTTCCCCTATTTCAATCCGCTCCTCATTCATTTTAATAAAACCTTCAAAAGGTAAAACGATTTCACCACGAATATCGAATTTCTCAGGGTATTCCCCTTTTAACTTTAAGGGTACGGATTTGATAGTTTTAATATTCGCCGTAACATTATCGCCCTGCAAACCGTCGCCACGCGTAATCGCTTTTACTAATTTGCCTTTTTCGTAAGTCAGACTAATAGAGGCGCCATCATATTTTAATTCACAGGTATAGCTAATATCGCCATCGACCATTTTTTTAATGCGCGTTTCCCAATCCAATAAATCCTCTTTGGAGTAAGAGTTATCTAATGAGTACATACGGTGCTCATGAACTACCGTTTCAAAATTCTTGGTTATTTCACCACCTACACGATGCGTTGGCGAACTAGCATCAAAAAACTCCGGATGTTTTGCTTCGAGCTCTTGAAGTTGCTTAAGTTTTACATCAAATTCATAATCACTAATAGTCGGATTATCTTGTACGTAATACATTTGATTATGCTGACTTAATTCGTCTCGTAAAGCTTCTATTTGTTCGTGTATCGTCATAAATTTATTTCATTCCTTTTAACATGCGCGGATTCTTAAACATATCATTTTTAAGAATAATATTTCTAAACGGATAGGTTTGCAATAAAGCTTCCGTTTCGGCGCCAAGATATTGATTAATTTCAAAAAACAACAGCCCATTTTCCTTCAATTTCTTAATTGAGAAATCGGAAATAGCTTTATAAAATTGTAGTGGATTTTCGTCTTTTACAAACAAGGCTAAATGTGGCTCATGATTTAAAACATTATTTTTAATTTCTACTTTTTCAAGATCGCGGACATAAGGCGGATTTGATACTATAACATCAAAGAAATCATTCCCAGAAGTAAGCAGTTCGTGTGTTACATTTAAAATACTATCCACAATACCTGTTATGGAAACGGCATTTAATTCCGCATTTCCCTTCGCTACTTTTATAGCATCTGGACTTATATCCAGCGCATAAACTTGGGCATTTGGCAAGTTTTTAGCTAAACTAATAGCAATGCAACCAGTTCCTGTACCGATGTCTAATATTTTTAAGGGCTGATCTTTTTTATCAGAAAGCGTTTCTAAAATCCATTCCACTAATCCCTCCGTTTCTGGCCTTGGAATTAACGTGTGCTTATTTACTTTAAATGGTAATCCGTAAAACTCCGTTTCACCAATTATATATTGAATAGGTTCCTCTAATTTCAAACGGCTTAACGCTTCAAACAAAGGCTGTTCATCTTGTTTGGTGATGACATATTTCGGATCTAAAACCAATGTAATTCTATTTAAATCCAAATAAAAATCAATCAGCATATTAAAAAAACTGCGTACCTCATCCGCGCCATACAAGGCGTCCAATTCTTGATGAAATATATTTTGTATATCTTTTAAAATCAAAGTGTAATTGTTTGTCGATTTATTCGAATTATAACTGTTTTAACATCCAAACATTGCAGGAATAATGCCCCGTGCTTCCCATGGATTTTTGCAAATGCTCAAAACCGACTTTGGTATATAATTTTTGTGCACCAACCATAAAGGGCAAAGTTTCCAAATAACAAGACTTAAAACCAAATTCTCTGGCTTTATTTAAGCATTTTTCTATCATTTTAACACCCAGTCCTCTACCTCTAGCTTCAGGTAAGAAATACATTTTTTGCAATTCACAAACCGAATCATCTGCACCTTCCAACCGCCCTATACCACAACCACCTATAACCTTGTCATCGGCAAGTAAAACAAAATAAGCCATTTTAGGATGATTATAAGTTTCCGTCATCACGTCTAATGAAGCGTCTTCATAAGCTGTTCCCACTTTGGGTGCTTCCAATTCCTCAAAAACAGCGCGAACAACAGCTGCTATTTGCGCGTTATCGGCTTTGGTAATTTCTCTAATAACAATATTATTTGGACTCACTTAATTGTCTTATTTTTATATCCTGAAATTCTGGGATGAAGATACATGAAAAATATATAAATCGCTGCATTGAAATAGCCAATAATGGATTAGGAACTACGGCGCCAAACCCTATGGTAGGCTCGGTAATTGTTTACAACAACCTTATAATTGGCGAAGGCTTTACGAGTCCGTTTGGCGGTTCACATGCCGAAGTAAATGCTATTCAATCGGTTGCAGATAAAGCACTTTTAAAAGAAGCGACTTTATATGTTACCTTGGAACCATGTAGTCACTTTGGAAAAACACCGCCTTGTAGCAATTTAATTATAGAACATGGCATTCCTCAAGTAGTAATCGGAACCGTGGACACACATAGTAAAGTAGCGGGAAATGGCATTAAGAATCTCATAGAAGCTGGTTGCAAGGTTACGGTTGGCGTTTTAGAAGATGAATGTCAAGAACATCATAAGCGTTTTTTTACATTTCATAATAAAAAACGCCCTTATATTATATTAAAATGGGCTGAAACGGCAGATGGTTTTATAGCACCAAAAACTCGCGATGCACAAAAACCGGTTTGGATTACTAATGAATTTTCACGCCAACTAGTTCATAAGTGGCGTACTGAAGAACACGCTATTTTAGTAGGCACCAATACGGTTACAACAGATAATCCGAGTTTAACGGTTCGAGATTGGACTGGTAGAAATCCAATTCGCATTGTTTTAGATAGACAGCAGAAATTATCAAACGCGTTACATATTTTTAACGGAGAAGCAGAAACGATTCACTTAACTAAAAATGAGATAAACTTCAATAAACCACTCGCTCATCAAATCGGCGGTTTTTTACATAGAAAAAACATTCAATCTGTTATAATTGAAGGCGGTTTGCAAACCTTACAAACGTTTATTAATGAAGATATTTGGGATGAAGCACGCGTTTTTACTGGGAAATCAACTTTTTTAGAGGGCACAAAAGCACCTTCTTTTTCTGGTGAATTAAATTCAGAAACGGCAATTATGGATGATATGCTTCATATTTATAGAAATAAATCCGCACATTAGGGTATAGACGAACATAACACCATTATGATAAAAACACTTATTTTCGATTTTGGCGATGTATTCATCAATTTAGATAAAATTGGCGCCATGCAAAACGCCTTAAATTTATTTAAAACATCAGAACTCTCTCCAGAAATAATCTCTTGCAATCAAGCATATGAGCAAGGCCATGTCTCTTCAAAAGAATTTATAGCTTTTTACAAAAAGCAATTACCCGATTTAAGTGAAAACGAAATTTTAGATTCTTGGAACTTTCTTTTAAGGGACTTCCCAATACATCGTTTAGAGTTTTTAAAACAATTGGCTTCAGAAAAAAAATATCAACTCATTTTATTAAGCAATACCAATGCCGCTCATATTAAATGGGTACAAGAAGAAGTACCATTTTATGAAGAATTTAAAGCTCAATTTAATGCATTCTACTTATCGCATGAAATTCAATTACGAAAACCCAATCATTCCATTTACCAGTTTGTTTTAGACGAAAACAATTTAGATCCAAAAGCTTGCTTATTTATTGATGATACTGAAGAAAACATAATAGCTGCATCTCAATTGGGGATTCACACTTGGCATATTAATCCGGAAAAAGACGATATTGTCAATCTATTTAACGTTAAAAAAGAACTCTTTTGATTTATTTACTATTAAGCATATTAGCGTCTACGATAATTTTTGTGCTCTTTAAATTATTCGACAAGCACCAGGTAAACACCCTGCAAGCTATTGTTGTTAATTATATAACAGCTTTCACCATTGGTATTGTTACTTATGAAGAAACCATTAACATCCAGGCTATTATTGCTACTAAATGGTTTTATGGCGCTATTATTCTAGGCTTCCTATTTATTATTGTTTTTAATGTTATGGCCATTACTTCGCAGCGCGTGGGTTTATCCGTTGCCAGTGTAGCTACCAAAATGAGTGTTATTATTCCAGTCGTTTTTGGCATTTATGTTTATAATGAAAGTGCTGGTTTATTTAAAATTATTGGCATTATTACTGCTTTGTTTGCCGTTTATCTTTCAACTATGAAATCGGGGACACGTATTAAAAATAAGCAGTATTTTATTTATCCTATTATTATTTTTTTGGGAACAGGAGTTATTGATACGTCTATTAAATATATAGAAACAACCTATTTACCAGACAATGGTATTCCTGTTTTTTCGGCAACTATTTTTTGCTTTTCAGCTATGATTGGAATGAGCATGCTCATCTATCAAAAAATAAAGGGTAAATTCATTTTTAATCCTAAAAGTTTATTGGGCGGCTTCTTTTTGGGTATTGCCAACTATGCTTCTATGTATTATATTTTAAAAGCTTTAAATCATGAAACTTTAGAAAGCTCTACCATATTTACGATAAATAATGTGACCATAATTCTATTAACCTCGCTTTTAGGTTTCTTTATATTTAAGGAAAAGCTTTCTACAAAAAATTGGATAGGTATCAGTTTAGCTGTAATTAGTATTTATATTATTACTGTTTTTTAAATTAAGAAACGATTTTGCTTGCAATAAAGCCTTTTCTTTATTCAGATAAATTAAAATCATGAAACACGCAAATGGTATTATCCCGTGAGCAGTTCTGTAAATTGTTTCAAACAAATACTGATGTAAAGTCAAGAAAGAAACTTCATAAGTTAATCCACTAATAACTCTTGCTAATGCTGTAATTACACCCCAAAAGGCGGCATAAACTAATGCAATTCTTGATGTTTTTGGAACAAATATTAAAATAGCGACAATAAAATCTAAAATTCCAGCGGTAAATAAGAGTTCCTTTGCTAGGTTTTCAGTTACTGGCAAAATATTTAGTGACATAGTCACAAAATTAGCTGGTAGCGGGTAAATAGTTCCTATAGCATAGACACCATGACTTATAAAAGCTACGGCTATAATAACTTTTAAAGGTATTATTAACTTATTTAAATCGTGCTTTACCTTAAACAAATACAATAGAATAAATGGTGAACCAAACTGAATGGTATGCTCAAAAAACATGGAAATATGATAAAATTCACTTTTAGTAAGCAACAAAGAAAGAAGCAATAACAGTAATCCTCCAATAAACAGCATTATTTTATATACTTTTTTAGAACTCTCTTCAATAAACAAACTTATTAAAGCGCATATAAAATAAAACAAGCCATTCAATTTTATCACATTTTGAATAAGATTATCTCCATCTAAATCGGTTACGTAATCTCTCCAACTAATATTAAAAACACCTTCAACGATTGGACTCAATAATTTCTGATCCCAAAGTAAAGACCTAAAAGGCGCGTCCCAAAACAAATGCTGATAAGCTCTACCAATAAAGATAAAAAAGCAACTGATTTTTAATAAAAATATAATGTTTTTTTTACTCATTTTAAATCTGTATTCAGACTTCAAAAATACCCTAAACTAGTTGGTCAACATATTACCTCAACATTAAATAATTCTTAATGTAAAACCATCATTTAGCAACAGTTTTAAATTAAAGTTATCACTAAAATTTCATACTGTTTTATACAATAGCCTAGACTAATTTAGCCTTGAAACCTTAAATAAAATATCATGAAAAAAATTACATTATTGGTTCTATTATTAATAGTATCAATAAAAACACAAGCAAATAATGATCGCTATCGGTTAGTAATAACTGACGATCCAGCAACTACAATTACCATAGGATGGGATCAAACGTCGGGCATAAACCCAATTGTATATTACGACACAATAGATTACGGTATTAACTTTAATAACTATGCTTACAATAAAGCCGTAGAAAGAGTTAGAACCTATAAGAGTATGAATAATAACTTTGTAAAATTAACGGAGCTAACACCAAATACTGCTTATTATTTTGTGATAAAAGATTCTGAAGGAACAAGTAATCGTTTCTGGTTTAAAACAGCGCCAAGCACTAATGAAGCCATGTCTTTCATTGCTGGAGGAGATTCTAGAAATAACATCGTGCCAAGACAAAATGCTAATTTATTAGTTTCAAAATTAAAACCAACAGCTGTTTTTTTTGGTGGCGATATGACCAATAGAGATAGTGGTAGCGAATGGATTGAATGGTTTAATCATTGGCAATTAACAACATCAGCGGATGGAAGAATGATCCCTATTGTTCCAACTAGAGGTAATCATGAAGATTCAAACGAAAGTATATATCACTTATTTAATACACCTTCAACAGATATTTATTACGATATTACTTTTGGGAATAACCTCTACACCATATTTACATTAAACTCCGAAATGACTGCTGGAGGCAATCAAGCCATTTGGTTAGAAGAAAAGTTGAGTACTGAAAACTCTATTTGGAAATCAGCTCAATATCATAAACCCATGAGGCCTCATGCTGGTTCAAAATCTGAAGGCAATGATGAATATAATAATTGGGCACAATTGTTTTACGATTACGGTGTGGATTTAGTTTACGAATCTGACTCTCACAATGTTAAATCTACTTACCCGATTAAACCTTGTAATGGAAGCACAAATTGTGATGAGGGTTTTGAAATAGACAACGACAACGGGACAGTTTATGTTGGCGAAGGTTGCTGGGGAGCACCGTTAAGATCTAATAATGATGATAAAAGCTGGACTAGAAATTCTGGATCTTTTAATCAATTTAAATGGATAACGGTATCTACAACTGAAATAACCATCAAAACAATCATGGTGGATAACGCCGCTTCTGTTGGAGAAAACTCAAACCATGAAATACCGGGTGCTTTACCCACAGGAACGCAAGTTTGGAACCCTTCAAACGGAGATACCATAGTAATAACTAATAATATTACGACACATATTGCAAATATAGCTGCAAATCAAGACGTAGAAGAGCAAACTGATGGTACTGTTGATATATCAAGTTCCGATTTAGAATTTGTTTTCGATGGCGGCTCAAACCAAACTATTGGTATGGAATTCGCTAATGTTAGTATTCCTAAAGGCGCAACAATCTCCAAGGCTTACATTCAATTTACTTCAGACGCAACTGATAGTGACCCTATAGATTTATTAGTTTCTGTAGAAGACACCGCGAATGCAGAACCTTTAACAAACTCGAATAATTCCGTAACATCAAGAACATACTTAAGTCCCATATTATGGTCCCCTGAACCCTGGACCACAGGTGCAAGCGGAACTGCAGAACGCACTTCAGATTTAACACATTCCATTCAAACCATAGTGGGAAATGCATCTTGGGCAAATGGAAATTCTGTAGTTATAAAAATTGAAGCTACACCAGATTATCTTGGACTAACAAACGAAAATAGGAGAGCAAGTTCTATAGAACAAGGAAATGGACCTATTTTACATCTAGAATATACGGAATCTCCAAACGAATTTCCCATTATTGAAATAACCTCGCACGTTCATAACGACTATATAGCAGACGGAAATGATGTTACTTTTACAGCTAACGCGTCAGATGCTGATGGTACTATTACTAGTGTCGAATTCTTTGTAAACGAGACTTCCATTGGACTTTATACATCTCAACCCTATACAATATCAACAACACTTCCTGACGGAATTAACTCATTGAAAGCAACTTCAACAGATGATCAAGGCGCAACCAATTCTAAAGCAATCACAATTTTAGTAGGCGACTTTACATCAACCATTGCTTTAAATGCTTCTCAAGATGTAGAACAGCAAATAGACGGATCCGTAAACGCAACAAGTTCAGATTTAGAGTTTGTATATGATGGCGCATACGTTAAAGGAGATCAAACTATTGGTATTGAGTTTTCTAATGTTGCAATACCATCTGGCGCAATAATTACAAGCGCATACATTCAATTTACTGCAGACGCAACAGACAGCTTACCATTAGATTTATTAATTTCTATTGAAGACAATGCCAAACCAGAAAAACTAACAACCGCGAATTACGGAGTAACCTCTAGAACGTATTTAAATGCGGTTTTATGGTCTCCAGAACCGTGGACAAACAACGCCAGCGGAGAAGCAGAACGCACGCCAGATTTAACATCTTCTATACAAACAATACTATCTAAAAGTTTATGGGCTATAGACAATTCTATAGTTGTTAAAATAGAAGCCACCCCCGATTATCTAGGTTTTACAGATGAAAGAAGAAGAGCAGATTCTGTAGACAAAGGGAATCATCCTGTTTTACATATAATTTATGAGATTAATAGTGAAAGTTTAAACATAGAAGATGTAGTCAATAATTCCGAACAAGTTGTTCTATATCCAAATCCTGCGCACGAAGTCATTAACATTAAATCTCATACTATATTTCATTTAGCAGAATTCTATGCACTTTCCGGTAAATTAGTTTTAATAACTAAAGTAAACAACAATAAAATACTGATTAAGAAATTACAATCTGGCGTTTATATTATTAAGCTATCAGTACCAAATTCCAATTATAAAATAATTAAAAAAGTAATTATAAATTAATTCTAAACACAACTTTAGCAAAAAACGTCCATCATAATTTTAATGAATGGGCGTTTTTTTATATCATTGATGTTTTCACACCTTGAATGATTATAAAAGACACTTATAAAACACTTACAAAACCTTCTGAAGAAGTCTTATTTAAAGATAAAAACAGTAAGTTTTTTGGATATGCGTATCCCATTAAAGACGAAGACGACGTAAAAGATCATATTGAAGCTTTAAAAAAACAGCACCACTCCGCTAGACATTGGTGTTATGCCTACCAAACAGGTAAGGAAGAAGCTAAAATTTACTTTCGAGCTAATGATGATGGCGAACCTAATAATAGCGCAGGCATGCCCATTTACGGGCAAATACAATCTTTTGATGTTACTAATGTCTTAATAGTAGTTGTAAGATACTTTGGCGGTGTAAAATTAGGAGTTGGCGGATTAATTAACGCTTATAAAACAGGTGCACAAATGGCGCTTGAGGCTTCAAAAATTGTTAAGCGAACTATTAATAAACAATTTCTTATTCGTTTTGATTACAAAAACATGAATAAAGTTATGCGTGTTATTAAAGAGAATAATTTAAAAATTAAAGATCAAACTTTGGAGTTGGATTGTCAAATCATTATTTCAGTTCGCTTAAAAAATAGTGAACAAATTCGCGAAAAATTTGAAGCCATCTACGAAGTCGCAATTAAAGAGCTCGATTAAAAGACTCTAGTAGCTCCATGACATAATCTGGACACTTAACAGGCCGTTTTGAACTCATATCAACAAATACCAAAACGGTATGAGCTGTGGCTAAAATATGGCCTTCAGAATTAGTAATTTCATAATCAAATTCTATCCGCACAGAAGGCGTTTTTTTAAGCCGCGTTTTAACCTGAATCACGTCATCATAATGGGCTGGCTTCTTATAATTTAAGCTCATGGAAATAACCGGCAACATAACACCATTTTTTTCCATTTCGTTATAAGAAATTCCAATTTTGCGCATCCACTCAGTACGCCCCATTTCTAGATATAACGCATAATTCCCATGATGAACGACACCCATTTGATCCGTTTCACCATATCTAACTCTTATTGGTATTTGATCTGAAAAATTCATATTATTTGATTAATTTTTTGTAGTTTAGGCAATGCATTAAACATGCGAAAAAATATCTTAATAATCAATAGGGATACATTTTTTTTTTAAGATATTTGTTCACATATTTGCCAAGCTTAAGATCAGCTAGAGAATTTCATTTCTCACATCAACTACTAACGAATAAACTTTAAATTTTTATAATGAGTGTAACTGCGCAATCGGTTTGGGAAAATTGTCTTGAATTCATCAAGGATAATATACAACCGCAAGCATATAAAACATGGTTTGAACCTATAGTCGCGGTAAAATTCACGGACAATGCGTTAAGTATTCAGGTACCTAGCAAATTTTTCTATGAGTGGCTAGAGGAGCACTATGTTAAGATTTTAAAAGTAGCTTTAACAAAGCAACTTGGGGAAAATGTTAAATTGGTTTACATTATTAAAATGGAAAACACTTACGGTAATAAACAACCGTTTACGGAACGTATTCCAAGTGCTAACCGATCAGCTGTTAAGTCTCAAGATGTAGACCTTTCTTTAAACAACAAGAATCCAGAATTACGAAATCCTTTTATTATTCCAGGTATTAGGAATGTAAAAATTGAATCGCAATTAAACCCAAATTATAGTTTTGAAAACTTCCTAGAAGGTGATTCAAACCGTTTAGCTCGTAGTGCCGGATTAGCCGTGGCTGCAAAGCCCGGTGGAACCTCTTTTAACCCGCTTTTAATTTTTGGTGGTGTTGGTCTAGGTAAAACGCATTTAGCGCACGCTATTGGCGTTGACATTAAAGATAAATATCCTGAAAAAACGGTTTTGTATATTTCTGCCGAAAAGTTTACGCAGCAATATATTGATGCTGTTAAGAAAAACAACCGAATTGACTTTATCCATTTCTATCAAATTATAGATATTCTGATTATTGATGACGTTCAATTTTTATCTGGAAAATCAGGTACACAAGATGTGTTTTTCCATATTTTCAATCACTTACATCAAAACGGAAAGCAAGTTATTTTAACGAGTGACAAAGCGCCTGTAGACATGCAAGATATTGAACAACGATTATTATCTCGTTTTAAATGGGGACTTTCAGCAGAATTGCAAACTCCAGATTTTGAAACACGTGTTTTAATACTAAAAGATAAATTATATCGTGATGGTGTGGAAATGCCAGAAGATATTATCGAGTATGTTGCCAAACATATAAAATCAAATATTCGCGAATTAGAAGGTGCTATTATTTCATTAATTGCTCAATCGTCTTTCAATAAAAAAGAAATCACGATAGATTTAGCAAAACAAGTTGTTGAAAAGTTTGTAAAAAACACAAAACGCGAAGTTTCTATAGATTATATTCAGAAAATCGTATCCGATTATTTCCAAATGGATGTGGACACTTTACAGTCTAAAACTAGAAAACGCCATATTGTTCAAGCACGTCAACTGGCTATGTTTTTTGCTAAAAAATACACCAAAGCTTCTTTGGCTAGTATCGGTTCACAAATTGGTAAACGCGATCACGCTACGGTTCTTCATGCTTGTAAAACGGTTAATAATTTATCATCTACCGATAAGCAGTTTAAAAAATATGTTGACGATTTAACAAAAAAATTGTCAGTTTAATCCTTCAAATTATAGTCCATGTCTAGGGATCCAAACATTACTAAAGTACTCATGGTTTGTTTAGGCAATATTTGTCGCTCACCATTGGCAGAAGGCATTTTAAAATCCAAGCTTCCAGAATCAGATTTCATAGTCGATTCTGCAGGAACTGGCGATTACCATGTTGATGATGCACCTGACCCACGTTCCATTGAAATTGCAAAAAAACATGGCATAGACATTACAAGTCAACGCGGTAGACAATTTGATGTTTCAGATTTTGATGCTTTCGATTATATATATGTTATGGATAGCTCAAACTTTGAGAATGTAGTGAAACTAGCCAGAAATGCTAAAGACATTGCTAAAGTACACTACATTTTAAATGAAATTTATCCAAATCAAAATCACAATGTTCCCGATCCGTACACAGGGGGTATTCAAGGCTTTGATGATACTTTTAAAATGTTAGATGAAGCTTGTGAAGTACTTGCTAAAAAACTACAATACTAATTGTTGTTTAGCGATTATACTTTCTATGTATAAAAAAATCTTTTTTTACGTGATTTTAATTCCATTCTAAAATTAAATCAAAGAAAGTATTAATAGTATTCATGCTTTAAATGGCTTATTTATTGTTAAAATGGGCCCTTTAAAATCATTGACTCTGAACAAAACCAAACGATTAAAAACTGATGACGACTAAACCTGGAAAATTATTTTTAATTCCGACTACCCTTGGCGAAACAAACCCACTAGATGTTTTACCAATAACTGTAAAAAACACAGTTGAAGCCCTTGATATTTTTATCGTTGAGAATGAGAAAACGGCTCGACGATTTATCAGGCAGATAGCGCCAGAAAAACAACAAGATTCGTTGCATTTCTTTTTAATTAATAAGTATACGGATTTCACCGAATTGCCTGATTTTTTAAACCCATGTATTGAAGGACAAAACGTTGGATTATTATCGGAAGCAGGTTGTCCAGCTATTGCAGATCCAGGTGCGGATGTTGTTAAAATTGCTCATCAGAAAAATATTAAAGTCGTTCCATTGGTTGGACCTTCATCTATTATTATGGCAGTGATGAGCTCTGGAATGAATGGTCAGAGTTTTGCTTTTAACGGCTATTTACCTATTGACAAACAAGAACGTAAAGCAGAAATACTACGTTTGGAGCGCTTATCGTTTCAACATAATCAATCGCAATTATTTATTGAAACACCTTATAGAAACAATGCCATGTTGGAAGACCTTTGCAAAGTACTTCATGCAGACACCCAAGTTTGCGTTGCCTGCGATATAACACTACCAACTGAATTTATAAAAACAAAATCTGCAAAGGATTGGAAAAAAAATAGTGAAGATCTTCATAAAAGACCTGCACTATTTATAATCCATAAAGATTAAAGGCTTTAAGCGGTTAGCTTGACTTTAGCTTTTCTGTTAGGCTGAACTTTAGACGTATCATATCCTGAAAACTTTTTAATATAATACTGGATAGATGTACCGTATGCATCGGTAAAACCTTGTTGTCCGTAACTTCTTAAGTATTTTTTAACATTACCAGGACCTGCAAGATGAGCTGCAGCTAAAATTCCTGATTCGGTAATGCGCACACCATTAATTGTTTTACCTTCAAAACGCTTAATGTCTTTTCTTAAAATCCACTTATTACGCTCGGCATTCGCCACAAAAGCTTTTTCCTGTAATTCTGGAGTTTTTAAGAAATGAACTGGATTATAAATTCCAATTAACTTCAATGTTTCTTTCCCAAATTGATATTTTCCTAAATACCCAAACGTATTAACTATAAAATAATCTCCTCTAGATTCTTTAAAAGCTAATGCTTCTTTAAACCCTACAAAAGATTTCCCCAAAGTTGGTGAAAATGGTCTGTACGTTTTTTCTAAAGGCAAAATGTTGTCAGAAGAGATTTCAGTTGGCTCAATCGCGCTTAAAGCGATATCCTCAAAAACATAATCATTTTCTGTTATGGTCTTATTCGCTGTAAACGAACTTAAAAATAAGACACAAATTGTAATTACTAGTACTAGGTATTTTAAAATACTTTTTCTCATAAATTTGAATTCTTTAATCACATTTTCTTAATGAAAGCGTGAATAAAATTTCAGCGTGCAAATATACAACTTTTTTATAACATCTGAAAATTAATCGATTAAGTGCACTAAAAGTAGATTCCGTGCAAGCGAACGCCATTATCCTCGGTGAACTCCAAGGTTGGAAGTGGTACCTTAATAGTATTGAAAATTTCGAAAAGGGTACGTAAAAAATGAGAGTTTGTTTTAATACGTGTTAAATCAACATCCAAGCTCAAGTAATATTGACGCATTCTATTGTGATTTGAAAATAAATTATCTGAAGTTTTCCTAGTTCCAGCTAACATGCCATCAGCACCATAACCTATAGCGACATTTATCCAAGTTGGAATTTTACTATTACTAAAAAAGGAGTATAAATTAAAACTTAACCAATAAGTTTGACCATTATAATCTTTTAAAAACTCTTCCGCTAAACCATTTCCTAACTTATCCGGGCGCTGTTCTGCATATTTAGTTCTATGAAAAGAGTATTTTAAAGTAATACGTTGTTCATTCCACAATAATTCTTGACCAACAAATAACGCAGTTCCCGAAGCATTAGCGGCCATATCTCCCCAAGAAAAACCCCATTCTTCCGAAAAACCATCCAATACTTCAACAGCCGTTAAAAATGTAAAACCTAAAGTGCCACCATATAGAAGCTGATTTTTTCTGCTTACACCACTCCATTTTAAAACATTGGCTCCTACTCGACCCAGTTGATAAGAAGAATAAGCATGACCCATTTTGTCTATTTGAAGCCATTCGTTATTATCATCTAAAGTATGAATGTTAGAACGCGGATAATCCGCATACCACAATTGATCCAAAGCTAATAATGAAACCGTTCCAAGGGCTATTTCAGAAATAACTAGGGCGTTTCTTCTTGGTTTATTAAGTGTATCACTTGGTTTTAAAAAAGAATTGATACCAGATTGAGCAAACCCTGTGAAACAGGTGAACCCAATAAAAATATGTAAAAGTGCCTGTTTCAATAGTTACTTATAAATACCCTGTTTAGACAAGTAAGCATGGTATTCGCGAGCATTCGCATTATGTTGGCTCAACGTTTTTGCGAATTTATGATATCCTAAACGTTTAGCATCTGCGGCAAAATACAAATAACTATGTTTTTCATAATTTAAAACCGCATCAATAGCTGAAATATCTGGCATAGTTACCAGACCTGGTGGCAATCCAGTATACATATAAGTATTATAAGGTGAAACAATGTCCTTATGTTTATTAAGAACACGCTTAATTATCGTGTTTTTATACTCTGGCAATTGATATGCAGCAAACTTTAAGGTTGGATCCGCTTGTAAAGGCATTTTAATACGCATTCTATTTATGTACACACCAGCAACGCGAGGTTGCTCTTTGCCTTGTTTAGACTCTTCGTAAACTATAGATGCCAAAGTCATTACATCATTTTTTGTTAAGTTTAGAGCTTTTGCTTTTTCCAATCGGCTTTCTGTCCAAAATCGGTTATATTCAGTAAGCATTCGATCGCGAAACTGCTTGGCTGATGTGTTCCAGAAAAACTCATAACTATTTGGAATATACATCCCTAAAGCTGTGGCATTAGAAAAATCGTTTGCTTTTAAAAATTCCGGATCTAGCATAACTTTTATAAGTGTCAAGCTATCAGCTTCTATTTGCGTACTAACCCGACCTGCTAGATCTTCTATAGATTGCTGATTGTTGAAAGCCATTTTGAGTGGTACATTTTTACTCCGAATTGTATTAATAATATCATTATTATTCATACCCTTTTTAATAACAAAACGCCCCGCCTTTATATTAGTAATGTATTGTTTTCTGTTAGCCAATGCATCGAAACTATTGATATTTTTTAAAAGCGGTTGTAATTGTTCGCGTACATCAGAATAACTTCCGTTCGTTGGAACATAAACATACGCTTCCGTATTGTTAAAAGTAGTATTTGGCACAAACATGGCATTATAAACATAATACGCTAGGTAACCAGCTACCAATAAACCTAAAAGAGCAATAGCCCAAATTATTTTTTTTATATACATCTAGTTAGAAATTCGTTGTAAGAAATATTCATTGTTATAAGAACCATCTGTAAAGTTCCAATCTTTTTTTAATCCTATTTTAATAAATCCGTTACTTTCAAACAGCTTTAAACTGGCTTTATTGTCTTCAGAAATATTACAATATAATTGATGCAAATTTAAATACGTTTCGGTATATTTAATTAATAGCTCCAAAGCTTCTCGGCCGTAACCTTGCTGCCTATCGGATTTGCTATAAATAAGAATTCCAATGCCTGCGCGTTTGTTTTTAAAATCGAAGTCGAATAAATCAATCAATCCAATCGAATCATGATTTTCATTAGCAATTAATAATCGAAGCTGTTTGACTTCATAAATATCTTTATGCGCATTTTCAAGATACTGTTTAATTAAATAGCGCGAATAAGGTGTTTGAGTACTGCTTAACTCCCAAATGGATTCATCATTTTCAACTGTGTAAATAAAATCCAAATCTTCCGGCTCAAGCGCACGTAAATAAATATGTTTACCTTGTAATGTTAACATGTTATTTCTCCTTTAAAAACTTGCGTTGCTGGGCCAATAAGCCAAATATTATGATATTTAGAATCATTTTTATCGAAAGAAACTTGCAGCTTTCCGCCTTCTACCTCCAATGTTATTAGGTTCTTTTCAGTTTCACCAACAGCGTTCATGGCCAATGCCACCGCTGTTACACCTGTTCCACAAGACAATGTTTCATCTTCAACTCCACGCTCGTATGTTCGAACCGTAAAATTGTTGTCTGAATTTTTAGTTACGAAATTTACATTTGTTCCTGCTTCATTATAAGGTTCACCATATCTAATTTTAGCACCATCTCCTTTAATATCTAAAAGTTTTAAATCCGATTCCAATTGTACATGATGCGGTGATCCGGTATTTAAAAAAACATGCGTATCGTATATATTGATTTCAGAGACATCCTGCATTTGAAGTTTTATCAAATCTCCTTCAATTATTGCATTATGTTCACCATCTACAGCCATAAAACGAGACTTATGTTTAATAATATCTAAAAAACTAGCAAAAGCTACAATACAACGACCGCCATTTCCGCACATAGAACTTTGGTTACCATCGGCATTAAAATATACCATATTAAAATCGAGTGTGTCATGATTTTCTAAAAGAATTAAACCATCCGCACCTATGCCAAAACGTCTGTCGCAAAGCAACTTAATACGTTTGGTATCCTTTTTGTCGAATATAAGTTGGCGATTGTCAATTATAACAAAATCGTTACCTGTTCCTTGATATTTATAAAATGTATTCGTCATAAGCAGGGCAAATATATGAATTAAAGGTGGTTTTATCCTATGTTAATTAGGCGTTAAAATTCACGTTAAAAAAAGTTAAACCGAATGAAACCAATCAATAATAAATTAATTTTAAACGTTATTCAATTAAAATAAACAAACATAGATTATGAAAAAATTTTTAAGTCTCCTATTTGTTTCCGTTTTAGGTGGTGTTTTAACATTATCTGCTTATAAAATATATTTCGAGCCAGGGGCTTTAATTACGACAACGGAGAGTCCACAAGAACAAACATCTTACTTTCCTACTAATTATAAAAACAGCAGTTCATTAAATATATCAGATGCTCCAAATTTTGTAGAAGCTGCTGAAAAAACAGTTCATGCCGTTGTACATGTTAAAAACACAGCGGTTGTTTCAGCACCAACAACCATGGAAGATTTCTTTTATGGACGCCGATCGCAACAAGCACAAGTTGGTACAGGTAGTGGCGTAATTATAAATAAAGACGGTTACATTATTACTAATAACCATGTAATAGCGGGCGCTAAAGAACTATCTATTACTACCAACGACAATAAAATATACAAAGCCACATTAATTGGAACGGATCCAAAAACAGATATTGCTTTGCTTAAAATTGAAGCTAATGAAGATTTACCATTTATGACATTTGGCGATTCGGATAACGTCAGAATTGGCGAATGGGTTTTAGCCGTCGGCAATCCTTTTAACTTAACATCTACGGTTACAGCTGGTATTATTTCCGCCAAATCTCGTGATTTAACTGGACAAAACAATCAATCTTTTATCCAAACAGATGCAGCTGTAAATCCCGGAAATTCGGGTGGTGCTTTGGTAGATACCAACGGTGATTTAGTAGGAATAAACACGGCTATAAGCTCACAAACAGGATCGTATATTGGATATTCTTTTGCAGTTCCCAGTAATATTGCCCGCAAAGTAGTAGAAGATATTATGGAGTTTGGAAACGTGCAAAATGGTATTTTAGGCGTAAGCGGTATTAGCTTAAACGGAAAAGCCGCTGAAGAACTTAAAGTAAGCCTAACAGAAGGCTTTTATGTTGGAGCTGTAGAAGCAAAATCAGGAGCGGAAAAAGCCGGCATTCAGAATGGCGATATTATAACGAGAATTGATAATGTGAAAATATCAAAATTCGCTGATTTAACTGGTTATATGAACACTAAACGTCCTGATGACGTTGTGAATGTAATTGTTTTAAGGAATAATTCGGAAATAACATTTCCTGTAACCTTATCGAAATATGAAATTTTGTCAGCCGAATTTTTAGATATTGAGGTTAAAAATATTTCAGAAGATATTAAAAAGCAGTATAATATTGAATATGGTGTGCTTGTAATCAAGAGCGATAACCGCTGGTTATATCAAAAAATCGGATTAAATAAAGGTTATATAATTACCGATATAAATGATGTTGAAATTCATAGTATTGATGAAATTTCCGCCTTAAAAAAGAAATATGGTGATTCTTTTGATAAGCAACTCGAAAAAATAAGCATTATAAATAGACGCGGCCAAAAGCAGAGCTTTATATTTAGGTAATAGGCTGCAAACCATAAAAATCCCTTTCAAAACTGATATAAGAAAGGTTTTTTTTTATATAAAAAACATAACGAATACGTTTAGAATGTACTACTTTTGCACTTAAATTCAAGTTGTGAAAATAACTTGAAAAATATACTATTTTAACAACACACTAAAATTATTACACAATGAGTTTTAACGAGACTTATGAAAGCGAATTAGCTTTTCAGGCCGATAGACGCAGAGCTACGGTAGAATTTATTAAAATTATTAGCGATCTTTGGTATGATAAGTCTATCGAATTGGTACTATTTAGAAATCAGCTAATTGACCGTAACGTCAGTGAAATTTTAAACTTGCACGAATACGCTGGTGAATTTGTACAAAAACCAATTTCTATTTTCGATTCTGTGGAAATAGCGCAAGCCATTAAAACATTAGATTTACCGCCTGCAAAATTGGATATCGGTAAATTAACTTACGAATACCATTTAGAAGAAAAGAAGTTTAGTAACGCTTTGGCTTTTGTTGCTCATAAATTACAAGACGCCAAAAAGGAACATAGTATCCAACCAAAAGATGTTGTACTATATGGTTTTGGACGTATTGGACGTTTAGTTGCACGCGAGCTTATGACAAAAACCGGTAAAGGTAGTCAGTTGCGCTTAAGAGCTATTGTTACACGTGGCGAGATAAACAAAACAGTTTTAGAAAAAAGAGCGTCTTTATTACGAAATGATTCTGTGCATGGTGATTTTTCAGGAACAGTTGTTGCCGATGTTAAAAATAGCGCCTTATTAATTAATGGAACGACAGTTAATATTATTTCGGCAAACGCGCCAGAAGATATTGATTATACAAAATATGGTATTAATAATGCTTTAATTATTGATAATACGGGTGCTTTTAGAGATCATGAAGCATTAAGCAGACATTTAAAATCTAAAGGAGCTGATAAAGTATTATTAACAGCGCCCGGAAAAGGTGTTCCAAATATTGTACATGGTGTAAACCATAGAGAGCACAATCCAGATACAGTAGATATCTTTTCAGCAGCATCTTGTACTACCAATGCTATTACGCCGATTTTAAAGGCTATTGAAGATACTTATGGCGTAAAAAGTGGACATTTAGAAACTATTCACGCTTATACTAACGATCAGAATTTAGTGGATAATTTCCACAGCAAATACCGCCGTGGTCGTGCAGCTGCATTAAATATGGTGATTACAGAAACTGGTGCTGGAAGTGCTGTTTCTAAAGCATTACCAAGTTTCGAAGGCAAGTTAACATCTAATGCTATTCGTGTACCAGTTCCTAACGGATCTTTAGCGATTTTAAATTTAGATTTAGAAAAAACAGCTTCTGTTGATTCTATTAATGCTACTTTAAAAAAATATGCCTTAGAAGGTGATTTAGTAGAGCAAATAAAATACGAGTTGAGTGACGAATTGGTATCTAGCGATATTATTGGAAGTTCAGCACCGGCTATTTTTGATAGTAAAGCAACTATTGTACGTCCAGATGGTACAAATGCAGTTCTATATATATGGTATGATAATGAATATGGCTACAGCCACCAAGTTATTCGTTTAGCAAAATATATTGCTAAAGTAAGACGATATACTTATTATTAGTAGTTCAAGCTATACACACTAAAAATCCCGTTTCATATTAAACGGGATTTTTTTTGAAAATATTATATACGACAACATCCAACTTTTAATAACGTTCGTATATAAATCGGCCTCCAGACGTGAGGCTTTTTCAGTATTCTGTTTATAACTAAACATATTTTCTTATTTTAGCAACTACATATCTTTACACCTACAAAATGAGCATCATTAAAAAATTTTTATTTCTTTTATTTATAGCAAGTTTCGCTTCAATAAATGCACAAAACACTGAAGAAGAATTATCTCTAGATAGTGGAACCATAGACAACCAATTTGAATATCTTATCCAGCGATCTAATAATTACCAAGATTATAAGGTTGTAAAAAAGAACTGGTTATATATTTTAAAAGCCCATACATTAGATTCTTTAAAGTCCATTCATTCGGAATTAGCAACTGCCGAAGGCACTATTTCCAATCAGAATAGCGAAATAGCAAGTCTAAAAAGTAGTTTAAAGAACACGCAAGTATCGTTAGATACAACAACAGACGAAAAAAACAACATGGAATTATTCGGCTTACAAATGACAAAGCCGAGCTATAATGTACTTATGTGGTCTATAATTGCACTTCTTTTAGCGTTGCTACTCCTATTTATATACAAGTTTAAAAATAGTAATATTGTAACACGAGAAGCTAAAAAAAGTTTATCTGAAACAGAGGAAGAACTAGAAAATCATCGACGTACAGCATTAGAGCGTGAACAAAAAGTGAGACGCCAACTTCAAGACGAATTAAATAAACAAAAAGGAATTAATTAAAAAATCCTTTTATCCTACTATTTTAAAATCTGTAAACAATGTTTACAGATTTTTTTTGATATAAATTAATGTGATTTTGAAATGAATTCTGTGTTCATATAGCAATAACTAGAAGCAAATCTTATATACTGATACTAATTAAACTTCAATAGAAAACGACAAGTTCTCAATAACATTTCAATTATATTTGCAATTCAAAAGTCTTATCATGCGTATCGATATTATCACTGTTTTACCAGAATTATTAAAAAGCCCATTTGAAGCCTCTATTTTAAAACGCGCTATTGACGCGGGATTAGTAGAAATTCATTTTCATAATTTAAGAGATTATACAACCGACAATCATAAAACCATAGACGATTATCAGTTTGGTGGCGGCGCTGGTATGGTTATGATGATAGAGCCGATAGATAAATGCATTTCAGACTTGCAGTCACAACGTGATTATGATGAAGTTATTTATATGACGCCTGATGGCGAAACTTTAAATCAAAGTATTTCCAATCAGATATCTTTAAAAGAAAACATCATTATTTTATGTGGCCATTATAAAGGTGTTGATCAACGCGTTCGTGATCAGTTTATAACCAGAGAAATTTCTATTGGTGATTATGTCCTATCTGGAGGCGAATTAGGCGCTGCTGTATTATGCGATGCCGTTATAAGATTAATTCCTGGTGTTTTAGGAGATGAAACATCTGCATTAACAGATTCTTTCCAAGATAATTTGTTAGCACCGCCAATTTATACCAGACCAAGAGAGTATAAAGGCTGGAAAGTTCCTGAATTATTGTTCAGCGGTAACTTTCCAAAAATAGAGAAATGGCGTGAAGATCAAGCTTACGAGCGCACAAAAGCACGAAGACCAGATTTATTAGACGACTAAATAAGGTTTAATTATTAACCTTTAAATAGTGAAATTATTAATTGCAATTTATTTATATTTAGTTATCTTTGCAGCCAATTCCGAGTTAACCTCTGGCGAAAATCGTGCATGTTGTTTCGGATTAATTAAGAAAATTAAAAGAAATGGAATCTTTAGTAAAATTTGTACAAGAAGAATTTGTAACAAGAAAAGATTTTCCAGAGTTTGGTGCTGGAGACACAATTACAGTTTATTACGAAATTAGAGAAGGCGAAAAATCACGTGTACAGTTCTTCAAAGGAGTCGTTGTTCAAAGAAGAGGAACAGGTAGTTCTGAAACATTTACCATTAGAAAAATGTCTGGAACAATTGGTGTAGAACGTATTTTCCCAATCAATATGCCAGCTTTGCAGAAGGTAGAAGTTAACAAACGTGGTAAAGTACGTCGTGCACGTATTTATTACTTTAGAGGCTTAACTGGTAAGAAAGCTAGAATTAGAGAAAGTATGAAACGTTAATACATTGTTGATAACGTTGAAAAGCCCTGTGAAAACAGGGCTTTTTTTATTAACAAATGTTAACAACTCCAGTTTATAACTTGTTGATATCTAATTGCTTGTAAGTTTTGAAAAACAAACATCTCGCCTTATATTAGTAAAAGAATTAAAAGACAACTTGGTTGGTTTTGTAGTAAATAAGCAAATTTATTTTTAATCCTTTAAAGATACTTTCTTTATATCTTATTGTTTTTTGAGGTTTCAGAGGTAGAACACGTTTTCGTGATTTACTGAAAAATCATGATACTTTTTAATGTGCTAGATGCATTAGCAGTTAGCAAGAAAAGAAGTTGAAAGTTTCCTAATGTCTATTAGAAACGAAAGTAAGAATTAGACTATGAAACAATGTTTGGAGTGTATGTAGTTCATGCAAGTGAATTAGAAGAAGCTTTAACATCAAGAAAAACAGTAAACTGAAACATTTTAACAACAGTTCAATACATTTTGAAAGTTGTACAATAGAATGTTTCATTTTTGAAATAGCGATACTTGAATTGAACTTTGTAGAAATTATTTTACAATTGGTGGTTGCATAACCACCTAGATCATGTTAAACTATTTCAAACAAAGCCATGTCAAACCAGACTTTCGTCTGATATGATATGGCTTTCGTTTTTTACCTACTATATTTTAATTATTTTCGCATCTGTCCAAATATTCTTAATATGAATCAACCTTTCATTTGCGATCAAACATTTGAGAAGCAAAATTACACGCAAAAACTATTGCCAAAAGGCGAATATGATAATTGCCAGTTTATAGATTGTGACTTTTCAGAAGTTTTTCTTTCTTCTACATCTTTCATGGAATGCGAATTTATTAATTGTAATTTAAGTTCGGCAAAAGTTAAAGGTGTCATGTTTAAAGACGTTTCGTTTGTAGAATGTAAATTGCTAGGCGTCCTATTTCAAGAATGTAATCCTTTTTTATTTTCTATTTCAGCTAAACACTCTAATTTCAGCTATGCTTCCTTTTACGCCATGAAATTGACTTCCATGACTTTTGAATCCTGCAATTTAGATCATGTGGATTTCACGAATGCTAATGCTTCCAAAGTAAAGTTTATCGAATGTAGCTTAAGCCATGCCATTTTTAAAAATACCAATCTAGAAAAAACAGACTTACAAACCGCAACCAACTTTAGTATTCAACCTGAACAAAACAACATTAAACAAGCAAAATTTTCCACAATGGGCGCTTTACTACTTTTAAATCACTACCAAATTACTATAGAATAAGTAGTTTCCTCAAAAAAATTGGAAGCAAATGAGAATTTCGTAATCATGCAATTCTACGGCAGAGTATAATTTAAACTATGCTAAAAATCCTATAAGAATTCCGTATATTTGCAAAGCTTAAATAATGGGTAATATTACCTACTAAAATTCAAATATAATGACAAACTCTTCTAGAATAATTTATACAAAAACAGACGAAGCACCAGCTTTAGCTACGGCATCTTTTTTACCAATAGTAGAAGCCTTTGCAAAACCATCTGGAATAACTATAGAAACCAAAGACATCTCTTTAGCCGCAAGAATATTAGCTGCTTTCCCAGATTTCTTAACGGAAGATCAACGTGTTGAAGATGCGCTTACAATTTTAGGCGATTTAGTAAAACAACCAGAAGCTAATATCATTAAATTACCAAATATTAGTGCTTCTGTTCCTCAATTAAATGAAGCTATTAAAGAACTTCAAGAAAAAGGTTATAAACTTCCAAATTATCCTGAAGACGTTAAAACTGATCAAGATAAAGACGTTCAAAGTCGTTACGATAAAATAAAAGGTAGTGCCGTAAATCCGGTGCTTCGTGAAGGAAACTCTGATCGTCGTGCACCTAAAGCTGTTAAGAATTTTGCAAAAAAACATCCTCATTCTATGGGTGCTTGGAGTAAAGATTCTAAAACAAGCGTGGCAACCATGAGCGAAGGCGATTTTTTAAACAATGAAAAATCAGTAACGTTAGACGCAGGTACAAGCATTAAAATAATCCATACTGATACGTCTGGTAGTAAAACCATCTTGAAAAGTGATTTCCCCTTATTAAAAGGTGAAATTATTGATGGAACCGTTTTAAGTAAAAAAGCACTTTTAAACTTTTTAGAAACGGAAATTCAAGACGCTAAAGACACCAACGTATTGTTTTCATTGCATATGAAAGCAACTATGATGAAGGTGAGTGATCCAATTATTTTTGGTCATGCGGTACGCGTTTTCTTTAAAGATGTATTTGAAAAATATCAAAACGATTTTGAAAAAATAGGTGTAGATGTTAATAATGGTTTCGGTGATTTAATCCGTAACCTTTCTGAATTACCAGATGCAAAACGTAAAGCTATTGAAGCTGATATTGATGCGACTTTTAAAAGTCGTCCAGATTTAGCCATGGTTAATAGTGATAAAGGTATTACCAATTTACACGTTCCTAGTGATGTAATTATTGATGCTTCTATGCCAGCAATGATTCGTACGTCTGGAAAAATGTGGAATAAAAATGGCGAATTACAAGATACTAAAGCTGTAATTCCAGATAGTAGTTATGCAGGTATTTATGCGGCGACTATAGATTTCTGTAAAGAACACGGCGCCTTTGATCCGACAACGATGGGAACAGTTCCTAACGTAGGATTAATGGCTCAAAAAGCTGAAGAGTACGGCTCTCACGATAAAACATTCGAAATTGAAAGTAACGGAACAGTAACTGTTGTGGATACGGAAGGAAAGGTTTTAATTGAACATCCTGTTGAAACTGGTGATATATGGAGAATGTGCCAAGTAAAAGATGCACCAATCCAAGACTGGGTTAAACTAGCAGTCAACCGTGCAAGAGCTTCTCAAACGCCAGCAGTTTTCTGGTTGGATGACAAAAGAGCTCATGATATTGAATTAATTAAAAAAGTAAACACTTACTTAAAAGATCACGATACTTCTGGTTTAGATATTAGTATTTTACCGCCTTTTGAAGCAACTAAATTCACATTAGAGCGTGTTAAAGCCGGAAAAGATACTATTTCAGTTTCAGGAAATGTATTACGTGATTACTTAACCGATTTATTCCCAATTTTAGAACTAGGCACTAGTGCAAAAATGTTATCTATTGTGCCATTGATGAATGGTGGTGGTTTGTTTGAAACAGGCGCTGGTGGTTCCGCTCCTAAACATGTGGAACAATTATTAGAAGAAAATCATTTACGTTGGGATTCTTTAGGTGAATTTTTAGCATTAGCCGTTTCATTAGAGCATTTATCGGAAACCGCCAAAAACCCTAAAGCACTTATTTTAGCAGAAGCTTTAGATTTAGCAACCGAGAAGTTACTAGATAACAACCAATCACCTTCTAGAAAAGTTGGCGAATTGGACAACAGAGGAAGCCATTTTTATTTAGCTAAATATTGGGCTGAAGCCATAGCTAATCAATCAAAGGATATTAATATGAAAAATACCTTTGAAAAAATTTCACTTTTGTTTAATGCAGGAGAGACAACAATTTTAAACGAATTGAATGGCGTTCAAGGTAAACAAATTAGCATCGGCGGTTATTACGAGCCAAATGAGGTTATGAAAACGGATATTATGCGTCCAAGTGAAACGTTCAACAACATTTTAAAAACTTTGTAAGTTTTATAAAGTTTAAACAAAAAGCTCCTTCTTTAGGGGCTTTTTTTTATACTTTTAATAAAAATAGCTCTTAATTATTATGCGGATATTATGTTTAGTTCTGATTGCGCTTTTCAGTATAAATTCTATTAGGTCTCAAGAAAATTTTACGCTGAAAGGTATTATTACCGATTCAGAAAGTAGCGAAACTCTTATTGGCGTTAATATTATTTTTCCTGAATTAAAAACAGGTGCAACTACCAATGAATACGGCTTTTACTCTATTACTCTTCCCGAAGGAACATATCAACTTGTGATTAGCTATTTAGGTTATTCTCAAATTTCAGAAACAATAACATTTACAGAAAGCATCACAAAAAACTTCAACTTAACAGAATCTTTTGAAAGCTTAAATGAAGTGGTTATAACCGAAAATGTTGAAAAGCTCAATATTCGAAAACCGCAAATGAGTTTGAATGCGATGTCAGCAAATACCATAAAACAACTACCAGTAGTTTTTGGCGAAGCAGATGTAATAAAATCCATCACCTTACTTCCTGGCGTTACAACTGCAGGCGAAGGCTCTTCAGGTTTTAATGTTCGTGGAGGTGCTGCTGATCAGAATTTAATTCTTCTGGATGAAGCCACTATATATAATTCATCTCACCTTTTCGGATTCTTCTCGGTCTTCAACCCAGATGCTATTAAAGATTTGAAGTTATATAAAGGTGGTATTCCTGCAAGATATGGTGGTCGCGTGTCTTCGGTTTTAGATATTTATCAGAAAGAAGGGAACAAGAATAAATTTCATATGAATGGTGGAATTGGTATAATTTCCAGTCGACTTTTAGCGGAAGGACCAATTAAGAAAGGAAAAGGCTCTTTTCTTTTAGGCGGAAGAGCAACCTATGCTCATTTATTTTTACCGCTTTTCGATTTGGATAATAAGGCATATTTCTACGATTTAAACACCAAAATAAGCTATAAACTCAATGAGAATAATAACGTTTATTTATCTGGATATTTTGGTCGCGATGTTATTGGGTTTAGTGATAGCTTTAAAAACACCTATGGAAATACGATTTTAAATTTTAGATGGAATCATCTGTTTTCAGATAAACTATTCTCAAACTTATCACTTATTTATTCCGATTACTACTACGGATTAAACCTTAATTTTATTGGCTTTAATTGGGATTCAGGTATTCGAAATGCAAATGTGAAATACGATTTCAAACATTATGTCAACAACGATATTACCTTACAGTATGGATTAAACAGTATTTACCACAAATTTAATCCTGGTGAGATAAAACCTTCATCCGACGATTCTGGAATTAACCCCGACAAGTTAATTGATAAATATGCATTTGAAAATGCCATTTATTTAGATGTTGAACACAAATTATCTAATAAAATTCAGCTATCCTATGGATTGCGTTACAGTTCTTTTTTAAGATTAGGCCAAGATGAATTGAACAAATATGCAAATGATGAACCTATTATTTTTAATCAACAATTACAAATTTATGAAAAAGCTGATCCCATTGACATTGATAAATATAAACGCGGTAAAATTTTAAAATCCTTTGGTAATTTAGAACCACGACTGGCTATTGCGTATCAATTGGAAAACAACTCTTCCATTAAAGCGAGTTATAATCGCTTAAGTCAATATTTGCATTTATTATCTAATACCAGCTCACCGACTCCATTAGATATTTGGACTCCGAGTGGTTTGTACGCTAAACCCCAAATATTGGATCAAGTAGCATTGGGTTACTTCAGGAATTTTAAAGATGATACCTATTCACTAGAAGCAGAAACATTTTATAAAAAGGTAAAAAACAGAATCGATTATGTAGATGGTGCTGATTTAATTGCCAATGATGCCATTGAACAGATTATATTAAATGGCGAAGCACGAGCTTATGGTTTAGAAATTCTGTTCAGAAAAAACACGGGTCGTTTTAAAGGATGGATTGCTTATACCTTGTCTAAATCGGAACAGCGCACACCAGGAAAAAACAATAATGAACCCGGAATAAACAACGGAAAGTGGTACAAAACGGCTTACGACAAAACGCATGATATAAGCATTATAGCTAGTTATGATTTGACTAATAAATGGCGCTTTAACGCGAATTTTTTGTTTCAAACAGGTCAACCAGTTACTTACCCCAACGCACAATACGAATACAATGGCTTGAATATTCCAAATTATGGCTTAAGGAATGAATATCGTTTACCTACTTATAACCGTTTAGATTTATCAGCAACATATATACCTAAACCTGAAAAAACATCCGGATGGCAAGCCGAATGGGTTTTTGGAATTTACAATGTTTACAATCGCCATAATGCAGCTTCCATTACGTTTTCCGAAAATCGTGATACTGGAACCAATGAAGCCACTAGATTATCTATTTTTGGAATCGTACCGTCTGTTTCTTATAATTTTAAATTTTAAATCCATGAAACATTTAATTTATATATTTCTAATAACTGTAATGTGTTCATCATGCCAAGATGTTATTGATATCGATGTTCCAACATCCGAACCAAAACTAGTTATTGATGCATCAATAAATTGGATAAAAGGGACTTCAGGAAATGGACAGGTAATTAAATTAACACTCACCGCTCCATATTTTGAACCTGATATTCCTCCTGCTAATGATGCCGACGTATTTATAACAGATGAAAATGATATTATTTATAGTTTTATTGAAGATGGTACAACTGGTAATTATTTAAATAGCAATTTCGTTCCTGCTTTAAATAAAGTTTATAATCTTACAATAGTATATGACAACGAAACTTATAAAGCTACAGAAACACTTTTAGCGGTTCCAGACTTCGATTATATTGAACAGGATTTAGAAGCTGGTTTTACTGGTAAAGACACCGAAATTAAGGCTTATTTTACCGATCCCATTGGTGAAGAAAATTATTATCTACTTGAATTCAAACCTAGCTTACCTGTAAACAGTACGATGTCCGTACTTCAAGATAAATTTGTAAATGGTAATCAGATCTTCGGTTACTATCTTGAGGAGGATTTAATAGTGAATGAAACAGTAATTATAACAAATTACGCAGTTTCAAAACGCTTTTATGAATTTATGTTCATACTTTTACAACAAACCGGCGGTGGTGGCCCTTTCGAAACACAACCTGCAACAGTTCGCGGGAACTGCATTAATGTTACCAATCAAACTAACTATCCTTTAGGTTACTTTAGGTTATCTGAAGTTGCTGAAACAACGTATACCATTCAATAGACCACATTCTATTTTTGGTGCTAATATTTTGTAATTTTGAATATATGAGCTTTAATAAAACAACTGAACAAGACTCCCAATATAATCATCTAGAAACGATGTCTGTAAAGGAAATACTAACCAATATAAATACCGAAGATCAATCCATTCCTTTTGCGGTTAAGAAAGTAATTCCTCAAATTGAAGCGTTAGTTTCAATTGTTATTGAAAAACTTAAAAGAGGTGGCCGAATATTTTACATTGGGGCAGGAACTAGTGGTAGATTAGGAATATTAGATGCTTCGGAATGTCCACCAACTTTTGGTGTGTCGCCCGATTTAGTTATTGGGATTATTGCAGGTGGCGATTCGGCTATTAGAATGGCTGTTGAAAATGCCGAGGATTCAAAAACTCAAGGTTGGGTAGATTTACAAGCTTTCAATGTTTCATCCAAAGATGTTGTTATTGGAATAGCAGCTTCCGGAACAACACCATACGTTATTGCTGCTCTTGAAATGTGTAACAAACATAATATCATTACTAGTTGCGTGACCTGCAATAAGGATAGTCCCTTATCAAGGGTATCAGAATTTCCTATAGAAGTTGTTGTTGGCCCTGAATTCGTAACAGGTAGTTCCCGAATGAAAGCTGGTACGGCTCAAAAATTGGTTCTTAATATGATTACAACGTCGACCATGATTCAATTAGGTCATATAAAAGGAAATAAAATGGTCGATATGCAATTGAGTAATGAGAAGCTTGTACAACGCGGTATTAAGATGTTGATTCAAGAATTGGATATTGATTATTCCACTGCTCAAAGTTTATTAGAATCACATAAAAATGTTAGAACAGCTATAAAATTTTATAATGATGGAAGCAGAAACTAAACACACAAACAGAGATATCCTTATTAAAGGCCTAAAAAAAATGCTATTATCATTGGCTTGTATGTTTACAGGTCCTACTCTACTATATATATCCTTTAGTAATCAAGAGAAACCACTATATATTCCTTTACTTATAATTGGTATAGTTATTTGCGGACTAGCCATATTTTTCGCCTTTAAAGGACTAAAAACAATAATGGATAGTATGTTTAATTAGAATTAAATAACTACAGTTTATACTATACTTTTAAAAGCGCAACTTGCGCTTTTTTTATTTATTTACTTTATCGTTAACCCACTTCAGGTAATTGAATGACAAAAAATCTAAAATATTATATCTCCTATAGACTAATTTAAGGGAATTTAAATAATAAAGCGACAATGCAAAGAGCTTCTATAAGTATATAAGAATTGATTTAATCAGGTAGTATATTTAGTTTAAATTTAAAATACCTCCAAAAAACAATACGGATTAACTACCAATCAATTTTAAAATATTTTTCAACTAAATGACTATAAACTAAAGTACAATGAGTTCTTGAAACAGATTGAAAATCTTTTGCATCCGTGAAATTTATAGGAAATCATTTGCGCAATAATTTCAGAGAACGCGTGAGTTCGTAAAAAGATGTAAAGTTCGTGCCAATTTTTTTTAGAAGCTAAAGCAGGATTTACTAAAGCATATAGTTTTAACTTAATTTGAGAGAAGTAAAAGATGAAAATTAATCCCCAATATTCTCACTAAATAATAAATATTTTAGAATATTCCTGATAGATATCTAGATTAAGGCTTTAAAATATTAAATACTTCCCCTATATATTTACTAAAATATCTACTTAAAACACAAGCTTTAGGATTGACTCTTTTTAGGCTTACCACTATTTTGGCATAATATGCAAATCCCATAACTTTTGGAAAAGATCCAGTACTTTTTGAAAGGTATCCCGATTTAGAAAAGGCATATAAGCTGTGACAAAATTCATCATGGATATTTAACCACACTAAAGATAAAAATTTGGCAATATTGCGTTTAGCTAAATGGGATGAAAAGGTAAGACAGGTAGTATTTAAAAGCTTTAATACAATATCTAGAACCACCTCTATACACTACCAGAACATAATAAACTACTTTGAGAACAGAAGCACAAATGCACTAGCAGAATTTTAATGCCAAAATAAAGGCTTTCAGAACGCAGTTCAGAGGCGTTAGAAACATAGTCTTTTTACTTTTTAGACTGACCACTATTTTTGCTTAATTCTAAAATCCTACAACTTTTGGACTTGATGAAAA
>NZ_AFXZ01000062.1 GCF_000224335.1 Bizionia argentinensis JUB59 | reverse complement strand
TAACGTCAGTCTGTCTAATAACCCTGCCGTGATTTTTGTTTAGTCAACTAAATTACATAATTAGTTTTAAATTGGTGTTAGGGTTTGATTTTTTGTGTTTGATTTTAAAAAAGGTTCTAATAGACTCAAAAGTATTGTTATAAGGGCTAAAATTATGCTATGTAATGATTGGAATAACTTGTTATTGGTTTTTAGTGTATTCCATATTCTTTTAAGATTATATACAATAAATATTAATCCAACGTCTGCGCTGGCACGTTGTTTGGAGTTTTTGGTCATAATGTGATCAAAGCCCCATTGTCTTTTTATAGTGCCATAAGGATGCTCAACAATGGCTTGACGTTTCTTGTATGCTTCAGGGTTTTGTAACACCCGTTCTGCATTTTGTTCTATATATTGATGAAACTCACTTCTCTGTAATACTTTTCCGTTTATTTTTGATGTGGTGCATAACTCTCTTACAGGGCAATCTTTACATTTTTTTGTTTTGTATTGTTTAAACTTGTAGTTGTTTCCTTTATACCAGCTGCCATTGCTTTTAAGGATGTTATTTTCTGGGCAGGTGTAATTGTCACTATCTCTATTGTATTTAAAATTTCCTGAGTTATATTTAGGATCGGGTGCTTTTGAAGCATATGCAGGGATTGCAACAAGTGTTTGTATATTTAAATTGGCTGCTATTCTGAATTGGCTGCCGGTATGGTAGCCTTTATCATAAAGAGCGGTAAAGGTATTTGTTCGCAATATGGTTTTGGCTCTTTGTAGCATCTGTCCCATTGCTTTGGAGTCGTTTTCATTGGTTACCAAATAGTCTACTGGAATATTATGTTTAGCATCCACCGTGGTTTGCACGCAGTAAGCAACCTCTGTTATATTATTTCGCACTATCATGTGTTTGCTATCTGGGTCTGAAGTAGATATTTGTGGTTCGCCCGATTCTTTAAGTTGTTTTTCAAGTTCTTTATATTGCTTTCTGCGTCCTTGATGCTTGTCTATATCTTTTTTTATTTCCTGTTTTTGGTCCTCACTTTCGCTCTGCTCGAGGGCTTTATTATATTGCTCCAGCTTGTTATCAATATACTCAATGTGTCGATTTATTTTTTTCTGATTAAAATTATTTTTCTTGCTGTTTTGAGCTCTTATCTTGGTACTGTCACCTGCTATGAGCGTTGCACCAATAAGTCCAAAGTTACGTGCAATCTGGACAGTAGCAAAAAAGACTTTCTTGATAGCCTGGGGATTATTTTTTCTAAAATTACTAATGGTATTGTGGTCAGGAGTAAGAGATTCAAGCAACCACATGACTTCTATGTTTCTTCGACATTCTTTTTCAAGTATACGAGAAGAACGTATCCTGTTCATATATCCATAGATATAGAGTTTTAAGAGAGCTGAAGGATGATAAGCTGGAGGGCCGTTTTCTGTATGGTCTAATCTAAATCCAAGATCTTCTAAATCAAGTTGATTTACAAATAGGTCAATGGCTCTTACGCTGTTGTATTGATCAATAGAATCTTCCAAAGAAACGGGGAAGAGGCAGGTCTGTTTTCGGTCTTTTCCAGATATAAATTTCATAGCATTAAGATACGAAAAAGCTAAAAAACGACCTTGGGTTTTTCTTGAAAAGTATGAACAAGTTATTAGACAGTCTGAC
>NZ_AFXZ01000063.1 GCF_000224335.1 Bizionia argentinensis JUB59 | reverse complement strand
CTCAAATTAATTTCTGACTATGAAATAATTGACAAAAAAATTAAAAATCTCAATGAAAGCTTTTTGTTGCCTATTGGTTTACTTTCATCTTATGTAATTGCAAATCATTACCTAAATGATTTAGATAAAATTATTATTAAAAAGATTAAACCAGCTTATTATGGGCGATATGTAGATGATATTCTAATTGTCATTTCTGACCCTAAAGAATCAATTGAGCAAATTGAAAAATATAATGGTTATAAAATTAATCATATAGAATTTGTTAAAACAGAGGATAGTGAAGAACCAGATTTGGAAAAAATTAAACTTTCCAAAATTGAAAAATATATAATTGAGAATCTTGACCCAATTTTTCAAATTGTGGTTAGTGGAAAAGAACGAAAAATTAAAATTGACAAATACGAAAATTTATACTGTCAGCAAGAAAAAACATTAATGTATTACTTTGATTTTAACGAATCAGATATAGTAATAGATAAATTAAAACAAGAATTAAATTATAGGTCTAGTGAATTTAAAGACCTTCCTGATGATAATGAAAATTTAGGCGATTTTGATAAAAACGCACTTTATTTAAATTATACAGATTCTGATGGAAAAATAAGAACTTTAAAAGATTATAAAGAAAACCGATTTGGGTTAACGGTATATCTCACTAACAAAATTCTAGGTGCATCTAAACATAAAAAAAGTGTTTCTGACAGTGAAATAAATAGTTTTATCAAAATTTTCAATGGTCAAAACACCATTGAATTTTATAAACTTTGGGAAAAGATTTTTACATATTTATTAGTAAATGATAAGCCTTCTGAATATATAGATTTTTATTTCCATTGTATTCAAGAAATCAATAAAATTGAATTTAAAAATAAAAAGATAAATTCTAATCGTATAAGAAATACATTAATTAATTATTTAGATAGCGCACACGAATTAGCACTTTCATTAAATTTAAATTTCATTGATAGTAACACAGAAGTAAAAAGAAGTTTTGAATTTAAAAGTAACTTAATTGAAGCTAGTTTAATTGACTTTTTCTTCAACAGAATAACTAGAAGTAACTCAATTTGGGCTTTGCGTTACAGAAAGTCCAATATGATGAGACATCAATACATTTCTATTCCATTACTAAATTATACCAAAGAAAGTTACGATGGAGAAATTAGTTTAATAAATTACAATGTCAATTTAGAAAAATATAATATTGATGAGGATTTACTGAAAAACTCTCCAAGGTCAATAAAATTTTGGGAATGCACAATTTCCAAATTAATAACCGATCTTAATTATCAAGAATTTAAAGAACAAAATTCTAAAACGGATATTTGTGATTTTACATTAGACAATGAAAATCATTTTTTAGACCAATCTTTTGAACGTTTCAAAATCGCAAATAGTAATCATAAACCACACTATTTGTTTGAAGACAAAATTGATAATTATCGAGATAAGTTTTATAAAATAGGTGAGACAAATAATAACTTAACTAGAATAACAGTAAACTCCAAAAATCAAGGTAAATTATTAAAACCAAAAATATCTGTTGCAAACACAAAAGTTAATAGTAATAATGTATTGGAGGGTTTACGGCAGAAAACGAATGTTACCAATTTAAGATATCAAAATTTAGTGGATTTTCTGAAAGCAACTAGAAAAAATAAATCTGATATTGTAATATTTCCGGAATACTTTATTCCTTTAGAATTATTATCTAGCCTAGTACGCTATTCAGAAAAAAATGAAAATTTAGTAATTTCAGGCTTGGAACACATAACTATTAACAACAGAGCTTATAATTTTGTTGCTACTATTTTACCAGTTAATATTAATGGATATAAAGATGCTACCATTGTCTTTAGATTAAAAAATCACTATGCCCCAATAGAGGAAGAAGAGATTATCGGAAATCACATTCAAATTCCTACTCCTAAAATTCAAAGATATCACATATTCAATTGGAAAAACATATATTTTTCTGTGTACTATTGTTTTGAACTTACAAACATACTGCATAGAAGTGCATTAAAAGCTAAAGTTGATTTATTGGTTGCAGTAGAGTATAATAAAGACGTCAATTATTTTTCTAATCTAGTAGAGTCTGTATCACGAGATTTACATTGTTACGTTGCACAAGTGAACTCAAGCGATTATGGAGATACTAGAATTACTCAACCGACACAAACGTATAATAAAGATATAATAAAGGTAAAAGGAGGAGAAAACAATGTAACTCTAACTGGAACAATCGAGATTGACAAATTGAGAGAGTTTCAAAGAAAGAAATATAATATCACAAAAAATGACAAATCATTTAAAGCACTACCACCTGATTTCGATGTTAAGGAAGTATTGAGGAGAATTAATAATAAATAACTACGCCCAA
>NZ_AFXZ01000064.1 GCF_000224335.1 Bizionia argentinensis JUB59 | reverse complement strand
ATGTATAAGAATAGTTGCGGGTTTGTACGCGAGGATTTTCCGAAGGAAAATCAGATGTTACAAACACGCAACGATCTTTGATTAAGCACTAAACCGCAATTATTTTTATACGGTGTTAGCAAATCGTTTTTTTATTCGTCCGTTAAAATATAGTTTTAATTCCGTTTTTATATTCATTCAGACATTTTTTCTCTAATTCTATTTCAGGATTGTATGTCGTATTTCCTTCTGTTCTCGGTTTTTCCACATAGATTAACTCCAATGTTTCTAAATCAACCAAAATTGTATATCCATAATTTACACTCTTGTCAGAAATGGAAAAATTCAAATAATATGGCATAATGTCTTTCGAGTGATACCACGAAGCGGATAAATTCAGTTTAGGATTTCTATGTTCCTCAAAGTAATAATTCAGACATTTTGGAAAAACAATTTCCTTGTCATTTATTCTCAATGTTTTTTTATTCAAGTCAAATTTCGCAGGACTAAATTCTTTCGGTAAACCAATTATATTTCCATTTTTGTCAATTTGTAATGGCGTATCTTCATGCATTACATTCGAATTGGTCAGAAATAGAAATGATATTAAAATCAATATTGTTTTCATTCGTAACGATTGGTTTTTAAATGTTTGCTAAC
>NZ_AFXZ01000065.1 GCF_000224335.1 Bizionia argentinensis JUB59 | reverse complement strand
TATAGAAAATTACTAATTTAATAACTTTTTATAAAGCTCATTTTTAAGATTTCGATATGCCTCTAAATGTTTCACATATTTTGAACAAAAAGTATCATGTAGATTAACATAATAAATGTCACATTCTAAATTATCACATTCATTGTAGTTTTCAATTGAGCCTCTATATGTGTACAATTCATTGATGATAATTGTATTTTGTTCGGATTTCTCTAACAATTCATCTTTTAACGTTTCATCATTTAGTTTCTTTGAAGCTATTTGAGCTAGCCAATCACTTTCGTCCGTAACATAAGTTAAATGAGAAATCCATACATCAAGCTCTTGTGTTCGCTTGGCAAGAATGATTTCTTCATCCGTATTATGATTAAAAAAAGGTTTTGATTCCATTATAATTGATATTGTTTGTTCGATTTATTTTGTACTACACTAATAATACGTAGCTTTTTGATTCCTCCAGGAAACTCCCAGTCTATTACATCATTTTGGGCATAACCCATAACAGCAGATCCCATTGGAGTTAAAACTGAAACCTTATTGTTTTGATGATTTTTATCATTGGGCATAACCAGTTCAAAAGTGTTTTCCCAACCATCATCCGTTGCTACAGTTATTACAGAGTTGAATCTAATAACATCATGAGGAACAAGTTCTTCATCATCTATTAAAGCTTTCTGCAATTCAGCTTCAAGTCTTTTGACAGAGTATTTACGTGTATCTTCTTTTAAATTTTTAGATAAATTTAAAAGACTCTTTAAAGCAACATACTCTTTTTTTTCAAATATCAAGCTCCCGTATTTCATTTTACATAAATATTTATTTATGGGAAAATTCCACGTTGAATATAAGCTCTTTCAATTCGTTCGATAGCTATAAAGTAAGCAGCCGAACGCATATCTATTTGCTTTTCTTCCGATGTTTTTAAAACTCTTTTAAAAACTTCTTTGATCTTTTTATCTATTTTAGCCATAATTTCGTCTAACTCCCAAAGCTCGCCATTACGGTTTTGTAACCACTCAAAGTAACTACCAATAACACCACCAGAATTACATAAGATATCTGGAATAATATTGATACCTCTCTCTAGTAGTATTTTTTCAGCTTCTACTGTTGTTGGGCCGTTAGCTCCTTCAGCAATTAAAAATGCTTTAATTTTAGAAGCATTTTCTTCAGTAATTTGGTTTCCTAAAGCAGCCGGAATACAGATATCACAATCTAATGCGAAAAAGTCCTCTTTCTCAACTACAGCAGATCCTGCGAATCCGACAACTGAACCATGATTGTTTTTTGCGTATTCGAATAAGTCTGCAACACCTAAACCATCCGCATTGCTAATTGTTCCAAATGCGTCTTGAACACCAACCATTTTAGCTCCTTCTAATTCTAAAAAGTGTGCAGCCCAATAGCCAACATTTCCAAAACCTTGAACAATAAACTTTTTATCTGACAAGTGTATTTCTTTACTTTCAGCCCAATATTTAATGGTTAAATAAACACCAAATCCTGTTGCTCTATCACGACCTTCTAATCCACCAGAACCAACTGGCTTACCTGTCACTACGTGCTGATTTTTAGAACGTTCCGATGGTGCTTTTGTAGACATATAAGTATCTGCAATCCAAGCCATCGTTTGTGCCGTTGTATTGACATCTGGCGCAGGAATATCATGTTCTGGCCCAATGTTATCACCTAAAGCATAAGTAAAACGTCTTGTAATGCGCTCCAATTCAGAATTAGAATATTTTGTAGGATCCATTTGAATACCTCCTTTAGCACCACCATAAGGTAAACCTGCTAATGATGTTTTCCAAGTCATCCACATTGCTAAAGCTTTCACCGAATCAATGTCAATAGTAGGATGGTAACGTAAACCACCTTTGTAAGGACCTAATGCATTATTATGTTGCACTCGGTAACCCTTAAAAATTTCAACTTCTCCGTTGTCCATTCGGACTGGAAAGTGAATAATTAACTCATTATTCGTTACAGCTAATATTTTTTTAATGTTTGGATTTAAGCCAACCATATCTGCTGCAGCGTCGAATTGCTTCATAACATTCTGTAACATCCCCTGTTTAGGCTGCTTTTTCTTTTTTGCTTCTTTTGTTACTGTCATATTTTTTTTGTTTAAATAAGTTCAAAGACACGTTTTTTCGATTTAAAATCGCTTTTCCGTACTTTTCGTTGGGACTCCGTGTTTGCATGGTTTTGCGCAACAATTTCATATTCGCTACACGACCATATAAAATTTTTATCTGCGGTTAAAATACAGGTGTCTATAAACTTGCAATCTTGACACAAACTATTTTCCAAAAATTGACTCATAGATTATTTTCAATTTCATCTATCTATTTAAGCGCAACCTCTATGCCAAGTTAGATAACACAAGTTAAACCGTTGTTAATCACCTCAAATTACGCTATTTGATATTTATTATTTATTAGGATAAGTTTTACATTTGTGGTGTAATTACACAACTGCGTAATAATTACCCACAATAATAAGTTTTACTTTATTTTTTCTCCTAATGTTTTTCTATCAATTTCTAATATTTTTGCTGCTTTAGATTTGTTGTTATTTGTTGCCTTTAATACTTTTAAAATATAGTTTTTTTCCATTTTCTTTAATGGTAAAAGCGATTGATTTTCCTTCGGAAATGTAATGTTGTATTTTAATTGCTCTGGTAAATCAGCTATCGTGACTTGCTTATCGCACATTATTACCGCACGTTGAATAACGTTTTCTAACTCTCTAATATTTCCAGGCCAATCATAGCGTTCTAATACATTAAGAGCTTCATTTGAAATTGTTATTAACCTATCCTTAAATTCTACACCATATTTTAGTAAAAATTTATTAGTTAATAAACCAATATCTTCTTTTCGCTCTTTTAATGCTGGCACCGATACCTCAACAACCGTTAGGCGATAATATAAATCCTCACGAAAACGGCCCTTTGCAATTAAATCTTTTAGGTTCACATTAGTTGCTGCAATAACCCGTAAATCAATAGATTCTACTTTTTGCGATCCGACCCGCATAACCTCCTTTTCTTGAAGTACACGTAATAATCGTGATTGTGTGGCTAAAGAAGCATTACCAATTTCATCTAAAAAAATAGTCCCTTTGTTTGCTGCCTGAAAAAATCCTTCCCGATTATCGTCAGCACCCGTAAAAGCACCTTTAGTATAACCAAATAACTCTGCTTCCAAGAGCGACTCTGGTATGCCGCCACAGTTTACAGCAATAAAAGGTGCCGTAGCATATTTCCCCATATAATGGATGGATCGTGCTACAAGCTCCTTCCCTGTTCCACTTTCGCCAGAAATAAAAACTGTAGCCCTATTGTTTTTAACCCGATCTATAACATCAGTTACTTTTTTTATAGCCTCAGATTGGCCTATTAGTTCCCCATAGGAATCGTCATCTCTTATTTCACTCACCTTTTCCGCTACCCTTTTGGGTCTGCGTTTCAATGATTTTATCACAGCCGTTTTAAGTTCCTCTTTAGTAAAGGGCTTGGTGACATACTCCACAGCTCCCGACTTCATAGCTTCTAAAGCTCCATCAACTGAAGGATAACCTGTTACAACTAATTTTGGAATGGATGGGAAATGTTCAGAAACATATTTCACCAGTTCCAGACCATCAACTCCTGGCATTTTTAAATCGGTTATTAGCAAATCAATCGTTTGATCTTTTAGAATAGAAATAGCCTCTTTAACAGAAACAGCTTTAAATGTATGATAATTTAAACTTTGCAAATGCCGTTGCAACAGTTCTAAAATATGAACATCATCATCAACCAGCAATATATTTTCACGATTAAATACCATAACTTATTTTTTTGGAAAGCGAATAGTAAAAATAGTTCCTTTTGGTGTGTTGGGACTATGTATTATGCTTCCTTTATGACTTTTAACAATACCATGAACAACACTTAAACCCAATCCAGAACCTTCACCAACCGGTTTTGTTGTAAAAAAAGGATTAAAAATATTTTCACCTTTTTCTGGACCAATTCCAGAGCCTTCATCACTAATTTCTATAATAATCTGCGTTTCAGTTTGACTAACTGTAACTTTAATTTCACCTTTTTCTGGTGAAAAATAGATAGCATTAATAACCAAATTAAAAATAACTTGCGTTAGTTGAATAGAATCTACTCGAAATGGTATATACTCATCAGCAATATGAACTTTACACGAAATATGTTTTTTGGAGAAATTTGGTTTTAGTAAACTAATGGCATCTTTTACAATATGAGTAATATTAGTTAATTCCATTTGCTGTGGCATATCACAGGAGAAAAACATTAATTTTTTTACAACTTCGCGTGAGTAAATGGCACTATTCATTATTTTATCTAAATCATTTAAAACGGTTTCATCTGTATCAAATTGTTCTTTTAACAGTTCCGAATACCCCAAAATATTTGCCAACGGCGTATTGAGTTCATGCGCAATACCAGCTGTAATTTCTCCCAAAATAGATAGTCGATCTGCCCGTTCAACTTGTCTACGAGAAATAGCTTCTTTTTCAATAATTTGCTTGCGTTCAAGTAAGTTACCAATTTCTGAAGCGACTTTATGTAGTAACTGTATTTCTTCATCTAAAAAACTCGTAGTCGTAAATTCACCTTGAGGATATCCCACTTTTATCGATCCTATAGGAATATTAAAGGCCTTAATTGCCGAAATAATAAAGACTTTATCTACTGGTTTCTGACCAACTACAAATAATGCATCTTCCACTTTTATTTCAACCGATGCCTCATCCGAATACAAAATAGCACCTTGCAAACTTCTAGCTATGGCCTTTAGTGTCGGATACAGATCTTCCAAATTACTATTAGCTATATAGGAGCTAACGGTATATAAACAGGTGAGTTCTTTTATACGTTCATTTAACTTTTCTTCAGCTGATATTAATAGCGACATATGCGAGATTTTGTCTAACAAAAATACATTAATTTAATAGCAAAACCCCCTAACTTATATCGTTTTAGCGACCATTGATTAATAAATCGACTTAAAAATAGATTATTAATAAAGAATTAACAATCTCTTATAAATTCAAATAGCCTCTACTCTCTTCATTTGGAGTAATTTTGCAGGATGCAAAAAAATACAGCAACAGCAGAAAAAGTCAATATAGAATTTATTGCATTAATGGCGTCTTTAATGGCAATTGTTGCGCTCTCCATTGATGCTTTACTTCCAGCTTTGCCCGACATTGCTAAAGATTTAGGTGTAACAGATGTTTCCAAAAACCAACTACTGATTACCATGATTTTTTTAGGTCTGGGGTTCGGGCAACTAATTTTTGGGCCGCTTTCTGATAGTTTTGGTCGGAAACCTATTATCTATGTGGGTTTTGTACTATTTGTATTGGCAAGTATTTTGTGTGTTTCTACAAGTAGTTTTGAACTTATGATTGTTGGAAGAATCCTTCAAGGTGTAGGTTTAGCAGCACCGCGAACTATTAGCATTGCTATGGTTAGAGATTCCTATAGTGGTGACTATATGGCCAAAGTAATGTCTTTTGTTGTGATGATTTTCATATTGGTTCCGGTCATTGCACCTACTTTAGGTCAGTTTTTGATAACGTTTTACGATTGGCATTCTATTTTTTATGTCAATTTAATCTTTGGTTTAGGGGTCATGTTTTGGTTTTGGAAAAAGCAACCAGAAACCCATTTAAAAGAAAATCGAACAAAATTAACGCCTCAACTTTTTATTGCAGGCGTCAAAGAGTTTTACACACATAAAGATGCCGTTGCTTACACCATTATTTCCGGTTTAATAACGGGTTCATTTATGGTGTATTTAAGTACATCGCAGCAAATCTTTGAATACCAATATAATTTAGCAGATTTATTTCCTTACATCTTTGCTAGTTTGGCAGTTTCTGTTGGTTTTGCTACTTTTTTAAACAGTGCTTTAGTTTTGCGTTTTGGAATGAAGAAAATTGCGTTTACAGCAGCAATTTGCTTTAGTATTGTTTCGGTTTTATATGTGATACTATTTTCCTCTGGTATTAATCCAGATTTATCCGTTTTGGTTATATTTTTCGTTTTACAATTTACAGCCATCGGTTTTCTGTTTGGAAACTTACGCTCGTTAGCCATGGAGCCCGTAGGGCATATTGCTGGTGTTGGCGCCGCGGTAAATGGTTTTTTTAGCACAATAATGGCGGTTCCTATAGCAAGCTTTATTGGTAGTTTTGTAATGGAAAGCGTATTGCCATTATTTATTGGTTTTTCAATATGTGGTATAATATCTGTGATATTATTCCTTTCTGTTCGAAATTACACTAAAACTCAATCGCCTCAATAATGGACACTGCAGATGAAATAATATACTCTACGCCAATTGCTATTACAATAAATCCGATAACACGGGAAAGCGCATTAATCCCTGAAGCGCCTAAAAATTTCACAATAACATGTGATGATTTTAAAATCATATAAATAGCCACTGTTGTTACCAATAAAGATAACAGTATTATGCCTATTTGAAGTGTAGACTGATATTCCTGATTAAAGGTTATAAGTAACGAAATAGTCCCTGGACCAGCCAACATCGGTATAGCCAAAGGCGTTAATGAAATAGCATCACGTGTACGAATATCTTTTTCAATTTTATCACGTTTCATTCCTTTATGCTCTTTAAATTTCCCCGTTAACAATGCAAATCCTGAAGAAGCAATAATTAGACCTCCTGCTATTTTTAAAGCATTTAAACTAATGCCGAAAAATGATAAAATATATTTACCTGCAAAAAAGGAAAGTAATAAAATAATCCACACGTTAAAAGATGTCCAAAAAGCTATTACACCGCGTTCTTTCTTCGTGCTTTCTTGTGTTAAACCTACAAATACTGGAACGGTTCCAAGTGGGTTCATAATGGAGAATAGTGCTCCGAAACTGACTAAAAATAAATCCATAGTTTTTTACTACAAATTCACTACTTTTTTGCAAGTTCAAGGTTACGTAAATCTTAAATAAAGATATAATAAATGTAAAGCTTTACCCTATTTTTTTCTTCGTGATTGTTTTTTAGGTTGCTTCTCATTTATACGCACATAGACCAACTTAAAACGACCGTTTCCACTTTCACGTTTATCAATTTCGAAATCATCAATCGAATTAATTAAAGGTGTCAGTTTGGCGAACCCGTAGTTACGAGAATCGAAGTTTGGTTGTTTCTTTTGTAACAATCCACCAACATCACCCAAAAAAGCCCAACCATCATCATCAGCAATATCTTCAATGGTTTGCGATATAAACTGAATATCCTTTGGCGTAATTTTATCGTAATTATCGTCTTTAGTCGATTTCTTTTTATCTTCAGAATCCAAATCAGCATCTGCTGAAGCTTGTTTTAGAATTTCAATATAAATAAATTTATCACAGGCTACAATAAATGGTTTGGGCGTTTTCTTTTCACCAATACCATACACTTGCATACCTGCTTCACGAAGCCTTGTAGCTAACCTTGTAAAATCACTATCACTAGAAACGAGACAGAAACCGTTTACTTTTTCACTATACAAAATATCCATAGCATCAATAATCATGGCGCTATCCGTGGCATTTTTACCTGTTGTGTAACCGTATTGCTGAATGGGTGTAATGGCATTTTCTAAAAGCAGATTTTTCCATTTAGATAAATGAGGTTTAGTCCAATCGCCATAGATACGTTTAATTGTTGGATTACCATATTTGGCTATTTCTTCCATCATTTCTTTTACATGAGCCGACGGTATATTGTCGCCATCAATTAGAACTGCTAATTTAATTTCCATTGCCTGTTTTTAGTTTTTGGGTAATTTGTAAAGTTAACGAAATGTCTGTGATAATTGGTTTAAATGGCTGATTTTATAAAGTACCATCCCTAAAGACGAACCAAACATACAATTTATAGAGCCTCATCAATAATATCTTGCACACATTCTGGATTTAGCAGCGTACTGATATCCCCTAAATTAGAGGTGTCTCTTTCGGCGATTTTTCGAAGAATACGACGCATAATTTTACCAGATCGCGTTTTAGGAAGACCTTGCGTAAACTGTATTTTATCCAGTTTAGCAATCGGCCCAATACGTTCCGTTATTAGTTGGTTAATTTCCTTTCTTACGTTATCATGAATCCGACCTTCACCGGCATCTTTAAGCGTAACATAACCATATAAAGCAGTTCCTTTAATCTCATGAGGAAAACCTACAATAGCCGACTCCGCAACAGCTGGATGTTCATTAATAGCATCTTCAATTGGAGCGGTTCCTAAATTATGTCCAGAAACAATAATAACATCATCCACACGGCCTGTTATTCGGTAGTAACCAACTTCATCACGCAAAGCACCATCACCTGTGAAATACATATTTTTAACCGTTGAGAAATATGTTTCTTTATAGCGTTTATGATCTCTCCAAATTGTCCTAGCCATACTTGGCCAAGGAAATTTAATACACAAACGCCCTTCTACTTGATTACCTTTTAATTCCTCACCTGCTTCATTAACAATTGCTGGCTGAACGCCAATAAAAGGTAATGTGGCATAAGTGGGTTTGGTTGGTGTAACATACGGAATAGGCGTAATCATGATGGCGCCAGTTTCGGTTTGCCACCAGGTATCAATAATGGGGCTTTTATTTTTACCAATATTATCATTATACCAATGCCAAGCCTCCTCGTTTATAGGTTCACCTACGGAACCTAATACTTTAATTGATGATAAATCAAATTTTTCTACTAGCTCGGAACCTTGTTTTGCCAAGGCACGGATGGCTGTTGGCGCTGTATAAAACTGATTTACTTTATGTTTATCAATTATATCCCAAAAACGTCCAAAATCGGGATAACTCGGTATACCTTCAAATAAAACGGTTGTCGCTCCATTTGCAAGCGGTCCATAAACAATATAGCTATGTCCGGTAATCCAACCAATATCGGCCGTACACCAATAAACATCATTTTCACGATATTGAAAAGCATTTTTAAAAGAATAGGCTGTATAAACCATATATCCAGCTGTAGTATGCACCATGCCTTTGGGTTTTCCTGTAGAGCCTGAAGTGTAGAGAATAAACAAAGGGTCTTCAGCATCCATAATTTCGGCTGGACATTGCGTTGAAGCTTCATCTAACAAAGGTTGCAACCATTTATCGCGACCTTTTTTCATTTTAATATCCGAATTAATTCGTTTTACCATTAAAACGGATTCTACACCTGGGCAACTCTCTAAAGCTTCATCAACAATACCTTTTAAATCGATAGTTTTCGCACCACGGTATGAACCATCTGCAGCAATTACCATTTTGCAATCGGAATCATTAATTCTAGTTGATAATGCTGTTGAAGAAAAACCAGCAAAAACTACTGAATGAATGGCACCAATTCTAGCACAGGCCAGAATAGAAATCGCCAATTCAGGTATCATAGGCACATAAATACAAACACGATCTCCTTTTTTAATTCCGTGATCTTTTAACACATTTGCCATTTGATTTACCCGCTCATGTAACTCATTATAGCTAATATGTTCGGCAGGTTCATCTGGATTATTTGGCTCGAATAAAATTGCTGTTTTATTTCCGCGCGTAACAAGATGTCTATCGATACAATTTTCTGTAATATTTAATTTGGCACCTTCAAACCATTTAATTTCGGGTTTAGAAAAGTCCCAACTTAAAACTTTATCCCATTTTTTTCGCCATACAAAATGCTCTTCAGCCACCTCTTCCCAGAAATTCTCTGGTTCACGAATAGATTTTCTATAAATCTGATAGTATTCTTCTAAATGCTTGATGTGATAATTACTCATATATACAGTTTATTATGCTACTAAATTTAACAATTCTAATTGGGAATTAAAAAATCCTTTGTTAAAACACATCTATATCCTACTATTAAAAATAATAGGACGAATTATTTCTCTTATGGAAACGTGCGTCTTTTGTAAGCTTTAATTTCCTTAATAACTTTAGGCGCCAGCATAAGCGTGGTAAACATGGTTGGAAATGCCATAAGCGCAAAAAAACCATCAATTAAATTAATCATCATACTTAAAGACGTTGTCGCGCCCAAAAGAATACTCACGATATAAACATAATTATAATAATGTTTTTTGTCGGCGCCAATTAAAAATGACAAACATTTACTACCGTAATACGAATAAGAAAACAAGGACGAAATACTAAAAACTGCAATACAAATCAACAGTAAATATTTCCCAAAACCCGGCATAGCACTACCAAATGCAGACGCTGTTAAGCTCACGCCGTTAGCGTCTGTAGTTTGCCAAACACCGGTTACCAAAATAGCTAAAGCAGTTAAGGTACAAACTATTAAAGTATCGATAGCTGGGCCAAGCATGGCAACCAAACCCTCACGAACAGGCTCCGATGTTTTGGCTGCCCCATGAGCCATGGGTGCTGTACCAATTCCGGCTTCATTGGAAAATGCGCCCCGACGAATACCTAATAACATTAAACCTCCCACGACACCACCTAAAAAGGTATCGCCTTTATAAAAACTGGCACTAAATGCATCGGTAAAAATGAGACTCAAATATCTGGGTACCACTTCGTAATTTGATATAAGAATTATAGAAACAGAAACAAAATATAACAACACCATACCTGGAACCAATTTAGAAGCGGTTTTACTAATGCGGTTTAAACCACCTAAAATAACCACAGATGTGATTCCCACTAAAACAATACCGATAGTTAAATTTGAAGTAAAACTAATTTCAACACCATTGGGTACTAATAAAATATCATTAATAGCTTGGGTTAATTGATTTACATTAAAAACTGGCAGAGCACCAACCAATCCGGCAATACTAAAAAAAACGGCTAATGGTTTCCATGATTTACCTAAACCTTCCGTAATAAAATACATGGGACCTCCTTGCAATTCACCAGCACTATCTTTACCACGATACATAATTGCTAATGTAGATGTGAAAAATTTAGTGGACATTCCAATAACGGCACTTACCCACATCCAGAAAACAGCTCCTGGACCACCAATTGAAATAGCTACGGCCACACCTGCAATATTACCCATGCCAATGGTAGAGGACAATGCTGTGGTTAAAGCCTGAAAATGTGTAATTTCTCCAGGATCCTCTGGATTATCATATTTCCCAGTAAGTACGTGAATAGCATGTAAAAAGAACCGAAAAGGCAAAAAACGCGATAAAATAAGCAGGTAAAATCCACCGCCAATCAGTAAAATAAGCAAGGGTAAACCCCAAGCAAGAGAGGCAAAATCGGAAATAAATTTATTGAGTTGTTCCATAAATAATCTAGTCGATATAAATATAACAAAGTAATTTCAACTTATCAGGAAATCTTTAAAAGTTTAAACTATTCAATCTAATTGTTTTTTCGCATTTTATAAATTAAGAGTTAACTTTGATATTCAACAATAGAATTAATTCTGAAAAAACTTATAAAACACAAAAGCCTTGCGCAAGTACCCGACATATTTCGGCATCCATATTTTGAGTAATTCTCAAAAACAAAAAATTCTACTAAATGAAAAAACATCTTGCTTTATTTATACTATATCTTTGTTTCTTAAGTAGCTTTTCACAAACCGGTTATCCCGAACCTAAAAAAACAAAATCACGCCTTTTCTATATTCAACATAGCAACAATCACAATACCTATGTGTATGATGCGAATATAAAGAACGGAACTATTAACGCTTTAGAACCAATTAATGAATATCGCATAGTTTACACGGAAAATGCCGAAAAAGAGCCTTTGAGTAACTTACAGAAAAGACTGGCCTATGGCATGGAATTAGTCGATTCACAAACAAATTTATGGAAGTTTCATCTAGCCGCTACAGAGGATTTGTTCTTTTATCTGAACTACACTAAAATTAAAGGAGCTAGAATTTATGTCACCGTTAATAAACATAAAATGTATTTGGACAAGATGTTTGTTCAGCTTAAAGATGGATTTTTAGGAACCTCCGTAAAACCTGAATTCGTTATTTTTTATGGCACCGATTTTAATTCTGGGATACGGGTAACTGAAAAGGTTTTGATGAATTAATTTCTAATTTTAAAAAATAACCATAAAAAAACCTCACTAAAATCAGTAAGGTTCTTTATTATTTAATGGCCTGAAATCACTATTTACTCAAATAGTTTTCTACATTATTTTTAATTCTATTCTGAATATCCGACAAATCGCCTTTTACAAAAGCTTCTCCAGTAATATTTTCATATAACTCTATATAACGTTCGCTAACCGATTGGATATATTCCTCACTCATATATGGAACCGTTTGCCCCTGTAGACCTTGGAAATCGTTTGCAATTAACCATTGGCGAACAAATTCTTTAGATAGCTGCTTTTGTATTTCACCATTATCTTGACGTGCTTGATAGCCATCGGCATAAAAATATCGCGAGGAATCAGGGGTATGGATTTCATCAATCAACACAATTTTTCCATCCTTTGTTTTTCCAAATTCATACTTAGTATCCACTAAAATTAATCCCCGTGACGCTGCTATTTCAGAACCGCGTTGGAATAGTTTACGCGTATAATCTTCTAAAACTAGATAATCTTCTTCCGTAACAATACTCTTTATTAAAATATCTTCTCGTGAAATATCTTCATCATGATCTCCTATTTCTGCTTTTGTAGCCGGCGTGATAATAGGATTTGGGAATTTGTCATTCTCTTTCATTCCTTCTGGCATGGAAACTCCACAAATTAGTCGCTTTCCAGCTTTGTATTCTCTTGCTGCATGACCCGATAAATAGCCGCGAATTACCATTTCAACTTTATAAGGCTGGCACAAATGACCAACAGCTACGTTTGGATCTGGTGTAGCAATAAGCCAATTTGGAACCAAATCTTCTGTCGCTTTCATCATTTTAGCAGCAATCTGATTCAGAATTTGACCTTTGTATGGAATACCTTTTGGCATAACTACATCAAAAGCGCTTAATCTATCGGTGGCAACCATTACCAGTTGCTCATCATTAATGTTATAAACTTCGCGAACTTTTCCTTTATACAAGCTTTTTTGCTTTGGAAAATTAAAATTGGTATCAGTAATTGTGTTCATGAGCAGTAGTCTGTTGTTTGTTTTGCAAATGTAATTTGTTTGTCAAACAATTCTAAATAAAAAAAGGAGAAATAAAAATTTCTCCTTTTTTGCTGTAATTTATGTGGTGATTTAGTTGAATCTGATGTTGTAAGTAACACCAACCCCTACATTTTGTATGTCCATATCGGTTTCTAAAAACGTGTTTTGGTAATACGCATAGATGTTCCAATCTCTGTTGTGATAACCTATTTGTGGATTAACATATAATCCACCATCGTTATTTTCAACATTGGTAACAAATCCATACCCAATATCAGTTCCTAAAAACAGACCGCTTGGAGTAAAGTAATAACGGAAGAAACCAGCAGCTGGAATAACGCCAAAATCATCAAAACCATCTTTTCCAAAATAGTTCGTATAACCAGAAGCTATACCAATTGCTATATTAGGATTAAACAAATACTGCCCTCTAATATCTGCCCCTAAGGCAAATGACGAAGCATTATTTGCATCACCGACAGGAACACCTCCGGTGATCCCTACTTTTAGCCATGAATTATCTGGTGAAATTTCATCGCGTTCTCTGATCTGATCGCGTTCTTGTGAGAAAATAGGACTGAATCCTATTAATGCTGCTAATAAAAATATTTTTTTCATCTTCTTTTGTTTTATAGTTATACTACAAAGATCCGTAAGATGAGATTCAAAAAGTTACAGGATTTCCTACAAAATTTATACAATTACAGTAAAAAACCAACAACAAGTTGAGTATCAGTGGAAATGATGAAAACATAAAAGCCATTAGTAGGGTTCACTCGCGAGTGACGCCTACGCCAGTGACCCCTACGGGTCTAATTTTAATCAATATTCTCAATACTTTTATATGCTTCAATAACCTTTTTAACCAGTTTATGGCGAATGACATCTTTTTCATCTAAATATATCATGCCAACACCTTCTACATTTTTTAAAACGAGTAAGGCTTCCTTTAAACCGGATACCGTACGTCTGGGTAAATCAATTTGTCCGGGATCGCCAGTCAATAAAAACTTAGCATCTTTACCCATTCGTGTTAAAAACATTTTCATTTGGGCATGAGTTGTATTCTGACCTTCATCTAAAATAACAAACGCATGATCCAAAGTTCTACCGCGCATAAAAGCTAAAGGCGCAATTTGAATGGTGCCATTTTCAATATAGTGTGCTAGTTTTTCGGGAGCAATCATATCGCGCAAGGCATCATAAAGCGGTTGCATATAGGGATCTAACTTTTCCTTTAAGTCGCCCGGAAGAAACCCTAAATTCTCACCAGCTTCCACAGCTGGACGAGTTAAAATAATACGTTTAACTTCTTTGTTTTTTAACGCACGAACAGCTAAAGCTACACCTGTGTAGGTCTTTCCTGTTCCAGCCGGACCAATTGCAAAAACCATATCATTTTTACGCATACTTTCTACCAGCTTGCGTTGGTTTGCAGTTTGCGCTTTAATTAGTCGGCCATTAACACCATGTACAATTACTTCGCCACTTTTATCACTTGTAGTATAATCTTCTTTCCTATCACTAGTTAAAACACGTTCCATGATGTTTTCATCAAGTTTATTATACTTCATATAATGTTCTAAAAGCATATTTAGTCGCCTATCAAATTCTTCCAGCATATCTTCATCACCATAGGCTTTGATTTTATTACCTCGGGCAACAATTTTTAATTTAGGGAAATATTTTTTAAGGAGTTCTATATTAACATTTTGAGCACCAAAAAAGTCCTTTGGTGATACCTCTTCAAGTTCGATTACGATTTCATTCAAAAGCTAGGAGATTTAATTAAGTTTATCTATTAAGTTTTATTAGTTTTGTGCTTAAACAAAAATACGCAATTTTAATTCGTGTTGTGTAAAAAATCATCAACAATTCTAAATGGCAATAATTACATTAACAACTGACTTTGGAGTGAGAGATCACTTTGCTGGTGCGACCAAAGGCGCTATATATAGCGAATTACCAGATGTAACCGTTGTTGATGTCTCGCATTCTATTTCTCCTTTTAGTATTCCCGAAGCCGCATATATTATTTTAAATGCTTACAGTAGTTTTCCCAAAGGCTCTATTCATATCATTGGGGTGGATTCCGAGTTACATGAGGAAAATAAACACATTGCAGTAAAGTTAGATGGTCACTTTTTCATTTGTGCTAATAATGGAATAATGAGTATGATTTGTGCTGAAATAGCACCAGAAAAAATTGTTGAAATAAACATTCACGATAAAATAGAAACAAGTTTCCCCGTTTTAGATGTGTTTGTAAAAGTTGCCTGCCATATAGCTCGTGGTGGTACATTAGAAGTTGTTGGAAAAGTTATTGATGCCATCAAGCCCATACAGAATCTTACACCTTTTGTTAATGATGAACAATCCTATATAATTGGACATGTTATTTACATTGATAATTACGGAAATGTGATTACTAATATAAAACGCACTTTTTTTGAAAAGATACAACGTGGTCGTGCCTTCAAAATTTCAGCAAGAAATAAGACTTTTGATATCATTTTTAATAAATATAGTGATATTTTGTATCACGATATAGTTCCTGAAAAGCGCAATATAGAAGGCCGCGGAATGGTAATTTTTAACTCTGCTGGTTATATTGAAATTGCCGTATATAAAAGTAATCCAGAAACAGTAGGAAGCGCATCATCTCTTTTAGGCTTGGGTCTAATGGATACTATAACTGTTAATTTTATAAAAGAATAATTATGCTTGTACGCATTGTAAAATTAGGTTTTGAAGACCAACATATTAAGACGTTTTTAGAGAATTTTGAAACCAATAAAAAAGCCATTCGGAACTTTGAAGGTTGTGAGTTTTTAGAATTATATCGAGATAAAAATAACATCAACATATTTTTCACCTATAGTTACTGGAAAACAGAGTCAGATTTAGAAAATTACCGTCATTCCGATTTATTTAAAGAAATTTGGTCGGTTACCAAGCCCCTCTTTAATATGAAACCTGAAGCCTGGAGTGTGGATAAATTAGAATCGTTAGAATAGAAAAAATAGCTAGCAGTACGGGATACGCGCGAGTGTCCTGAAAGTTGGCAAGGGCCACTTGCGAGTGTCCATGAAAAAACAAAAAAATATGCTTGCAATCCTCAAGAAAGAAATAAACGCCTTTTTCGCTTCGTCAATTGGCTATTTAGTGATTGCCATTTTCCTTGTGTTAAATGGACTATTTCTTTGGCTCTTTAAAGGAGAATTCAATATTTTGGACAATGGCTTTGCCGATATGTCTAGCTTTTTTTTACTAGCACCTTGGATTCTTTTATTCCTGATTCCAGCGGTTACCATGCGGAGTTTTTCAGATGAAAGAAAACAAGGCACTTTAGAGTTACTGCTTACCAAACCCGTAAGTTTATTTAAAATTGTATTAGGAAAGTATTTAGGTGCTTTTATACTTATTCTATTAGCATTACTACCTACTCTACTCTATGTTTATACGGTTTACAAATTAGGAAATCCTACTGGTAACATCGATTTTGCAAGCACATTAGGTTCCTATTTAGGTTTGCTTTTTTTAGCCGCAGCATATACGGCTATTGGCATTTTTGCTTCTAGTTTAACCGACAATCAAATTGTTGCTTTTATTACCGCTATATTTTTATGTTTTTTCTTTTATATTGGTATGGAAGGTATTGCCGATTTCACATCGAGCAATTTTATCGATCAACTAGGCATGAGTGCCCATTATAAAAGCATTAGTCGAGGCGTCATTGATACACGCGATTTACTTTATTTTATTAGTGTTATTCTAGTTTTTCTAATTTTTACTGTTCGATATATTAGCACGAAACCATTTCATAAAAAGGAGTTAGGAAAATTTTTAGTTATGCCAATAGCATTGTTGTTATTGAATATTCTTACACACGGATTTTATCAACGTTTCGATTTAACCCAAGATAAACGTTACACTTTAAGTGAAGCATCTAGTGGAATTGTAGCATTGGTTAAATCTCCCATTATTGTTGATGTGTTTTTAGATGGTACCAATTTACCTTCAGAATTTAGACGGCTGCAAACAGAAACACGTCAATTGCTAGAAGAATTTAAAGCGGAAAACAGCCAGATTCATTTCAATTTTGTCAATCCTTTGGAAGACTCTGCTTCACGAGAACAAAACATTCAGCAATTAAATGAACGTGGCTTAAAACCTATGCAAGTAACAGTTCAGGAAGCTGGAAAATCGAGTCAGGAAGTTATTTTCCCTTGGGCTTTGGCGAGCTATAATAATGAAACCGTTAAAATTCCATTAATAAAAAACAAAATTGGAGCGAGTGTGCAAGAGCTTGCCAGTAATTCCATTCAGCATTTAGAATATGCATTTGCGGATGGGTTTAGTAAATTGGTGAACCCGAAGCGACGAAAAATAGCCATTTTAAAAGGTAATAATCAGTTGAATGATGGTCAGATTTTCGACTTTGTAAAAACCATAAAAGACTATTACTATATCGCAGCTTTCACTTTAGATAGTGTTCAAAATAATCCACAGAAAACTTTAGAAGATATAAAATCCTACGATTTAGTTATTTCAGCAAAACCAACCGAAGCCTTCAATGAAGCCGAAAAATTGGTGCTGGATCAATTTACCATGTCTGGTGGAAAAAGCTTATGGCTATTGGATAGAGTCGCTATTGAACAAGATAGCTTGTACAATGCATCTGGAAAAAATATTGCCGTAGCCCGCGATTTAAATATGACTGATTTCTTCTTTAAATACGGAGTTAGAGTCAATCCTGTATTGATTAACGACCTCTACTCGGCTCCTATTACTTTAGCGACTGGTGATGGTAGCGAAGCGCAATTTCAACAACTAACTTGGTATTACTCGCCTTTGGTAAATGCTACCTCAAAACACCCGATTGTTAATAATCTGAATTTAATAAAATTCGATTTTGCTAATCAAATCGACACGCTAAAAAACAACGTTAAGAAAACTGTTTTACTGCAAAGTTCATTACTAACTCGAGTTGATGGTACACCACGCGAAATTAGTTTAGAGATGACCAATGAAGAACCAAATCCGAAACAATATGTTAGTGGTCCGCAAAATTTAGCGGTATTATTAGAGGGTGAATTTACATCGGTTTACAATAATCGTGTAAAACCTTTTGAGGTTTCAAACTTTATAAATACGAGTAAACCCACTAAGATGATTGTCATTGCGGACGGTGATGTTATTAAAAATGATATAGGCAGAAATGGTCCATTAGAATTAGGTTTCGACCGTTGGACAGGTCAAAGTTATGGTAACAAAGATTTTCTTCTAAACGCCGTGAATTACCTATTAGACGATAATGGACTTTTAAACATTCGATCTAAAGATATTTCAATAGCTTTTTTAGACTATAAGAAAGTTTCGGAAGAAAAGACAAAGTGGCAAGTGATCAATATTGTCTTACCATTATTCTTTTTAACAGTTTTTGGGTTTTTATTTAACTTTTTCAGGAAGCGCAAATACGCAAAATAAACGCTGTTTTAACTTGAATGCGATTCATTACAAACAGATCGGGATTCCCTGATGATTTTTGATTGAATTAAATATCTTAATCATTTTATTTAGGAGATTCCTGCTTTCGCAGGAATTTAGATAGCAGTTGATCAATATTGTCTTACCATTATTCTTTTTAGCAGTTTTTGGGTTTTTATTTAACTTTTTCAGGAAGCGCAAATACGCAAAATAAACGCTGTTAACTTAAATGCCATTCTTCATCAATAGATCAGAGCTCCCTGGTGTTTTTTTGAAGTAGTTTGATCGAATTAAATATCTTGTTCATTTTGATTAGTGGACTTCTACTTTAGCAGGAATTTAGCGATTAGACGATAATAGACTTATAAACATTCGATCCAAAGATATTTATATAGCTTTTTTAGACTAAAAAAAAGCACTTACAGAATAAACGAAATAACAGGTAATAAATATCGTTCTACCAGTAGTGTTCTAGGTGATTTCTGGTTTTTGTTTAACTTCTTTAGGAAGCGGAAATACGCTAAAGAGCGCCTTAATTTATTAATGATATTCCCTTTTTCAATGGAATGATTTGTTAATAAGTTTGTTTCCTATATTAATCGGATTAGGATATATTTGTATGATTAACTTTTACGAACGCACAAACGCATTTTACATAGATGAAATTTATAGTATCAAGTACCTATTTACTGAAGCAATTACAAGTTCTTGGTGGTGTTATAAACAGTTCGAACACCTTACCTATTTTAGATAACTTCTTATTTGAATTAAACGAAACTGAACTTATTATATCTGCTAGCGATTTAGAAACAACGATGTCTTCTAAACTTCAAGTGGAAAGTGACAATAATGGTAGCGTTGCAGTTCCTGCAAGACTGTTATTAGATACTTTAAAGACGTTCCCAGAGCAACCTTTGACTTTTGTTGTTGAAGAAAATAACACCATTGAAATCAGCTCTAATCACGGTAAATATGCTTTAGCATATGCTGATGGTGCTGAATTCCCAAAACCAGTAACCTTGGAAGACGCATCGGCAACGACTTTAAATGGTGATATTTTAGCAACCGCTATTAACAAAACTATTTTCGCTGCTGGTAATGATGATTTACGTCCTGTAATGAGTGGTGTGTTTTTTCAGTTCTCTACGGAAGGTTTAACTTTTGTAGCAACCGACGCTCATAAACTTGTTAAATATTCTCGAGCTGATGTACAAGCATCTGAAGTAACAGAGTTTATTATGCCTAAAAAACCTTTAAACTTATTGAAAGGTATTTTGGCGTCTAGTGATGATGATGTTAAGATTGAATACAACGACTCTAACGCAAAATTCACTTTTGAAAATGTAGAGCTTATTTGTCGTTTAATTGATGGGAAATATCCGAATTACGAAGCCGTAATTCCTAAAGAGAATCCAAATAAATTAGTTATTAACCGTAATCAGTTTTTAAACTCGGTTCGTCGTGTGAGTATTTTCTCAAATAAAACAACACACCAAATTCGTTTAAAGATTGCTGGTGCTGAATTAAATATTTCTGCTGAAGATATTGATTACTCAAACAAAGCAGAAGAACGTTTAACATGTGATTACCAAGGTGATGATATGCAAATTGGTTTTAACTCGCGTTTCTTAACGGAAATGTTAAACAATCTAACAAGTGATGACGTGCAACTAGAAATGAGCTTACCAAACCGTGCAGGTATTTTAACGCCTGTTGATGGATTGGATGAAGGCGAACACGTAACTATGTTGGTTATGCCTGTAATGCTAAATAGTTAAAATAATTCCTTCGGAAGAAGGAATCTCTTATACTAAAAAACGCTCACCTTTATTGGATGAGCGTTTTTTTATATTGAAAATACAGATCGGCTTTCATGTTGTTTACTTCAAAAACGTAATCGACAGCGGATAATTAGTCGCTTCACCATTACTCGCTTTAATAGCATTCATAATAGGAAAAACTAAAGCTATAATACCAATCACTATGAGCATAAGAACTCCTAAACCAATTAATAAAATAGCTGGAATACTTAAAATAGCATAAATAAATATGCTAATTTGAAAGTTGATTATTTTCTTACCTTCTTCATCCATTGTTATGACTTTATCTTTTTGCATCACCCAAATAATAAGTGGTACAACTAATCCACCAAAACCGGTTACATAAGTTAATAATTGACTTAAATGTGTTAAAACCAATAGTTGTTTATCTTCTCTCATTATCATTATTTAAAATATTTTAATTGATGTATTCATAAGACGCCTATTTGGCGAATTTGTTACAAATAAAAACCTTCAATTAATACTTACGAATTTAAAAATATTTCTATATCCTTAAAATCACTTCCAATAAAATTACAGTTTCACCGTGCGTAATCGTAGAGCATTTGCAATAACGGAAACCGAACTAAAACTCATAGCTAAAGCCGCAATCATAGGCGACAATAACAATCCGAAGATTGGAAATAGCACACCTGCTGCAATTGGAACGCCTAACGTATTATAAATCAATGCAAAAAACAGATTCTGTTTAATGTTTTTCATAACCGCATCACTTAAATGTCGCGCTTTTACAATGCCTTGCAAGTCGCCTTTAACCAAGGTAATCATGGCGCTTTCAATAGCCACATCGGTTCCTGTTCCCATGGCAATTCCTACATCACTTTTCGCTAAAGCTGGCGCATCGTTAATACCATCTCCCGCCATTGCGACTATTCTACCATTATTTTGTAACGTTTCCACTTCTTTCAACTTGTCTTCCGGCAACATACTAGCTTTAAAATCGGCTAAATTAAGTTCGGTTGCAACTGCTTGCGCTGTATCATAATTATCGCCAGTTAGCATAATCACATCAATACCTTTGTCTTGAAGTTCCTTAATTGCTTTGGCACTTGTTGGTTTTATTTTATCGCCAATTACCACATAACCAACAACGATATTGTCTATAGATAAAAATGAAACTGTTTTACCTTGTTTCTGAAATGTTTGTGCTTCGTCATGCATTTCTGAAGTTATTTCAGCTCCAGCATGTTCCATCATTTTAGGGTTTCCTAAAGCGACTTTTTTATTTTCAATTTTAGCTTCGACACCTTTTCCTGTAACCGCATTAAAGTCCTCCGCTTTTATAATTTCTGTATTCTGCTCTTTACCGTATTGAACAGTAGCTTCTGCTAACGGATGTTCACTGTTTTTATTTATAGATGAAATATATTGTAGAATTTTTTCATCACTATAATCAGTACTAAAACTTCCAACTTTTTCTACTGTAGGTTTTCCTTCGGTTATGGTTCCTGTTTTATCAATAATTAAAACATCTACTTTATCCATTTTCTCGAGTGCTTCTGCATTTTTAATCAATACACCATTTTGAGCACCACGACCAACACCAACCATAATGGACATAGGCGTTGCTAATCCTAATGCGCAAGGACATGCAATAATTAGTACTGCAATGGCATTAACCAAAGCATACACATAAGCTGGGTCTGGTCCCCACATAGACCAAACAACAAAGGTTATAACCGCTATAATTACCACAATCGGCACAAAATAACCAGATACAGTATCGGCTAATTTCTGAATTGGCGCGCGACTTCGACTAGCGTCATTAACCATTTGTATAATTTGTGATAATAAGGTGTCGCTCCCCACCTTTTCAGCTTTCATTAAAAAAGATTGATTCCCATTTATGGTTCCGCTGCTTACAGTATCACCTACCGCTTTACTAACAGGAATTGGTTCTCCTGAAATCATAGATTCATCAATTGTACTTTCGCCTTCAGTTAAAGAACCATCTACAGGAATTTTATCACCAGGTTTTACTTTTAGGATATCATTAACTTCAATTTTATCAATACTAACCTCAACTTCTTCACCATCCACTACTTTTATAGCCTTGTTTGGAGCCAATTTTAATAACTCTTTAATAGCTGAATTGGTTTTACCATGTGCTCGTGCTTCCAGAACTTGTCCCATTAACACTAATGTCAGAATTACAGTTGCTGCTTCAAAATATACATGTACAGCACCCGAATCAGTTTTAAATTGAGCAGGAAAAAAATCTGGAAAAAACAGTCCAAAAAGACTAAATAACCACGCCACACCGGATCCGATACCGACTAATGTAAACATATTAAGATTCCAGGTTTTGATACTTTTAAACGCACGCTCAAAAAACATCCAAGTGGCATAAAACACGACTGGAATGGAAAGTATAAACTGAATCCAATTCCAATATTTTTGTTCCAAAACCTGATATAATGGGTTATTTGGAATCATTTCGCTCATCGCGATTATAAATATAGGCAGCGTAAAGCCTACAGCAATCCAAAATTTCTTGAGAAGCTTTTTATAGGTTTTCTCTTCTGCTGATAAATCGGGTTCCATAGGCACCAAATCCATCCCACAAATTGAACAAGCGCCTGCTTCATTCTCAACAATTTCGGGGTGCATTGGACAAGTCCATTGATCAGCTGCTTGAGCTGATAAGTTTTGCTCTTCCACCAAATCCATACCACAAACAGGACAGTCGCCTGGTTTGCTATAGGTTTTATCACCTTCACAATGCATCGGGCAATAAAATGTTCCTGTGCCTTGACCTTTTGGTTTATTTTCTTTTTTTAGTGCGGAAGGATCCGGTTTTTCTCCGAGTTTATAAATACTGTATGAGCCGCCATCATTTTTTAACGCTGCTTGAAATTTTTCGATTGGAATATGGGATACCATTTCAATTGTGGCTTCTTCGTTTTCCAAATTAACATCAGCAGTGGTTACGTCTTCAACTTTTGAAAGTATGTCTTCAACATGAGCGCGACATCCGCCGCAAGTCATGCCATGTACATGATAAGTATGTTTCATTATATTTTGTTACTAAATTGCTATTAATAGTAGGTTCTAGATTGCAACCCAATGTTATAATATAGGAAAATAAATTTAGAATAAAGGTATAAAAATGTATGTCAACTATAAAAGTTTAAGCAACTAAATGAATACGAGAAGAATTGATAGTTTACACTCTTTTTAAACACAAAAGAAGCTGCGAAACATAGTTTCTCGAAATATATATAAGTTTAAATTTAATTTTACCGTTCTAAAAAGGTCTATCCATGAATTAAAGTATCTTTGCCTATTAGATACCATATTTTGAAAAAACACCTGAAAAATATGGAGCTATTTTTAAAAGGCTCCAACTTTTATAAAGGGCTTAAAATTACGTTTGCAGTTTTAACGCCCTTAGTTATCCTATACCTTTTAGGCTTTACAGCGTTAGCACCACCCATTATAATGGGCGCTTTTTTAAATGCAGCTAGTGATATTCCAGGGAGTTTAAAACGAAAAGTTAATGCTATTTTAATTAGTATTGTCTTAACCATGCTTATAACAGCTATCATTTTCTTTTTAAAGCCCTACTTTCCGTTTCTACTGCTTGCCATTGCCATCATAACGTTTTTAGTCTCGCTGCTCTCTGTTTATGGTTTCAGAGCATCATTAGTGTCTTTCTCTGGCTTACTATCCATGGTAATTGCTTTTGCTATTGAAAAAGAAACAGCTCTAGAAATCTTTACGCATATTGGCTTTATGGGTGTTGGTGGACTTTGGTACTTATTAGTTTCTTTCTTATTTCAAAAATTAGCTCCGAAAAAAGAGAAAAATCAATTGCTTTCAGATACGTTACTTCTTATTGGTGATTATTTAAAACTACGCGCCAGACTATTAACGAAAAATAAAAAGCGCGAAGAACTTATGCAGCAAGCATTTTTGTTGCAAACACAGATTAATGAAAAGCATGAAACCTTAAGAGAAATGCTTTTTACCGGTAGAAAACGCTCGGGACGCTCTCATTATGATGAAAAACAATTACTTATTTTCATTTCTACAGTCAATATATTTGAACTCATTGAAGCCAAACACATTAATTATGATGAAGTAGACAAGTTATTTGGCCACAACAAACAATATTTAAAAGCTGCTAAAAAGCTTAATAAGGTCATGGGAAACCATCTGATTACGTTGTCAGAATTATTAATTCAAAATGATAAGCTTCCCAATAAAAATGCCTTAACAAAAGCCTTAAAGAAAGCGGACGAAACTATTTCAACTTATGTTGAAGATGTAAAACTTCCAAAAGCGCGTGAAGGCGCACTTGTATTAAAAAACCTTTACGACTACCAAAAACAACTACTCGAGGAGATTAGATCTATTAGACGTGTGATGACCAATGTTTACGATTCTTCAAAAGTGTCTTTAAAACGCCAGGATGGTAGTCAGTTTTTAACATTACAAGAATATCGCCTGAATGTTATTATCCAAAATTTCAGTTTCAACTCTACCTTATTTAGACATTCGCTACGTTTTACGGTTGCCATGGTTTTCGGATTTGCTTTGGGTACGGCTCTTGATATTCATAATACTTATTGGATTCTTTTAAGTATAATCGTGATTATGAGACCTAATTATGGTTTAACCAAAGAGCGCTCTAAAGATCGTGTTATAGGAACTTTAATTGGAGCAGCTATTGCGATTGGCATTGTGCTTATAACGCAAAACGTTATTGTTTATGGTGTTTTATCCATCATATCCCTAACACTGGCTTTTGCCTTAATTCAGCAGAACTATAAATCGGGAGCAGCATTAATTACCATCAACATCATTTTTGTTTATTCATTAATGCATCCTGATGCTTTTCAAGTTATTCAGTACCGTGTTATAGATACCGTTATTGGCGCCGTTATTGCTGTGGTAGCTAATTATACCATATGGCCAAGTTGGGAAACTAATAATTTAAAAGAAGTATTACTTACTGCTTTAAAGAAGAATAAAAATTATCTATTAGCAACGCAGGAATTATATCATGATAAAAATGAAAATCAATTAACTTATAAAATCGCTAGAAAAGAAGTGTTTTTAGCTGTAAGTAATTTAAATGCAGCATTTCAACGTCTTACCCAAGATCCGAAATCGAAACAAAAAGAATTCCAATTAATTTACAATTTGGTTACTTTAAACCAAACCATGGTTTCGGCAATTGCCGCTATTGGAAGTTTTATTATTAATCATAAAACGACACCAGTTTCAAAAGAATTTGATGCTATAGTTTTGAAAATATCGAATACGCTACAAATGTCCTGCGATTTATTAGAAGGCATTACGCCACTTAAAAACACAGATCCAGAGGCCATTGAAGATGCGCAAGAAAAACTATTAAAAACGTATCATGAGCTATCGCTAACCAGAGATGAAAACATTCAAAAAGGCTATACTAAAATAAGTAAAAAAACGCTTCACCATTTACAGGAGGCCTATTTAATATCCAACCAACTTATTTGGTTGAAATCGCTTTCTGAAAGTTTAGAGAAAGGTACGATGCGCTATGGCGAAATATTAAATGACACCAAAAACTAAATAAACCTTACTTCACAAATAAAAAGAGATTTAGAAACTAGGGTATTATCTTTCTAAAATAAAAATGGCGAATTAATACATTCAAAATTCCTGTTTTTATTAAACCATGTTTACTTTTAAAACAGAAGAGTATTTTATACTGAAAGTTTATCTGACTTATCTGTTTTGGCAAGAGACACCAAAATCCCTACCAAAAGCGCCATACCAATAAATCCTAATGAAATCCATTCTGGGAATTTAAAGTAATGTACAATTAGCATTTTAATACCCACAAAAGATAAAATAGCAATTAAACTGTATTCCAAATAACTGAATCGTTCCAGCATATTTGCTAAAAAGAAATACATAGAACGAAGGCCTAAAATGGCGAAAATATTAGAACTAAATACTAAAAATGGATCGGAGGTAATAGACAAAATAGCTGGTACGCTGTCTATTGCAAATACAACATCCATAACTTCAATAACAACTAAAGCGACAAATAAAGGCGTTGCTGCAGTTATATGTTTCCGTTTTACAAAGAAATGCTCACTATCGATTTCTGTTGTAACCGGCATAATTTTTTTAAGCCATCTAAACACAAAAGAATCCTTGGGATGAAAGTGATGATCATCTTTCTTGAACAACATTTTAAGCGCTGTAAACACTAAGAAAGCACCAAAAATATATGTCATCCATGAAAATTTATTAATCAGCATAACGCCTAAAAAAATCATGAGTCCTCTAAAAACAACAGCACCCAAAATTCCCCAAAACAACACACGATGCTGATACATAGGTGGAATTTTAAAAGCAGCAAAAATAATAGCAATAACAAATATATTATCAATACTTAATGATAGTTCAATTAAATATCCTGTAATGTATTTAATCATGGCGTCATGCGGCAATAATCCATCGGGATTATCAATATGTACACCGCCGCTATATAACCAGTAAACAACACCGGAAAAAGCAAAAGATAGCGACACCCAAACCAAGGTCCAAACACCAGCTTCTTTAGAACTTATAACATGTGGGTTTTTATTAAAAACGCCCAAATCCAAAGCTAAAAAAACAATAATTCCGATAATAAATAGTATCCAAACAGTCATTGCAGTTTTATATAAATTGTTACAAATATACTTTTAAAGTTATCGATTATATTTTATAAAAATAAAGAATAATTCAGTATTATTTTTTAAGGTTTATAACATATAAATTTCGAAGAAACTCACTAATAGAAAGTCGCAAGAATTGAAATAACTATTATATTGTTTCCAGATGGAAAGCTGAAATGAATTTGTAGATTTGTAACAATGACGATTTTAATTATAGAGGATGATTTGCGCGTTGCTGAACTTTTACAAAGAGGTCTGACAGAGCATGGATTTACAGCAACGTTAGCTTATGATGGTGTTTCTGGGAAAAAACTGGCCTTACAAAATGAGTATGACCTCATCATAACCGATATCATTTTACCAAAAATGGATGGAATTGATTTGTGTAAATTAATCAGACAAGCCAAGCCTAATATGCAAATAATTATGCTAACAGCACTCGGCACCACCGATGATAAAGTTGAAGGTTTTGATGCTGGTGCCGATGACTATTTGGTAAAACCCTTTGAAATGCGCGAACTTTTAGCACGTATTAGAGCTTTACTAAATCGACGTTCTGACAGTAATAACAATTCGAGTTTTATTCTCAATTACGCTGATTTGGAAATGAACTTACACAGCAAAATGGTAAAACGCAACAATCAGGACATCAGCCTAACTCCTAAAGAATTTAAACTTTTGGAATATTTGCTTCAAAATAAGGAGCGTGTGTTATCGCGGATTGAAATTGCTGAAAAAGTTTGGGACACACACTTTGACACCGGAACGAACTTTATTGATGTCTATATAAACTATTTACGAAAAAAGATTGATAAAGAGTTTGACAACAAACTTATTCATACAAAATCAGGAATGGGATTTGTATTGAAACGCGAAGACCGTTAAATTCAACACCTAAATTTTTTAGTTAATATCTTGAAAACACGAACACGGCTTGCCATATTATTTACACTAATTACCGCCACTATTCTTTTAATATTTGCGGCTATAATTTACTATTCCACACAAGAAAGTCGCGAACGTGAATTTTATACGCTTCTTAAAACTGAAGCTATTACCAAAGCCAACTTATTTTTTAATGCGAAGGTAAATCTGGAGACCTTGTAAGATATTTATCGCAACAACAGGCAGATTTTAAATGAAGTAGAAGTCGCTATTTATGATAATCAATTTAACTTATTGTACCATGATGCTGTAGATATTGATTTGGTAAAAGAAACTAAACCAATGATTGACGAGATCTATAAAATAGGTGAAATTCAATTTTATCAAGAAGGCTGGCAAGTCATCGGTTTGCGATATGACTTTGAAGGCAAAAACTATATTGTAACAGCAACCTCTTTTGATGAATAGCGAAATAATGTTTCAGTTATTGATCAAGAAAGCGGGAAACAACCAAATTAAATTCCAAAGTATTTACACATTAGTTCTAAATTAAAAAATGTTGAAAGCACGCCAGAAACAATCATTGCACTTATAAATAGTGTGGTAAGAATAAAAATTTTATTTTTTGAATGATAATTAACATAGTTCAATACCACTTGAAAAAGTAAGGCCATTACTTGGGCTACTAAAATACGCTTAACACAATTTATATAGGGTTCTATATAATATAAAAAATAAGTGGCTACTATTAAAATTATATAAAGTCCAGTGATTCCGAACAAAACAGTCTTTGGGAATCTATATCTTTGAGAATTTACCATGACATCGTTTTTATTATAAAGATAATCAATACGAAAATAAGCGCACAAAAGATTTATTACTTTATCTATTTGTAAAAATCACCAAATACTAACTTAAACCCGCTGAATTCTAAACCTCCATAAGAGATTTAAAAATAGAATGGTATTTTAGCTTTAATGATAAAAGCCATTACGCTCTTAATATGTTATTTTTCAATTGGCATAATGTGCCTATCTGGGCAGATTATAGTCGATGCTATTGAAGAAAAGCTCGTGTTAATAGATAATAAAGATGTTAAAGTAATTACAAGTGATGCAGAAACATCGTTTAACACTGTAAGACGAGAAACAAATTGGCGATTTTATGATGCTTCTTATAATGCATCAACAGAAACCGCTATTTGGCTCAAGTTTGAAATTGAAAATCAAACGAAGGATACACTTATAAATTATTTGCATAGTACAGATCATTATACGCTATTATATAAGCAGAACAATAATGGTTTTACAAAATCAAAAAACGGTTCTTTTGTGCCATTTCATGAGCGCGCTAATCAATCGAACGCTTTTTTTACAAAATTAGAAGTTTTACCTTTTCAAAAATCACTGATTTATGTAAAATTAAGTCTCAATAATTTAATCGCATTTTATAATAGTCCAACCATTTATTCAGAAAAAGGATATTGGAAATATGTTAATGAGGAGTCAAAAAATCAAGCAAACTCTATAGGTTTTATTTACTTCTATATTATTTCGCTATTTACTATCTTCATATTTGCACTTGTATTTTGGCTACGACTACGCAAAAAACTTTATCTCTATTACTTGGGTTATTTGTTTTTTCAACTTATTTACGGTTTTTTAGTATTACGAAGTACATTAGCTCCTGTAGGTAATTTCTTTAATTATATTCCAGAGCTAGCTTTTAAATTATTTGAGCCGGTACAATTTATTTTTATCGGGTTTTATGTGTTTTTCATTTTACAGCTTTTACAAATAAACCAGTACGACAAGTTACTTGCAAAAGCCCTTAAATATTTAGGGTTATTCTGTTTTATCTATGCGGTATCCTATTTTGTCACTAACTATTTTATAACGGATACGCAATCCATAGGCACGTTGTTTTTGATTATTCGTTCTATAATTCTTCCCATTAATCTCGTTTTAATTATATGGATTATTTATAAGGTTAAACATCCCTTGTTCAACTATTTTATAATTGGACAGACCTTCTTCTTTATTGGCGCTATTTTAGCTACTTATGTAGGGTATTCGGGTGTAAGATATATTCCTGGACATTTATTTAATTTTAAAGAATCGGCCAATGTAATTTTTCAGATTGGGTTGTTGGCAGAGGTCTATTGCTTTTCTCTTGCTTTAGGAAGAAATGTTTTTATACTTCAAAAAGATAAAGAAAAAGCGAATAGAAAACTGATTGATCAGTTGCAAAAAAATCAGCATTTACAGGAAACTATGAATCGCGAGCTAGACGGAAAAGTACAAAAAAAGACGGATGAACTTATTCAGCTATATTCTGAAATAGAACGCGAACGGGAACAAAAAATAAAAGATGATTTCACCAATAGAATAAAGGAAACAGAAATGGTGGCTTTACGCTCTCAAATGAATCCTCATTTCATTTTCAATAGTATGAGTGCCATTAAAAGTTTAATAATGACTGCTCGGAATGACGATGCCATAAACTATCTAGACGATTTTTCAAGTTTACTTCGTGGCATATTACAAAATAGTAATCACAAAAAAATTACAGTAGAAGAAGAATTAGAGATTTTAGAATTGTATCTTTCTTTAGAACAAAACCGAATGGGTCCCAATTTCAATTATAATATTCAAGTGGATTCAAATGAAGCGCTCTCGCAGTACGAAATTCCACCCCTATTATTACAACCAATAGTTGAAAACGCCATTTGGCATGGACTTCACCCAAGTCTTAAAACGGATAAAAAACTAATAATTATTTTTGATACTACAGAAAATCTAAAAATAATTATTGAAGATAATGGTATAGGAAGAAAAGAAAGTGCCAAAAAGAAAAAGCTCCATGAATCTATGGGTACCACAATTGTTCAGGATCGTCTAACATTATACAATCATTTAAATGACCATAATATTCGGTTTAAAATCACCGATTTAGAAGAGGATGAAACTGCATTAGGAACGCGAATTACACTAATTTATGACCATTAAGCCATGACGAAAATTATAATTATAGACGACGAAAGCCATTGCATAAATGTTCTGGATAGTTTAATCAAAAAAGTCCATGCTGACTATACAGTTATTGGGGTTTTTACAAACCCATTAGATGGATTAGAGTTTATTCAGAAAAACCCACCAGATTTATTATTCCTCGATATAGAAATGCCCAACCTCAACGGTTTTGCTTTATTAGATAATTTACTTCCTATAGATTTCGATGTCATATTTACAACTGCTTACGACCAATATGCTATTAAAGCCTTTCAATATAGTGCCATTAATTACTTATTAAAACCAATAACTGAAAAAAATATTGTTAAAACACTTTCGAATTGGGAAAAACGCCGAAAAAAACAAGCAATAAACAGTGGGCCTTGTTACAGAATCACTTAAAGGGAAACAATGAGGAGTGTTCTCAAATAGCGCTGCCTACAGGTGTCGGTTATCAAATTGTAGAAATTAAAAATATTGTTAGATGTCAATCTGATAGTAATTACACATTTATTTACTGTAAGGATGATAATAGAGTTTTAATCAGTCGGACTTTAAAAGAAATTGAAGAGTTATTAAAAAACCATGGGTTTGTTAGGGTGCACCAATCGCACCTGATAAACCCGAAATTTGTAAAAGGTATTTTAAAACAAGATGGCGGTAGCTTAATTATGCATGATGATACTGAAATTCCAGTGTCCAGACAAAAATCCAAACAAATTAACGAGATTCTGGATACCATGCTTCGTTTTAAATAAATTTTTCTACTACAGTATCAATTTCAAACTCTTCAAATGATTACCAAATTCTAAACCATAGCAGTCAAATACTAAATGAGAGTTGAAATATTTTTGATTTTTAAATATATTTATTGTATTAAAATATTAAAAATCAAGTAATTATGAGAAATATATATTTATTTTCATTAGTAACAATCATTTTACTAGCCTTTACCGCTCCTGTAAATGCACAACGTGGCTTAATTAAACGTAAGATAAAGAATAAAGTACATCAGGACATGAAGGACCAGCACGCCGAACCACAAAGAGAAAAAGGGCGTCAAGCACTGGAAGATATTACGTACGAAAACGATACCCGCTACCCTATTCCAGAAAACCCGGTGAAAGCGACGTTGGTTATGGAAACACGTAATTATAAAAATAATGGAAAGTTAAAAGAAACTATGACCGCAAAAATGGTTTTTGGTGATATGGGCGAATGTATGATTATGAACGAAGGCGATAAAAATGAAACCCGCATGCTTTTTGATTATAAAGGTGCCGCAACTTATATGATTAATCCCGAGCAAAAAACCGCGACAAAAATGCCTATGATAAATTTTCAGAAAATGGCTGAAAGAATGGCAAGAAATCAAGTGGATGTAGAGGATGATAATGGCGAGTGGAAACGAACGGATGAACAAAAAGAAATTAATGGGTATAATTGTCGAAAATATATTTATACCAATGAAAAGGAAAAAATGAAGATGCATGCTTGGGTTTCTCCAGATATCAGCATCGACTTAAGCGGAAACCATCTTTTTGGTGGACAAATTAAGGACTTTTCTAATATATCAACAACTGCGTCTGCTAAAGAGGTTGATGAAAACTTCCCACGAGGTATGATGGTGCGTAGTATTTACTTTGAAAAAAATAACGATACACCAAGCATGCAAATGGATATTACAACCTTCAATAAAACATCAGATCCGAAATATTTCGACTTAAGTGATTATCAAATAAATGATATTTTAGGTAAACTGTAAACATACAGAACAACTCCTGCATTTTATAGAGTACTTGACACAAAATATTGAATATTATTTCAATCATATCTCATATGCTTTAAAGCACGCCAAAAATCAGTTTCAAATTATGTTAGAATAATTACAAAATATTTTAAGTGAAAAGTAATTATCAAGTTTTAACTAATTTTAAAAAAGACTTCATTAAAACGAAGTCTTTTTATATGAGTTTTTCTAGAATATTCTTTTTAGAATTTAAAAATTTAACCTAAAGTTCATGTTAACTATTTTCTTTTTTGAACATTAATTTATGGTTGTTTGGTTTTCACTAAATACTAACTCATATATATTATATACGCTTTAGTATCCGCCAAACTCTGATGGGTACTTATGTAGGAAAATACATAATTTATTTTTGTTAGTGCTATAATTAATAAAAAACAAAACTTGAAAAATAAATTTCAAACCATAAAGACTTGTTCTGCTTTTGTGACTTGCAACTAAAGATATTATGATTTTTATAAACAGCTGTAGTTAATCAGCTTGGCTACTCTAATATTATTTAGAACACATAAGCTGCCCAAGAGGAAGAGCTGTTTTAAGAGAATATATATTAATACCCATTAGTTATTAAAACAGCATTTAATAATCCTTAATTGAACTCTGTTTTTTAAAGTCTTAATAAAATTCGATGAAAAATTTATCTTAAAATGAAATTGGTGTTATGAAAAGTTTAAAAACAAAAAATATAGTTTTATTAATCACTGTATGCACCATGACATTAGGTTGTGTAACACTACAACAACCACTTCCAGGCAGTCTATGGGGCGATTGGGCCTTTGTAAAAACTGGTACGATAACCACAAATGGAAACGAACGTCTTTTCAACTATAGGCACGTTTGTAATAAAGAGAGTGATAGATTGAGCTTTAGATCTGATAAAAAAATGTCCTTGCGCTGGTATGATAATACGTGTATGATAAATTACTATTTCATAGGCCGATACCATGTCGAGAATAATATTTTAATAGTTGACTTGGAAGACAATAAATCATATCAAGATAATCCATTTCCGCCCATTTCGAAATATAGAATCTCTCAAATTAACCAAACTACTTTAAAGCTTGAAGAAATCACTGATTCTAATAGAACTAGAAGAATTAGAACAAATACTGTCCAGGAACCGTTGGTTTTTATATTTATGAGGATCGATTAAGTTTAAGGAAAACAAATAAAAATTTAAAACTATGAAAAAATTAATATTCTTACTCGTCACTATCATAGGCACAATAGCCTGCGGGAATTCTGAAAAAAAGAATAGCACTTCAGGTAAAAGTGCAGCATTGTCTCCTTGTGAAATATTGACTGAGGCCGAAATAAAAAACGCATTATCAATTCCTGCAGAAACGGAAACGACCATGAATGAAAAAAACACGACCTATCCTAGCTGTTATTATAAATGGAAGTCAATTACTTGGGAGTATGAAGTTATGCCAGGCCATATGGCTGACTATTCTGCAGAGTTAAGTATTGTAATGGTAGACCATGTTAATAAAGAAAAGTATGAGACTTCGATTTCGTTTTATAAAGATGGCCAAGCAGAAAACGGGATAGGCGATATGGCAACATGGGGTGAGAAAAAAACGCAACTTACCTTTTTGCACAATGGAACCTTATTTCACGTGCATTGTAGAACTTCCAACGATGCTACTTCCAACAAGGTCAAAACTATAAAAATAGCGAAACTGATTATTAATAAACTATAGCCATAAGTCGCTATTAAAAACAATTTTAAAATGAAAACATTTCAACTAAAATTCAAAACGCTACTGGTTTTATTTATGGTTAGTTTGGTCTTTGCCAGCTGCCGTGATAACAAAGAAAGCGAGGCTACAAAACTTGAAGCAAATCCAGAACAAGTTAACAAGCAACCAAAATTAAAAGCTGATCCAAAAACAGCTAAATCAATACAGAATAAGGATGATGCCGTGTCTAGTCCTAATTCGGAAGATGGTAACAATACGGCAATCACTTTAGATTGCAATTATTTTAAGGAAAATACTAATACAATCTTGAAAGATAATCCAAAAGCATCTATAGATTATATCATTACCTGTGTCACAAGAATTGATGGTAAGTTGACAATTGAACCGGGCGTAGTTATAGCTTTTAAACAAGATGCAGGAATGGAATTTAAAGATGGCTCCTCCTTTAAAATGAAAGGTACCGCTGAAAAACCAATTATTCTAACAGGAAAAGAACAAACAAAAGGATTTTGGCGCGGCATTCATTCCGAGAGCTCGAATGCTAATAACAAAATGAGTTATGTGACAATCGATTTCGCTGGCGGAAAACCACCAAGCGGAGGCGCAAAAGCTGCTCTAGGAATTTATAGAGAAAATAGCATTTTAACGCTAGATCATTGTACGTTTTCAAATAGCAAAAATTATGGAATGGTAGTCAATAATAAAGTAGAGAAAGACGCCTATAACATTGTTATGAAGAACTGCATATTCACCAAAAACAATATCCCATTTAAAACCAATGTCACCCGTTTACGATTGTTTAATAATGCTAATAGTTTTTCTGGAAATGAGAAAGATTATATCGAGTTGAATGGAGGAACTCTTTATGGAAATGCTACTTGGGCCGGATTAGATGTCCCCTATTTTCTTCAAGGTAATTTTAAAAATGAAGAAGGCGTCCTTACTATGGAGCCTGGCACAGAAATTATAATGCCCGCACGAAGCTGGTTTCATATATCTGGAAAAGCGTCATTGGTCATGGTAGGTACTGAAGAAAATCCTATTATAATTCGTGGCGAACACGATGTTCCTGGGTTTTGGGAGCAACTAACTATCGACTCTAGTAGCCCTTTAAACGAAATTGCCCACGTAAATTTTAAAAATGCAGGAAGAACAACAGGTAAACCTAATGGTGCTGTAAAACTTCAGCGTTCAAAATTCCTAAACATACACGATGTGGTCTTTACAGATTGCTTTGAGTATGGCATTAGCCTTAATTACGGTTCAGATCCGTTTTATTTAAAACACAGCAATTTAACATTGAATAATACCCCAAAACTGTTCTCTGATTGGGGAGGAAAGGAGCTTACCGATCCTGATAACCCATAGAAATTGTTTGTTTAAAATCGAAAAGCATATTTATTATTCATCACGACAATTCAAAGATTATTAAATTTTTAAAAAGTATGTGTTAACCATTCCTTTTTTTAAGCATTAAACTATTGGAACAGGTTTTAAATTATGATAAAGCTTTATAAGTATAACTAATTTTTTAAAAAATAATATTACAAAATAATTAGTTCACTGAATTCTAAATCATATGAATCAAATACTCATTCGTATAACCTAAACTCTGATTAGTACTTGTGTAGGAAAACACATAGGTTACTTTTACAAGAGCTATTATTAATTAAAAAATAAAAATAACATGAAAAATTTACAATTGAATTTCAAACCTTTAATGCTTTTACTATTAGTTGGTTTTATCTTTGGTAGTTGCAGCAGTGAAGACGACTCGATTACAGAAGAGCCACCTCAAGGCAATAATCCCGCCATAGTTTTGGACTGTGATTACTTTAGTCAATCAGGTAACATTCATCTCGAAAACGTCCCAGGCGCTCCTGTGGATTATATAATAAGCTGTGATGCTAAAATCAAAGGTGACTTGCTTATAGATGCAGGAGTAATCATAGAATTTGAGAGAAACGCAGGTTTAATATTTACGGATGATGCAAATTATAAAATAGAGATGAATGGAACATCTGCAAAACCAATTATTTTAACAGGAGTAGAAAAAGATAAAGGTTATTGGAGAGGTTTATTAATGACCAGTGACAACCCTTCTAACATCATGAAACATGTAACAGTTGAATTTGCTGGTCAAGTACGCCCAGGTGGTTGGGGCTATAAAGGAGCCGTTATTGGCTCTTGGGGAGCTATCATGACTTTCGATAGCTGTACAATTCAAGATGGACAAGAAATAGGATTGCATTGGGTACATTACGCAGCCGATTTATATATTAATAATTCTGTTTTCACAAGAAATGATGTGCCAATTGTAACAGATGCAAGTCATATTAATTCAATTGACGAAACTAGTACATATCAAGGTAACGTAAATGATTATGTTAGAATTGGAGGCAACGATGTTGATAAAGACATCACATTCCATAATATTGACATACCATTTTATTGTGATGGATTTAAGCCAAATAACGCTGCCAAACGTACATTTACATTTAAACCAGGAGTTACGCTATTAATGGTTGCAGGAAGTCAAATCCGTTTCAATAACGCTTTTTCTTATCAACATGAAACCATTATGGTTGGTACAGCTGAAGATAGAATAACTATTAAAGGAAAAGAAGATGTTCCTGGTTACTGGAAAGGATTAGTTATTGAATCTGATAGTCCACTTAATGAAATTGCTTTCTTAGATATTTCAGATGCAGGTCAAACGGTTGGTGATCCAAATGGAGCTATTAAATTAGAGTCCTCTGCTTTTTTGAAAATCCGCGATGTTAACTTTATCAATTGTTTTGAGTATGCAATGAGCCTTAATTATTATTATCCGTTTCATTTAGAATACAGTAACTTAACTTTAGACAATACGCCTTTGATGTTTTCTGATTGGAATGGCGCAGAAGTTACAACTCCGTAATAATCAAAATTATAAATAAAACGGTTTATGTCTCACCTCGTGGTTAGTCTAATAGAATTTATAAACCGTTCCTAAACAAAAGCACCTTTATGTACTTTCGGGAAACACACGTGTTAAAAAACACAAAGGTGTTATTTTTAGGATTAACAAACAAAATATTATAAAAATGAAAATATTTAAAAACAAATTTAATTTTTTACTTTTCTCATTGCTTCTAGGCTTTGTACTTAATAGTTGTAGTTCTGATGATGACGGTTCAATAGCAAACCAAGCACCAAATAACTTTAATGTCGTGGATGTGGCTAATGATGCCGATTTACAACTTCAATTATCTTGGGAAACAGCAACAGACCCAGAAGGCGATGCAATTAGCTACCAAGTTTATTTGGATACTCAAAATCCACCCCAAATGGCAATTGCTAATAACTTGAATGCAACTACTTATAGCATACAAACGGATTTACAACCAGAAACCACATATTACTGGATGGTTATAGCAAAAGATGCAAATGGAAATACAACCCAAAGTAATATCGATACGTTTACAACCAGAGAGCTCACTACTGGAGAGACCTTAATAGGAAAGTGGTATTTTGAAAGTCAGGCTGGATCACCGCCGTTGTCAGAATGTAAAAAAAATGCCTTTATCAATTTTACAGATGACTTCTTCTTTCAATTAAGTAACTATGACGAAGACATTAACGGCGATTGTACACTATTGAATAGTCTAAATGGTACCTACCAAGTAATTGATAGATTTCAGTTTGAAATATCAGTAAATGGCAACACTGAAGTTTGGAATATTCAGACTATTTCATCAACTGAACTTGTAGTAAATTATAATGGAATCATAATAACATTTATTAAAGAAGAATAAAATTTTAGGCCGTTTCAACTATAAATTTGGGATGGCCTATTTTAATTCAACAATTAATATTAAAATAAATATGAAACGTTTACAAAATAATTTTAAGCCTTTGCTGTTTTTAGTATTAGCTGGATTCGCTTTTACAAGTTGTAGCAGCGATGATGATAATTCGCCTACAATCCCTGAACCAACATCCTATCAGGTTTCCATAAACGCGTCCCCAAGTAATGGCGGAACCGTATCCCCACAAAGCGGTGAATTTGAAAAAGATCAAGTAATAAACATAACCGCAACACCATTGCAAGGCTGGGAATTTAAAGAATGGCAGGGAGATGTTACAGGTATCGATAACCCTATTCAACTTGCGGTAAATGCAACTAAAAATATAACAGCCGTCTTTGAAAGAGACTTATTTTATTTAGCAGATAACGGGGTAACCATCATGGCACCAAACGCACCTGTGGGAGGTACTGGGGTAATAAATGGCATTACATACACAAAACGCACTGTGGACCAAATAACACCCGAAAATGCTGAAACAACCTGCACCAGTGGCATCACAGATATGAGTAACTTATTTAATGCCGCCAATACCTTTAATGGAGATATCAGTCATTGGGATGTGAGTACCGTAACTAATATGAATAATATGTTTCAAAGCACCGATGTCTTCAATGCAGACTTGAGCAATTGGGATGTAAGCAGCGTAACGAATATGGGCACTTTATTTAATAATGCACTGGTTTTTAATTCAGACCTCAGTAATTGGGACGTCTCTAGCGTAACGGTCATGAATGGTATATTTGCTGCAGCTGCGGCTTTTAACGCAGACTTAAGTAATTGGGACGTGAGTAATGTTACAACTATGAGATCTATGTTTAATGGAGCCAGCTCATTTAATTCAGACCTGAATAGTTGGGATATGAGCAGCGTAACAAATACCGGATGGATGTTTTTTAATGCTAGTTCCTTTAATGGCGATATTACTGATTGGAATGTGAGCAACGTCACAGCTATGGATTTTATGTTTCATGAGGCTAGTAACTTCAATAGAGATATTAGTAATTGGAATGTAGGTAATGTTACGAATATGTTACGCATGTTTGCTGATGCGACTTCCTTTAACCAAAATATCAGCGGTTGGTGTGTGACAAATCTAACATCCGAACCCAACGATTTTGCCTCGGGCAGCCCTTTAAGCAGTAGCAATAAACCAATATGGGGTACATGTCCATAAAACACATATCAGTATCCACTACCCATGGCATAGCTACACGTTGTTTAATACATGGAAACGGATAAATTAAGTTCAAAAAAAAAGCGCTTTAAATTAATTAAACAATAAACATGAAAATACTTCAAATCAATTTCAAACCCCTATTTTTTTTACTAACTCTAGGTTTCGCGTTAACCAGCTGCAGCAGTGATAATGATAATGCGCCGACAAGTCCGGAAATCACATCCTTTCAGGTTACTATTACCGCGTCACCAAATGATGGCGGAACCGTGTTACCACTTAGTGGCGAATTTGATAAAGACCAACAAATAGACCTAACTGCCACACCATCTGAAGGTTGGCATTTTAAAGAATGGCAAGGCGATATTACTGGTACCAACAATCCTATACAACTTACAGTAGATGCTGCTAAAAATATAACAGCTGTGTTTGAAAGAGACTTATTTTATCTAGCAGATAACGGTGTAACTATTATGGCGCCTTTAGCAAATGTGGGAGATACCGGTGTGGTAAATGGTATTACATACACCAAACGTACGGTAGACCAAATTACTCCCCAAAATGCTGAATCAACGTGTACAACTGGCATTACTGATATGACACAACTATTTAAAGACGAAGATACGTTTAACGGAGATATCAGTCATTGGGATGTGGAAAGCGTAACTAATATGGAGGGCATGTTTAGAGGAGCCAGCGTATTTAGCTCTGACATTAACCTATGGGATGTGAGTAGCGTAACGAACATGAGATCTATGTTTAGCAATGCTAGAATGTTTAATGGAAATCTTAGCCATTGGAATGTAAGCAACGTATTAGATATGAGTTATATGTTTAGGGATGCTAGTTACTTTAACGGAGATATATCCAGCTGGAATGTGAGTAGTGTAACGAACATGGCGCAAATGTTTTATACGTCTTATATTGGCGGTAATAGTATATTTAATCAAGACCTTAATAATTGGGATGTGAGTAATGTAACGGATATGAGTTACATGTTTTGGTTTGCCAAGGAGTTTAACGGAGACGTTAGCACATGGAACGTAAGTAGCGTAACAAATGCGCATTACATGTTTTCTAGTGCTTATGCCTTTAATGCAAACCTTAGCAACTGGGACGTAAGTAGTGTAACGGATATGGAAGGTATGCTTTCCGATGCAAGTGTATTTAACCAAGACCTCACGGGCTGGTGTGTAGATAATTTTTCCATCGAGCCTAATAATTTTGCTTCAGGAAGTAATTTAACCAATGACAATAAACCTTTATGGGGCATGTGTCCATAAAAAACAACAGCGTTATACAATAAACAGGATTAGAGCAAAAAATTAATATGTATCACCTAAATAACTAGGAAAACAATTAAAAACAATTTTAAAATCTTACTATTTACACTATTCGCTGGGTTTGCCTTAAACAGCTGTAATAGCGATGATGACGCCATAGCAGTTAGCAAAAATCAATTAGACTTTAATTTAATAGACGTATCGGATTGTTCGCAAAACGTAGAATTACAACCAACTTTTTCATGGAGTGCAGCCACAAGTCCAGATGGAAGCACTGTAAGCTATGATTTATACGTTGGCACAAATAATCCTCCAACGAAAAAAGTTGCTTCAGATATAAGTAACACGATTTTTGATTTATCGGATGATTTGTACTTTAATACGATTTATAATTGGAAAGTGGTGGCTAAAAACAGTCAAGGTGGTACTAAAAGTCTAGTGGCCTCTTTTAAAACACGTGCGCAAACAAACCAAGATTTAATAGTAGGGAAATGGTTTTTTGAAAGTAGATTAGGTGAACCAGAAATGTCTGACTTCGAGAAAACAAGTTTCATGCTGTTTTCAAGTAATTCAGGGTTTGAAATACATACTTATCTTGAAGATACAAATGATGAAAGCATTACTTCTCAACACCATAATTATACCTATACAATTTTAGGAAACAATCAAATTGAATTAACCAGTGGTTCAAATGCACAAATTTGGCTAATTCAATCCTTAACCCAAACTGAACTTATTATTCTGGCAGATGGTACGACACTAACATTACTAAAATAATAGTTATAATGCTATACCAGAAATTTAAAACCATTTCAATAATTAATTTGGAATGGCTTTAAATCTTTGAAACTCTGTTGCAGCATTTATCCTTTTAAAAGAACAATTATTTTATCGCCATTATTTTTCAAACTAAAAATAAATCAACTCATTATGAAAACTATTTCCAAATTACCCAAAGCCACTTACCTACTACTCTTTCTTTTTTTAATAAGTGTAGCAACCTCGTGTAAAAAAGAAGAAAAAAACAAAGGCAGTTATTTTGGCTCTAGTCAGCGAGAAGATATCTCAAAGTTAATTACTAAAGAAGATATTCGCAGCATATTCGAGTTGGATAATGACCATGAAATAGAACACAAAGAAAAGAAAAGCGCTATTTCCTCTTTTGATTGGGAAATGCCAAGTGATAAAAAACTGTTTTATTCAGTAAAGCTAAACTTTGCACGCGGTGATAGACGTAGCAGTAGTGTTATTGATAAAATTTGGGAAGGTCAAAGTAAATCCGTCTACCAGGAAAAAGGCCTTCAGGAAGTGTCTGATGTTGGAGATAAGGCGTCTTGGAGCACTATGGCAGGCGGACAATTGCGTGTTACTGCAGATGGGTACTTGTTTTTTGTATCCTTTTTTGTAAACCCAAAAAAAGACAACCCATTGAGTAAAGATGAAATGATTGACAAGGCCTCGGCGTTAGCAAAGCAAGTTATTAAAAGAATGTAACAGCTTTATTTTGAAATTATTGATTTGTTTTCATAACTGTCTTCAAAAATAAAAAGTTTTTAGAGTCGATTCTACTTAAAGTAATTAGCTGTATTAAAATCATAACAATCAATACGGCAATGTTATAAATTGATGTCGCGTTAAATGAAAACACTCAGAGTAAAAAAGCCTTTTATTAAGCTAAACTCCGCATTTGAGTTAATTTTTTACTGTAAATAGTCAAACTTTTTAAAGCAAAAACAAGTCCTTTATAAAAACATAAAAGATATAATATATGGACACCAATAGATTATCCAAAAGCATAGAAGAAATCCTAAACCATCAAGTCACTAAAGAGGCAGAAGCGGCACAGATATATTTATCTTATGGCTGTTGGGCGGACAGTGAAGGTTTTGGTGGAATTGCCAATTTTTTATTTCGTCATTGTCAAGAAGAGCGCGACCATATGATGAAAGTTATGCAATACATCATGGAACGTGGCGGAACTGTAAAAATTCTAGCTATAAAAGCGCCACCAGCCAACCCTAAAAGCCTTCAGGATTGTTTCGAGAAAGTCTTTAAACATGAAGTAGATAATACAAATGCCATTTATGACATTGTTAATTTAGCTCATGAAGAAAAAGATTGGGCAACCTATAATTTCGCACAGTGGTTTGTTAAAGAACAGATTGAAGAGGAGAAATTAGTCATGGAACTATTGGATAAATTAAAAATTGCCGGTGGCCCTAAAGCTTCTAACGAATCTTTATTAAATTTGGATACGTTTTTAGGTAAAGAACCAGACTCGGCACCATTAGCTAGAGATGCAAGTATGGAGAATCCGGAATAAAAGAATATCATTTTTAATAATTGAAAAAAGCAGGCCTTATTTGGGCTTGCTTTTTATTTTTTAAAGCGTTTTTGAAATAGCTTCTTTAAATTGAGCGTTTTACTAAAAATAAATAGGAGTAGAATTAAATTTATTAGAAAAATAATTTCAAAATTAACGTGACAAATTGTGTAACGCTCTAAAAAAAGAAGGGTCCAACCTCAAAAGGAAATCCAACCCTATTATTCTTATATATCATCTTTTACAAAAGTATTTCATCCCTTTTTATTTTGTGTATCTAAATTACGCTGAATTTGATGCATTGGTCGAGACCATTTGGGTTTTTCTCCCAAGGCGTAATATTGCGCATCCTCCTCTTCTACCGTTTTGCGTTGAGCATGCTTTTCAAAAGGTTGCTGCGGAATCAATCCTAATTCTTCAAACATTTTCATGTCTTCATTCACGTCAGGATTGGGTGTCGTGAGTAATTTATCACCAGCAAATATAGAATTGGCACCAGCAAAAAAGCATAGGGCTTGTCCTTCGCGGCTCATATTGGTTCGTCCTGCAGATAGGCGCACTTGAGTCTGCGGTAATAATATTCTTGCTGTTGCTATCATACGTACCATTTCCCAAATGGATACGGGCGCCATCTCTCCTATTGGTGTTCCCACAACAGGAACAAGAGCATTAATGGGTACCGATTCAGGCTGTGGCGTCATAGATGTTAGGGTAATTAACATATCGGCACGATTTTCTATGCTCTCACCCATACCAATAATGCCGCCACTGCAAACTGTTATATTCGTTTTACGTACATTTTTAATAGTTTGAAGACGGTCTTTATAACCTCTGGTAGATATTATTTCCTCATAATAATCTTCAGAGGAATCAATATTATGATTGTAGGCATATAGTCCAGCTTCTGAAAGTCGGTGGGCTTGATTTTCTGTTATCATGCCCAACGTGCAACACACTTCAATATCCATTTTATTTAGTGAACGTACCATTTCCAAAACTTGATCAAATTCTGGTCCGTCTTTTACGTTTCGCCATGCGGCTCCCATACAAATTCTTGAACTACCGGTAGCTTTTGCCTGTAATCCTTGAGCAATGACTTGATCAACACCCATTAAAGCCTGTGCTTTAACGTCTGTATGATAGCGCGCCGCCTGCGGACAATACCCACAGTCCTCGGGACAACCGCCTGTTTTTATGGAGACTAAAGTTGACACTTGCACTTTATTAGGATCGTGATGCTGCCTATGAATAGTAGCCGCTTCATATAGTAACTCCATTAACGGTTTTTTATATAACGCGACGACTTCATCTCGTGTCCATTTTTTTAATTTGTCCATTATTCTGCTGTTTTAATAACTATTATTCTAATAATGTTATTTTAGAATGAAGTGCAAATATTTGAATAAAAACAGTAGTTTTGGCAGTCCGAAATGTAAACAATGAATAGTCCGGTTATAATTCCTTTTCATTCCTTTGTAAAAATAGATCGCCGTAAAAAAGAGGCCATCTACATGCAAATCGTTTATCAATTCATAAATGCAGTCAAAGTGAACCTACTGGAAGACAGTGATCGCCTTCCTGGCAGCAGAATAATAGCCGAAGAGCTTCAGGTTCACAGAAAAACAGTAGTAGCTGCCTTGGAAGAGCTTAAAGAACAAGGCTGGGTAAAAACACGTCCCAACATTGGAACTTTTGTAAGAAATCCTGAACTTTCCCCAGCTCAAATCCAAAAAAACAAAGTTTTTCAACATCCTCCAGAAGAAGCCGCCTTTAATTTTAGGAAAGATTTTATTCTAGATACGCCTTTAGAAGAAAACCTAGGGAAATTTTATTTCACTGATGGCACACCAGATTATCGGATTATTAAATCGGAGGAACTCGTACGTTTTTACACGTCAGTATTGAAAAGAAAAAAACAGTCTGGAATATTCTTAAATGCCACTGATGGGAGTTTGTTTTTCAGGGATCAATTAAGCTATTATCTAAATTTAACTAGAGGGTTTCATCTTTCAAGAGATTTTTTGTTACCAGTAGCAGGCCTAGAAAAAGTACATTCCATCTTATCGCGTTTACTAATAAATACGGGTGACCTTGTTTTGGTAGAAGAACTTAGTTACTTTTTACCCAATATGATTTATAGTCAAGCAGGTGCTAAAATGAAAACTATTCCCTTAGATGCCGACGGAATGGATATCGATTTTATTGAAAAGAATTTTAAACCTGGTGAAATACGACTCGTTTATATCAATACCAAATGCCAATACCCTACAACGGTTGGTCTTTCTGAAAAACGAAAAACTCAATTATTAGATTTAGCAGAGGCCTACGATTTTATTGTAATTGAAGATGATACTGATTTCGAATTTTCATTGGTAAAAAACAAAAAAGAATCACTGTTTAGAAAAAACGGTGGAAATCGCGTCATCTATGTTGGTAGTTTTGGACGATTTTTGAGCCCTAGTTTTCAAATGAATTTTATAACTGCACCAAAAGATCTCTTACGAGAAGGTGCAAAATACTTGAATGTTTATGGCAAACCAGATTCCATGATGGAAAAAGCTTTGGGAGAACTTATTCACCAAGGAGACATTCATCGATATCAAAGAAAATCCAAAAAAATAATTTCGGAGCGGAAAGAAATATTTACAGGATTACTAAATGCACACTTTAAAAACCGAATTACTTTTACCACGCCTTCTTCGGGTTTGGCTTTCTGGATTCGGTTTAGTGACTCCTTTTCATTGACGCTTTTACAGAAAAAAGCCAGAGAAAAAGGCCTATTTATTCCCAGTATTTGTCTTTACCAAAATAGAACGATAATAGGTTTAAGGTTAGGTTTTACACATCTTAATCCGCAGGAAATGGAAGAGGCCGTGAAATTACTTGAGGAGGCATATAGGGAAGTGATTGCATAAATATGAGTTATTAGAAGCTGGAAAGTATCTACTAATAATTAAAAACCCTTTCTATGAATATCTAATCAAAAAGATGTTTCGCACCTGCTTTCATCACCTTTACAAGGTTTTTAGATTTTTAAAAGCCTTCAACCTTCACTTTAATGACATCAATACTTTTTAAGTCTCATAGATTAAACTAAAAGAAAACAGAAATATAAGCAGCTTTATAAAATCATTTTTCTCCAAAAACCACTGCACAATCGGGCTTTACGCGCTAGTCCTTATACATGCCAAAACTAAAATTAAAAGTTAAATACAATTGAGGTTTACCCAAATTTTATGAACTTGTAATTATATTCAAATTAACTTTAAAATGCGTTTATATAACTTTAGTATTACGGGAAACTAGACGCTATTATCGCTTAAAAAATTAGCATTAATTTATAAAATCACATCAAAATGAATAGTAATAGAAAATACGGTATTGGAGGTAGTAAGCCAGAACAAGAACTTTTAAAATTAAGCGAACCAACAAAAAAACCTAGTCCTATTGATGGAAAAGAGTTTCAAAGTAGAATAGATAAGGCCTGTGAATCTCTAAAGAAAAAGGGACTAGACGCATTATATATTAATGCAGGCACCAATTTACAGTATTTTACTAATACGCTATGGAATCCGTCAGAACGCTTGGTTGGCGCTATTTTATTTGCCGATGGAACGCTGAAATATGTGGTTCCAGAGTTTGAAATAGGCACATTCAATGATTTTATTGGAATAGATGGAGAACTTATTCCTTGGGCGGAGCACGAATGGCCTGTAGAGAAAATAGCAGAAGTAGTTCCAGAAGGGACACATCTTGCTGTTGATGATTCTACAGCTTTTACGATGATTTCTCGTTTTCAAGAAAACAAAAAGTTTACAATTAGCAGTGCTGAAGAGCTTATCAGAGATATTAGACTACTTAAAAGTGAAGCGGAAATAGCGCACATTCAATACCCGATGAACTTAACTATGCAAGTGCACCAAGCAGTTGCTAGAATTTTAAAACCAGGCATCACTACAGCTGAAGTAGAAAGTTTTATTCATAAAGCTCATCAGAAATTAGGTATAGCAAGTGGCTCTTATTTTTGTATTGTTTTATTTGGTAAAGATTCCAGTTTTCCGCACGGTGTAAAAACGCCAAAACCATTGGAAGAAAATGACATCGTTTTAGTAGATACGGGTTGTAAATTTAAGGGATACCTTTCCGATATCACCAGAACTTACATTTATGGTGACGCCACCGATAAGGAAAAGAAAATTTGGGTAAACGAAAAATCTGCGCAATTAGCTGCTTTTCACGCAGCACAACTCGGTAAGCCTTGTGGACATATTGACGACCAGGTTCGAGTACAACTAGAAAAAGATGGTTTAGGACCTGATTATGATTTACCAGGATTACCACATAGAACGGGTCACGGCATTGGGCTTGAAATCCATGAACATCCGTTTATATTAAGAGGAAACGACCTTAAATTACAAGTAGGTATGGCGTTTAGCATTGAACCAATGATTGTGGTTCCTGATGAATTTGGCGTGCGCTTGGAAGACCATATTTATATGACAGAAGCAGGCCCTAAATGGTTTACAGAGCCAGCACATAGTATTGAAAATCCATTTGGAGTTTAAACTCTGATAACCTTTCAATAATAATTACAAACGAGATATACCACTAACTATCAATAAATTAAAACCCTGTCAACCTATTCCTGCGGCAGGGTTGACTTTTATATATTTAGTTTTTTAGTGAAACTCAATTTAGAAAAGTAGCAAAGCGATACATTTAAAATTAATAATGACATTCCAAACAAAACCACATAAAACAAAACCACTTCCATCGTAGAATTACCTTTAGAGTATTATATTTGATATACGCTTCATCAGAAGTAAAACATGAAGTAAATTGTATAGGTTTAGAATAAAAAATACAAAAAGAGTAAATCCTATTTAAAAAATATCGATTATGAAATTTATTGGCAGTCAGTTAGCCTTTTACATGAGCGACACAGACTTTAAAAGAAATTACAAGGTCTTACTAAAATATCTGGCTCTTTTAGGAATTGTCATCGTTATATATTCAATTCTTTTCCATTTTATAATGGGATTTGAAGGTCAAAACCATTCTTGGGTTACTGGCTTTTATTGGACACTTACGGTAATGAGTACATTAGGGTTTGGAGATATTACATTTGCCTCGGATCTTGGCCGCCTGTTTAGTATTGTTGTTTTACTTTCCGGTATTTTCATGTTAATGATTGTTTTACCCTTTGCCTTTATTAGGCACTTTTACATTCCACTTTTAGAATCTAAAGAAAAAAATAAAGTGCCACGCCAAGTACCTGCTAAAACTAAAAATCATATTATAATTTGTTCCTATGATATTATTGCTCGAGAACTCACCGAGCGCCTTAAACAAGAAAACACGCCCTATTATGTTATAGAAAATGATTTAGAAAAAGCACTAAAAAACTATGATAATAATGTTTCCGTACTTTTTGGCGAGTTGGATGAAGCACAAACCTTTATAAATGCCAATATTAAGGATGCCAAATTGATTTTAGTGAATAGAAATGATATTGTAAACACCAAAATTATTCTTACCATTAGAGAAATTGCTCCCACAATACCTATTGTGGCTATTGCCACAGATATAGAATCTGTAGATGTACAGCAATTAAATGGTGCCAACCATGTGCTGCCCATTAAAAAATGGCTGGGCGAACAATTAGCCAATAGGGTAAACACGCAGCATGCCGAATCTCATGCCATCGGACAATATGAAGATTTATTAATTGCTGAATTACCCATTCATAATACGCCATTAGTATCTAAAATTATTGGAGATATAGGCTTACGACAAAAATTTGGAGTAAGTATTGTAGGTATTTGGGAACGTGGCCGCCTTCAACCCATTAAGGGCGATGAAATATTAACTCATGATAGTGTTTTGGTGATTATAGGAAATAAAGAACAATTAAATAACATTGATATTATTTTCCATGATTACCATATAAATCCCAATCCAGTGCTGCTAATTGGAGCAGGCAAAGTAGGCTTGGCAGCTGCAGAAGCATTATATAAAGATGGTGTTTCAGTAAATGTTGTGGACAAAGATCCAGAGGTATGTAAAAAAGCTAGCCCTTTTTGTAATCAGGTATTCATAGGCGATGCGGCAGATTATCAACTACTAAAAAAAGCAGGGATTTTAGAAGCACCTTCGGTATTACTGTCTACCCATGACGACACTATAAATATTTATCTGGCATCCTACTGTCGCCAGTTAAACAAAGACATTAGGATAGTGAGCCGAATATCGGAAACACGCAATGTGGATATCATGCAAAAAGCAGGAGCAGATTTTGTTTTAAGTTACGCAACATTAGGCTCGGAGGCTGTTTTATCTATTTCCAAAGGCCAGGAATTAACCGTTCTTGGTGAAGGTTTCACTTTGTTTATTATCCCGATACCAAAATCATTAGAAGGTAAAACGCTTGCAGAGTCTGGAATAGGCGCTAAAACTGGATTATCGGTAATTGCTATTAAAGAAAACTCTGAAGTCGTAACCTTATTAGCGGCAAATTCGATTCTCCCACATGGCGCTGAAATAGTGATGCTTGGAAATATAGATATGAAACATAAATTTAATAAAATATATGTTAATGATGCTTGATAGACATTTTAGAGTTTTTAAAACTTTATAAAAACTAATTGATTATTTATAGAAATAACTATGTTAAGCATTATAGTTTTAGATATGATGAAAACGACAAGAATAAGTTGATTTTATTAACACTTCCTACCCGTAGTTCACTCTAAATGAAAAAACTTTAAGTCGAAAAAAATAAAATAACATCTATACTATTACACTTTAAAAATGGTATACCTTATAAAGAAGTAATGGAATTATCAAAACACAGGCATTGCCAAAGAATAGTCATAACAGGTTTAAATTTATTAAGAGTTACTTTTTAGCTTGGGTTACGTCACGAAATGTCGGTACATTCTCCGTGATTTTGCCAGCATCTTTCTTATTAATTTTGAAGGTGACATCTTTTGTGGTGGTAAATAAAAGTACTGTTGAAAAAGATGTTTTAAGATGTGATTTTAAAAAGTTAAAAGCATCTTCTAGGGAAAGCTCCTTCTCCTCATCTTCCGTTTCTTTAGAAGCATAGCGCAATTTCACTAAAACCTTAAAATCCTCTTTTGAGTAAATTGGCCGGACAAAAATATTTTTTAAATTAGGTTTACCAATGGTTTTTGCCATAGTTAATTTAGCAAAGCGTCCCTCATGGATACTTTCCTTAACTTGATCCCAAAAAAGGACAAAAACATCTTGATACGGCATAAACAAAAATTTGAGAATTACACTTTATAGAGTACAAAAATAATATTTATAAATTAAAATGAATAAGGTATATACGATAAAAGTTGTTTATGCTCAAAGCATAGATGATATTCCAAGTGTTCATAGAATAGATTTGGAAGATTACTAAAAAAACCAATTTTTAATACGCCAATAAAAGGATTCCCTATGTATTTAGAATTAAAGAGTCCATTCGTTTTTTACTTATATCAAAAATAATAAAATCTATAATAGCGTTAAACGGTTTAAAGGGTTTTATATTTGAAGAGGTAGAAACTATTCCAGCAAATAATGAATTATAAAATAAACACAAAAATGTTAAATAGAAAGCAACCAGTTTTTTTTGGAAGCAATTAGCAATCGACATATAAAATAACAAATCCAAGTTAGAAAAATGTTTTTAACAAAAGAACAATATTATAAAAGAAGATGGTTTTTAGCAATTTTGTTCTTGCTATCGGGGTTTTGTTTACTATACCTCAGTTATGGTTTGTTTTATTATAATAAAGATAAAAGTGAATTAACTACAAAAAACACCCTGCCTACAGTAATTAAAATAGAAAAAACTAAAATTGGAGATACACCATTAGATTTTTTAACAATTATAAATAATAATGAGAAATTTTCGGCTAGCATTAATGATTCTATATTAAAACAGTTATCTATTCTTTATAATTTACCAGATTTAAATAGTTTCAGTTTTGGTAACGAATTGGTTTTTGAAAAAGGAAATAAATCTTATAAATATAGCTATTCCGATGATAGATTGTACGAGTTGGAAATAAATGGAATTAAAATTATAACCTATCAAAAAAAGAAACCCTATATGGCGTATTTAATTTTAATAATCGCGTTAGCTTGGATAAGTTTTCAAGTGTCTGTTTTATATAGATTAAAAACTAAAGGAATAAAAGTTTATGATGATTATAAATCATAGTTAGAAATTGAATAGCCGCCAGCTCCTAAAATCCGGAAGACTTTACAGAACAATATTGTTCCTAAAGATTTTGACACGAAGATTGCTTCCGCCACGGCACACTGGACAGAAGTTATGTTGCTGACACGACCTTAGATTTGGGTGAAGGCACCGTAGCCCATCTTAAAATCAACATAATGGTCAGTCATCAATTGTTGACCTATGCCTCTGATATGTTAGCGGTGACCACGGTACCTGAGAAGTATTGGAACCCCAAACAGGAACACTATCCAAAATATACGCCCTACATGGCAGCTGCTTTTAATGTTACGATGGGTGATTTTGGATCGGTGCTCAACACGCAACAGGCGCAAATGCAGTTCGCTTTTAAAACCGGTATCTGGAATGGGGTAATAGGTGAGGTCAAAGGGTTGCCTGACGCAGGTATTCTGGCAACAGAATATTTCCTGAACCCCGAAAAAGCACGAGCGTTTGACGAGGGTCTTAGTCAACTAACTTTTGCTTCAGCATGGGTAAGTTTCAAGGAAGTTCATGGTTATTAGGAGAATAAAGAGACCTATAATTTCAAACTCTCACATCAATTCGGGAAGGATATCGTATTTGTAGCTTCGTTTTTTGTTGGCGTAGGAGAAGTTTCCTCATTGGCAAAGATGGGCAAATTTAGTAAAATCGCCTCCTTGACCAAGATTTCTGAAGGCATCACGAATGGGGTTATCAAAGGTTTAAAGAAAATGCCTAAACATCTTTCAGGGGCTTTGAAAAAACTTCCAAACAACATTGTTAAAGAAGTCCAGAGAGCGGGTACAAAAAGCTATCTTATCCTAAAGCTAAATACCACAAGACTGGCAAAAATATCTGATGATGCTTTGTTTTCAGAAATGAAATTACTTCAAGAAGGAGCTGTTATAAAATTAACGGACGGTAGCGATGCCATATTTGAGAATATTAGGTATATTGATGATCTTGGAGAAAAAACGGGCACAATTACTATTGTGAAAAATGGGGATGAGCTTGGGTTTAGAATTTTGGGTAAGGGGGGGACTAGATTTATTGCTAAGTCTGGAACTGAATTAAAAACTTTCTTAAATGGTATAACTGAATTGCCTACTGGAGTTCCTTATTCAGGAAAAACTTATCGTTATATAGGGAGTCAATATGCTGATGAAACAGTAACAATTATTCATAGTGGAATCACAGATGCAGGAAACAGGTTGAGAAAAGGTTTGTATCTGAGCGAAACTAAGCCTGGCAACATAATTGAAGTTGGAGCAAACGGAGGTACTAATGGTAAAAACCTTTTTGAGATTACTGATTTTCAAGTTAATAATCTGCTAGATATTACTGATCCAAATACAATTGAAATATTAGGGACAACATTTGAGCAAATGAAAAAAATACATCCTAACGATTTGATTCAATATGAATTTACGCAAGAGATTGCAATTTGGGCAAAAAACAATGGATATTCTGGAGTTAAGTTTTATGGAGCTCACGGATCTACAGACTATGTGAACTTGCTTATTTTTGAGCAATCCACAGTAAATACCGCAATTAAAGGTAGTATTAATTCAGAACCCTGGTAAGAATGATGAATATTCAAGAGCAATATGAAAACTTAGAATTTGAGGAATTTATTAGGTTAAATTATTCTAGGATTAGTGATGACTGGAAAAAGTATATGGAGTTTGTAAAAATCGCATTTAATGCTGATACAAAAGACAAGCAAGATAGTTTCATAAAGAAAATGTATTTGAAACAGTTTTGTTTTACTAAAATGAAAGAAGAATACCATAGGATAATACGCCTTGATTTGCCAATGGAAGATGATATACTTAAATTTATAGCTTACCTATATGGAATAAAATATTTTGAAAGAATAGGAAATCCTACATTGAAGTATTGGCTGAATTCAAAAAAAATTAATCAACCTTTTTCTTCTTTCACGGGAGACAATGGCTATAAAGGTAATAGTTTATTAGAATTAACCAAATTTGAATTAGGACAAAACGTTATACGGAATTGGTTATTGTCAACTCTTAAATGGTAATCAGACAGTTCCATTTAAAGCATTAGAAAGCGTGTCTTTTAGACGTTTTTTAGTAATAGCCATATCAATAATATTAAAGATAGAAGCCTCCCCGCTCCGCAAAGTCTCCCGACTTTGAGGAACATTAATTAACGAAACATAAGATAAAATAATACAA
>NZ_AFXZ01000066.1 GCF_000224335.1 Bizionia argentinensis JUB59 | reverse complement strand
ACAAACACGCAACTTTCCATATACCTAAACGTTGTACACAATATGAACAAAATTTTCGCATACATAATAATTTTCTTGACTTTGACAACTTGCTCAAAGGATGACGGCACGGAAAATAATGAAAACCAATTAACAAATGAAAATATTGATATTCAATTAACAAATGTCAATTTTGGCATAACTGATATTGACTTCATAAACATCAATGATGGTTTTATAATTGATAATCGAGGAAGAATTTTAAATACCCAAAATTCAGGAGTTGACTGGAATATACTTCACTCATCAAATTATGAATTATTGGATATTCAGTTTATATCTAAACAGTATGGTTATGCTTTAGCAAAAATCCCGAATGAACAATCGTATTTACTTTTAAAAACATCTGATTACGGAGAATCTTTTCAAGAAACATCTATACCAAATGGTAGTGATTTAAGAAAAATATATTTCATGAGTAATAATATTGGATTTGTTTTAGGTAATCATATTTTGAAAACAGTAGATAATGGTTCGAATTGGACGGAATTAAATTTAGATTTCAATATATGGAGAGATTTAATTGAAAAATATAATGGAGAACTATACGCCTGCGGATTGAACGGAACTTTTTTAAAAAGCACAGACACAGGTACTAATTGGGAACAGATTGATTTAGGAATAAACTCTCACCTTTATCAGATTCAAGCATTTCAAGATGTTTTCTATTTCAGAGGACAAAGAATTACTAAAACTAATATTGGAACAACGCAGGAATTTGAAATACCAGCTAATCTTATGGATTTAAAAGTTTATAAAGAAAATATAGTCATTGGTTTTGGAGAACAATATCCTGAACAAGGTTTTTATCCAAGAGGTGCAATGTTCATTTCAAATAATTCTGGAGCAGATTGGGAAACATCATTGTTTAACGAGTTCAATAGAATTAGAGTCGTTGATTTTATTGACTCAAATAATGGATTTGGTATTGCAGATGATTTGTTTAATGGAAAAGAATATTTAATTAAAATAAAAATTGAGGAATAAATACTGTGTACAACAGTGTGTATAAGCAATGGCTTGTTCTCGCCTACTTGGAAAATCCTGCGGATTTTCCAATGGCAAGTACCTGTTTTCAATTTTCCGTGCCGAACCACGCCACTGCTCATACACCAAACGTTA
>NZ_AFXZ01000067.1 GCF_000224335.1 Bizionia argentinensis JUB59 | reverse complement strand
ATCGTCATCCTACTTGGTTTAAAGGATTAGATTAAACAGAAACCCTTGTCTGTTGCCAGCTAGGAGTTCCTGTTAGACGAAATTAAACTATTTAAACAATCTCTTTTAATAATATTGACAAAATTCTATCCGTGAGCTGGAATATCTTTTCCTTTTTTTACATGTCTATTAACTTGAAATGCATAATTAAAGTCTCCTTTTTGGGAAACTTGTTCATCATTATTAGATGTTTTCGGGTTTGCTTCTGTCTTTATATCTTTTTGAATAGTAAGACCTGTAAGTGTCAAACAAAAAATAGCTGCTACGAAAGTAATTTTAAGAGTTTTCATGTTAATTGGTGTATTAAGTATTAAATTATAATTATGCATCAATGATGATGGTTGGATTATTCTAGTTAAACGTCTTATTTTTCGCCTTCTATTTTTAATTATTTATATAAAAAAACAAACAAGCGATTTATGCGGATTAATTGTTTTTAAAAGAGATAACTAACTCACTTCTAAGACTTATTAAAACACATTGGACGTCCACTAATATAGGAAACATTATTAGTTTATCGATTGAACAATTTATTTTATCGATGAAGCGCAAGAATTTGAAATATTTTCTTACATAAAATTATTTTAAATTTTATTCAATAAATAAGAAGCATATGCATGTTCAGTAATTATCACAAAAAAACTTATTAACTTGTAACCTTAATTCACGTTATGAAATCACTTTACAATCGCTTTATTAGTTTTATAAACACTATAAGAGGCAAAATAGCTTTCTACCCGACCCTCTTTAGCTTTGTTGGCTTTAACTTTGCTATGCTTATGTTGTATCTGGAAAAAGAAGGTATTTCAGCATTTGTTATTGAGCATGTTCCACAGCTAGTAATTAATAATGCAGATACAGCCAAAACACTTTTAAGCTTTTTAACGGGTGGTATTATATCCATCATGGTTTTTAGCTTTTCTATGGTAATGGTATTACTAAATCAGGCGTCTAGTAATTTTTCTCCGCGCGTGTTACCCGGTTTAATTTCCAATAGAAATCATCAATTTGTTTTAGGGATTTATTTGGCCACTATTTTATACAACACGTTTACACTGGTTGGTATTAATCCGCAGGAAACCGATAAATATCAATTACCAGGTTTTTCGGTACTTATCGGTATTGTGTTAACAGTGATTTGCTTGGGTGCCTTCTTGTACTTCATTCACTCTATATCTCAATCCATTCAGGTTAATAACATTTTAGATAGCATTTACAAGAAAGCGAAAAAGCGTTTGGATCAATTAATAGAAAAAGAATCGGAAAACGTACCTGACTTTCCGGACACGTCCAATTGGATATCTTACCACAGTTCTGAAACTGGTTATTTTCAAAATATTGCCAAATCTAATCTAATCGATATTTGTGAAAAAGAAAACATTCAACTAAAAATTTTAGTTATTCAAGGTGTGTTTGTTTTAGAAGGTATACCGATTATTCAAGTTAGTAAAGAAATAGATGAGGAATTGGTTAAAGATATCCTTTCTAACTTTAATTTTTCCAGAGGTGAATTTGTTGAAGATAATTACACGCTGGCTTTTAAACAAATTACCGAAATTGGCATGAAAGCCATGTCGCCCGGCATAAATGATCCCGGAACTGCCATTAGTACCATTGATTATTTAACGGAACTCTTTGCTTTACGGCTTAAAAAAAACGACCGCACTATTTTCACATCCGATGATAATGAACGTTCCTTAATTGCCGTAACCACCATAGATTTCAAGGAATTATTGTACCAAGTTATGGTGTCTTACAGAACCTATTGCAAACACGATTTAAGCTGTATACAGAAGCTCTTTATCATGTTTAAATATTTATTACTGCAACAAGCCCATTTACCAGAATATCAGGATGCTTTACAAGCAGAAGCCAAACTGCTTTATGAAGACAGCCAAACAACAATACAAAACGCTACAGATTTACGACGGATTGAGAAATTGTATCAATCTTTGCCGAATGTGAGAAATTAAAGTTTCGTTTTGATGAATTCTAACATTAAAAAAGCTTCAATTTCTTGAAGCTTTTTTAGACTTTTGTTAAAAAGAGTTTAGTTAACAATTAAATTATAAGATGTAATTAATATCTGTTCACTTCCAGAATTTGTATTTCGCACATATATTTCAATATAATCATTTTTAACAACATTGACTGTTCCAATTACTGTAACCGAATGTCTTCTATTTATATCCGTAACATCCACAACCGCTTCAGTACCAGTTACTTTTGAGCCGTTTTTATATATTGAAAATGCAAATCGGGTACCCGATGTTGTGGTAAATGATATTGCAGCAAAAATATTTATTGGCCTTCTAGTTTCCCCTCGATAAATAAGTCGATTTTCATTACCAGCTCCTGTGCCTTTAGCTGTTCTGAAAAGCGATGTTGCTATAGTATTTACTGGTAATTTAAAAGGCGTTGTATTACTGACAGTCAATACATTGGGTGTGTTAGCTTCATCATAATACAAATTACCAGTAGCTACATCATCATTTTCCCGAGGAATACCAGGAGCACCGACTGTCCAAGCATTGTTAAAGTTAAAATCTAAATATGTACCAATTGTATAACCTTTAATGTAACCTGTGGCTGGAGGTGTCCCGCTAAAAACCGTTCCCTGCAAAATACCAGTTGATACATTAGGGTTGCTACTAACATCTAAAGCTATATCTGCTCCATCGACACTGCTAAATCCACTAACTTTCTCTATTAGACCAAAGGCACCAGAAAAGGTTTCAAAAGTACCATTATTATTAGCAAACCATCCTTGATTATTAAGCAGTAAATTACCAATGTTAGAATAGGTAATTCCATTTGCATTATTTAAAAACTGAACGATGTTTGCAAAATAAAGACCAAATCCAGAAATAGCCCCAACACTATTCATTCCGTCAATAATAGTATTTTGAACAAAAAGAAATGAATTGGTTGCGATTCCTGGACCCGTAATTTCAAAAGCTTTGGTGCCTTTCAAGGTGACGTTTCTAATACTACCACCTGAATTTCCTTTAAAAACAACTCCCGTTGACGAAAGTACGTCTTCACTAGCATCCATCCCAGAAACGTAGGCGTTGTTTAAATTGATAGGTTTAATCAAATTAATCGTTCCATTAATTTCATAATAAGTATTCGTATCTAGTAAATAACCTGTGGCACCACCATCTATAGATTCTTGCGCTAAATCAGCAACAGATTTAATCAACTTATAATTATTTCGTTTTACAGAAGCATCATTTGCTAGTTTTATCCAAGTAGATGAAGCTGTATTATAGAAGTAAAAGGCTTTCTCGGTAGTGTCAAACACCAGTAAACTTTCGGCTGGTGCAGTAATTGCATCTCGCTCTAAAGTAGTCATTCGTGGCGCTAACAAGCCTTGAGTCGTAGACTGAACATCCAACATGGCTGATGGATCAGGCGTTATTGTTCCAATACCCACTTGGGCATAAGTTGTGGCGGTTAATAACATAACGGCTATTAAGCCACAGATATTTAAGAGTATTTTTTTAGCTTTCATATTTAGTATTTTATAATTTTAGTAGATTTTTGTGCACGATTTGTTTTTAAAACAACTAGATAAACGCCGTTGCTTTGATTAAAAGGAATACTGATTTTATTTTGATTGGAAAGATTATCTGTGAGTGCTAAAATTTGTTGTCCAACCATGTTGTAAACTGTGATTACTGATACTTCTAAATAATTAGGATTAGCAACCACAATTTGATCTTGACCGTTATAAAAAATGCTAATTTGATTTAATTCGGTTTCTGGCGTAGATAAATATTTTGAAGGCTGAAATACAATAGAAAATCGATCTGAATACTCACCTGGAGGTAAATTAAAGGTATAATCAGAATCTGATAAACTGTAGGTTACATCTTGCTCATTATCTTTTAAATACACCGTGCCCTCAAAATTCTCAATAGCATCTAGCATAAATTTGTGGCTTCCTGTTTCTGAAATTATTAAACCTAAAGGAAACTCCATAGTATCAGAAAAGCTATTAACGCCTTGAATGGCGTAGCGCTTATTGACATGGTTTTCTATAATAAAAAAAGCATCATTTGTTCTCGTTACATATTGCAAGGCGTCATATCCATTATTATGATTTAAGTCGGCTGGCGAATTGGGAAGAAAGCCTAAAGCCATCTGTCTATGAAACCCTTGCGGATCTTCATAACCAATACGTATATAAGAATTAGGATTTTCCAGTAACGCGTCAGAATTTCTATAAAAAATAGATGCGTCGTCTTTTTCTGTCTTAAAAACACGTTGCGAATTATCAAAATTTATGGCTCCTGAACCAATAGCTGTTGTAAAAAACCCTTGTCCTACGGGTACAAATTGTGTGGGTGCTTCCACTGTCCCAGAATTTCCTAATCCAGAAATCATAGTGGACGTAATGGCTGGAGGTGCTCCAGTGGTTAAATTCCATATAGCATAACCACCCAAATAATCTGATAAGTTATGATTAGTTGAGCCGCCATCTACCCAAAAGTATAAGGCATCTACTATAGTCGAATTTTGCTGAATAAATTTCTCGGCATCTAAAGCTGAAGGATACGGGTTTCCTAATAAAATTTCTTCACCGCTTGAAATATTAAATGAATAATTGCCATTATTTGGCGCGCCATAATAGACATAATTTTGATTTGTAGTCGTGGCATTTGCGCCTTTCATGATATAACCTTCCCCTGGTGATAAGACTGTATTTTCAGTGATACTAATCCATTGGTTATAAGCGCCTGTTCCACGAGCATACTTATAAAGCCATCTTTTATTTATGGTTAAAGCATTAGTAACATTTCCAGGAACATCTGTTTCTGGTGGTAAACCGTTAAATGGTGATCCAGAATTAAATTGCACTTGGGTCGGATTAAAAGGATTAAGTGGCGAATCCGTACCATCAAATTTTCCACCTAGAAGCTTAAATGTGCCACTAATATTCACTGGAGACGACCAATAATTGTAGGCATACGGAGAAACTGTTCCTTGTTGATCTCTTAAAAGCTTACCAAAACCAACTGTATTATTATCTAAACCTGCGTGAGACTGAATAAGTTGCGATTCGCCAGTTAAGCGCAGGTCCCCATTTGTTAAATTCATGGCATGAGAAACATGAAGATTAAATTCATCGGCTACCGAAACACCTTGTTGTCCTGCTGCTGTAACATCAACTTCCAGATTGTAAAAATTAGCTTCTTTACTGGTTCCAGATAAATTAATTAAAGGATTAGTTGCACTTATAAAATAAGTAGTCCCTGCTGCAGCAACTGTTGCTCCATTGTTTGTAAAATTATTATTTAAATGCAAATTACCATCGGAATCATGAGTTCCAGTATTTGTGTAGGCGTTCTGAAAATAAACATCCGTATTTTCGGATATTTTCAGATCCCCATTATTTACAATTTGTGCATTGGCCATGAAGCCGATACCCCATGTAAAGAACAAAATAAGTTTAAGTTTTAAATTCATTTTTTTAGGATTTAGATTAGGGTCTATACTATTTTCTTAAAGGGCTCATCTTGAATCATGTTAACCGATTTATCTAATAAGCTTTTAAGTTTATCAACTGTTAGTGGTTTGGTAATATAACCTGCACAAAGCGATTCATTTTGAGCTTTTCTAACATCATCAGGGCTAGTAGAAGATGACAATATGTAAACTTCTATCTTATTTTTAAGTAAGGTACTAAGTTGCTTAAATTCTTTAAAAAAATTAAACCCACTCATTTCTGGCATATTTATATCCAATAGAATTACACTCGGTATTGTTTCCGATTCTATTGTTTCTTTCAAATCCAACAGCTTTAAAAAACTCAATGCCGAATTCCCATTATTAAAAACCCTCGTTTTTACTTCAGGGTTATATTTTTCAATGATTCTTTGATTAACAAACAAATCAATTTTATTGTCGTCAATTAGCATAATATTATTAATTGTCATTCCCTGTACTTTCTTTTAGATTTGGTAAGCACACACTAAATGTCGTGCCTTTATTAAATTTACTTTCTACGCGTGTTTCACCGTTAAAATCGTCCGTAATACGTTTTACTATATAAAGCCCAAGACCAGCACCATTGGATTCTTCATTGCTAACCCTAAAATAAAGATCAAAAACTTTATCTATATGGTTTTCTTTTAGTCCCAGTCCATTGTCGGTTACGCTCATATTAACATCCTGATTTGTAACATTAATAAGGATATTAATAGTTGGTATAAAAGCTACGGTTTTTGGTTTAGCAAAACGTAGCGCATTATGGATTAAATTTTGTAAAATAGAATCAATGAGGTCTCTATTAAAGTAGAAATCAGTCTCCTGTTCTATGGCAATATGAAATGCTACAGACTCGAAATTTTTAATCCCCTTAAGCCCTATCATGGTGCTACCTAATATTTTCTGAAAATCTACAATCGCAATGTCGCGTCGCTTTTCAGAAATAATAGAAGCAAAAGCTAAATCGTCTAATAACAGTCTCCCCTTTTCCAATGTTTGATCGAGCATATTTACAATAAGTGACACTCTTTTATTTAGTTTCTCCTCTTTCAACAAGTGCAAAAGACCTTCGGCAGACGTTAAGGGTGCCTTTAGGTCATGAGCTGAACGGTATAAAAACAGCTCTAAATCTTTTGAGGTTTTTTTAAGTTTTGCTTCTAAAGCCTTTCGTTTCGATATATCCAACATAAATGCACAATAGAATTTCTCTTTTCCATTTCGCCAATGACTAACGGCAAATTCTAATGGAAACTCTTCGCCATTTTTTCGCAATCCTAGCAACTCAATATTCTCTCTGCAAACATATTTATCTAGCTGCTCTTTTGCTTTTAAAAGTTCCTTAACTCCTGTCTCACTATGTTTCTTGGAAATTAAAATGGTTAAGGGTGCTCCAATAATTTCTGCATTAGAGTAACCAAATGCAAGTTCAGCCCCTTTATTCCATTCTATAATATTACCCACACTATTGGTCACCACCAGAATACCCACATTAATGGATTGGGAAATGTTGCTATATTTAGTTTCAATAGCTTTTAGTTTAGTATTTGGTTTGGTTTTTTGCTTTACGGTTTTTAACGTGGCGTAAATAATTTCCTCATTTAAATTGTAAACAGGGTTTATTTTTGATACATATAACCTTTGATTGCCTTTGGCAGATAAACCCAAAGACTGGAATTCAGCTTTTTTGCCTTTATTAAAAACTTTATGGATTTGAGCCCTAACAAAATCGTGATTAATGGGGTTTACAAAATCAAATACGGAGCAACCTACAATACGACTCTCACTTTTTTTCAAAGAACGATCAGATGCATTAATAATTTCTCCCTGCACATTAAGATACAAAATATTTTTTATATAGTTATCTTGCCAAAAACCTTTTTCACAAAATTGAGGTGCACTATCTTTAAATTTTGAGTAATAATTACTAATATCCTTACAAATAGTTGTGTACTTAACCACCTCTCCTTGATCATTATGTACTGGCGTAACAGTTGCATTTAAAGAATAAGCTTTATTATTTGTGCTTTTATGAAACAGAATACCGCTCCATTCTTTACCTGTTAAAAGCGTCCTCCATAAATTATAAAAAATCGTTTTATAATTTATAACAGAATTTAGCAATTGTTTCGTTTGGCCAGTAATCGAATCATTAGGCAAACCTATTAATTGCGAAAAATTATCATTACAATAAATAAGTTTTCCACAGGTATTTGAAATAACAATAAGAAAGTGACTTTTTAAAGATGCCAATAGCACTTTATCCTGCGTTCCTAGGACAGACGTTGCAGTTTCTTTAAGCATCACGTAGATTTTTAGCTATTATACAATACTCTAAAGCAGTTTCTGGTGTGTTAAAAATTTGCATATGGGCCTTTTGTCCAAAGATTCTAATAAAAGAACCAATAAGAAGTTTAACATTGAAGGTGTCTGCTATAAAAGCATGAACCAGAATATTTTCTATAATTGGACTAGCTGTAAATAATTTTGCCGCTGATGGAGAGAAATTCCCAACAAATTGACGCGCATCAATAACGCAAGGCATGGGATTGCCTTTGGTGAGTTTCTCAATTTTAGTTAAAAAAAACCGGGCTTCATCTTCCGAAAAATAGTAATCAAGTTGATTAAATTTACAAAACAGAATGTCGTTTTCAATCCAAAATTTTACAGTGTCGAGTTTATTTAAAATAAGCGCATTCATTTGTTAGCATTTTTGGGAGCTTATAGTATAATACTAATGCCAATATATGTGCCAAACAAAATAATTGCCTTTTTAAAAACCATAAACACCTAGAATACAGCACTCCTAAATAATTAGGGAGTAATTTATCTGAAATAAAAAGCACGGTATACCGAGGTTAATGTTCGACGAAAAACATATCCACGGTATACCGCGTTTTATACAGATTTTTCCACGCCTAGTTTCTTTATTCTATCGCGTAAAGTACTGGATTTCATTTGTAAGAGTTCCGCTGCTCCTTCTGGACCATCTATTTTCCAATTTGTTTGTTTAAGAATTTTTTTTATATGAATTCTTTGCACATCGTCAAGAGAAATAACCGTAGCAGAAATTAAGGTTTCCTCGTTTGAAGATTCGAATTTAGGAATAGCAAGTTTCTCATTGTTAGATAAAATAACAGCCCTTTCCACCAGATTTTCCAATTCCCTTACATTTCCTGGCCATGAATACGATTGGAGACTACTCTTTGTTTTTTCTGAAATAAATTTAATTTTCTTATTATATAATTTTGTGTATTTGTTTACAAAATGCTCAATTAAGATTGGAATATCTTCAATACGTTCTCTTAAAGGTGGAATGGTAATGGGGAAAACGTTTATTCTAAAAAATAAATCTTCTCGAAAGTTTTTTGCTTTTACCTCTTGCTCTAAATCTCTATTTGTAGCGGCTATAATTCTAATATCTACTTTTTGAGTTACTGTGCCGCCTATTTGTTCTATTTCAAATTCCTGAATGGCTCTTAATAGTTTTGGCTGCATATCTAAAGGTAATTCGCCAATTTCATCTAAAAACAAAGTGCCGCCATCAGCCAACTGAAACTTCCCTAGCTTGTCTTTGAATGCTCCAGTAAACGACCCTTTTTTATGGCCAAATAATTCGCTTTCTATCAATTCCTTCGGAATGGCAGCACAATTCACCTTTATTAACGGTTTGTTTTTTCGCTCACTAATGTTGTGTATTGCCCGAGCTATCAATTCTTTTCCTGTTCCCGATTCCCCTAAAAGCAAAACGGTTGCATTGGTGCCGGCAACCTGCTCTACCTCGGTGAGAACTTGACTAAAAGCCCTGCTTCCGTAAACCATTTCTTCGTAGTTAAAAACCAAATCGATTTCTTCTCGTAAATAAATATTTTCTTGTTCTAACTCTTTTTTAAGCATTTTTAATTCTGTGTTAACAGACTGTAAGTTTAAATTTACATTTTTAAGCTCACTTTCAGCTGCTTTCCTTTCTTTGCTTTCTACCATAAGCCATATAATATTCGCTACTGCAGCCACAAAGCTTTCCTCTTCTCCCGAGCAAACTGCATCCTGGCCATAACGTTCAAAGCTAATTAATCCATAGCGCATTTCCCTACCGTGAATTACGGCATCCAAACGCGATGTAATTTGAGGTGGTGACATAAAAACTTTAGCATACTCTTTGGTTGCTGGGTGGTTATTTGTGTTGGCTATATTTAGAATTGAATTCGTATCAAAAGCTTCAAAATATTTCGGGAAATCAGTTTTTGGCAATATCAAATCCTCCTTACCTAGAACATCTTCTTTAACATTATAAAAAATCTTGTTTGCCAATTGATTTTCATTTTCTTTAAACTCCCAAATGGTAATTCTGTCGGCGTTTAAAACCTCGGACGATAGCTTGGCAATATGATATATGGTAGACTCATAATCCAGACCAACCATAGAAACGAGTTTAGAGATAACCTCTTTTCGCCTTAAAACAATTTGGACATGCTCTTTTAAGGCTTCTTCATCTTTAACCTTATCTGTTATGTCTATAATCGTAGTAAAGTACGCAATTGTCTTGCCGCTCCTGTCCTTGACTGATGAGAATGCTAAGGACACCGGAAATCGCTCGCCATTTTTTCGCATAAAGGTTAATTGCCGCGTGTTATTTTTCTCTTTACGTGTACCGCTAAAAGTAATTCTATCATGGATTTCAGTCGGCATATATTTATAGGGAAAGATATCACCTATTAACTCTTCTTCGGTAAATCCAGTCATTGAACATAAGGTTTTATTGACCCGAATAATTTTTTTATCCAAATCAACAACCGCCAAACCTTCTAATAAAGAGTCTATTAGTTCTTCAGAAAATTCTTTCTCTAAAATTAACTTCTTTTCAATCTTTTTACGTTCAGAGTTTTCTACTACTAATGATACAATACCGCCAACCATTGTTGCGAACTCCTCTTCTTCATCTGTCCATTTTCTGGGTTCACCTATATGCTCAAAACAGATAACCCCAAAGTGCCCATCACTACCTTTTACAAACACATCTAAAACAGCGGAAATCCCTAAAGGTTTTAAATACTCTTCAATAAACTCTATTGTTAAATCACTTTCAAAAGCGTTATCAACCCTAATGCTTTTATATTTATAAAGTTTTTTAAAGTAGTTAGGGTAATCTTTGGTGTAAATTACGGCATCACTTTTAAGCTTATCTTCATTTATATTATAGGCGCTTAAACACTTCATAGCAGTTTCATCCGCATTGAACTGCCAAATACGCACGCCATTAACCTCCATTACTTGGGCAGAAATAGAAGTGACTTCTTTGAGTGTTTCATTAAAATCTTTTCCGATCAGGTCTACTAGTTTTAAAATAGCATCCTTTTTCTGTATAGATTTTCTCGCATTTGCCTCTAATTCATTTTGATATTGTAAACGCTCTGAAATATCTACGGCTATACTAAAATAACCGATAATATCATTATTGTGATTGGTGATTTTCGTCAAGGCAATGGAAGACTCAAATCTATCTCCATTAGCTTTCTTTAAGATAACTTGCTTCCTCTTAAATTCTCCCTTTATAACTTTCTGCACGTATTCTTGAATAACGTCATATTGTTCTGTTGGCCAATGTGGAAACGGCGCTTTAGTTCCAACAATATCTTTTGCTTCAAAACCTGTTAATTCACAATATGCTTTATTTACTTTTATACAGGTAAGATCTGCATTCAATATAACCATAGTTTCATGCATACAATCTAACAGACGATCAGAGAAATTATTAGCGATAAATAGTTGATTTTCCGATTTCTTTAATTTACTGATATCTAAAATCGTAGAAACAACATACGTGATTTCTCCATAAGTTATAAGTTGAAAAGTTGCCAAACCATATGTGATTTCGCCGTCTTTTCTAGTAATTTCTACTTGGTGGTAATTGGAAAGCTCTTTTCCCGCTAACACCTCCTTTATAGAATCTGAATCATTAAATTTAATAAGGTTAAGCGCCTGTAAAGACTTCCCAATTGCTGCTTCTTTTTTATAGCCAGTAAAGGACTCCCAAGCTTCATTGACATCAATAAGTTTTCCATCCAATTTATTTGATAGAAATTGGGGTGTTGGATTAGTATGAAATATATTTGGATAGACACTTTCACAGAATGGGAAAGCATTTGATGTGTCTATTTTATTATGTGATCGGTTCATTATACAAGCTTTAATGAATTGCTTCAACAACAATATAACTAATTAACTTACATGCAATTACAACTAAAATCGATTGATTAAAGGCCCATGCAACCTATAAACATAGTATTTAAATTTGTCTTGTAAATTTGCTGTATTCTTATTATTCCAAAAAGATAACATTTTATTAGCTATAAATTAAACTTATGCTTTTAAAAATTCATGATCTTATAGTTCATGAAGCGCTAAATAAGTAATGAACTAAATACGGCATTTCTTTAAGTCAAAACCACCCTAAAACAAAAAAGCATCCCAATCTTCTATAAAGAAAAAAGGAAAGCTTTCCATCGGTTTAACTACTTAAACCATTGATAGACTACTACATCTATCAAACAACACAACTAAATTTTATTGCCAAAAAAAGCTTCAATTTCTTGAAGCTTTTAGCAATTTTGCGGTCTGGACGGGACTCGAACCCGCGACCTTCGCCGTGACAGGGCGACATTCTAACCAGCTGAACTACCAGACCGTTGCATATTGCATGCTTGATTGTTTATTACTCTCGTATTACCCTCTCAAGCGGCTGCAAATATAAACAGCTTTTTCAATATGACAAATGTTTTTGCAAGAAATTTTAAATTTTTTTTTACTACTTGAACTTTTCACGCGCTATCATATACGTTGTCAAGATGTTATTAAAATCTTTATTTATATCCGCCTCCACATAATTTATTCGATATTGCTGACATTTTAAGCGAATAGCCTTAAAATAATCTTTTACCGCCGTTTCATAGGTCTCTTTTATCCTATCAGCGTACAGATTAATATGATCTCCAGTTTCAATATCTATAAAACGCTTGGGTGTATTGTCAAAATCGAATTGAAGCTCCATTTGCTTATCGAAAACATGAAACAACACTACTTCATGCTTATTGTGTTTTAAATGCCGCAAAGCGTCAAACAACGCTTCGTCGTCGGTTTCTGTTTGAAACATATCCGTGAAAAAGAAAATTAAGGAGCGTTTATGAATTTTCTCTGCAATTTGATGTAAATACGTGTAAGTTTCCGTTTTCTTACCCTGCCCATTATTCAACATCATCGTATTTAATTGATGCATTAGCATTTGGTGGTGACGCTCACTGCCTTTTTCGGGCGCATAGAAATCGTAATTGTCACTATATATACTCAAACCAACCGCATCGCGCTGCTTTTTTAATATATGCATTAAAGAGGCCACCGCTAATGCCGAAAAAGCTATTTTGTTTAATGAATCAATGCCATACTCCTTAAGTTCCGGATAATGCATGGAACTACTATTATCCACAATTAAATGGCATCGCAAATTCGTTTCATCATCGTACCGCTTGGTATATAACTTGTCGGTTTTGGCAAATAACTTCCAATCAATATGTCGCGTACTTTCTCCTTGATTATAAATTTTGTGTTCCGCAAATTCTGCCGAAAATCCATGAAAAGGACTTTTATGTATCCCTGCAATAAAGCCTTCCACAACTTGCTTAGCAAGTAATTCTAGATTTTTAAAACCACCTGCTTTATTTAATTCACTTTGTAAATCCATTTTCTTATAGATATTAGATCGCTTCGCTGTTAAAAACTAGACTTGACCGTCTATATTTCAAAATATTGCATGAACATTTTTCTATTTTTAAAATACTCCTAAACTAAAGAATCTAAATAATTATAGCCCTAAACTAAAAAAGGTTTGCCATAACAGCAAACCTTTCTTCTTTTTTCTATTTTCCTATCTAATAGACAGGGAATCTCTAGACAAAAGCATTCTATAAAAGTGCGTCAATAGCTTCCGTGTAGGCTGTTTTTTGCGCTACACCCACTTGACGACCTACAACTTCACCCTTATGAAAAACCAATACCGTAGGAATGTTTCTCACACCGTATTTAGCAGCAAATTCCTGATTTGCATCTACATCTACTTTTCCAACAATGGCTTTCCCTTCGTATTCTTTACCAATTTCATCAATGATTGGTCCAACCATACGACATGGTCCACACCAGGCAGCCCAAAAATCAACCATTACAGGTTTGTCACTATTTAGTACTGTTTCCTCGAACGTTGCATCTGTAATTTCTAATGCCATAATATTTAATTTTAATGTGTTATACTTCAAATTTAACTGCCTGTAACCAGACATCTATGCAATATTAGTCAAAAATTTTGCAAAAGCTTACAACCATACAATTTGTTTTGTTTATGGTTGGATCACTTGCAGTTATACTATCTATTTGGGTGTAATCCTTTTTCGCTTCCACTATAAAGCTTCAGGCTGTACGCTAAACCTGCCTGCCGGCAGGCAGGTCTTTTTTTGCTCTCACGGCAAAAAAGGATACCGCTACCATTCTTTACACGGGACTTAATCATTGGGTTATAGCAGAAATTAGATGTTTATAATTTTGCTTAAACACATATATCATGACACTTCGACTGCGCTCAATGTAACAAATTAATTCAACTTATAAAAAACATCATGCTCCTCCAACTCTAATAATAATTCTTGGGTAATATGTACTTTTTGTTTTCTACTTATCATCTTTAATTTTATCTGTTCTTCATTATCATAAACAATGAAATTCAGTATATGATCCCCAATATGGCTTCGGAACACTCCTTGTAATTCGTTTATTTTCGACTCTTCCAAATCGGCAATATTTAATTGTATCGATAACTTTTTCGCATAAGCAGCCATCACATCATGCAGCAACTGAAAGCTATTAAACTGAATTCGCGGATCACTCCGAACGCCAGTTTCTTTATTAATCCAACCTTCCCGAACCAAAACCTTAACATGTACAAAGGAATTTTTTAATAAAAAGTGTCGAAACTTTAAATATTCTTCACCAAAAATTCTAAATTCAAAACTGTTGGTATAATCATCAACCGTAAAAATAGCCCATCCTTTTCCTTGTTTGCTCACCCGATGCTGTACATCGGTAACCACACATCCAAACGTTAGTTCGCGATTCACATAGGTTTCTAAATTATCTAGCAAGGCTAAATTAGCATTACAAAAAGTTTTCATTTCTATTTTAAAATCATCCAACGGGTGACCAGAAATATAAATCCCCACCACTTCTTTTTCTTGGGCTAATTTCTCCATGGTTCCCCATTCTTCACATGGCGGTACTTCGGGTTCAGCAATTTGAACATCACTAGCTTCTCCAAACAGACTTACCTGCGCCGAGTTTTCATTTTCCTGATGCTTGGCACCATATTTAATCGCTTTTTCTAAAAAGGTAATCCCATCACCATCATCATGAAAATACTGGGCACGGTGCGTATCTGAAAAACTATCAAAACCACCAGCTAAAGCCAAACCTTCAAAGGCTCTTTTATTGGCGGCTCGTAAATCAATACGCTTGGCAAAATCGAAAATCGATTTAAAATGCCCAACTTCTTCACGATTTGTAACAATAGTCATCACCGCGCCATGACCAACACCTTTAATAGCGCCCATTCCAAAACGCACGGCATTATCTTGGTTTACTGAAAACTTATAAAAACTTTCGTTAATATCTGGTCCCAAAACAGGTAATCTCATACGCTTGCATTCCTCCATAAAGAAGGACACTTGCTTAATATCATTCATATTATTGGACAGTACAGCCGCCATATATTCGGCTGGATAATGCGCTTTTAAATAGGCCGTTTGGTATGCAATCCATGCATAACAAGTAGAGTGCGACTTATTAAAGGCATAACTAGCAAAAGCCTCCCAATCCTTCCAAATTTTTTCTAATTTTTTAGCATCATGGCCATTTTTTTCCGCTTGCTCAATAAATTTCGGTTTCATTTTATCCAGAACCGCAATTTGCTTTTTACCCATGGCTTTACGCAAAACATCGGCTTCACCTTTTGTAAAGTTGGCTAGCTTTTGCGATAGCAACATCACCTGCTCTTGATAAACCGTAATCCCGTAAGTTTCTTTTAAGTACTCTTCCATGGCTGGTAAATCGTACTCAATATCTTCTTTTCCGTGTTTACGTCTGGTAAAACTAGGAATATACTCCATTGGTCCTGGACGGTACAAAGCGTTCATAGCAATTAAATCCTCAAAAACTGTAGGTTTTAATTCCTTTAAGTGTTTTTGCATCCCAGGCGATTCATACTGGAAAACACCAACCGTTTCACCACGTTGGAATAACTCGTAAGTCTTTTCATCATCCAACGGAAAACTATCAGGATCCAATAAAATATCATGTTTTGACTTAACTAATTTAACCGTGTCTTTAATTAAGGTCAGCGTTTTTAAGCCCAAGAAATCCATTTTTAATAATCCGGCGTCTTCAACAACAGAGTTATCAAATTGGGTAACATATAAATCTGAATCTTTAGCGGTTGCAACAGGCACAAATTTGGTAATATCATCCGGTGTAATAATAACACCACAAGCGTGAATTCCGGTGTTTCTAACCGAACCTTCTAGCGTTCTTGCCAGGTTAACGGTTTCGGCTTGTAAATCTGACCCTTCAGAAATATTTAAAAGCTCATGGACTTTTAGCAAATCTTCAGAGCGGAATTTAGAACTCAATTCCTTTTCACTCATGCCAAAAATCTTCCCTAATTTGGACATGGTAGGAATTAGTTTAGAAATACGATCGGCATCAAAAAGCGGTAAATCTAAGACACGAGCCGTATCCCGAATCGACGATTTGGCCGCCATGGTACCATAGGTGATAATTTGCGCTACCTGACTACTTCCATATTTTTTAATTACATAATCCATAACACGACTTCGACCTTCATCATCAAAATCGATATCAATATCAGGCATGCTTACACGATCGGGATTCAAAAAACGCTCAAAAAGTAAGTCATATTTTAAGGGATCAATATTGGTGATCCACAAACAGTAGGCTACTACAGAACCGGCTGCCGAACCCCGACCAGGACCAACGGAAACATCCATATTTCGGGCTTCGCGAATAAAATCTTCTACAATTAGGAAATATCCAGGATATCCCGTGTTTTCAATAACGCTTAATTCGAAGTCTAAACGTTCAGTAATTTCTTCCGTTAATTCTTCACCATATCGTTTTTTAGCGCCCATGTAAGTTAAGTGTCGCAAAAAAGCATTCTCACCACGCTTGCCTTTATCGGCTAAATCTTCTTCATTTTTAAAGGCTTCAGGAATATCAAAAGCAGGCAACAAAACATCACGCGCCAACTCATAAGACTCCACCTTATCAACTACTTCTTGGATGTTACTGATAGCTTCTGGAATATCTTTAAAAAGTTCCTTCATGGCGTTTGAAGACTTGAAATAATATTCCTGATTTGGCATTCCAAAACGGTAACCGCGACCACGACCAATTGGTGTGGCTTGCTTTTCACCATCTTTTACACAAAGCAAAATATCATGTGCATTGGCATCTTCCTTTTTAGCATAATAGGTATTATTGGAAGCGACTAATTTAACATTATGCTTTCGTGAAAAATCAATTAAAACCGGATTCACCCGATTCTCATCCTCCTGATTATGACGCATAATTTCAATATACAAATCGTCGCCAAACTCTTCTTTCCACCACAGCAAAGCTTCCTCGGCTTGCTTTTCACCAACATTTAAAACTTTACTCGGTACTTCACCATATAGGTTACCGGTGAGCACAATTATATCTTCTTTATATTGCTGGATGAGTTTTTTATCAATTCTTGGCAAATAGTAAAAACCATCTACAAAGGCATGAGACGATAATTTAGCTAGATTATGATAACCTTTTTTAGTCTTCGCTAATAAAACAATTTGATAGCCATTATCCTTTCTGGATTTATCTTTATGATCTTCACACACAAAAAACTCACAACCTAAAATGGGTTTTATTTGTTTTAATATTGGTTTTTCACCACGTGCTTCTGCTTCTATATTTTTTTCCTGAACATTCCTATTGTGATTCCCAACAGCTTTTACAAAGTGAAAAGCACCCATCATGTTCGCATGATCGGTTAGTGCCACGGCCGACATATTATGCTCTGCTGCACTAGCAACCAATTTAGGAATACTAATAGTAGATTGTAAAATAGAAAACTGCGAATGGTTATGCAAATGGACAAAATCCACCGCCTTTAACTCCGAAATGTTTTCCTTTATTTCTTGAGCAGACAAGCCATCATCTTGCGCTTTTAATATACGCTCACGAATTTTAGTACTCGCTTTCTTTAAATTGATGTGCTTTAAACCAATCAGCTTAATTTCCTGCGGATTCGCTTTGGAGAATTTCGCAAAATAATCTGGCTGAACATCTAACTGCTCAACAGTAAATTCCTCTCTTCTAATAAGCTCTAAAAAACAACGCGTAGTTGCTTCCACATCGGCAGTCGCGTTGTGCGCTTCAGAAAACGGTTTATTAAATAAAAATTGGTGTAACTCCGTTAAAGTTGGCAGTTTAAATTTACCATAACGCCCTCCTGGTAGTTCGCATAAACTGGCGGTATGCTCGGTACACGTATCTAAAACTGGTAGTTCTTGAAGTTTATTTTCTAGGTTTCCACGAACAAATTCGGCACCCATAATATTCAGGTCGAATTTCACATTCTGACCCACCACAAACGTGGTTTTATTTAAAGCTTCGTTAAATTTTTCTAATACTTCGTTTAGCGGCACACCTTGCTCCATGGCTAAGTCGGTAGAAATACCATGAATCTTTTCCGCATCATAAGGGATATTAAAACCTTCTGGTTTCACTAAATAATCCTGATGTTCGATACAGTTTCCCATATCATCATGCAACTGCCAAGCAATTTGAATACATCTTGGCCAATTGTCGGTATCCGTAATAGGTGCGTTCCAACGTTTTGGTAAGCCGGTTGTTTCTGTATCGAAAATTAAGTACATCTGTTGTAGAGTTGTTTTTTGTTGGTCGTTAAGCTGAACTAAACCTGGCTCAAACACCAAAATAATTTATGAGTTTGTTCAAAAAAACAAGACTATAAAATTACGTATTATTAATGGTTTTAAAAATGAAGTTAGAGTTATTTGTGCGGCGTTATAAAAAGTGCTAATGCTGAATATAATATAATTTTAAAAGCTAGAATATAGACACTAGACTAAAGTTAAATTCTTAAAAGCTTATATCCAGATTTTAAAGCGCTTCCGAACCAAACCATTACAAAAGAAAAGCGCAACTATTTCCAGCTGCGCTTAAAATTCTAATTCTAGCAATTTTTGTACTTAACTTCAATATACTCTAGGATATTAATTCCTCTTGGACTTTCTCCATGTTAATCGCGCCTTGAATCGCATTTTTATGTTTTATTAGCAGCGCGTCTATACTTGGTGGCAAAGTTCTGTCTTTAAGAAAGTCTTTATACTCTTCTAAACTTTCTTTTTCCCCACGGATGGCTTCTTCTAAAATTGCGTCCTCATTATTAGATGAAAAGGTGGCTTTAAGTGACATCCAATTTCGATGCATCGTACCTTTAAAACTACCTGAATCTTCTGGAATTTCTCCATACTGTAGTATTTCCGTTCGCAATTCTTTAGCAAACTGACTGCGTTCTGTAGCGCAGCGCTTGAAAAACATTTTCAAATCGGATTGCTCCACATTATTCATAGCATTTATATAACCTTTTTCGGCGTCATAATTTTTGACTAATAATTCGTTTAATTTGTTTGAAATTTCTTCTGTGAACTTCATAATCTCTGTCATTTAAATTTCAATAGGTTTTTTATAGATGCGTATTGTTTCACATCTACTCTAATATACAGTTTATCAAGAGTAAAGCCAAGTATATCAAGGGATACCTTTAAAACTTTAGCTGTTTTTAACATTAAATTCCACTAGACAACTGTGTTTGTTAATTTTTTTGTGAAAATCTCCTTACAAATTACAAAAACAACCTAATATTCAACATTATAACCTCATCAATTAATTCATATTACAGTAAAACGCGCCTAAACCGATAGTATTATATGCTTGGGTAGTCGAGGTACTATACTTTTCTGACTTATAACAAATTGTAAAACAGGGGTTCAAAAAGAAAATACTATCATATATTTTTACATAACTATTTAAAATTCAATAAAAAAATATAGTATCTTTGCCACCTTATTAATAATAGAGGTCGCGAACCTCACTAATTAATTTTTATGTCAGTTAAAATCAGATTACAAAGACACGGTAAAAAAGGAAAACCTTATTACTGGATCGTAGCAGCCGATGCACGAGCAAAAAGAGATGGTAAATACCTAGAAAAAATAGGTTCTTACAATCCAAACACAAACCCAGCAACTATTGAATTAGATGTTGATAAAGCTGTAACGTGGTTACAAAACGGTGCTCAACCTACCGATACTGCGAAAGGTATTTTATCTTATAAGGGTGCGATGTTAAAAAATCACCTTGCAGGTGGTGTTAGAAAAGGTGCTTTAACAGAAGAACAAGCTGAAACTAAATTCACAGCTTGGTTAGATGAAAAAGCAGGTAAAGTAGATGCTAAATCGCAAGGTTTAACAGTTGCTCAAGCTGAAGCAAAAGCAAAAGCGTTAGAAGCTGAGAAAGCAACAAATGCAGCGCGTATTGCTGCCAACACACCAGTAGTAGAAGAAGTTGCTGAAGAAGTAACGGAAGATGCTCCTGTAGCTGAAGCAGATGCTTCAAAAGAAGAAGAATAAAAAACAAAATTTTTTATACTTTTGAACCCAGACTGCTTCAGTCTGGGTTTTTTTTATATCTACAAATGTCACATCGAGCGCCGTCGAGATGTAATTAACCTGACATTTTAAAGTTCTCGACTGCGCTCGAACAGACGAAACATCATGAAAAAAGAAGATTGTTTTTATTTAGGAAAAATAGTATCTAAATATAGTTTTAAAGGTGAACTGCTAATAAAACTAGATACAGATGAACCCGATTTATACGAGAATCTAGATTCTATGTTTGTGGATTTACGCAATAATTTAGTTCCGTTTTTTATAGAATCTTCTCAATTACATAAATCCGATTTATTACGGGTGCGCTTTGAAGATGTAGACACCGAAGCAGATGCCGACGCGCTGATAAAAAGCGATATCTATTTGCCTTTAGATTTGCTTCCTAAACTAGAGGGCGATAAATTTTACTACCACGAAATAATTGGTTTTAAAGTAAGCGATGTTAATTTTGGACATGTTGGAACCGTTTCTTCTATAAACGACTCCACCGCACAAGTACTTTTTGAAATTGATCGCGATGGCACTGAAATTTTAATTCCCTTAAACGATGCTTTTATCGTCAAAGTAGACAAAGATAAAAAAGAAATTATTTTAGATACACCTGAAGGTTTAATCGATTTGTATTTAGATTAATTATCTGAACGTTTCAAATTAAAGGTAAAAATACAACCACCACTTTCTGGTAAGGATATCCTTATATTGCCACCTAAATTTTCAACCAACTTTTTAACAGTCGCTAAACCAATTCCTGTCCCTTTATTCTTGTACTTATCCTCTCCAATCACAGAGAACAAATTAAAAACAACATCTTTTTTATCTGCTGGAATACCAGGACCATTATCTTTTACTTCAAAAATATAATCGTTTTCGTTTGAAGTACAAGCAACGTCTATAACCGTTACTTCCTTATCATTATATTTAATGGAATTGGTAATTAGGTTCATTAATATTTGCGATAAAGCTGATTTATTAACTACAATATCACCAACGTTTTTACTGTAATTAAAAGTAACTTTCTCTCTATTTATATGACATAAATTTTTAATATGCTCCATATAATCTTCAAATTTCATGGACACTTTGTTACTTTCAGCCAATTCAGAATTGCTATAAAATATTAGTAAACCATCAATATAATCTCTTAAAGAGTTTGAAGAACTTTTTAAATACTGCAAGTACTCTAAAGATTGAGGAGAAGCAAGCTCCTTAAAATCATCCTCAAGTAAATCTATTAAGGATGTAATGTTTGCTAAAGGCGATTTTAAGTCGTGACTAATTACGTTAGCGAATTTCCTTAAGTTTTCATTACGCAATACCAACTCCTCTTTAAGAGCTTCAAGTTTCATATTAGCTACACGCTCTTCAAATAAACGCACAACCTGATTTGCTAAAACCTTTAAAGTAGCAATTTGTTTATGATCCAATGTTTTTGGCTTGGTATCAAAAATACATAATGTTCCTAATCTATAACCTTGAGGATCTACCAATGGCACACCAGCATAAAACACGGCACCCTGTTCTAATACTAAAGGATTATCATGAAAACGATCATCTTTTCTGGCATCTTCTATGATTGTTATTGGGTGATCAGAAATTATAGCATGGCCACAAAATGAAATATTTCTGGGAGATTGATTAAAAGGCAGACCGTAATGCGATTTGAAAAAATTTCGATCGCTATGCAATAACGTAATTAATGAAATGGGTGCGTCCGTAATTAAAGACGCCAAAGCTGTTATTTCATCATAACTACTTTCGGGTAGTGAGTCTAACAAAACATAACGCTCTACAGCACGCTGTCTTTGCTTCTCATTTTCTGGTAAAGATGGGGTTATCATTATTGAAAATATTAGAAGCCATAAAATTACAATTTAATACGTCACTTATTTATTAATTAAGAATATTTTAGCACCTTGAATCACTTTAAAATATATTTCATTAATGGCGCCCTTCAAATTTAAACAATTCGTTATTCATCAAGAGCAATGTGCTATGAAAATAGGTACAGATGCCGTTTTATTAGGCGCATGGACCTCCTTAAGCTTTAATCCGTTTTCTATTTTAGATATAGGTACTGGAACTGGTATTTTATCTTTAATGTTAGCGCAGCGCAGTAACGCAGAAATTATTGATGCTCTTGAAATTGACGATGCCGCTTATGAGCAATGTGTGGATAATTTCGAATTATCGGCTTGGGCAGATCGCCTATTCTGTTACCATGCTTCATTAGAAGAGTTCACGGATGAAATTGAAGAGCAATACGATCTCATCATATCAAATCCTCCCTTCTATATACCCTCGCTTCCTTCCGCTTCCAGAATTAAAGATGGGAAAAAGCTAGAATCTTCACGAGAAACAGCACGTTTTCAAGATGCTATGCCTTTTGAACATTTAATTAAAAGTGTCTCAAAACTGCTTTCGGAAATAGGTGAGTTTTCCGTTATTATTCCATTTCAAGAGGAAGAAACCTTTATCAATCTAGCAGCTTCTTATGCGTTATTTCCGAGTCGATTAACGCATGTTCAAGGAAACCCCAAATCGGAAATAAAGCGCAGTTTAATCACTTTTACACGGAACCATACCGAAGTAAAAAAATCGCACCTCATCATTGAAACGGAGAGACATAAATACACCGATGATTACGTGACGCTTACTAAAGATTTTTATCTGAAAATGTAATTTAAAATTGCTAACGGTAAACGTTTTCGTTATTTTTACAGCTATTACTTAAAAAAAATATACATGAAGCCAGACTTATTTGAAGCTCCAGATTATTATAACCTCGATGAGCTTTTAACAGACGAACATAAATTAGTACGTGATGCAGCCCGCGAATGGGTAAAACGTGATGTATCTCCCATTATTGAAGATTATGCACAACGTGCTGAATTTCCAAAGCAAATTATAGGTGGTTTAGCAGAAATTGGTGCTTTCGGACCTTATATTCCAGAGGAATATGGTGGTGCTGGATTGGATCAGATTTCTTATGGTTTAATTATGCAAGAAATAGAACGCGGCGATTCTGGCGTTCGTAGCACCGCTTCTGTACAATCTTCTTTAGTTATGTACCCAATTTGGAAGTATGGTAATGAAGAACAACGTAAAAAATACTTACCTAAATTAGCTTCAGGTGAATGGATGGGGTCTTTTGGATTAACAGAACCAGATCATGGTTCTAACCCAGGAGGCATGACCACTAACTTTAAAGACATGGGCGACCATTATCTTTTAAATGGTGCTAAAATGTGGATTTCAAACGCCCCTTTTTGTCAAATTGCTGTGGTATGGGCTAAAAATGAAGAAGGTCGAATTCACGGTTTAATAGTAGAACGTGGCATGGAAGGTTTTTCAACACCAGAAACTCATAATAAATGGTCGCTACGCGCATCATCAACTGGTGAACTTATTTTTGATAATGTTAAAATTCCTAAAGAAAACTTATTACCTAACAAATCGGGATTAGGCGCGCCGTTAGGCTGCTTGGACTCTGCTCGTTTTGGTATTGCCTGGGGAGCTATTGGAGCCGCTATGGATTGCTACGATACCGCTTTACGTTATAGTAAAGAGCGCATGCAATTTGGCAAACCAATTGGTCAGTTTCAATTACAGCAAAAGAAATTAGCTGAAATGATTACTGAAATCACTAAAGCACAATTATTAGCATGGAGACTTGGTGTTATGCGTGAAAACGGCACAGCAACATCTGCACAAATATCCATGGCAAAACGAAACAACGTGGATATGGCTATTAACATCGCCCGTGAAGCACGCCAAATGTTAGGCGGAATGGGAATTACTGGTGAATACTCGATTATGCGTCATTCTATGAATTTAGAGAGTGTAATCACTTACGAGGGTACGCATGATATTCATTTGCTAATTACAGGTATGGATGTTACAGGTTTAAATGCTTTTAAATAGTGCGAAACGCTCTGTTTAACTTATAATTCGAACGGGAGTTCGGTAATAATAAATGCTCTTCATAATCGAGGAGCATTTTTTTATTATTAATTATGAGATTAACCATACTGAATCTTTAATTCCCGAATCCAGGTGTTTCGAGTACTTTTATGAAGTGCTAAAAACACGACTAAACAGTTAACTGATTATGACTTCGATATAAAAATCTGACTTAATCTTTTAAAGTCGATAAACTATTTGGTTAAGCATATTCTAATCACCCATTGATTAAAGCTAAATAAATTGTCTATAGTGATGAAGCAGGTAACGCATCTAAAAACAATACGTTGTAAAAAAAACATCCTAATACTGCTGTGATTGTCTTGCATATCGACCCCTGTCTATCTCATACGCAAAATGGCATTTTGAACGCACTAGATAAACAATCTAAAACATAATTCAATTAGGACGTCTTGCTGCTTTAAATTCGAACAGATAACATGTTTAGGTTTTATAATATAACAGAGATGAACATTAAAAAAAGGGCGTCTTATACTAATTATATTCTTTTTTGTTTAGGTTATTTCACAGGTCATGAATTATGGGCAGGGATGTTTTTTAAAATTAAGGTTTAATTTAATAGTTAAAAGTCGCAGTTTACATTTTGCTGTATTTTTTATTTAAAAGAGCTATATCCGCCCCCTCTCTTCAGGTGAAGAGAAGTTGTAGCCTGAAGACATAAAGACTAATCGTAGGTTTGTTTTATTTTTTATTTCAACTTAAATTCACAAATTGTGAATCTTAAAAGAACCTCACGAATACCTTATCAATTTACACGAAGCACCTCAACAATCCGTCGGGCTGTTTTTCCATCCCACATTGGGATTTTGCTTCCTACTTTCCAGTTCCCGGCGAAAAGACGTTGTAAATAAGGTTTTATATTCTCGGGGTTTGTTCCTACTAATTCATTTGTACCTAAAGAGATGGTTTCTGGTCGCTCGGTGCTGTCTCTTAAGGTTAAACAAGGCACTCCCATTATCGACGCTTCTTCAGTTATTCCTCCTGAATCGGTTATTACGGCTTTGGCATTTTCTACTAAAAAATTAAATTCTAAATAGCTTAACGGTTCAATCATGTGCAAACAATCGTGTCTAAAATTTAAGTCTTCTAAAATTTTTGCCGTTCGTGGATGCATTGGGAAGACCAATGGCATACCTTCGGTATTATCTATAATTTCATCGAGCATAGCTCTTAGCCTTGAGGCTTCATCCACATTTGCTGGACGGTGAAGCGTTAAAACGATATATTTTTGTCTGGAAAGCTTTAATTTTAACCATATTGGTGGTGCTTTAAAGTTTGGACGTTGTTTTAGTAGGGTATCAATCATGGTATTTCCCACGAAGTGAATTCGGTCATCGGAAATACCGGCTTGACGTAAATTGGTGTTAGCTAATTCGGATGTTGTAAAAAACAAATCGGCAATAGCATCTGTTATCATACGGTTTATTTCCTCTGGCATTGATAAATCGCCAGAGCGAATACCAGCTTCCACATGTGCTACCTTAATATTCATTTTTTTAGCTGTTATACTACAAGCCATAGTCGAGTTAACATCACCAACTACCAACACCAAATCGCAAGGGTTGGCTATTAATTCCTGTTCAAAGCGCACCATAATATTAGCAGTTTGCTCGGCTTGAGTACCGCCACCAGCGCCTAAATTAACATGAGGTTCAGGAATTTCCAATTGTTCGAAAAAGCTTCCAGACATTTCCTTATCATAATGTTGTCCGGTGTGAACTAAACGATATGATATCTCAACACCTTGATTTTGGACTTCGGAAATAGCTTGGATTATGGGTGCTACTTTCATAAAGTTTGGTCTGGCTCCTGCCACTAGAGTTATAGCTTTCATTTCTTTTTAAAAGTGTTTAGTTTAATGACTTAATTAGTGATTTCTAATACATTTTTACATCCATTTTTTCCATTGGAAGCGAAAACAACCGTAAAACCCTATATTACGAAACTATATCTAAATTATCATTCATTCCTGAATTTTGTGAATTCCTCTAAAGATTTTGCTCGATCAAACCATCTAAATTTTTACGATACCTTCATTCCAAATTTTGAAATATATTTTTGGCAGGCTTGTCTGCTAGTATAATTTTTGTAAAAGCAATAGTTTAAATTTGTAATAATGTATTGAAAAACGGTAGAAACAGGATTGAATTTTGATTTTTCTTTTGCAGTTTTTTGGTCTATATTAATTAAAAGCAGATTACAAAGGAATCTCATTACTAGCTTACACAAAAGAAAATACTGTTTTTTTTAAAGGTATGACACGCATTTAAAGACTCGGCAATCTCGCAGAGGTTTGTTTTGTATGAACATATTGTTATACTAAATACGATATAAATATGCAGTATTGCGTCACAAATTGCTCGTTTTATAAATTCAATAATCGTAATCTGTATTTTCTAACTGGCTTATAATAAGCATATTTAATATGAAATAAAACTTTCCATTTATAAAAAGTGATTTTTGAAATTTCTTGAAACTAGTTATAGTATTACCTTTATTAATGGCCTCCAAACTAATTGGAATAAAGATAATGACACGAAAGTTTACAAAAGGACTTATTCTTTTTTACCTTTAAAATAAATCTTTAAGCTTCACATCTAAATTACTTTATAATTATACTTAAGAATCTATTTTCAAATTCCCCCAATACCATTCTACAGCTTCTTCAATCCCATTATCAATAGTATGGCTGGGCTCATAATTTAATAAGCGTTTGGCTTTCTCTACAGAAGCCAATGAATGCGGAATATCACCTTGACGGCTTGGCCCGTGAACGATATTAACATCTACTATTTTAGAGTCGTATTTTAATAAGTTTTTTTTAGTAAGTCGGTTAATTGTACCAAAGTGGTACGATCTCCCACCGCAGTATTATAAATTTGGTTGAGGGCAGCATTATTGGTGGTGGTGATGGCGAGTAAATTCATTTGCACCACGTTATCGATGTAGGTGAAATCGCGGGAAAAACTTCCATCCCCATTAATAATTGGGCTTTCGTGACTCATAAATTGTTTTACAAATAAGGGGATTACTGCTGCGTACGCACCATTAGGGTCTTGACGTCTGCCAAAGACATTAAAATAGCGTAAACCAATGGTATTTAGTCCGAAAGTATTGAAAAAATTCTCGGCGTATAACTCGTTCACGTATTTAGTAATAGCATACGGTGATAAAGGTTTGCCTATAATCTCTTCCACTTTTGGCAAAGCTTCAGAATCCCCATAAGTTGAGGAACTGGCAGCGTAAATGAATCGGTTTACTTTATTGTCACGTGCTGCAACAAGCATATTTAAAAAACCACCAATGTTGACGTTGTTGGTGGTAATGGGATCGGCAATGGATCGTGGTACGGAACCTAATGCTGCTTGGTGTAATATGAAATCTTGACCCTTACAAACTTTTTGACAGGTTTCTAAATCGCGGATATCGCCTTCAATTAGCGTGAAGTTTTTGTTTTCTAGAAAAGGTTGGATGTTGTGGCGGTGGCCTGTAGCAAAGTTATCGAGACAGGTTACTTTTGCATTTATTTGCAATAGGGTTTCGCAAAGGTTGGAGCCGATGAAGCCTGCTCCTCCTGTTACTAATATGCTTTTGTTTTTTAAATTTTTAAATGGGTCTAAATTCATGTATTTCTAGCTTGAATTATAATTGTATAGTTATTCTTAATGTTCATTTTTTTACTCACGCACCTATTGTTTTATTGTTAGTGTTCGTGAATCTTCAATTTCATTGATGAAAAAACGAACCAAACCTGCCTACCGTCAGGCCGGAAAATCCAGGCTGATTTTAGTTTTCTTGAAAACGGCATACAAGTCTTTTCCTGCGGATGGCAACCACTGCGCTAGGCCATCCTCCTCTGCCATAAGCTAAATCTTTTATTTATTTTGCTACGAAAACGAAAAGTAGGCCATTTGGCAGTTTTATTAAAATGGTTTAAGATCTTATTAAACTACGATAATAAACCTAATACCTCAAACCTAATGCCTTTTTAATGCTGTGAATGAAACTGAACACTGCGACTCCACAACTAACAACTTTACAGCGTTCCGCAGGCATTTGGTAACACGCCTTTTACATCATAGATAATTCCTTTATCCGATTTTATAGCTTCTAAATCTAAACTTAAAAACTCGTTATGGGCTACCGCTAAAACAATAGAATCATACGGGCCTGTTGGCAATTTTTGTGTGGTGGTTAGGTTGTATTCGTGAGCCACTTGTGCTGGATTGGCCAAGGGATCGTAAATACAAATATCGGCGCCGTATTGTTTTAATTCGCGAACGACATCTACGACTTTGGTGTTACGAACATCTGGACAGTTTTCTTTAAAAGTAATTCCTAAAATTAAAATCTTGGAGCCTTTTACTTTTAAATCGCTTTGCAGCATGAGTTTCACTACTTCTGAAGCTACATACGCGCCCATAGAATCATTCATACGACGACCTGCTAAAATAATTTCTGGGTGATAGCCTAATTCTTGTGCTTTTTGTGCTAAATAATACGGATCCACTCCAATACAGTGTCCGCCGACTAATCCTGGTTTGAAGGGTAAAAAATTCCATTTGGTGCCGGCAGCTTCTAATACCGCTTTGGTATCGATATCCATCCGATTAAATATTTTTGCCAGTTCATTTACAAAAGCAATATTAATATCACGTTGTGAATTCTCAATGACTTTGGCCGCTTCCGCTACTTTTATACTCGGTGCTAAATGGGTTCCTCCTGTAATTACGGATTTGTATAGTTGGTCTATTTTCACACTCGCTTCTGGTGTTGAACCCGAAGTGACTTTTAATATTTTTTCCACTGTATGCTCTTTATCACCTGGATTAATACGTTCTGGAGAATACCCCACAAAGAAATCAACATTGAATTTTAAGCCGCTATGTTTTTCTAAAACAGGCACGCATTCTTCTTCAGTAACACCAGGATATACGGTAGATTCATAAATAACGGTATCGCCTATTTTTAAAACGCTGGCAACGGTTTCACTGCTTTTATATAAAGGTGTTAAATCGGGGCGGTTATTCTTATCTACGGGCGTTGGAACGGTTACCACGTAGTAGTTACAATCGGAAATAGCTTCCAACTGATTGGTACAAAATAAGCCGTTAGCACTATCTGTTTCTACTGATTTCTGCAATAAAACCTTTTGCAGGTCAGCATCATCCACTTCCAATGTGCTATCATGTCCGTTTTGTAATTCAGCAATACGATGTTGGTTTATATCAAAACCAATAACTGGGTATCTGGTGGCAAATAATCGCGCTAATGGTAATCCTACGTAACCTAATCCGATGACAGCTATTTTCATTTTATATGTTTTAACCTTTTATGAGTATATTTTTTAATCCTTAATGTGTAATGCAGCATTAGGACCACTTCACTTTGATTGTAAAGACTGAATTCATAAGGCATTAAAAATAAACAATTTCTCTGTATTAATTTGTTTAAAAAGAGCTTTAAACTTTAAAAACATTCTACAATTGTTGTTTTAACATCTAAACAAGTTAAACTTCTATTATTAGAAAAGGAGTTATAACCATTAAAATACTTACGGGTAAAAAGATGGCAAAGACTATAAGCTATAGGCAAATCATTTTAAAGAAATACTGGGGTCTTAATCCAAACCGTATAAAATGTAATTATTAAAATCGCTTATTTATGTTGGAAATCAAATTCCAATAAACGATGATCTTTATGGCTTTTGTCCGCCATAAAAGGACTTTATTTATTCTTAAATATAATTATAAATACATGTCGAGTTTCAAACAAAGGATAAGATAAAAATTGTGCATTTTTAAACACTGTGAATTCTGGATCTTCAGAAATTTAATATTAAACCATTTGATATACCCATACAAAATCAAAAACCATACATCGGATATCGCAAAGAAACATTTTGCGTTTGCGAGAAGAATTAGTAATTAAGAACTCTATTAAATCTCCGACAAATGATAAAGACAAGCCGCAATAAAGGAAGTGATTCCTAAAAAAAGAAAATTAAGTCCATAACACCACATGCAATAAAACCCAACTAACCAGCTAAACCGTCAATTAAATTGTAGCTATTAATACCTAAAACAGTAACAAAGACCGTAGAGATAATAGCGAATATTGTTGGTAAATCATTAATAGTAAACAGGCACGCAAAAGAATGAATGTAGATACTGATTTCGAGTATCGATATTAAAGCAATTAAGAGTTGTAAGAGGATTTTTTCTTTATTGCTAAAATGATAATCTCGTCCGGAACACCAATTAGCAACAAAATGAGAGCAAAAATATTAAAAATTAATGAATTAATTATTTGGCTATAATCAGCAAACATTAAAGGACATATAGAGTGTTAGCAGCAGGCCTGTAAAGCACCAACAACTTAAATAATGGTTACTATGCCTTTATGAGAGGTTCGGTCATTGGATGCCGTTAGACGAATTTTCGCCTTACTTATAGCTATAATTTTAGGTGCATTTTGCCTACCAAAAAGTTTTAAATGTTAGATTAAATTAAATCTTTTGTCTAAAAACCATCCAATTAAAATAAGCTCTTACCATGAAACGTAATAAGTTTTAATTAGTGGATTTACCATTACCCGTAAAATAAAGAGTTTGACTAAAATAGTTTTTTAATAAACCTATTTGCAATAATTTTATATTTTGAATTTAACACCATTTTTAAAAAACACTTGAATTGTTCAAGTAATTAGATATAACTTCCATAGGTTGGGCTTAAAAGTTATTATGCACCTAAACTTTCATCTTCAAATATAAGTGCTGTTTTCCGAAACTTCATTCAATATCATACTTTCTAAAATAAATATAAAATTTAAAATCAATTATGTTTTGTTATTTACTACACATTCTTTTTTATTCATTCTTTCTCCTTAATACAAAAAGAACCAAACTTGCCTTTCAGCAGGTAGGAAATTAAAACCATTTAAAGAAAATGACTACGCCAAGCAAGCCAGTTCCTTAATCTTATTCAGGAATATTCACAGAATTTTAGTCATAACTCCCTTGAACCTTTATAGCTCAATTCGTTATATAGTTTGATGTTTCTAAAAATAGCTGAACTGGCATATTAAAATCGTTTAGAATTTTGAAATTGTGACTGGAAATGCAACTAAAAATTAGACGAATAAACCTCATACCTTTTTTAGCCGTTTAGACTGTCTACCCGTCGGTAGACAGGGTGATTAACCCGTCATTCGTTTTAAATTATGACTTCAGATGAATACCACAGACATTTACTTAACACACAATAACGCAGACCCCTTTAGCCTGTATTTTCCCATCTGCCAACAAGCTAGTTTCTTACTTTTTTGTTTACATTTACTAAATGCTATCCAGTAAAAAACGTTTAGACCGCGCTTATAAAGAAGCCAAAATCATTGATTTTGATAATACGAGTAAATTTGTATTGTTTAGCGATGTGCATAGAGGTGATAATAGTTTTGCTGACGATTTTGCAAACAATGCAAACACTTATTTTCACGCTTTAAAACATTATTACGCGGAAGGTTTCACATATATTGAATTAGGTGATGGCGATGAACTTTGGGAACATCGAAACTTTAAAACTATTTTTGAAGCGCATAAACATGTGTATCTATTACTCAAGGAATTCCATAAAAATAATAGGCTGCAGATTCTCTATGGTAATCACGATATGGCTTATAAGGATCCTGATTATGTAAAAAAACATCTTTCTACCTATTTTGAGCCTATTACTGGAAAAAAGGAAGCGTTGTTTACAGACATTACTATTAATGAGGCGCTGATATTAAAGCATACTGAAAACCATCAGGAATTATTTTTAACCCATGGACATCAAGCCGATTGGTGGAATTATACCTTTTGGAAGTGGAGTCGGTTTTTAGTTCGCGTACTTTGGAAACCACTCAATGTTATGGGGATTTCGAACCCGACAAGTCCGGCAAAAAATCGTATGGAATTAATGCGCATTGAAAAACTCTTGAAACACTGGATTATTAGTAAAAATAATATGGTGACTATTGTCGGACACACCCACAGGCCGCGTTTTCCAGAAACAGACGATATTGCTTTTTTTAATGATGGTTCTTGTGTTTTCCCACGAAGCATAACAGGCATTGAAATTGAAAATGGTGAAATTGCACTTATTAAATGGCAGATTGCAACAACCGATGATGGCACGCTGAAAGTGGTGCGTGTTTTATTGGAAGGGCCGCGGAAGTTATTGGATTATGAGGGGGGCTAGTTTTTCTAAATATGAAATAAGAATCTATAAGAAGAAGCTAGACCGTCTCGATAAAAATCATATGTTTTAAAGAATAGAGAAGAGAGTATACTATAGTTGAAAATTGCTAGATTAAAGTTAGATTTACATGCTTTTGCATTATTTTAAAATCCCACGACTTCTCGGCTCTTGCTAAAACCTCACAGTCCCGACGTTTCGGGATTAAAACCTGTGAGGTCTGTTTTTAGAATGCTCCCTGATAAATAAATCACTAGGAAACTTTAGTCCATAGATTTTTAAAACAGACTGAAATCTGTAGCATTGGTTAAATTTATAGAAAATGATTTGCGCCGATTCTTTCAAGGAACCAGTGAATTTTTGAAATTCGTAAAATTAGTCTCAAAACTTTTTAGAAGCTAAAGCGAGATGCCATAAAGCACATATTTTTAACTTGATTTCAGACCAATAAATCTATTCAGCTGGTGCCAACTTAACTTCCAAACCTTCCATAGCCGGTGTCATCTGAATTTGACAACCTAAACGTGAATTATCTTTAACAAAAAAAGCTTCGGAAAGCATCGCTTCTTCATCGTCTTGCATTTCTGGCAATAGTGTATTGCTTAATACATAGCATTGACAACTGGCGCACATAGCCATGCCGCCGCAAATACCAATAGTTCCCTCTGGAGCCAGCTCGTAAACTCGAACAACTTCCATAAGGTTCATAGCCATATCGGTTGGCGCTTCAATTGTATGCGAAATGCCTTCGCGATCTATGATTGTTATATTTATATCTTGCTCCATGTTTTCTTCCCGTGAAAACGGGAACCTGTTTTTAATTATACGCTAATATCAAGCTTTGTCGCTAAAAGCAATAAGAAACCACTAATCGAATGCTTTAACAACAGCCTTCGGTGCTTCTTTTCTGGTTCCATCAAAACCATCGACACCAGCTACCGTTGTATATTTTAATACATATCGTTTTCCAGGATTCATAATTTGATAAGCCGCTTGACACATTAATGTCGCTTCATGGAAACCACAAAGAATTAGCTTTAATTTACCGGGATAAATATTAACATCGCCAATGGCAAAAATACCAGGAATATTTGTCTGATAATCCAACGCATTATTAACTTTAATGGCATTTTTTTCAATTTCTAATCCCCAGTTGGCTATCGGTCCTAGTTTAGGAGACAAGCCAAATAGTGGAATAAAATGATCGCATTCTAATTCAAATTCTTTTTCTATATGTTTTGCTTGTGAAACGACCACAGCTTTAACCGCACCATCTCCAACAATACCTGTTACTTCAGCAGGTGTAATTAAATTTATTTTACCTAAATTTTTTAGCTCTTGAACTTTGTCTACCGAATCTAAATGGCCTCTAAATTCATTACGACGGTGAATAAGCGTTACTTCACTAGCAATATCACTTAAAAAGATACTCCAATCTAAAGCAGAATCGCCACCACCAGCAATAACTACTTTTTTATCGCGATAGAATTCTGGATCTTTAATCATGTATTCCACACCTTTATCTTCAAAATCGGCAATATTATGAATTAGCGGTTTACGCGGCTCAAAGCTTCCCAATCCACCAGCAATAGCCACAACGGGTGCTTGGTGCTGCGTGCCTTTATTAGTGGTAACTATAAAACTACCATCTTCTTGTTTCTCTATAGTTTCGGCACGTTCGCCAAGCGTAAAGCCTGGTTCAAATTGTTTACATTGCTCCAACAATTTCATGGTAAGATCGCCTGCCAGAATTTCTGGATAGGCTGGAATATCGTAAATCGGTTTTTTAGGATATAATTCGGTACATTGTCCACCTGCTTGTGGTAATGCATCGATAAGGTGACATTTTAATTTTAGTAATCCTGCTTCAAAAACGGTGAATAATCCGGTTGGCCCTGCGCCAATAATAAGTATATCTGTCTTTATCATAGTCATTCCCAAAAATGTTGGGTACTTCTTTTATTCGACTTTTGTTTCAGTTGCAAATTTCGGATAATTATCACGGGTTTTTCATGATATTTATCAGTTTGTATGATGGATTTGGTCTCGACGATTCTAGGTTGTTAACGCTCCCGAAATTCTCATGGGTTAAGCGGGTAGTGAAAGTCAAAGGCTAAAGCAACACTGTTTGCTAGCAATAATCTGCTTTAAGCCTCTACATTGACAACCTGTTCTATTTGAGGCGCATATTTTTTGATAGTCATTTCCACTCCCATCTTAAGCGTCATTTGGTTTACGCTACAACCTACGCACGCGCCTTCTAACTGCACTCTTACAAGTTTACCATCCTCTATGGAAAGCAAGGAAATATCGCCACCATCACTTTGTAAAAATGGACGAATTTCATCAAGTGCTTTTTCAATATTTAATGTGAGTTCTTCTGTGGTCATAACCTATTTTTTAACGGCGGAACATCCAGCCATGGTTGTAATTTTAATGGCTTCAGTTGGCGGCAATCCATCATTTCGTTTTACCACTTCTTCGACCACATTTTGTGTGAGTTTTTCAAAGGCTTTTTCCAATAGCGTACCTGTTTGCATAGCTGCTGGACGACCTAAATCTCCCGCTTCACGAATGCTTTGTACCAATGGAATTTCTCCTAGAAAACGTACATCTAAATCGGAAGCTAAATTTTTAGCACCTTCTTTTCCAAATATATAATATTTATTGTTTGGCAACTCCTCTGGTGTAAAGTAGGCCATATTTTCTATAATCCCTAAAACAGGCACATTTATACTTTCCTGTTGAAACATAGCAACTCCTTTTCTAGCATCGGCAAGTGCAACATTTTGAGGCGTACTGACTACAACAGCGCCAGTAATTGGCAAGGATTGCATAATACTTAAATGAATATCGCCTGTTCCTGGTGGTAAATCGATTAACATAAAATCGAGTTCGCCCCAATGTGCATCAAAAATCATTTGATTTAATGCTTTCGAAGCCATAGGGCCACGCCAAACAACCGCTTGATCGGGTTGCGTGAAAAAGCCAATAGATAATATTTTAACACCGTAATTTTCTACAGGTTTCATTTTAGACTTTCCATCCACAGTTGTAGCTAAAGGTCTTTCATTCTCGACATCGAACATAATAGGCATAGATGGTCCGTAAATATCCGCATCAAGAATTCCAACTTTAAAACCCATTTTGGACAAGGTTACCGCTAAATTAGCTGTAACTGTCGATTTACCAACACCTCCTTTTCCTGAAGCAACGGCGATTATATTTTGAATACCTGGAATAGATTTGCCTTTAATCTCATTGGCCGTTTTAGGTTTAGCTGGCGGTGCATCTACTTTTGTGTTGATCGTGATTTTTGCTTTCTCATAAACCTGATCATGAATAGCTTTCAATATTTCAACTTCCATTTTCTTTTTAGCTTGTAGCGCTGGGTTGCTAATGGTAATATCTACAATAACCTCATCACCAAAAGTCATAATGTTTTTAACGGCACCACTTTCCACCATATTTTGGCCTTCGCCAGGAACGGTTATGGTTTCAAGTGCTTTTAATATATCTTCTTTATTTAATTTCATAATGCTACTATTTATACACAGATAAAACAGCTTATGAGTATGATATCTATACGATTTGCTGTTTATTTATTCAGAACTATTCTAAACTACAAATATACAGTGAATTGTTTAGAATTTGAAATGCTTTAATTGAAATGATTGATGTTTAAATTTGATTTTGTTATGAGGTGTTAATTATTTCTAAAAATAGAGAATAGAGCCTAAATCACCGCGCTTTTTTTTAAAGATTAAAAATAGAAATATTTAGAATTGAATGGTGAGTTGTCGCGTTTTAGGAATAAAATATTGTGTTATGCCGAATGATTGTGGGCGGATGGAAAAATGTACATGACCAATTAAACGAGGTGACTAGTAAGATTTATATAATGACATTTTTGTAATTATCTCCTAATTCTTAACAAATTAGTAAATAACAGGAAGTTCTATAAGGCTTTACGCGGTTCCCAAAACACGCTATCGAAATCCTGAATTTGATTATCGATGACTTGTATGCCTTCACTTTCTAAAAGCTGTTGCATCAGGTTAGTACCATCAAAATGATGCTTGCCAGTTAATAAGCCTTTTCTGTTTACTACCCGATGGGCTGGAACATCTTTATTATGTGAACCATTCATTGCATAACCAACCATTCTAGCACTTTTGGCTGCGCCGAGAAATGTGGCAATAGCACCATAACTGGTTACGCGTCCAAAAGGAATTTGTCTAGCAACCTGATAAACTTTATCATAAAAACTTACCGTTTCAGGCTTCATTACAAGTCTTTTAAAATACTAATTAGAGTATAAATAGCTACCACTCCCGTAATAGCGCCAATCATATAGTTCATAACTTTCTTTGAGGCTATTTTATGGTCTTTTATCTTTTCAAAAAAGTGCATATATAAATATAAGGATACAAAAGCGCCAAAACTAGAACTTATTACAAAAGCGGCAATATCTAAATTCTCGAATTTCATAAAACCGTATGAGGCCATAGTCATAGCTACATATGCTTGAAACGGAATTGGAAAAAAGTTAATACCAGACAAAAACATGCCATGAAAAAAGCGTTTGGTTTTACTACGTGAATCATCCTCTTTTTTATTCTGTTCATTATGCTTAGCAATAAACAAAAAGTAAATACTCAATAACGCAAAAATAATCATAGCCACAATACGCAAAACACCTACAACGTCCGGATGATTACTTAAGTAACGAGCAGAAATAGTTGCTATTAAAGCTTGAACAATAATTACTAAACACGCGCCTAAAGCAAACATAACACCTCTCGTGTGACCTTCGTTTAAACTAATCTTGGCAGACGTAATATTTATCAAACCGGGCGGTAAAGTTGCAATAAAAGTCGCCAGAAAACCGAATATTAATACAAGAGCTAAATCCACTAATTTTTAATTTTAAATTGAATATACGTAATTGGTTTGTTCTGTTCTAAATACTGACTTTCGTAAAAAGTTTGTATACGCGTTACATCTTCCGGGCTGCCTTCCTGTTTATAAACATTATGATTGGCATATAATACTTCATGTCCCGCGCCATGCAACAACCCTAATGTATAACCGTGCATAAATTCGCTATCTGTTTTTAAATTAACAACGCCGTCTGGTTTTAATATGGTTTTATAGCGTGCTAAAAACTCTGCATTGGTCATACGGTGTTTGGTTCGCTTGTATTTTATTTGCGGATCTGGAAAAGTTATCCAAATTTCGTCAACTTCGTTTTCTGCAAAAGCATGATCGATTAATTCAATTTGCGTACGTAGAAAACCCACATTGCTCATGTTTTCTTCGAGCGCTGTTTTAGCACCACGCCAAAAACGTGCTCCTTTAATATCCACTCCAACAAAGTTTTTATTCGGATACCTTTCTGCCATGGCAGTTGTATATTCTCCCTTACCACAACCCAACTCTAAAATTATTGGGTAATCGTTTTTGAAAAAATCGCGATTCCAATTTCCTTTTAAAGGAAATTCTTTATTAACGAGTTCTTCACGTGATGGCTGCACCACATTTTTAAAGGTCTCGTTTTCGTTAAAACGTTTTAATTTATTTTTACTTCCCACTTTTACTAAACTGATTTATAAAACTTTTGGCAAAATTACGGAATTAAGTGGAAGCTCTTATATGCTTACCTTTGTTTTTAATGTTAGAGAAGAAACACATTTTAGTGGCGCCATTAAATTGGGGTCTTGGTCATGCCACCAGATGCATCCCGATTATTAAAGAATTAATGCACCATAAATTCACGCCTATACTGGCTAGTGATGGCGCTGCTCTAGCTTTACTTCAAACTGAATTTCCGAATCTTACTTGTTTAACATTGCCTTCATACAATATTAAATATGCCAAAAATGCTCGTTTTTTTAAATTTAAATTGCTGACCGATACGCCTAAAATTTTAAGAAATATGGCTGCTGAAAAATCGGCAATCGACAAAATTCTTAAAGAACATTCTATTTCGGGCATTATTTCAGATAATCGATTTGGTGTTTTCTCTTCTAAAGTCCCTTCGGTATTTATCACGCATCAGCTAAACGTATTGAGCGGAAACACCACTTGGCTAAGCAGCAAAATTCATAGAAATATTATTAAAAAATTTGATGAATGTTGGATTCCTGATGCTGAAGGAGCAATTAATTTAAGTGGTAAATTGGGTCATGTGAAGAAATTGACTTCAACTATTAAATACATGAATCCTATAAGCCGATTCACTAAAAAAGACACGCCTATAATTTATGATATTCTCGTTTTATTATCTGGTCCGGAACCACAACGACAATTTCTGGAAACGAAACTTTTAAAGGAATTAGCTAATTACCCTGGAGCAATCTTATTTATTAAAGGCTTAGTTGAAAACGAAATTAAAAAAGAAGTTATCGGCAATTTTACGATTTACAACTATTTAACAAGCAGATTATTGGAAGATGCTTTAAATAAAAGTCAGCTCGTTATTTCAAGATCCGGTTATACCACACTCATGGATTTGGCAAAACTAGAAAAGCAGGCTTTTTTTATACCAACACCCGGACAGTTTGAACAAAATTATTTAGCAGAACGATTACAACAAAATGAAATGGTTCCGTATTGCCAACAAAATGATTTTACGGTAGAGCAATTAAAGCGTGTTTCTAAATTTAAAGGATTGCGTAGTTTTAAAGAAGCGACTAATTACACCGAATTATTTAGCCTTTTCCATACTAAATGAAAACTCGCTACCTACTTCGGCTTCGCTTTCAATATAGATGCCTTCGTCATGGGCTTCAATAATATGTTTTACAATAGATAAGCCTAAACCAGAACCACCTTCTTTACGCGAGCCGCTTTTATCGACCCGGTAAAAGCGTTCAAAAATTCGTGATAAATGTTCTGCAGCTATGCCTTCGCCATTATCGGTAACGCGTACAAGGACTTTATTTTTAATTAGATTTTCTATACCAATTTCAGTCGTCCCTTTTTCTCTGCCGTATTTAAGGGAATTTACTACAAGATTGGTAATAACTTGTTCAATACGCTCTTTGTCGGCATAAACAAAAATAGGATCTGGATAATCGGCGTCGAAAGTCAAGGTTATTTTTTTTCTAGCTGCTTTCATTTCCAGCAATTCAAATACGTTTTCTATGAGTTCAATAATATCAAAAAACTCTTTGTTCAAGCTTAAATCGCCTACTTCCAGTTTGGTAATCATATCCAAATCTTTCACAATATAAATAAGGCGCTCTACACCTTTACTTGCGCGATTTAAATAGCGCTTGCGAATGCGTTTATCATCTATTGCGCCATCCAATAATGTTAAAATGTAACCTTGAACGGTAAATAAGGGCGTTTTTAATTCGTGAGAAACGTTTCCTAAATATTCTTTACGGTATTCTTCACGGACTTTTAATGTTTCAATTTCTAATTTTTTGTCTTTCGCATACTTATCAATTTCTTTAGTAAGCGTAGCCATATCGGTAGTAATTGGCTGTTTTGTTAAGCTAGCAGATTCCAGAAGTGTTAAATCGTCATAGATTTTTTTCACCCGTCTGTAAATAAAACGCTCTACACGATATTGAATAATTACAAATGATAGGAACCCGAAAAATAAAACAAAGGGAAATAACCACCAGGTCCAAACCTGCAGCGCATAAAGAAAAACACTTAAAAAAAATGTTAATAGTAATGTAGAAAGTAAGGCTGTTTTAACAGCAAATTTATAAGTTTTCTTTAGTTTTTGCATGTTTCGATAAACTTATAGCCAACACCTTTTACGGTTTTAAAAGAATCATCGCCGATTTTCTCACGAAGTTTTCTAATATGAACATCAATCGTGCGGCCACCAACAACTACTTCATTTCCCCAAACGCTATCCAGAATATCTTCGCGTTTAAAAACCTTACCAGGTTTAGATGCTAATAAAGATAATAATTCAAATTCTTTACGTGGTAAAATCAATTCATCACCATTTAAAACAACTTTATATTCATCTCTATTAATTATAAGATTCCCAATTTCCACTATAGATTCCGCAGAATCTTCTTCTTTAAAACGACGTAGTAAGGATTTCACCTTGCTTACTAAAACTTTTGGCTTTATGGGTTTAGTAATATAATCATCGGCACCTGCATCAAAACCTGCAACTTGAGAATAGTCTTCACCACGAGCGGTTAAAAAGGTAATAATGGTTTCGCTTAAATCGGGCACTTTTCGTATTAATTCGCAAGCTTCAATACCATCCATTTCTGGCATCATAACATCCATAATAATAAGATGTGGTTTTATTTTTTTTGCTTTTTTTACGGCTTTTACGCCATTTTCAGCTGTAAAAATCTCATAGCCTTCAGCAGATAAATTATAACCAACTATTTCTAAAATATCTGGTTCATCATCCACTAATAATATCTTAATATCGCGTTTTTTCATAGAAATTTAATGGTTCAAAAAGGTAAAGATAAAACTAATCGGCTAGTGGAAACAGCTTATCTCGTATTAATAACATTATGGTAACCTTTAGGTTAACTGTTGATAATATAACAACAAATTTCTTAAAATAGAATTTTGGTGAACTATTTGCAGTAATATTACGTATATTTATCTTTATTTTAATTTGACCACATGAAAAAAACTACTTATTTAATTTTTCTTTTTTTTACCCTTTTCTCGATAAGCGAAAGTTTTTCGCAATCGTTGGATAGGGAAGCTACGGCAAATTCTAAAAATATAGAAAACCTTTTAATCTACCCAAATCCGGTAAGTAATGGTAAATTGTATGTTGCTACCAAGAATAACTTTGTAAAACAAATTTCTGTTTATAATGTTTTAGGCAAACAAGTCATGTCTCAATCACTTTCTGGTAAAGAATTAAATATATCCGAATTAAAAGCAGGTATATATATTATTAAAATTACCGAAAACAAGTTAAACGCAACCAGAAAACTGATTGTCAAATAAGTAGCTCCATGTTATTTATTTGTAAAATTTAAATTAATTTAAAAAATCAGCACTTAAAATAGCATCTGTTTTTAAAGTGTTACCAATTGGTAGCGCTTTTTTATTTTCCATACTTTTGCACTATGATACATTCGTCGGACATATTCGAAATCGATTCTGCGGAAGCATTCGAAAAAAAAGCTTTACAGGTTTTTAAATTTCAATTTGAAAACAATGGCGTTTATCGTTCCTTTTGCGATTTATTATATAAAAACCCAAGTGATATTCATCGTATTGAAGACATTCCTTTTCTGCCTATTCAGTTTTTTAAGTCGCATGATGTCGTGAGTTCCTCCGCTCCTGTTCAAAAAATATTTGCTAGTTCAGGAACTACGGGACAAACAACCAGTAAACATCTAGTAACAGATTTATCGGTTTATGAAAAGAGTTATGAAAACGCTTTTCAAAAATTTTATGGTAACAATGAAGACTATGTAGTATTAGCTTTACTACCGAGTTATTTAGAACGCGACGGCTCTTCCTTAATATATATGGCGGATGCACTTATAAAGCAATCCAAACAGCCTGAAAGTGGGTTTTACCTGGATGATCTGGAGGCTTTAAAGAATATACTTTTAAAATTAGAATCTGAAAACAGAAAAATTTTACTAATTGGCGTGTCGTTTGCCTTATTAGATTTGGTAGAGCACCATCAATTCCAGCTTAAAAGCACCATTATTATGGAAACCGGTGGTATGAAAGGCAGGCGAAAAGAATTAATACGAAATGAGCTTCACGCTATTTTAAAAAATGGCTTTGGCGTTTCGGAAATCCACAGTGAATACGGCATGACAGAACTGTTAAGCCAGGCTTACTCCAAAGGTGATGGCCTTTTTAATTGTCCTCCGTGGATGCGTATTTTAACGCGCGACACAGAAGATGCGCTAACTATTCACGACGCTAACAAAACAGGTGGTTTAAACATTATAGATTTGGCTAATGTTAATTCTTGCGCCTTTATAGCCACACAAGATTTAGGAAAGGTCCATGCTAATGGATCTTTTGAAATTATTGGCAGATTCGATAATTCAGATATACGTGGCTGTAACTTAATGGCTTTGTAAGGAACTTAAACTTTTTACGACTAAATAAGTGCTATGAAAAAGATTAATTTTTTTTAGTTAATTGGTTAATAAGAGAAACGCCCCGATATTTATCGAGGCGTTTCTTATTTTATAACACTTTTATGATATACGTGTTTTTCTTTCCTTTGTTGATAATGATATAATGATCATTAATTAAATCATTATTTGAAAGCGAATAATTCTCGGTTACTTTTTCTTTATTAACGGAAATAGCGTTTTCTTTTAGCGCTCGCCTGGCCTCACCATTGGAAGCTAAAAAATTAGTATGGGCCGATAAAGCACCAATCATATCAATACCGTTTTCAAAATCTGCTCTTGAAATTTCTGATTGCGGTACACCTTCAAAAACATCTAAAAACGTTTTTTCATCCAAGGTTTTAATATCTTCTTTAAACGATTTACTAAAAAGAATATTAGATGCTTTTTCAGCGTTTTCATAGTCTGCTTTAGAGTGAACAAATGTGGTTAACTCTTCTGCTAAACGCTTTTGAAGTAATCTTAAATGCGGGGATTCCTGATGCTCTTTGATTAAAGCTTCAATAGTTGACTTATCTAAAAACGTGAAAATTTTAATATACTTTTCAGCATCTTCATCAGAGGTGTTTAACCAAAATTGGTAGAATTTATAAACAGAGGTTTTATCGGTATCTAACCAAATATTACCACCTTCACTTTTTCCAAATTTAGAACCATCGGCTTTTGTAATTAACGGACAAGTCATAGCAAAGGCTTTACCTTCTTCACCAACCGTCATCCGCCTTACCAATTCGGTTCCTGTGGTAATATTCCCCCATTGGTCACTACCACCCATTTGTAATAAAACGTTATGGTTTTTATATAAATAATAAAAGTCGTAACCCTGAATTAGCTGATAGGTAAATTCAGTAAAAGACATCCCAACATTCCCATCTTCACCTGAAAATCGTTTTTTAACCGAGTCTTTGGACATCATATAATTTACGGTAATACGCTTACCAACATCTCTAGCAAAATCGATGAATGAAAAATCTTTCATCCAATCGTAATTATTTACTAAAACAGGTGCGTTTTCCGCTTTGGAATCGAAATTTAAAAAACGTGATAATACGCTTTTAATTCCCGCTACGTTTTTACTTAAAGCTTCTTCGTCTAAAAGATTACGCTCATCACTTTTTCCAGATGGATCGCCAATCATTCCAGTAGCACCACCTATTAAAGCCATAGGCTTATGCCCTGCTTTTTCCAGATGAACCAACAAAATAATAGGTACTAAACTTCCAATATGTAGAGAATCGGATGTGGGATCGAAACCTATATAAGCGGTTGTCATTTCTTTTGAAAGTTGCTCTTCCGTTCCGGGCATGATATCATGTAACATACCGCGCCATCTTAAATCTTCAACAAATGCATTTGCCATTTTATATACTAATAAAATTAAATAAATGCAAAGATAAAAATCAATACATTAACGGCTGTACTTTCTGAATAATTCTTTACATTGTAACCTATGATTTTAGTCACAGGAGGAACCGGTTTAGTCGGATCGCATTTATTATACCAACTCGTTTACGCAAATAAGTCGGTAAGAGCTATTTACAGAACAGAAGAGAAGCAAGATGTTGTAAAACGTGTGTTTTCTTACTATTCCGATGATTTTTTAACACTTTTTAATAAAATTGAATGGGTAGAAGCCGATTTATTGAATATCCCGAAACTTTCGGATGCCTTTAAAAACGTGGATTACGTCTATCATTGTGCTGCTATGGTTTCCTTTGCGCCTAATGATTATCATAAACTTCGCAAAACCAATATTGAAGGCACAACCAATATTGTTAATTTAAGCATTAGCAACCATATTAAAAAGCTTTGCTATGTAAGTAGTGTTGCTGCCATTGGAGAAAATATTAAGAACGAACCATCAAACGAAGAAAATTCCTGGAACAAGGAAAAAGATAACAGTGTATATGCCATTACAAAATATGGTGCTGAAATTGAAGTTTGGCGTGGTACGCAAGAAGGTTTAGATGCGGTTATAGTAAACCCAGGTGTTATTTTGGGCCCAGGGTTATGGAATCAGGGAACAGGTGAGATTTTTAAACAGGTTAAAGGTGGTTTACCATTTTACACCAAAGGTCACGTGGCGTGTATAGACGTATTTGATGTGGTTAAGATCATGATTGACCTTTTAGAAAGCCCTATTAAAAATGACCGCTTTATCCTGGTTGCTGACCATGTTTCTTATAAAGAATTTTTAGGAATGATTGCTAAAAACCTGAATGCTAAAGCGCCTTATATAGAAGCGAAATCATGGCTATTAGGTATTGTCTGGCGATTAGATTGGTTAAAACATAAACTAACTGGAAAACCAAGAAAACTAGTAAAACACATGGTTAAGTCCACACAGAATAAAGTGGTTTACGATAATACCAAGATAAAAAATCAGTTAAATTATAAATTTACGCCTATATCTGAAAGCATTGCGTCTGTAGCAGAAAAATTTTAAAAATATAATAAAACTATTATGGGGCTTTCGTGCCTTTAATTTCACTCGCTTCTTTGCCCACACTGTCCGCTATTATCTGTTTAGCTTCTCGTTCTTTAATTAAATTTTCTTCAAACTGTGTATTGTATTTAACTTTCAGTTTATTTAAACTGTCTTCAACACGATCTATAATAAGACTATAATCTTCAGTATACCAAGAATAGTATTTATTACTATTTAAAAACTGTAAACTATCTATATTATGCGTTTTATAAACATAGGCTTCTGGTGAAATTCCGTTAGTTTCAAGTATTTTCTTATTAATACCTTTCGCGGAAGATAATATAGACAAATCCACCAAAATAGATACCATATCATTTTTTGTGATTAAATTCTTGGGTTTTTTAGGTTTACTAAAAGGATTGCATCCAACTAAAATTAAAGTTAATAAAGAATAAACTACAACTTTTTTCATCTGTTAAAAGTTAAACGTTTTGCGGCCTTTTCTGCGCTAAACTTATTTTGTTCAAAAACCAAACGACCATTTAAAATTGTATGTGTAACACGCGATTTAAATGTAGCTCCTTCGAATGGAGACCAACCACTTTTACATAAAATATTTTCTTTTTTAACGGTCCAAGGATTATTAATATCTACAATTACCAAATCGGCAAAGTAACCTTCCTTAATATAACCCCGTTTTTCAACTCGAAAAAGAATTGCCGGATTATGACACATTTTCTCCACTAATTTAGGAATAGATATTTTTCCTTGATGATGCGTTTCCAACATTGCCACCAGTGCGTGCTGAACTAAAGGGCCTCCAGATGGCGCTTTTGTATAAACATTATTTTTTTCATCTAATGTGTGCGGCGCATGATCGGTTGCAATAACATCTATCCGGTCATCCAAAAGTGCTTTCCAAAGACCATCACGGTCTTTAGCTGTTTTTACCGCTGGGTTCCATTTAATATGTGTTCCCTTTTTCTCGTAATCTTCATCGCTAAACCATAAATGGTGTACACACACTTCAGCCGTAATTTTCTTATCTTTCAATGGAATTTTATTACTAAATAACGTCGTTTCCTTTGCAGTAGACACATGAAAAACATGTAAACGCGCACCTGTTTTTTTAGCGAGTTGAACAGCTTTGGACGAAGATAAATAACAAGCTTCTTCGCTACGAATTACGGGATGTAAACTCATAGGAATATCCGCTCCATAAAGTTCTGTATAGGTTTCTAAATTCGCTTTAATAGTATCTTCATCTTCACAATGCACCGAGATTACCATATCCGTGCTGGAGAATATTTTTTCTAAAACTGCTGGATCATCGACCAACATGTTTCCAGTAGACGATCCTAAAAACAACTTTAAACCAGCCACTTCTTTCGGGTTAACCTTTAAAATTTCGTCTAAATTATCATTAGTTCCTCCAAACATAAAAGAATAATTAGCGTAAGATGTCTCGGCAGCTATAGCAAACTTTTCTTCTAATTTTTCAATGGTTGTAGTCTGTGGATTGGTATTTGGCATTTCAATAAAAGACGTGATTCCTCCGGCAATCGCTGCCTTGGATTCGCTTGCAATATCACCTTTATGTGTTAATCCTGGTTCTCTAAAATGCACTTGATCATCAATAACACCCGGTAAAATATAATTTCCTTCGGCATCAATTACCTTAACATTAGAGGATTTAACGCTTATAAGTGGGGCTACTTCAATAATGATATCATTTTCAATATAAATATCGCCTTCTAAAATAGCACCTTCATTAACTATTTTACCGTTTTTAATTAATAACGCTGTTGATAAACTCATATTTATTATTTTTTAAAAAAGCTGTTAATCTTCATACTTATAACACCTAAAATAGCTTCTGAAATTATACCGCCACTCATTTTAGATTTCCCTTTAGATCTATCCGTAAAAATAACGGGAACCTCAACAATGGTAAATTCCTTTAAATAAGCTTTGAACTTCATTTCAATTTGAAAAGCATAACCTACAAACTTTATAGCTTTCAAATCAATGTTTTCTAATACATGCCGTTTATAACATACAAAACCGGCTGTGGTATCGTGAATTTTCATTCGCGTTACAAATCGCACATATTTTGACGCAAAATAGGACAATAATATCCGACTCATAGGCCAATTAACCACATTAACCCCTGTTATATAACGGGATCCTACAGCAACATCTGCGTTTTCTGTATGACATGCATTATACAACCGAATTAAATCGTTTGGATTGTGTGAAAAATCAGCATCCATTTCAAAAATGTACGAATAATCTCGTTTCAAACACCATTTAAATCCGGCAATATAAGCCGTACCCAAACCTGTTTTTTCTTCACGCTCTAAAAGATACAACTGTTCTGGAAATTCTCTTTGTAATTCTTTAACTTTCTGGGCTGTTAAATCGGGTGAATTATCATCAACTACAAGCACATGAAACAATTTATCTTGAGAAAAGACAGCCCTAATAATGGCCTCAATATTCTCAATTTCGTTAAAAGTGGGGATTATGACAATAGTGTCTGACATGACAAAGCGTAATTTTTAGCAAATGTAAACTATTTAAAAGATAGTTTTTTTTAAATATTACTTAAAATAGTAGATACAAGTACAATAAATTATAATAATTTTACATCATGCTTCGTAATTACATTTCAAACGACTTATTTACCATTTTAATTGTTGTAGGCTTTATTCTCATAACAATTACAAAGGTTCTTTTCACCAAACGTTTTCAAGATTTCGTGTTGGTTTTAGGTAATTCTAAATACCTTAAAATCTATTCAAAAGATCAGAAATTTTTTGATGTTTTTGACAGCTTATTATTCTTAAACTTCGCTCTTGCCGTTACCATCTTTGGCTTTATTACCTTTAATCAGATTTCTCCGGATTTAGACATGTCAGGTATTGTATTATTAAAACTGATAGCTATAACCGCCATCTACCTAATCATGAAGACACTAATAGAGAGACTTATAGGAAGTGTTTTTGACATCGATTTTATTATCGAAAATTACCTGTTTCAGAAAACAAGTTATAAAAACTTTATAGGCCTAATTCTAATGCCTCTAAATGCTATTGTAATTTATGGCGATTTAGCATCTAAAGCTATCATATACGCTACATGGAGTATTATTTTAATAGTCTTTGTAATTGGCATTATAACAACGATTAAGACTTATCATAATCTTATTAAAGAGAACATGTTTTATTTTATTTTGTATCTTTGCACACTTGAAATAGCACCATACATCATTTTATACCAAATGGCTATAAATGTTTAGTGCTTCAAATTAAAGAAATATCCTATGAAAGTGAAAACAATTTTAGTATCTCAACCGGAACCTAAAATAGAAAATTCGCCATACTTTGATCTCCAGGAAAAGCAAAAGGTAAAAATTGACTTTAGACCGTTTATACATGTAGAAGGCGTTGATGCAAAAGAAATTAGACAACAAAAAGTTGACTTAAATAAATTTACAGCTATAATTTTGACCAGTAGAAATGCTGTAGATCATTTTTTTAGAGTGGCTGATGAAATGCGTTTTAAGGTACCTGATAGTATGAAATATTTCTGCCAGTCTGAAGCTGTTGCTTATTATCTTCAAAAATATGTAGTATACAGAAAACGAAAAATTTATGTAGGAAAACGAAATTTCGCTGATTTATCACCTTTAATTAAAAAATACAAAGGCGAATCTTTTTTATTACCAACTACGGATAAATTGAAGCCTGAAGTTCCTGAAACCTTAAACGCTTTAAACGTGGAATGGAAAGAGGCTATTTTTTACAAAACAGTTATTAGCGATTTATCAGATTTAGCTAACGTATCCTATGATATTTTAGTGTTTTTTAGTCCTTCAGGAATTGAATCTTTATTTCATAACTTCCCGGATTTTGAACAAAAAAATACACGGATAGCTGTTTTTGGAAACACAACAATTAAAGCAGTTGAAGAGCATGGTTTACGTGTGGATATTTCTGCTCCCACGCCTGAGACGCCATCTATGACTATGGCTTTAGACAAGTATATAAAAGAAGCAAATAAAAAGAAATAGGAAATATTTTATACCTAAAAAAGCTCAATTGAATTTTCAATTGGGTTTTTTTATGTTCTTTTTAAAACCTATTTTATAATGAGCTTTTTTGTAATTGTTTTAGCTGGTGTAGAAACCCGCATTAAATACACTCCGGACGATAATGATGAAATATTTAATCGGTTTTCACCAAAGGAGATGGTGTTAGATAATACTAGCTTGCCGGTAATGTTGTAAACCGCTAACTTCGTTTTTTGATTTAAGTTGGAAGATATATTTATTGAACCAGAGGCCGGATTAGGATAAATTGAAAATGCGACTACGTTTGTTTTTCCGGTACTAAAAGTTGGACAAGCTCCTTCGGTTTCATACAAAGTCAATTCACCGAGGTTCCAAGAAACTAAATTAGATTCAGTTTCATCATCTACAATTATACAACCAGGCCCAACATTATTATCAGCCCTGAAAACCGTATTTGCATTATTGCCGTTTCTCATATCAATAAACAGCAAAGCATTATTTCTTACATTAACATTGGATAGTAATGTATTACCGGAAAAATCAATAGATTGAAGTGACGCATTTCGAGCATTGAATGTCAAGAGTCCTGTATTCGTCAATAAATCTACCGTAGTTAAAGCAGTATCATAAACATTAATCTCCTCCAAAAAAGTCAGTCCTGTAACGTTTAAGCTACTCAAACCAGAACACCCTTCTAAATTAAGCTCAACCAAATTTACATTAGCGGATAGATCCAAAGTAGTAATACCCGTATTATATGATAAATTAAGTTCTTCAAGGTTAACAAAAGCTTCTAATCCAGTTAAATCAGCAATACCTTTATTAGAAAAGCCAAATGTGCCTGTTACCGCTATTGCATCAGCGGTTAAAATTTGCCCATCTAAAACACCTAGACTGTCATAATTATAAGTAATTAAAGCTTGTTCAAATGCTACATCAGGAACACAGGTATATCCAGGATCTGGAGTGCCAGGACATTGCGCGAACGTCCATGATTGAAAAGCAGTAAAAATTGCGAGTAATAAAAATGTAGTTTTTTTCATAAAAAAAAGGTTTAAAAAATTAGTTTTATTAAAACTACAATTTTAAACCTTTTCAAACAAGTAAAAGAGAAACTTTTTTAAACCAAATCAATTGGCTTGCAATGGGTTACAACTTTACTTTTGGAGCTCCAGACATGATATCATCGTTTGCATACTCCTCATATTTCTTGAAGTTTGCTTTAAATGAATCGGCTAATTTGTAAGCTGTCTTATAATAACCTTCGTCATTATTCCATGTTGCTCTCGGACTTAATACTTCCGAAGGCACATTTGGACATGTATGTGGTTGCAACACGCCAAAAACAGAATGCTCATGATAACTATCTTTATTAGCAGCCTCTAAACTACCATCCATTGCGGCAGTAATCATTGCGCGCGTGTATTTTAATTTCATTCGTGTTCCTACGCCATAAGGACCACCGGTCCAACCCGTATTTACCAGCCAAACATTTACACCAGATTCTTGCATTTTATTACTTAACATTTCTGCATATTTAGTTGGGTGCAACGGCATAAAAGGTGCACCGAAACACGCTGAAAAACTTGGTAATGGCTCGTCAATACCTGCTTCCGTTCCAGCGACTTTAGCCGTATAGCCAGAAATAAAATGATAAGCCGCTTGCCCTGGCGTTAATTTTGAAATTGGAGGTAACACACCAAAAGCATCAGCTGTTAAAAAGAAAATGTTTTTAGGATTCTTACCTGTTGATGGTACTTGAATGTTGTTTATATGATAAATTGGATAGCTAACACGCGTATTCTGAGTGATAGAAGTGTCCGCGAAATCCACATCGCCTTTTTCGTCTATAATAACGTTTTCAAGAATAGCGCCTGGCTTAATAGCGTTAAAAATATCTGGCTCATTTTCTGCCGATAAATTAATTACTTTCGCGTAGCAACCACCTTCAAAATTGAAAACGGTATTTTCATTCGTCCAACCATGTTCATCATCACCAATTAATTTACGATTAGGATCTGCAGAAAGAGTAGTCTTTCCTGTTCCTGATAATCCGAAGAAAATAGCAGTATCGCCATCCTCTCCAACGTTAGCACTACAGTGCATTGGCAAGGTATTTTTAAATACTGGTAAAATGAAGTTTAAAGCAGAAAATATACCTTTTTTAACTTCACCTGTATATCCTGTTCCACCAATTAACACAATTTTTCGAGTAAAATCTAAAATCGCAAAGTTGGATTGACGCACACCATCAACTTCAGGGTCTGCCATAAATCCCGGTGCATTTACAATAGTCCATTCTGGATCAAAATCCTTAAGTTCAGATTCCTCTGGTCTTAAAAACATATTATGCGCAAACATATTGATCCAAGGAAATTCCGTAATAACGCGGATATTTAATCTGTATTCATCATCAGCGCAAGCATAACTGTCTCTGACAAAAACTTCTTTATCCGATAAGTAGTCGGTTACTTTGTTATATAATTTGTCGAATGCATCAGATTTCATTGGGATATTAATATCTCCCCACCAAACACGATCTTTAGTAACATCGTCTTTAACAATAAAGCGGTCTTTTGGCGAACGTCCAGTAAACTCTCCTGTGTTTACAGCTAAAGCACCTGAAGATGCTTCAACCCCTTGCCCTTTTTTAATTGTTAGATTGTGTAGTTGTTCTGATGATAATTGATATTGAACTTTAGCATTTTTAATTCCATATTCTTCTAATGAAACTGTTTTTGATGCTTGAGTATGATCCATCATAATAATTTGTGTTGTTTATACTGCAAAATTAAACATTATTTTAACCTATGCACTTAATTTCAAGAAATTTCAGGTTTGTTTTTTAAAAACTTCAATAATAATAGGAACCAAGAAATAATTAATAGTAAGCCACCTATTGGCGTAATAAATCCTACTGATTTAAAATTGAATCCTGTTAAATTATTTGTTGCCAAACCATATATAGAGCCCGAAAACAATAGTACACCTCCAAGAACCAAGTAAAAAACAACCTTCTTGGTTTTTTCATCTATTGAAGAAAGACTTCCTACAACAAGTAAAAACAAGGCGTGATACATTTGATAACGTACACCTGTTTCAAATGTTGTAATCTGCTCTGGTAAAATTAACGCCTTAAGGCCATGTGCTCCAAATGCGCCCAAAATTACAGCTGTTAACCCTAAAAAAGAACCTAAAATTAACATCTTCTTATCCATATTATTTATGATTTCCGTTTATAAAACACTTACTATTTCTTACTTTCGTGACTACAAAAATACTCAACATAATTCATTATGCGAAAGATATTGCTCATTGGTGCCGGAAAATCCGCATCTTACCTTATAAAATATTTACTAGAGAAATCTAAAGAAGAGAATTTAAAAATCATTGTTGGCGATTTAAATCTTGACAACGCCAAAAAACTCATAGACAATCACGAAAATGCAGAGGCGATTACTTTGGATGTTTTCGACAAGGAATCACGCCAAAACGCGATTCAAAAATGTGATATTGTTATATCTATGTTACCAGCTCGCTTCCATATTGAAGTAGCCCGCGATTGCATCACCTTTAACAAAAATATGGTAACGGCTTCTTATATTAGTAAAGAGATGCAAGAACTTGATGAAGCTGCTCGTAATAAAGGCTTAATTTTTATGAATGAAATTGGCGTAGATCCAGGAATTGATCATATGAGTGCCATGCATGTTATTGATAGAATTCGCGATGCTGGCGGTAAAATGATTCTTTTTGAATCCTTTACAGGTGGTTTAGTAGCTCCAGAAAGCGATAATAATTTATGGAATTATAAATTCACTTGGAACCCAAGAAACGTAGTTGTTGCTGGACAAGGAGACGCTGCAAAATTCTTACAAGAAGGCACTTACAAATACATTCCTTACAACCGTCTATTTAGAAGAACTGAATTTTTAGATGTTGAAGGATACGGCCGTTTTGAAGGTTATGCAAATCGTGATTCGTTAAAATACCAATCTGTTTATGGTTTAGATCATGCACGTACATTATATCGAGGAACCATGCGTCGCGTTGGCTTTAGTCGTGCTTGGAATGTGTTTGTTCAATTAGGAATGACAGATGATAATTATACGATGGATGATAGCGAAAACATGAGTTACCGCGATTTTGTAAACGCATTTTTACCATACAGCCCAACAGATTCTGTTGAGCTGAAATTTAGACATGCTTTAAAAATTGATCAAGATGATATGGTTTGGGATAAACTTTTGGAATTAGATCTTTTTAATGGCCAGAAAGCTGTTGAATTGAAAAAAGCCACACCCGCTCAAATTCTTCTTAAAATACTTATGGATAGTTGGACTTTATCTCCAGAAGATAAAGACATGATTGTTATGTATCATAAATTCGGATATGAATTAGATGGTAAAAAACACCAAATAGATTCAACCATGGTTACTCTTGGCGAAGATCAAACTTACACCGCCATGTCCAAAACAGTTGGATTACCGGTTGCTATTGCAACGCTTGCTATTTTAAACAAAAAAATTGTTACGCCAGGTGTTCAAATGCCCATAACAAGAGAGGTTTACGAACCTATTTTAAAAGAATTAGAAACATACGGAATAGCTTTTAGCGAAAAGGAAGTGCCATATTTAGGCTATAATCCATTAAACTTATAGCATTTTAGTAGCGCTCATGAAATACTAAACCATGAAAGTAAAAGACAAAGAAATAACCATAGATGGTATTGATAAAACCATCTTGCGCTCCTTAATGAAGGATGCTAGAACGCCGGTTCTAGGAATTGCACGTGAAGTAGGTATTTCAGGAGCTGCTATTCATCAACGCCTTCGAAAACTTGAAAAATCGGGTATTATATCAGGCTCTAAATTTGTTATAAACCCCAAATTTTTAGGCTATACTACCATGGCTTTTATTGGAATTTATTTGGATAAAGCCATGAGTAACCCCGAAGCTGTAAAACAGCTTCAGAAAATCCCAGAAGTTTTGGAATGTCATTATACAACGGGTAATTGGAGTGTTTTTATAAAAATACTTTGCAAAGATAATGAGCATTTAATGCATTTACTGAATAAAGAAATTCAGTCTATTGCAGGAGTTTCTAGAACAGAAACCTTTATTTCTTTAAACCAACAAATTGATAGACAGATTGAAATTTAAATTTAAAAGGGGTTTTAATTACTTCCAGAACTTTAATGTATTAATTTTGCTCCCAGAATAAATTAACTCCCAAAATCTAGTATCTAAAAAATAAAAGGTACTATTTACACGTAACCTAAATTTTATATTATGAAAAAACTGTGTGTATTTACATTTATTTTCTTTTCTGTTAACATTTTGCTATCCTGCAGCAGTGATGACGATAATGGTAATGATAATTCCCCTGCACAAGATGCTACTTTTCAAGCAGTAATTAATGGAGGTAATTACAGTGAGTACTCTTTTACATTGGGCATTTACGACGTTTCAAAAGGAACAAATGGAAACACTTTAAATATCGAAACTGTAGATACTCAAGGTGAATTAATTACTTTATTCTTAAATGGAACTGGTGGTTTTGGAAGCGGTACGGTTAAAGAAATGGGAAATGTAGATTCAAATAAATTTACAAACTATATTTTAATAAGACAAAAACAGCCACAAATCTCTTATTACTCTTCTAACGGGAATGTTACCATTACTAAAAACAGAGAACATCCAACAAAACCTGGTTATCGTTTAATTTCTGGCAAATTTAATACAACTGCAACCTCTCCGGATGGAAATCATACAACAACCATGTCCGGTACCTTCAAAGAATTAGAGTACGAAGATTAATTTTCTTTTAGAAATTTTCTAATACTGAAAAAGCTCTTAAATTATTTAGGAGCTTTTTTTATTTCTATTTGCCTATTGAATAATAATTTTCTTAATTATTGAATTACTACTGGATGTTATTGTCATAAAATACATACCTGAAGATAGTAATGAGCTTAAATCCAAACTGGTAATTGTCGTTGTCCCGTTAAAATTCTGAGTACTAATTGTTCGTCCATTAATATCTTTGACGGTGACTTGATCGAAAACCACTCCAGAACTTTTAATAGTTATTAATCCTTTTGAAGGATTGGGCGCTAATGTAATTTGGTTTTCTAAAAACGCATGATTGGCGACATTTAAAGTAGCCAAAATATCACATAATACTGGATACTGCATATAGGGAAACTCATCATCTCTTTCCCAGTTTACAGCTGTATTAAGCAGCGTTCTAAGTGAGGCTACATCGGTAAAACTTCCACAACTAGCGGCTGAAATTCGTGCATTATCAATTTCAGACTCGATAGACACTGCATTAATTCCTTCGGTAAAAATATCAGGCTTTTCTGTAGTTGTTGTGTTTCCTAAAAGACTTCCACTAGTTGACCATTCTCCAGTCATATTAATAGCAGCAATGAAACCAGAGTCATCAGTTGTTGTAAGTACTGCACCAACATTATAAGCAAAAATAGAATCTCCTCCTGTTGCAAGACCTAAACCCGTGCCAGTTACTGCTCCTGCACTATCCCCATTTTGATCTACTGCTTCAAAAGGTATTCTCGAAATAATAATTTGTGTCCCTGCAGCGTATGCATTTCCAAAAGTAAAAGTTAAAACACCCTCACCAGTTCTTAATCCCCCCAGTTGAAAGAACCAACCGTTTTCATCAAATACAATTTGTTCGCCGACAACAACATCTCTTAATACAACAAAAGTAAAAGCGTCATCTTTTATTGTTGAATCAGAATTATAAGCTGAAAAAGCAATGTCTCCCAACGCAAATTGAGCGCTAGCAAATTGATACGTTGTAATTAGAGCCACCGTAAAAAGTAGTTTTTTAATCATAAATATTTGGTTTTAAGAAGATTAGTGAGTTATAAATGTACAAAAAAATATTCCTGAAAAGATAAATCTCTTAAATAAAAACCAAAAAGATCAGGAGGAAACACGAATACATACTCCTTATCTGCAATGAATTACGAATATTATTAGGCTATATTTTTTTAGAAACAGCAGCATATTCTTATGCGCGATTTGCTAAAACATAAAGTTTAACTTGAAGAGTCGTTTTTAACCCTGGATCATTTATAAAATGAATGCTTCTATGAGAACATTTTGAAGTAAAAGTGCTCAAAACAAATAAAGATATCAATTAGCACACATGCATAGGTGTTTTTGGAAAAAAAATATAAAAATCAGATAAGTGCTCAAGAAAAATTTATACTTAAACTTATTTTGTATAATAAAACTGAATGGTAGTTTGAATTTAAAAATAAAAAAAGTCAGATGTATAACACCTGACTTTTAAATATTACACTAATTTTTGTTTTAATCGCGACCTCCAAAAATTTGAAGAGCCCAATATGCCAATGATGCTAATGCACCAATAGCCGCAACCAAATAGGTTCTGGCAGCCCATTTTAAAGCATCTTCTGCTGCAGCATGTTCATCACGTGTTAACAAGTGTTTGTTTTCTAACCATGCTAATGCACGGTTGCTGGCGTCGTATTCTACCGGCAAAGTAATAAAACTAAATACCGTTGCTAAACCCATCATAGTTACTCCGGCAGCTGCAACCCACCAGCCAATTCCGATTCCTGCAGCACCACCAAGAACTAAACCACCAATAATTAACCACTGAGACATACCCGATGAAACACTTACCACAGGCACTAATTTTGAACGCATAGTTAACCAACTATAAGCTTGCGCATGTTGCACAGCATGACCACATTCGTGAGCGGCCACAGCAGCCGAAGCAGCATTTCGTTGGTTATAAACCGATTCACTTAAATTAACTGTTTTGTTTTTTGGGTTATAATGGTCTGTTAATTGTCCGGGTGTAGAAATAACCTCAACATCATAAATACCATTATCAGAAAGCATTTTTTCTGCTATCTCTTTTCCGCTCATCCCATTTTTTAAATGGACTTGAGAATACTTTTTAAACTTCTTTTTTAATTGATTACTTACCGCCCAGCTTACTAATGCTATAACACCAATTAATATATAATATCCAATCATTTGTTTTCTTTATTTGAAGGGTAAATTTACAGAATATATAGCAAATAGTGCGCCAAATACATGTTAAGAAATTATGTCAGTTTTCCGAATTCTCGAGACACTCATTTTTTAGAAAATCACTACTTTTTTTAATAGAAGCTTTTGATCAAAAAAAGGCTTCACAACTAATTTGTGAAGCCTTTTACGTGAATAATATGTTTAATAAGGTTGTTTTCGCTGAACCTAAAAGGTTTCTGCCTGCAACTTAACAGCAATCACTTTTTTATGAGACAAAACAGTTTTCTTGATGTGTTCTTTGCATATTTCTCGTTGCAACTCCTACTTAAAACAAATTGCATCATTAAAATATTTTGACTTTTTTTATAATGAGATACCTGCTTGCCTGTCTGCCGACAGGCAGGCAGGAGTGCTTAACCAACGATATTTAAAATCTTCCCAGGAACAACGATTATCTTTTTAGGTGTGCGTCTCCTAGCTGTTCTTGTGTGTTTTCATATGCCATAACGCATTTTCTAATATCTATTTCACTCAAATTCATTGATAATTCTAATGTGAAACACATTTAACGAGTAAATAACTTTGGCATTTAGTATAATGAGATTCCTGCTTTCGCAGGAATATGTTACCCGACTATATTTACAATCTTCCCAGGAACGACAATCACTTTTTTCGGCGTACGACCTTCCAGTTGTGCTATTGTTTTTTCGTGAGCCATTACGGCTTTCTCAATATCCTCTTTACTCATATCCATAGGCAACTCTAATGTAAAACGCATTTTACCATTAAAGGAGATTGGATAATTTTTACTGCTCTCCACCAAATGCTTGGCTTCAAATTTTGGGTAATCTGTTATTGAAATAGACTCTTCATAACCCAACTGACTCCATAATTCTTCAGCAATATGCGGCGCATACGGCGACATTAAAACAATAAGCGGTTCTAAAATAGCACGACTTGTACATTTCTGGGCTGTTAATTCGTTAACAGCAATCATAAACGTAGATACAGATGTATTGAATGAAAAACTCTCAATATCTTCTTCTACTTTTTTAATGGTTTTATGTAATGTTTTTAAAGCATCTTTTGTCGGTTCAGAATCCGTTACTTTAATGCCATTATCATCAACATACAATTTCCATAGTTTTTTAAGGAAACCGTGAACACCGGAAATACCAGCTGTATTCCATGGCTTATATTGTTCTAATGGGCCTAAAAACATTTCGTAAAGTCTTAAACTATCTGCGCCGTAATCCTGACAAATACTATCTGGACTTACAACGTTATATTTGGATTTAGACATTTTTTCGACCTCACGACCCACTTTATAAGCCACTCCTAAATCATTTTCAGAAGAAATAACTTTGCCGTTTTCTCCTATAAAAATCGCGTCTTTATAATCTGAACCAAATTCACCGTCATTTTTTAAACCTTCAATATCCAATTCATCAGACGCATTTACATATTGTACTTTTACATGAATAGGTAGTGGTACAACTATTAAATTCTCTAGTGTATCAGCATTTGGTAAACCAGCAATTTCTGCAAGCGTATTTTTAAGTTCTTTTAAAGCGTCTTTATCCGATGCTAAATCTCCTTTACTAATAAAATCTGAATGCGAAATAAAAATATTTTGTAATTTCTTTAATAGTTTGGCCCCAACTACTTCCTCAACTTTAGGATCAAGAAACATATAGCTCAACCTATAAACATAAGCACTTGTGCCCAAAATCATCCCTTGGTTTATCAGCTTTTTAAAAGGCTCTTCAATTTCAACAAAACCACGATCTTTCATAAACTTCACCCAAAAACGCGAGTATAATAAATGACCTGTAGCATGCTCGCTACCACCAATATATAAATCGACATTTTCCCAATATTTGAGTGCATCTTCACTTGCAAAGTCCAAGTCGTTCTGCGCATCCATATATCTAAAGAAATACCAAGAGCTTCCCGCCCAACCTGGCATAGTGTTCAATTCTAGAGGAAACACCGTTTTATTATCTATCAGTTCATTGCTAACCACTTCATTTTTATCAGCGTCCCAAGCCCAAACATCAGCACGACCTAAAGGCGGCTCACCAGTTTCGGTTGGCAAGTACTTTTCTACATTTGGTAAACGAATTGGCAGATGTTCTTTATCAATCATCTGCGGCATACCATTTACATAATAAACAGGAAATGGTTCGCCCCAATAACGTTGTCTGGAAAACACTGCATCACGTAAGCGATAATTTGTTTTTCCTTGGCCTTGGCCTATTTTTTCCAATTCGAAAATAGCACGTTTTGAAGCTTTTTTATACGGGAAACCATTTAAAAATCAGAATTAGTAATAACCGTTTTCTCCTTATCTGAAAAAGCTTCTTCAGAAATATCTACTCCTTCAAAAATATTAGGAATAGGAATATTAAAATGTTTTGCAAAATCGTAATCACGTTGATCACCACAAGGAACAGACATTACTGCGCCAGTTCCATAACCTGCCAAGACGTAATCGCCAATCCAAATTGGAATTGGCTCTTTAGAAAAAGGATGCTCCGCATAAGCACCGGTAAATACACCAGAAATGGTTTTTACATCGGCCATACGATCACGCTCACTTCTTTTTGCTGATTTTTCAATATAAGCGGCAACTGCATCTTTTTGTTCTGGCGTAGTAATTACAGACACTAATTCGTGTTCTGGTGCTAGTGTCATAAAACTCACACCGAAAATGGTATCAGGACGTGTTGTAAAAACTTCGATGTTTCCTTTAAAATTATTATTTTCAACAATAATTTTAAAGGAAACAGAAGAACCTATCGATTTCCCAATCCAATTTCGCTGACTTTCCTTTAAGGAATCCGTCCAGTCAATCGTATCTAGGCCTTGGAGTAAACGTTCCGCATAAGCAGAAATTCGCATAGACCATTGGGTCATTTTTTTTCTAACAACTGAGTGACTTCCGCGTTCGGAAACGCCATTAATAATTTCATCATTAGCTAAAACGGTTCCTAATCCCGGACACCAATTTACTTCGGTTTCTGCTAAATAAGTTAACCGATATTGTAATAATATTTCTTGTTGTTTTCCTGATGAAAAGCTATTCCACACGTCTGCAGTAAACGCTTCAATATGATCATCACAAACGGCGTTAACAGTAGCATTTCCTTCCGAAGAAAATTTCGAAATCAACGTATCTATTGCTTCTGCTTTTTGCGTATCATTATTATACCAAGACTCGAATAATTGAATAAAAATCCACTGTGTCCATTTATAATAACTAGGATCCGATGTGCGTACTTCTCGACTCCAATCAAATGAAAATCCTATTTGATCTAGCTGACGTCTGTAGGTTTTAATGTTTTCTTCTGTCGTAACCGCAGGATGCTGACCCGTTTGAATAGCGTATTGCTCTGCCGGTAAACCAAAGCTATCATAACCTTGTGGATGCAATACATTAAAACCTTTATGACGTTTATAACGCGCATATATATCGCTGGCAATATAACCTAGCGGATGTCCAACATGTAGTCCAGCACCACTTGGATACGGAAACATATCCAAAACATAATACTTGGGTTTTTCGGATTGATTTTCGGCTTTAAACGTTTCGTTTTCTGCCCAATACTTTTGCCACTTGGCTTCTATGTCGTTAAAATTATATTGCATCTATATTGTTCTAAATATTAAAGGTCCTAAACAAATAAGCTTAAGGATTTCGGCATCAAATTACCTGGTATTTATCCTAGCAATCATTCCTTTTAGGAGCGCAAATTTAAACTTATTATAACAATGTTGAAAGTTTAAACGTTGTAATCCTAAAGGAATAGGATTTCTTTCATATTTTTACAGCATTAACGTATCTAAATTTATGAGTTCATCTTTTGAAAATTATCAAAAACGCCGTTTAATATCATCTTATTTTTCAGTGGTATTAAGTATTGGGTTGGTTTTATTCCTTTTAGGTTTGTTGGGGATGCTTGTTTTAAATGCAAAAAAAGTATCTGATCATTTTAAAGAGCAGGTAGTTGTTACCATTTACTTGAAAGATACAGCCAAAGACGTTGAAACAAAACAGTTAGAAAAAAGCCTAGCGATGTCCGATTATGTAAAATCGACAGAATTTGTTTCCAAAGAACAGGCTGCCGAATCTATGAAAGCAGAAAACGGCGAAGATTTTATGGCTTTTTTAGGTTTTAATCCACTACAAAACTCTATTGATGTTCATGTAAAAGCAGATTTTGTCACCGCAGAGCAATTAGATATTATTGCCCAAGAAGCACTTAGCAAAAACTTTGTGGATGAAGTCCGTTACGATAATGATCTAGTTAATTTGATGAATGACAACGTTAAAAAAATCAGCTTTTGGATTTTAGTTATCAGTGGTTTATTTACACTTATTGCAGTATTATTAATTAATAGTTCAATTCGTTTATCAATTTACTCCAAACGTTTCACCATTAAAACCATGCAAATGGTTGGTGCTACCAAACAATTTATTAGACGTCCATTTGTATGGAAAAGTGTTCGACTAGGGGTTATTGGCGCTGTTTTAGCAATCACAGGTATGGCAATTGTGCTTTATTACATTGATAAAACTTTCCCGGAATTAGAGCTTTTAAATAACAGAATTCTATTGGGTGTTTTATTTATGACCATATTTGTTTTAGGCGTAATTATTACATGGATCAGCACATTTATTGCAACCCAACGATTCTTGAATTTAAAAACCGATCAGTTATATTATTAAAAAAGTAAGGATTAAAAGCACTTTTAGAAATTAAAGAAACCTCATTAAACCCGACTATTTTAGCCTTCAGCATTTGCTTAATTTATTATATAAATTCGGGTTTTGAAGGCTAGTTAAATTTCGATTCTCTTAACGTGAAAGTTTTAAATAATTCAGTTACTTTGCAGAGATTGAAAAAATTAGCTGTGTGTATGGTAAAACATGCTGCACTTAGCACTTCAATGACACTATTTTTAAAGAATTTTTATCTGGATTTAAAATTTCAGAAAATTAATTACGAATTATGGGCGAACAAAAACAAAAATCAGACACAAAAACCGAATTTGTTTTCGGAAGAAAAAACTATAAATTCATGCTAATAGGTTTAGCCTGTATTGCTCTAGGATTTATTCTTATGTCGGGTGGTGGACATGACGACCCCAATTTTTTTAACCCCGAAATATTCAGCTTTCGTCGTATTCGTTTGGCACCAACATTAGTACTGTTAGGATTTGCCATCGAAATTTACGCTATTTTACTGAACCCAAATAAAGCTAAAAGCTCAAATCAATAACTTTAAACATTCCTTTTTTACAATCAAATTCTGTTTACAAATAGAGTTTGCTGCCTAACTATCGATTACTTTTCTACATGGATTTATTAGACGCTATTATACTCGCAATTATTGAAGGTATTACGGAGTACTTACCAGTATCTTCAACAGGGCATATGATTATTGCTTCATCATTTATGAAAATTGCCAGTGACGATTTCACCAAGCTTTTCACTATTGTTATTCAACTGGGTGCTATTTTAGCCGTAGTTGTTTTATATTGGAAACGCTTTTTTCAAAGTATGGATTTTTACTATAAATTATTAGTGGCTTTTATTCCTGCAGTTATTCTAGGCCTGCTACTAAACGATGTAATTGATGGTCTTTTAGAAAGCCCATTAATAGTTGCTACCTCCTTAATTATTGGTGGTTTTATCTTATTAAAAGTAGATGATTGGTTTGCAGCAAATGAAATAGAAGACGAAAAAAATCCCACAGCACACACAGAAATAAGTTATGCAACTGCCTTAAAAATTGGATTTTTTCAATGTTTGGCTATGATTCCAGGAACCTCAAGAAGTGGCGCATCTATTGTAGGTGGTATGACACAAAAACTGAATAGAAAAACAGCTGCCGAATTTTCATTCTTTCTAGCTGTACCAACCATGTTCGGTGCTACAGCAAAAAAATTATTCGATTATTACAACGCAGGTTTTGAACTAAATAGCGACCAAATCAATTATTTAATCCTTGGAAATGTTATAGCTTTTATTGTTTCTTTAATTGCTATTAAATCATTTATAGATTATTTAAGCAAAAAAGGATTTAAAATCTTCGGTTATTATAGGATTGTTGTAGGTATCGCTTTATTTGTAATTCATTACTTTATTTTCCCTCTAACCACTATCTAAATGCTAACAGCTGAAGATTATCTTTCCGGACAAGTTTTACTCATAGACAAACCTTTAAACTGGACCTCTTTTCAAGCCGTTAACAAGCTACGATGGGAAATACGTAACGCCTTTGATATTAAGAAAATAAAAGTTGGCCATGCGGGCACTTTAGATCCTTTGGCTACAGGTTTACTTATTATTTGTACAGGGAAAATGACCAAGCAAATAGACTCCTTTCAAGGTCAAGATAAGGAATACACCGGCACGATTGTTTTGGGCGGCACTACGCCGTCTTATGATTTAGAGACCGAAATAGATACTACTTTTCCAACCGAGCATATTACAGAAACAATGATTCATGAAGCTACCAAGCAGTTTATTGGTGATATCGATCAATTTCCACCTGTTTTTTCGGCTCTCAAAAAAGAAGGAAAACGTCTTTATGAATATGCACGTGCTGGTGAAGAAGTCGAAATTAATTCGCGTAAGATTCATATTTCAACTTTTGAAATCACCAAAATTAAAGACTTAAATATCGATTTTCGCATTGTTTGTGGGAAAGGAACTTATATTCGTTCCATAGCACACGATTTTGGAAAAGCCTTGAGTTCTGGTGGTCATTTATCGGTTTTGCGACGAACCAAAATTGGTGATTTCCATGTGGATAAAGCACTTTCACCAGAAGCATTTATTAAAAGCATAGCAACTAAATAGCTACTTTTTTTGTATATTAATCTGATATTTAACTATTAAAAAAGATATTTCACAAACATTGAACATTTCAGATCAACATAAAGCAATCCTTCTTACAGCCCTGATTTCGGCAACGGTTTTAATGATGCTATTTGGCTTTCATATTACGCAACACCGCGAAAAACTTGCAGAAAGCTATTATGTAATGGAACCTAAAACTGAAAAAGAATTAGAAGCCGAAACCTTGGAGAAAATAGCAGCTGAACAGACTGAAAAAGCCGAAACCAATAAAGCTTATAACGAAACCGAAGACTATAAGAAATTCAGCCAAGCTTATCAGCCAATTGCTCCGCCTAAAGATTACGAATATACCAAGCCAGATACTGCCACAGAAGAAACCACGAGTGAAGATACAGGAGAAGGGTTCAGTTCTGAAATAAATGAAGATTTAATGACCTCATATAACGAGGCAAATGCCGTGCTTAAACAACAGCAAGGAAATTTAGCCGCACAATCGGTTAACAACAAAAGTAGCATGCATTATTCATTGGTGGGGAGAACGCATAAATATTTACCAACGCCAATTTACCTGTGCGATGTAGGGGGAAAAGTAGTCGTAAATATTGCCGTAAATAATAAAGGAATTGTTACTAAATCAACGATTAACAAAGCTGCCTCTGTCAACAATGATTGCTTACATGAACACGCTATTGAATATGCCAATGAGTCGCGTTTCAGTATAGATAATTCTAAAAAAACGCAACTCGGCTCTATTACTTTTTATTTTGAAGGCAAGCGTTAAACGCCTAACATTTGAAGTAAATCTTCAATAGTACTCTGACCTTTATCGTTGTTGTACCAGACTTGCAGATCTTCTTTAATCTCTGCTGTTATTTCACCATGTTTCGCTTTATAATCAGCTACTAATTTATTGGCAGCTGCTGGTCGAGGCCCATAAGTATTTAAAACCTCAATCGTTTCCGTGTCAATCATAATTAGTTTAGGAACAGATTTTCCGCCATTGGTTAGAAATTGGTTCATAAGCGCTTCATTCGTATCACGCAGCACTAGTTTTAAATCGATATGATCGCTTTGCTCGGCTACTTTATGGATGGCAGGCACCACATGAGCAGCATCTCCACACCAACTTTCTGTAATAACAATCCAGGTAGCGTTTCCTTTAAAATTAGAAATACGCATTAAAGTATCTTCCGATAATTTAACCGTTTTATCCCAGCGCTTCATACGTCTATCGTTCAGCTTGGTATATTCTACCATGTCTTCAGATTTGTCGTTACCGGTGGTCGATTCATTAGCGACCAAATTTATTACCAAATCGCGATAATCAGGGTACGTATAACTCGTTTTTAAACTTGCTTTAATGATATCTGAAATGTCAGTTGTATTCAAAGTTTCCATAGAATTTATTTCATTTTATATTACTACAAAGGTACAGTCTTATCTTATTGCTAATGGTAACCTTTATTACATAGCATGGTCAAAAATAATAAGTTTCACCTTCTTAACTTATGATTTATATCATATCTATGTCTATCTTTAAGTTGAAAACTTACAATTTTTATTTTTATGAAAAAGCATAGATGCGGATGGTGTGTTGGAGATGATTTATTCGAAGCCTATCACGACAAAGAATGGGGTGTTCCAGTTTATGATGATGCGATTCTTTTTGAATTTTTAGTATTGGAAACTTTTCAGGCAGGGTTAAGTTGGATTACTATTTTACGAAAGCGTGAAAATTTCAGAGATGCTTTTGATGATTTCAACTATAAAAAGATAGCAAACTATCAGCAACCAAAAATTGATAGTTTATTGCAAGATACTGGTATTGTTAGAAATAAACTAAAAGTAAATGGCACCGTTACTAATGCAAGGCTATTTATGGAAGTTCAAGAGGAATTTGGAAGTTTCAGCAACTATTTATGGCGCTTTGTAAATAATAAACCCATAAAAAATAATGTAGAAAATTACAAAGAAGCAGCCACTACAACGGCAATTTCGGATACGTTGAGTAAAGACTTAAATACACGTGGTTTTAAATTTGTAGGTTCTACTGTAATGTATGCTTTTATGCAGGCTGTAGGTTTAGTTAATGATCATGAAGTGGCTTGCTTTAGAAATGAAGAAGTTTAAACGCGGGCTACAACAGGAATTTTGCCAAACTAGACTAAAATTACTTTAAATACGCCAAAAACGATTCTCTAGCAATCTCTTCCGCACCCAATCTTTCCAAATGATTGGTGTAAACCTGGCAATCAATTAACTTATAATTAGTGTTTTGGATAAAGGTTATAAAAGCCACTTTACTAGCATTGCTGACCTTAGCAAACATACTTTCGCCACAAAAAATGCCGTTTCCTAAATCTATTCCATAGAATCCGCCCACCAATTCATCGTTTTGCCATACTTCTACCGATTTGGCATAACCTGTTATATGCAGTTCATTATAAGCAGCAATCATACTATCTGTAATCCAAGTGCCAGCTTGACCAGATCGTTTTACTCGTGAACATTCCGTAATAACCTGATTAAAATCTTGATTTATTGAAACGGTAAAATCAGCATTTCGCAACACCTGTTTCATACTTTTAGAAACTTTCAACTTCTCTGGAAATAATACAAATCGTGGATCTGGCGACCACCACAAAACAGGCTGTCCGGCTTCAAACCACGGAAATATCCCTGATTTATAGGCGAGGAGTAAGCGCTCAACAGATAAATCGCTACCCATAGCCAAAAAACCATCGGCATCAGATTGGCTAACATCGGGAAACCATAAATCTTGATTGAGAAATTGCATAAATTTTAATCTTAAAAATCAAAAACCTCAACGCAGTAAAACGTTGAGGTTTATTATACGTGATTAGTCACTAATTAAAATGGTAAATCGTCGTTATCTTCTTCGTTCAAATCGCTAGCAGGCTCAAAAGCTTGTGCTGGTGGAACAGGTGGCATTTCTGGACTTGAAGCATCTGCTTGAGCTACTTCAATACGCCATCCCTGAATAGAGTTAAAATATTTAGTTTCACCTTGTGGGTTAACCCATTCTCTACCGCGTAAGTTAATATTTATTTTTACTTGCTGTCCTACTTGATAGCTGTTTAATAAATCCGTTTTATCTTGAACAAATTCAACCATTATAGTTTGTGGGTACTGCTCTTCTGTTGTAACGACTACTTCTCTTTTTCTAAAGCCATTGCTACCAAACGATTGAGTTTCACCAATAACTTTAATTCTTCCTTGTACTTCCATTGTTAAAATTTGATTTTCTGTGTTATGATAATAATATTTTCCAGGCACTATCTAAATCGCCGAAGCTTAAATAGTTTTGTGCCAATTTATGTTTATTTCTGTGTGAAGCTTCCTTAATATTTGGATGGTTCTGACTAACCGTTTCCAAAAATTCCTTTACAGCTTCGGCTGTTGGCAATTTCTCTACATTACCTAACATACCTAATTGGTTCCCTGTTAAAATCATGCTATTTTTTACATGATCTGGCATAACATCTACACCAATTCCTAATGTTGTTAATGGCTTCGGAATTTCAAAAAAGCCATTTTTAGCGCGGCTGTAATAACTTCCACCAGCACGAGATACTAGATCCAATTTCTCTTGATTAATTTGATCATTTTCATCTAAAACATCCTCTTCGATGTGTAATTTTACAACTTCGCAAATTATTAAATTTCCAGCGCCACCTTCTGTTCCAAGATGAATAATATCATTTACCTTGCATTCAAACTGAACAGGCGATTCTGCAACACGAAATGGTTTTACAATATCCGATTTCAACATATTAAAACCAGCCTTTTCAAATTCATTTACGCCTATAGGATAATCTGTACTACTTAATGACATTTGCTGAACCATATCAAAACTCACCACATTTATCACGACTTCTTTAGTTGCTAATATATTTTCTAATGTATGTTTAGTCGTATTATCACGAACACGACGTGCTGGTGAAAAAACCATAATCGGCGGATTTGCACTAAAAACATTAAAAAAACTAAATGGCGATAAATTTGGATTTCCATCCGCATCAATCGTACTAGCAAAAGCTATAGGCCTTGGCGCTACGGCACTTAACAAATAACTATGCAACTTGCCTGTTGATAACTGATTAGGTTCGTATGAAATCATGGGTACTTTATAATTTTGTACAAATGTAATTAATCTAAGAATGAACTAAAAACGATTTGCTAGGCATCTCACACAATATTATTAACAGATTTCCATTATATTGACATTACAAACTATACCTATGCTTTTTTATAAATACCGAAACCTTACTCATTGGATTATTGTTGCCGCCAGTTTTGTTATTATATCCCTTATTCTGTGGAACACTTTTGTGTTCTTTCAATATTTTAAAGAAGAACAACGACAGAAAATGGATATCTGGGCATATGCTCAAATTGAATTTCAAAAAAACATGTTAGAAGATGATGTAAACCCAATGGTTGCCCGTGTTTTAATCAGTGCAAATGACAACAAAATTATTGTTGTAGATAAAGCTGGAGCCGTTGGATTAACTAATAATATAGAAGATAAAAGCCTGAAAAATGAAACGAGTACAAAAAAACTAATAGAACAATTAACAGCTGAAAATGTACCTATTGAATTTTCTTATATTGACCCCAAAACGAATCAAAAAGTACATGATGGTTATCTATATTATGGCAACTCACCCTTAATAACTAAACTAAAATATTATCCTCTCGCACTCCTACTCATTATCATATTATTTGGGGCGGTTGCATATTTCTTTTACCGAAGCACAAAAATTGCCACTCAAAACAAATTATGGTCTGGTATGGCCAAGGAAACTGCACATCAAATTGGTACGCCATTATCCTCTTTAATTGGTTGGACGGAAATTTTAAAAATAGAACACGTTAATCCTGAATATATAACTGAAATAGAAAAAGACATTAGTCGCTTGCAAACTATTACCGAGCGCTTTAGTAAAATTGGTTCTTTGCCAAAATTAGAAAAAGCAGATATTGTAGCCGAAACTTTAGAGTCTTACGATTATTTAAAAACACGGTCATCCAAACTCATTCAATTTGAAATATCAGTTCCTGAAAATCCTATTTATGTCCAATTAAATAAGCAGCTGTACAGCTGGACAATTGAAAATATAGTGAAAAATGCTATAGATGCTATGCGTGGAAAAGGCAAATTAATTATCCAGATCTCCCAATTAGAAGACAACGTAAAAATAACCATTATAGATAGTGGAAAAGGGCTTTCTAGAACGCAATTTAAACGTATCTTTGAACCTGGATTTACAACTAAAAAACGGGGTTGGGGATTAGGTTTATCGTTAGCCAAGCGTATTATAGAAGAATTCCATAATGGTAAAATTCATGTGCTTGAATCTGAAATTGATAAAGGAACCAGCATGCAAATCGTTTTTAAATCTATTTAAGTATGGACGATCAATTTATTACTATTAAAGAAGTTGCTATTAATAATAACTGCCCAGAGTGTTATAACACTAATGGTTTGCAACTTACTTTTAAGCAAAAATTTAAGGACACACGTTTTTACAAAACATTAACTAGTGAAACTGCTCATCAGTTATTTTGTAAAACCTGTGAAACAGCTATATACCCCATAAACTGGACAGATGATATTGATCGTGTTTTTGATTATCACCAACGCGCATTTGAACCTAAAAAAGCATCTTTAAAACTAAAAAGATCTGCTTATATTGCCATTGGCACTCTAGTTGGAATTATAGTAATTGCTATTGCTGTAACTATATACCTTACTAATTTATAAGTGGGCTCGAATAGCTTCAGCAACCGCTTCAAAATCTTGTTCCGTTAATGTTTCTTTAGTCATAAATCGAGCATCATCCATTGAGTTTAGTGGAATTAAATGCACATGTGCATGTGGTACTTCCAATCCTATAACTGTCATTCCCACACGTTTGCAAGGCACTGCTTTTTCTATAGCCAATGCAATTTGTCTGGAAAACTCCATCAAACCGTGATAACCTACCTCATCTAAATCAAATAATTTATCTACTTCCTGCTTAGGAATACAGAGTGTATGTCCTTTAGCATTGGGGTTAATATCTAAAAATGCGAAATAATCGTCTGTTTCCGCAATTTTATAACACGGAACTTCGCCATTAATAATTTTTGTAAATAGTGATGCCATAGCTTCTATTATTGATATACCTGTAAATATAACAAGATTCCTGACATGCAAAGAATCATCCATACCAAATTTTTACAAATTATAAGTAAATGAAATACGCTTAAGAACCAAAATAAAGTTAGGGTTATGGTATAAAAAAACAGCGACATGTTGGATTAACATGTCGCTGTTAGTATATTGAATACTTTTTTTCCGGAGATCGTGTGTTAAAACAGCGGCTATTTCTACTTTATTAGCAGATTAGCTTCACTAATTTTCAGTTTACCTACTTTCATGTTAACTGACAGGTAGACGTAGGAATTTTATCTAGATATTTCTAGAACATCAAACTTAATGATCCCACTTGGCACGTGCACTTCGGCAACATCGCCAACCGATTTGCCTAGCAAACCTTTTCCAATTGGAGAGTTAACCGATATTTTACCTGAAGCTAAATCTGCTTCACCATCGGCAACCAATGTATATATAACTTCCACACCATTGGTTTGGTTTTTAATTCTCACTTTAGAAAGCACCAAAGCTTTCGTTAGGTCTAATTGCGATTCATCAATAAGGCGTGCTCCAGCTAAAACACCTTCTAGTTTCGAAATTCTCATTTCTAACATACCTTGTGCTTCTTTGGCGGCATCATATTCAGCGTTTTCACTTAAATCTCCTTTATCTCTAGCTTCTCCAATAGCTTGTGATGCTTTTGAGCGCTCAACATCCTTTAATTGGCGCAGATCATCACGTAATTTCTTTAACCCCTCGGCGGTGTAATAAGATATTTTACTCATAATTTTATGATTTATAATAATAATAAAAAATGCTGAAAACAAATATTAGCTAGCACCAAATCTGTTCAGCATACAAAAATCCCGCTTCCACGAGATATGAATACAAAGCTACACAATTTTTTTGATTTCTATAAGTTTAAGAATTGTTAATAATATGATAAGTAGCTTGCTCATAATCCTTTTGAATAGAAATCTTACAAAAGACGTTAAGAAACGAAGTTTTACGAACTTCACTTTTTGTTGTAAATTGCACCTAAAAAACAATCAGTTATGAAAATTATAAAATACCTATCGCTCCTCGCTTGTATTACTTTCATATTTACGTCTTGCAGTAAAAATGATGACAACGTACGGCAAAATGAGTTTATACCAGATTATCAATTTGATACAGGCTCTTTAATCAACACCAATTTACCGCAGTATAACGATATGGAGTTCCCTAACAACTTTATAATATTGAGTAACACATACGGTATTAATGGTGTGGTAGTGTTTTATGCAGGCGGAAATAATTATAGTGCTTTTGAATTAACTGATCCCAATCACGTTATCCGTGATTGCTCAAAATTAACCGTTACTGGTGTTATAGCGACTTGTAATTGTGATGATGCTAAATCCTATGATATTCTAACAGGCCAACCTCAAGAGGGCACAACTGGACGTTATGGTTTAAAGCGTTATTACGTTGAAAAAACTGGAAACATTATTCGAGTTTATAATAATTAGAAGTTTATTTATTCTTCTTAAAAAAGCTTACAAACAAAAACTGCTTGGAACCATTATAAGTTTCAAGCAGTTTTTTGAGTTTAGAAAATTGTCAGTTTAAGTGTTATTGCAAACTAATATGTTAATGAAATATAAAACTTTTTGATTCCACTAGAACTGACGGTTGACTTACTAGAAATAGAGATCTCTGTTTTCGCCTATCTGCCGACAGGCAGGAATTCTAAAACTTCAAAGTCATTCCCAACAAGAAATTAGTTGTTGATTGCGGGTAAAAACCAGCACCATGAATTGTGGTTACCTGAGGTGGGTTTGAATAATCATCATCATATGTGTAATAAAAACCATTAGAGGCATATTTTACATTAAATATGTTATTCACCAATCCTGAAAATAAGATAGATTTTAAAATACGATTCGTTTTAATTTCATAATTAATATTAAAATCATTTATAAAATAATTATCCAATTTAGATGCTTTTGCTTCCGTGTTACTCATAAATTGATCGCCAACAAACTTACTTAATAGTGTTAGCTGTAAATTATTTATAGGTTGAAATGTTATCGCATTCGATGCAATCCACTCTGGTGAAAACGAAATAGACGTTTGTCCTAAATTCACCAAGCTTCCATCAATTTCCGTAATCGTTTCCTTATTTTTATTGGAACTCCAAGTAACACTAGGCTGTAAACTCCATTTTTCACCTAACTGAACAGCCGCTTCTATTTCCAAACCTAAACGGTAACTGTCACCACTATTAGTCCGAATAGGACTGCCCGACTGATCGAGGTCTCCAGTAAGTATTAACTGCTCATTATACAACATATAGTAGGCATTGACATTAATTCGGAATGCTTGCTTATCATGGCGCCAGCCTAACTCGAAATCATTTAACTGTTCCGGCTTAACGTCTGCATTATTTTCAAAATCATCACGACTAGGTTCACGGTTAGCACGGGCATACGAGAAATACATGCTGTTTTCAGCATTGAACTTATAGTTAATTCCTGCTTTCGGATTAAAAAACGTGTAGTTTTCGTCTACTTGAAGTAGCGTCATATAAGAGTTTATTCCATTAATTTCATAATCAACTAATCGTATTTGTAAGTCGGCAAACAGACTCATTTTATCATTCAACTTAAAAGTTCCTTTTCCGAAGAAATTAATATCTGTTTTAGTCCCTTTATTATCGTAATAACGATCCGTATTCATACTATTACTGGCAAATTGCGACCAGATAATTTCACCAAAATGATCGCCATTATAATAGCTATAAGAACCTCCAAAAAGCAAATCAGCAGCATTCTTTTTATAATTGGCATTGGCATTTACAACATAGAAATTATTATCTAACCAACGGCGGCGAACCAAATCCGTTTCCAAAATGGTTTCACTACCAATGGTTACATCATTAAGTCCATAATCGGCAAAAGAGGCGTCTTCCTTATATTGCTCGAAATAACCATGACCGGCTGTATAATTTAGAGCCATATTGGTAGACCAATTATTATCAAAACGTTGATTCCAGTGCAACTGATAATGGTCTTGCTGATAATCGTCTACTTCATTTTCATAAAACTGGATATCGCCATTTTCATCGGTGTATTCTCCAGCGGTGTTATAGGTTCTATCATTTTTTAATTTGTCCTTATCTTCCAAACCATTCCATGATTGGTATGTGACTTCTTTACCAGAAAATGTAATTGCTTTTATTAAGGTATTGTCGGTTTTATAAGATCCTTGTAGGAAATAGGATTTTAAATTAGATGTGGCGCGATCAATATAACCATCCGATTTAATATTCGATAAACGTCCAGCAAATTCAATACGATCATCCAGTAAACCTGTACTAAATTTCATGGTATGTTTACGTGTATTAAAACTCCCAAAAGAGTTAGATAACTCGCCATATGCCTCTTTTGAAACCGCATCCGTTAGCACATTAACACTCGCGCCAAAAGCTCCAGAACCGTTGGTTGATGTTCCTACACCTCGTTGTAACTGTAAACTTTCAACTGATGAAGCAAAGTCGTTTAAATTAACCCAAAACGTCCCTAGCGATTCCGAATCGTTATAAGGGATACCATTAATGGTTACATTGGTAGATTGTGCATTAATTCCACGCACCCGAATACCAGTATAACCAACGCCTGCACCAGCATCTGTAGTGGTTACAACAGATGGTAAAAAGTTTAATAAAATAGGAATATCTTGCCCTAAATTACGTTCTTGAATATCTTCTTTTGAAAGATTGGAATGTGTAATAGGTGAATCTGCCTTCACACGTACTGCGCGCACTAAAACCTCGTCTAAAGTTTCCAGCTTTGTGGAATCCTTTAGTTTTTCTTGTGCAAAACCAACAATTGAAGACGTTAAAAAAATGGAGAGTAAACTTACTTTTTGAAAATGTTGCCAGCGAAAAATTGACGCGTTGTTGAATAAAAATTTCATCCGATAAATAAATTTAGCGAATAAAAAGAGGTGATTATTCTGATTAAAATTAATTGTTTTTGCTGCTACACTTTATTACAAAGTACAACATCACAAAAGTTTGTGTTTTTCCTAAACAGCATTATCTGTTCTAGGTTCAATGGGTATGATCTCAGCCGTTTTGGGCACCCCTTTATGAGAACGCCGCAAAGGTAGTCTAGTTTTTCGGTTTAAAAAACACGAATGAAGAATATTTGTTTTATCAAAAGCAGTATATAAAATAGTGGCTAAAAACCATCAGCTATATTTCAGGTGGTTTCCTATTCGTCTTTTTATCCGCTTGCTTTTTCTTATTGGAAAGTCGTTTGAGCTTTACAGATCTTGGAACTTTTGTTGGTCTTCGTTTTTTAGGCACAATAAGTCCTTGCCTAATCAATTCTAAAAAGCGTTTGATAACCAAGTCTTTATTCTTATGCTGACTCCGACTTTCTTCGCTACTTAAAATTAAAACACCTTCCATTGTTAAACGATTACGTAAGCTTTTTTGAAGGCGTTCTTTTTGTCTTTCTGAAAAGACTTGTGAATTTGGTAAATCCCAATTCAAAACTACTTTAGAGGACGTTTTATTCACATGCTGACCGCCAGCACCCGAGCTTCTAGTTGCTTTAAATGATAATTCCGTTATAAGAAAGGCGGCATCAAACATATTATTTTATTTGGTGCGGTGATTTTAGTAAATCGTTAACCGTTTTAACAGGGTTAAAAGTAATTAGCGGTACTTCAACAAAAATAGTATTCCAATTCGCCATACTACCATTCCATAAACCTGGAATCTCTAGAGCTTTCAACTCTTTTCCTAAACGCGTTTTTTTAGATATAAATGCCGTATTATGGTCAACGAATTCAGTCAGATCGAATTTATTTCCTTTATAATCTTTAACACCACAAACCAAGTCGACAGGATTAAAATGAGTTGCGCTTTTTAATATACTTTTTTGCTCCTTATCCTTTTGATTAATTTGTGCCGACTCTACAATTTGAAGTGAAACTGTACCGGCTTCATCTTTAACCCAAAATGGACCACCACCAGGTTCTCCCTCATTTTTAACCATTCCACACACGCGAATTGGTCTATTTAATTTATCGTGAAGGTATTCAATCTGATACTTTTTGGCATATTTTTCAAATTCTGATGAAATATTCACTTGTAATTTACGTGATAAGAATTCGGCAATAATTATAATTTCTTTATGGCTTAAATTACCTGCTTCAATTTTATTTAAATATTGAAATGCCTGTTGTTGAAGTGTTATAAGAATGCCTCCTAAAATCTTTTTGTTTTTAGCTACCTCTTCCTTGTATTTATAAACGACGACATTATCAATGTTTTTGATAAAAATGATATCGGCATCTAAATCGTTTAAATTTTCAATTAATGCACCATGACCGGATGGGCGAAATAGCAATTCACCATTTTCCAAACGGAAAGGTTTATTTTCCATCGTTACCGCAATAGTATCCGTACTCGCTTTTTGGTAAGAGTACGTAATATCAAATTGTGAGTTTGTTTTACGCTCAACTTTATCTTCAATTCTCTCAAACTCTTGACTAAATTTATCTTTATGAATTTCAGAAATCGTGAAATGTAATTTAGCTTGTTTATTACAGGATGCGTACAAAGCAGATTCAAACAAATGCTCTTCAAAAGCGGTTGACACAATTTGATTTTTATACTCATGAAAAGGTAAAAGCCCTTTGGGGAAATCACTATAATTTAAGCCATCTTTATCCAGCATTGCCTTTACAAATAACTGCGTTCGATAACTGACATCAAGTTCTGAAAATTCAGGATAGGTTTTATTTAAAAGTTCCATAACCTCATGGTAAAAAGGAAATTTCTCTAATCCAACGAAGAAAATATGCAAATCTTTTGCGTCACGGTTGTTTAAATAGGAATTGATAGTTTCTTCAGCTGGATCATACTCCTCCAAAAACTGAAATAAAAACTTAAACATACGTGTAGCAGCGCCGGAAGCTGGAACAAATTTTATAATATTAAAATGATCTTTCTTTTTATTAAATAATGAAATTATTTCATCAATTTCAGTAACGTCAAGGCGTAAAACACCATGATTAACAGTCGCGGCAGCAACCAAATTTGAAAATGGTAAACCGGTAACAAATTTTTTTAATTGCTGATTAACCTGTTCTACTTTTAAACCTTTAAGCTGTATTTGCTCTATGTCTTTTTCGGAAAAAGTCATGCGTTATTTTTTTAATAATTCATCAATATGCGATACGGCAGTTATAAAACGATTAGTCATATCTCCTTCTAATAAGACATAGGGTTTTTTATGTGATTCCAAAGCGTTTTGGAACGCTCGAAACATCGATTCTCGTTCATGTGGTTTATCGCGAATGCCGTCAGATTCCCAAGGAAGATCAATATTAGTCAAAAAATAAAGATTATAGTAATTTTCCGATGCAAATCTATCTAATGCTTCCGAAGTAAAACCCTGATAATAAGCTTCACCATAAACTTTTGTTTCTAATAGATCGGTATCGCAAATTAGTAACTTATTGGCTTCTAAAGTCAATTTATTTTCCAATGCCATCTGACCTTCTGCTATTGGCAATACATCATCTTGGGTTAGAACCTCATTCTTTTGCGCCTTCTTTTCGGCATAAATTCTTGAAAATTCAGGCACCCAAAGCGTATTATAATGAGCAGCTAGTTTTTTAGCTAAAACGGTTTTTCCCGTCGATTCCGGGCCAAACAAAACAATTTTCAAGCAATTACTGTCTCTTTGTTTAAGTGTTTTTTCCATGCTATATAACCATAAATTGCTAAAACTGTAAAGCCTAAATACTGCAGGCTTGTAAAGGTAAATCCTTTATAAAAATATAAAGGCACTGAAATAATATCGCCTATAATCCAGAAAATCCAGTTCTCTACTTTTCGCTTGGCCATAAGCCACATACCGACGAAAAATATGGCTGTTGTTAAAATATCTACATAAGACACAAATCCTGACCATTTATCAAAAATCGTATAGATTATAATGACAGCAATAATGGCAGCAATAAAAATACCAACTGAAATTTGTCTATCTTTTTTAGTGGTTAAAGTAATAGGCGTTTCATGTGTGTCATCCACTTTTCGCGTCCAAATATACCAACCATAAATACTCATGGTAAAATAGTAGATATTAATCATCATATCGCCAAGTAAGCCCCATTTTAACAATAGATATACAAAAATAGCTGTGCTAATAATACCTGTGGGAAAAACAAAAATATGATTCTGTTTAGAGTACCAAACCGACATAAAACCGAAAATAACGGCTATGATTTCTAAAACAATATCTAAAGTATCGTACGTACTGTACTGACCGAATAAATAATCAAAAATGAGGTTCATAATCCTGTCTGTCCGATTTTGCAATTTTCATATGAAGCAAACCACGCTCAATAAGTTGAAAAGCTTCTTTAATTTCTACAGTTAGTAAATGCATAACTGCATCATAATCGCCATAAACTTGTGTGCTTAAAGGGTTTTCAAGAACGGTTAAATCTGACGCTCGTAATTTTTTAATAAAATGAATGATGGCTGGTTCATAGTCATCATGCAATGGCGTTAAGGTTAATTCTACTGATATTTTCATATTTATTTGTCTTGTCGCAAAAGCGGTGATCTATTTTGTAATTATTATTATTTTAGTTTTTCTATCTCTAAACTCTGCTCGAGGTGCCACAATCAATTTTGAAGTTCTTGAAAAAACGTTTCATCATCTTCAAAAGCGGTTCCTATCACGACCATATCGGCTCCAGCTTGATAAGCTTGTTTCATTTGTTTTACACTTCGAATACCGCCGCCGACAATTATTGGTAAATTAACATCTGTTTTTACCGCGTTTATTATTTCTGAAGAAACAGGTTTTAAAGCACCACTACCCGCTTCTAAATAAATTAATTTCATACCGAGTAATTCGCCAGCTTTGGCAGTATCAGCAATCAATTGAATATTTTCATTTTGTAGCGGCTTCGTTTCTGTTACACGCTGTACCCCCGTTTGTTTCCCATTTTCAATGAGCAAATAACCTGTTGGAATAATTTCCATCGTAGAGTTTTTCAATTTGGAAACCGCTTGTACATGCTTACCTATTAAATAATCAGGATTTCTTCCAGAAATTAATGATAAAAATAAAATAGCATCTGCATGGTTCGTTATTTGAGAGACATCACCAGGAAATAAAACGATTGGTAACTTTGTGTGTTTCTTAATTTCTTGTACTAACTTATCCGTGAGCTGTTCTTCGACTTCACTTCCGCCTACAAATATATGTGTGGCAATAGATAGGTTTGCTTTCTTAATAAAACCAGGCACATGACTTAAATCCATTTTATCGGGATCGATTAAAACGGCTAATAATTTTTCATTATTAGAAAAAGACTGAGTTATATTTTTATAAACCGCTTTCATTAGGACTTTGGTAAGGCAAAAGCGCATGTAAAACCTTCGAATTCTAAAAACGTTGTTTGATAATCATATTTTCTATTGTTGTAATCTATCCAAGCAATAGTTTCACAGTCTTCTATTTCAAACGGAATGACTAAAGTATGCTGTAAAAAGCTTAAACCTGGTGTGGCAAATAATTTATAAAGCGATTCTTTAACACACCAAATAACGGTTAGTTTTCTAATATAATCTGTACAATCAGTATTCAAATACTGACTTTCATAATCCATGAATTTATGGGCAATAACACCAATTTTATCGCGCTGCTTTTCAATGTCAATACCAACTTCACAATCACTAACAACAACCCCTGAAAACGTAAAAGAATGCGTAATGGAAATATGCTTTCCGTCTTTTAAATGTGGTTTCCCATTTTCATCATAAAACAAATCGGAATCCGTATAACCAAACTCCGCTAGCAAATGCCTAACACTTAAAAATCCACGCTGGTGCAGTTCACTTTTCATACCTAAAACACGCTTTAAACTTTCTGGTTTTAGACTAATAGGCTGAATCAAGTCATCATACGACTCCTCTATCTTCCAGATTTTAACAGTAGTTTGTGAGTTGGGATTAAGGGTTTTATAAAGCGGCATTTAATTTTCTAAAAGTTATTAGTTATCTTTGCAATGCTTAAGGCAGGTTTGACAATTATGACAAGCGAATTTAACTATTTTATGTCCTATTGCCAAAGTTGTTAGACTTTAAAAAAATTAGAAAAAAATTATTATGACTACAAAAACTGTTACTTATATACCGAATAAGGTAAAAGATATGTCGCTTGCGGCTTGGGGAAGAAAAGAGATGAATTTAGCCGAAGCAGAAATGCCAGGACTAATGAGTCTTCGTGAAGAGTACAAAAACGAACAACCATTGAAAGGTGCACGTATTGCAGGATGTTTACATATGACTATCCAAACGGCTGTTTTAATTGAAACACTACAAGCTTTAGGCGCAGAAGTTACTTGGAGTTCTTGTAATATTTTCTCGACACAAGATCAGGCTGCTGCAGCTATTGCAGAAGCAGGAACGGCTGTGTACGCATGGAAAGACATGACCGAAGAAGAGTTTGATTGGTGTATTGAACAAACCTTATTTTTTGGCGAAGACCGCAAACCTTTAAACATGATTTTAGATGATGGTGGCGATTTAACCAATATGGTTTTAGATAGATACCCAGAATTAGCTGCTGGAATTAATGGTCTTTCTGAAGAAACGACTACCGGTGTTCACCGTTTATACGAGCGTGTAAAAGCTGGAACATTACCAATGCCTGCCATTAATGTGAATGATTCGGTTACTAAATCGAAATTCGATAATAAATACGGTTGTAAAGAAAGTGCAGTTGATGCCGTTCGTCGTGCAACAGATATTATGTTAGCTGGAAAACGCGTTGTTGTTTGTGGTTACGGCGATGTTGGTAAAGGTACTGCTGCTTCTTTTAAAGGTGCTGGAAGCATTGTAACCGTTACAGAAATCGATCCTATATGTGCGCTTCAAGCGGCCATGGACGGTTTTGAAGTTAAGAAACTAGAAACGGTTGTTGCTAATGCAGATATTGTTATTACTACAACAGGAAATAAAGATATCGTTCGTAGCGAACATTTTGAAGCTATGAAAGACAAAACAATTGTATGTAACATCGGACACTTTGATAATGAAATCGATATGGCTTGGTTAAACAAAAACCATGGTAATACCAAAGACGTTATCAAACCACAAGTTGACAAATATACTATAAACGGAAAAGACGTTATTCTTTTAGCGCAAGGTCGTTTAGTTAATTTAGGTTGTGCAACAGGTCACCCAAGTTTTGTAATGAGTAACTCTTTTACAAACCAGACGTTGGCGCAAATTGAACTTTGGAAAAACAAAGACGCTTACGAAAACGATGTGTATATGTTACCAAAGCATTTAGACGAAAAAGTAGCTAAATTGCACCTAGAAAAAATTGGCGTGGAGCTTACGGAACTTAAAGAAGATCAAGCCAAATATATTGGTGTTGATGTTGCTGGTCCTTATAAGCCGGAATACTACAGATACTAACAAATTCCTGCGAAGGCAGGAATCTCATATTAAAAATCCCAAGCAGCAATGTTTGGGATTTTTTTTGGGCAATTGCCACTTCACAAAAGCTACGTAGCAACACGCCTTCCACTATATCTTTTTATCCTGCCTCAAAAAAGGATGTCGTTACAAATGCACAGCATTCACGATTTCTTATTTATTAAAGTAGAAATACATGAGTAATCCCTATCACGAGCATATCTCTAAATAAACAATTTTGATCCAGACCTCACAGGTTTTATCCCGAAGCATCCGGACTGAGAAGTCTTTAAAAAAAAGGTTCTTTTTTAAATAAAAACCTCATATCAATACACACCTACAATAATTCTAAAATCGTAACTTGGTTTACTTAAAACGTCATTTATGAGTTCACAAAAAATAGATAATTTAATAAATATTTTAGAAAATAATATTGAAAACCGCGATATGGCAAACTCAAAAGTTTCCAAAGCAAATGTTGCATGGCATATAGATCATAGCTTTAAGGTAATTAATGGGGTAATTAAAACCCTTCAGACTTCAGATTCTTCTTTATATAAAAATAATTTCAGTTTTTTAGGGAAATTATTTTTCTCTTTAGGCTTTTTTCCAAGGGGAAAAGCACAAGCACCAAAAAATGTAAAACCGCCCGAAATAATTTTAGAAGAAGACCTTATAAATCAACTGGAGCAATCTAAAATACTTATTAAAGCCCTACCTGATTTAGATAAAAATGCGTTTTTTAAGCATCCCATGTTTGGAGACATTAACAAACCAAAGATTTATCGTTTTTTAGAATTACATACAAATCATCACGTGAAGATTATAAACGAGATTATGGCCAAATAAAAAACCCTCTCTGTTGCCAGAAAGGGTTTTAATATATCAAAGAATCTGTTTCTTAAGCCTCGAAAGGTTCAATAGAAACATAAGATTTGTTATCTTTTTTCTTTGTAAATTTCACAAGTCCGTCTACTTGAGCATGTAACGTGTGATCTTTTCCGCCATACACATTTTCACCTGGGTGATGTGTATTGCCTCTTTGTCTTACGATGATATTTCCAGCAATAGCAGCTTGTCCACCAAAAATCTTAACACCTAGGCGTTTTGATTCTGATTCTCTACCGTTTTTAGAACTACCAACTCCTTTTTTGTGAGCCATTGTCTTAAGGTTTTATTTATTAATAAAAACGAAATTATTTTTCGATTCCGCCGTCTAATTTATCTTGTAATTCTTTAAGTTCATCCCACTTACCATCAGCAGCTAAAGCTGCTTGTTTTGGCCAAGTGTCAGTCACAATGTGAGCTAATCTTGAACTTGCATCTGATAACACAGTGCTTAATGCTTCAGGTGTCGCTTTAGCTATTTTAGCAAAAGTTTCAAATCCTGCATTTACCAAAGCTTCTGCAGCTTTTGGTCCAGCACCTTCAATTTTCTTTAAATCGTCTGCTTTTGCGGTTGATTTTTTAGGAGCAGCCTTTTTAGCTTCCGCTTTTGGCGCTTCCTTTTTAGCTGGAGCAGCTTTTTCAGCTGGTTTAGCTTTTTCAGTTTTAGCAACAGGCTTTGATCCCGAAGCTACAATGCTTTCAATTACGATTTCAGTTAAAGCTTGTCTGTGTCCATTTTTGACACGGTAACCTTTACGTCTTTTCTTTTTGAAAACGATTACTTTATCACCTTTAAGGTGCTTTAAAACTTTTGCTCCTACTAGAGCTCCGTTTATAGCTGGGGCGCCTACAGTTATATTGTCACCATCTGCAATTAAAAGAACGTTATCGAAAGAAACTTCCTTACCTTCTTCTGTTGCTAAACGATTAACAAAAACTTTTTGGTCTTTTTCAACTTTGAATTGATGCCCTGCTATCTCTACAATTGCGTACATAGCGTAACGTTTTTATTAAATTAGTTTATAAATTTGCTAACCTCACGGAAAGCGGATGCAAATATACTTCTAAATAATTAAACTACAAACCTTTTACTTATTTTAAGAAACATTCCAACTTTTTTTATAATACTGCATAACTGTAAATGCCGAGATAACGGTTGTTGCAATTCCCATAATTCCAACTACAACCGTTATTACACCAATACTTACAGGTGTTCCAACATTAACAACTTCTAAAAGCTGCGGTAAAAAATCACTATTAATTTCTGTAATATAAACTAAAAAAAATATTGTAAAAATAACTGTTGCCATAATTCCCGTTGTCAAAGCGGCCATAAACCCACCCGTATAAGTATATTTATCACCTTGCTCTAATTTATAGTAACGTACCGTTTCAAAAATCCCAAAAGCCGTAATAAAAGCATTTAAAAAGCTAAAAACTGGATTTGTATGCTTATCAATAAGTGCTAATAGTAAAAAATAGGCGATAAGTACTATACTCGTTATCAAACCAAAACGAACCGGTAATATTAAATTCTTCATATATCATTGTTTTTAGTGGTTCTTAAATTTCGTGAAAATTTATGTCAATAAATAATTTGTTTATGTTTTTTTAGCAATCAGCAGGAAAGCGCTAAGTATTTCTTATTTTTGAAAAACTGTAACATTTTCATTACAACATAGACATATATTATGTCATTTAACAAAAACAAACACATATGAAAAAAGGATTATTAACTTTTTCTGCATGTTTACTAGCCTTAATAGCTAGTAACGCTCAAGAAGTGAAATTTGAAGAATTTGATTTAGATAATGGATTGCACGTTATTCTTCATCAAGACAATACAGCACCAGTAGTATCTACTTCGGTAATGTATGATGTAGGTGGAAAAGACGGTGATAGAAGTCGTACTGGTTTCGCTCACTTTTTTGAACACCTATTATTTGAAGGGTCAGAGAATATTGGTCGTGGTGAATTCATGAAAATTATTCCTGCAAACGGCGGAACATTTAATGCCAACACAATGCAAGACAGAACCTATTATTATGAAGTATTTCCTTCTAATAAATTAGAGTTAGGCTTATGGTTAGAATCTGAACGTATGCTACACCCTGTTATTGATCAAGTTGGTGTAGACACGCAAAATGAAGTGGTAAAAGAGGAAAAACGTCAAAGTCTTGACAACAGACCTTATGGAAACTTACTAAATTCTATTGGCGAAAACTTATTTACATTGCACCCTTACAACGGATCGCTTATTGGTGAAATGGAACATTTAGATGCTGCAACTCTTGAGGAGTTTATGGCATTTTTCAACAAATACTACGTTCCTAATAACGCTGTATTAGTTATTGCTGGTGATATTGATGTGGCAAAAACAAAATCTTTAGTTAAAGATTATTTCGGTGCTGTTAAAAAAGGTCCAGCTGTAGTTCGTGATTTCCCTATGGAAGAGCCAATTACTGAAACTATTAAAGCAACCACCTATGATAAGAACATTCAAACACCTGCAATTATTGCTGCATACAGAGCACCTGGAATGGCAACTAAAGACGCTCGTATTTTGGATATGATTTCAACCTATTTAAGTGGCGGTAAGAGTTCAGTTTTATACAAGAAATTAGTAGACAACCAAAAACAAGCGCTTACAGTACAAGCTATAAACTTAGCACAAGTTGATTACAATATTTTTGCTTTGTTTGCTTTACCACTAGGTGATGTACCACTTCAAACAATTCTATCTGAAATGGATGAAGAAATTGTAAACCTTCAAAACGAATTAATTTCAGAACGCGATTACCAGAAGCTTCAAAATCAATTTGAAAATCAGTTTGTAAATGCAAATGCTAGTATTGCTGGAATTGCAGAATCATTAGCCTCTTACTATTTATTATATGGCGATGTTAATTTGATTAATAAAGAAATAGAGATTTACCGTTCTATTACAAGAGAAGATATACAAAACGTGGCTAAAAAGTATTTAAATACTAATCAGCGCGTAGAAATAGAATATTTACCAAAAAAAGATGATCAATAAGATGAATACATATAATATAAAAACAAAACTATCTGCTTTTGTTGTCCTATTTTTTATAGCTTTTAGTGTTTCGGCTCAGATAGACCGATCAAAGCAACCAAAAGCAGGACCTGCACCAAAAATAATTTTGGAGGAGCCTGGCGAATTTCAATTAAAAAACGGCCTAAAAGTATTAGTTGTAGAAAACCACAAACTACCGCGCGTTTCCTATTCTTTACGTATAGATAACAGCCCAATTTTTGAAGGTGATATCGCTGGTGTAACAAGTGTATTAGGTGCTATGCTAGGAAACGGAACAACATCTATTCCTAAAGATGCATTTAATGAAGAAATTGACTTTTTAGGCGCTAGCCTTAATTTAGGTTTCGGTAGCGGTTATGCAAGTTCGTTATCTAAATACTCGGAGCGTATTTTGGAATTAATGGCGGATGCCGTTATGAATCCATTATTAGTGGAAGAAGAATTTGAAGCTGAAAGAAATAAACTTATTGAAAGTTTAAAAAACAGCGACAAAAACCCAGACGCTATTGCAAGTCGTGTTGGTAGTGCTTTATCTTACGGAAAAACACATCCCTATGGTGAGTTTACAACGGAAGAAACGCTTAAAAACATTTCTTTCAACAACATCAAAGCTTACTACCAACAATACATGAATCCTAATGAAGCGTATTTAGTGGTTATTGGTGATGTAGATTTTAAAACTGTTGAAAAGCAAGTAAAAAAATACTTTAAGAAATGGGAAACTGGCGCTAGTGTATCGTCTACGATTCCAAAGCCAGCTGAAAGTTTACCAGTACCACAAATTAACTTTATTGATGTACCTGGTGCTACACAATCCAATATTTCTGTAACAAATAATGTATCGTTAAAAATGAACGATCCAGATTATTTTTCAGCGTTAATAGCAAACGAAATCCTTGGTGGTGGCGGTGAAGGTTATTTATTTTTAAATCTTCGTGAAAAGAATGGTTATACGTACGGTTCTTATTCTAATGTTGGCGCTAACCGTTACGGTATGTCTCGTTTTAGTACAACAGCTAAAGTAAGAAATGCGGTAACAGACAGTTCTGTTGTTGAAACTTTAAAAGAAATTAAACGTATTAATAACGAGCCAGTTGATGCTGAAGTATTACGTAATGTAAAAGCAAAATATACGGGTAACTTTGTAATGGCTCTAGAGCGTCCGCAAACTATTGCGAGCTATGCACTGAACATTAAACTAAATAATTTACCAAAGGATTTTTACGAAACATATCTTCAAAGAATAAACGACGTAACAATTAAAGACGTTCAGGCTGCTGCAAACAAATTTATGCGCCCAGCGAATGCGCGTATAATTGTAGTTGGAAATGGTAGCGAAGTGTTAGAAAACCTAGAAAAAGTAGGTTTACCTATTCGTTATTACAGCAAATTTGCTGACTTAACTGAAAAGCCTGAAACAAGTATTGAAATGCCAGCTGATATGGATGCAAGCAAAGTGCTTAACAACTATATTAATGCTGTTGGTGGTTCAGATGCTGTAAACAAAGTGAAAACTGTTTATTATTCTGCGGAAGCGGAAGTGCAACCGGGTGTTGTGGTTAATTTAGAAATGAAAAATTCTACTAAAAACCAATCTAAACAACAAGTTAGTGCAATGGGACAAACGCAACAAATCCAAGTATTAAATGGTGATGCGGGTTATTCAATTGTGCAAGGTACACGTACCGAGATGACTGAAGAGCAAGTTAAAGCAGCACAAGTTAATTCATCTCCTATTCCAGAATTAAACTACTTAAATAGCGGTGTTACTCTTGAGAAAATCGAAAAGGTTGACGGTGCAAATGCTTATAAGATTAAAGTCGACGAAGAAACATCTATTTATTACAGTGTTGAAACAGGCTTAAAAATCAAAGAAACTAAAACTTCAGAAAACGGACAATCGTCTACATTATTTGGCGATTACAAAGAAGTTAAAGGCGTTAAGTTTCCATTCAAAATATCTCAATCAATGGGACCACAATCTATTGATTTAATCGTAAAAGAAATGAAGGTAAACGAAGGTGTTTCGGATGCTGATTTCAAATAAATAAAATCGATTAGATACTTAAAAGCCTGAAGGAAACTTCGGGCTTTTATTTTTTACGCTTATGAGATAAGTAAACACCTATTAAAATAATAAACGATCCAAATCCTTGCAACAAACTAAATCCTTCTCCATCTAAAACTCCCCAAAACAAGGCAATAACAGGCATTAAAAAGGTTACAGAGGATGCGAACACAGGTGTAGACATTTGCACCAATTTAGCAAACAGTACTTTTGCCAAAGCAGTTCCAAAAAAGGCTAAAATTGTTACATAAACCATGGCCATTTTCAAGTTTGGGTTCTCAAACGTTTCTGAGGTAAAGAAATCGGAGAAAAACAAAACAATCAGTGCTGGTATACTAATTACAGCATAGTTTCCCGCAGCAATAGCCAAAGGCTTTACATCTTGTAAGTACCGCTTAATAATATTCACATTAGCAGCATACATAACTGTTGAAATAATAATAAAACCAGCATACAAATAGTTTTGCTCCGGATTTAACTCTGCTCCTTTCAAAATAAGAATGGCCGTCCCTACAAAACCGACAATTACACCTAAAACTTGACGTTTAGTTGAAGCAATTCGAAAAACAGCAAAACCTAGTAAAATAGTATTCAAAGGCACTAATGAATTTAATATGGAAGCCACAGCACTATCTATTTCCGTTTCGGCGATAGCAAATAGAAAAGCTGGAAAGAAAGACCCTAATAAACCTGAAAGCCCAATCCATTTCCATTGTCGCTTATCAATCGTTTTAAGCTTATTAAAACCGACAGCTAACAGAAAAAATCCCGTGATAATAGTTCGTAAAGCACCTAATTGATATGGTGTTAGCCCTAAAAGTGATTTTTTAATAAGAATAAACGATGTTCCCCAAATCATGGAAAGCACCACCAAATATAACCACTTGCTATTAATTTCCTTCATGTAAAATAGTTAAAGGCACAAAATTGGAGTTTTAAATGCAATAAATGGCAATATTTAGTAAATTTGTAAAGAACTTAATAAACGATTTAAAATGAAGAGCTTAAAAAACATAATGACGCTTGTTGTATTAATTTTAGTATTTGCAAGTTGTAAAAATGAAACAACACCGGAGGTAGTAAACGTTGAAACAACACCGACTCCAGAAGTTACTAAAGCAGAATTAGATCCAAATGCGACTTATGCTAAAGCAGAATTTACCATTGAAGGTATGACATGTGCTATGGGATGTGCTAAAACAATTGAAAAGAAAATGGCAAGAATGGATGGTGTAAAATCGGCTAAAGTTGATTTTGATACCCGTTTAGCTATGGTAGAATATGATGAAGCCAAAGTAAACGCAACATCTTTAGAAGAAGCTGTTAAAAAATCTGGAGAAATCTATTCTGTAAAAGACATGAAAACGGTTGATAGTTTTGATGCCGATATGAAAACTTGCGATAAAGATTGTAAAAAAGCTTGTTGTGCTGATAAAACAGAAGCGGAAAAAACAGAATGCGCTGAAGACTGTAAAATGGCTTGTTGCGCGGATAAAAATAAGGCCAAAGCCTAATCAAACACATTATATTGTAAAACAAGAAAGCCACTCTATTGAGTGGCTTTCTTTATTTCCAAGTAATCGTTTCCATAATTTGCTGGATATCCTTTTGTAAATATTTAGCAGCAGGCAGAATAGAGTCGAAATTAGGTTTTGCGTAAAAGTAAAGCGAACCTGTTAAAAAATGATTAATGCTATCGGTCACATAAAACTGGGATTGTGAAGCGGCATTCCCACCTACTTCATAAAACATACCATAAACGCTTCGATCTTTGTTAGCATAAAGTTGTTCTACAATCGCATCTGCTTTAACAGTGTGTTCTTGAGTAAAACCTTGAGCATCTCTTAGCAAAGTTGTTAAACGTTCTTTACTATTATTTATGGGCTTGTATGTTAAATATATGGTTCCCTTTAAAGATGGATACTTGATATCAATACCATAACTTCCCGAATCATTAGATATAGATCGGGCTTTAAATTGAGTAGCTAACTCATTTTTTTCAAACGTAAACGGAAAACCTGCTTCCATTTTTTTATACTCCGCCTTTGGGTATTCTAACCGTAAATGTGCTGCAGGTTTTGGCATAGTGTCGTTGCCACAGGCAGTCAATAATAAGGTTAGGAATATAATTGATAAGCTTTTAAATTTCATGCAATTCGATTTAATAAAAGATAATATAACTGTTTTTTTACGACCTATTTTAAGGTATTGTCACCTTTACACGTGTAATCCGTTTATTATCCAAGGCTTCAATTATAAAAACGTAATTATCAAAAAATATTTTAGCGCCTTTCTTCGGAAAGCTTTTAGAAAACTCTAGAATAAATCCTGCTAAAGTTTCAGCATCACCTTTCCCTGATTCAAATAAACTATCATCTTCTAATTTAATGATTTTATAAAAATCCTTTAAAGCTGTTTTCCCTTCAAAAACATAGTTATTATTGTCTAATTTGGAATAAATCAAATCTTCATCATCAAACTCATCGCTAATATCACCTACAATTTCTTCAATAATATCTTCTAAAGAAATCAGTCCGGAAGTTCCGCCATATTCATCTACAACAACCGCTAAATGGACTTTCTTTTCTTGAAATTCCACCATTAAATCATCCAGTTTTTTATTCTCTGGAACAAAAAATGGCTCACGTAATAAGGTTGTCCAATCAAATTGCTTTCTATCTATATAAGGCAACAGATCTTTTACATATAGAATTCCTTTTATTTTATCGATGTTTTCTTCATAAACGGGAATTCTAGAATAGCCGTTATCCACAATTTCTGGAATAATCTCCAAATACTTTAAATTAATGTTTAAAGCAAAAATATCTATCCGCGGGCGCATAACTTGTTTGGTATCCGTATTTCCAAAAGAAACGATACCTTTTAATATTTTCTGCTCTTCTTGCGTGGTATCGGCTTCGCTGGTAAGTTCTAATGCTTGAGATAATTGATCGACACTTAAATTAGATTTTTGTTTCCCTAACTTATGATGAATTCCTAAAGTTATGCTGCGCATTGGCAAGCTTAATGGTGAAAAAACAATATCTAAAACCCGTAAAGGATATGCCATTAATACAGAAAACTTCATCCGGTTTCTACTGGCATAAATTTTAGGTAAAATTTCTCCAAAAAGTAGTATTAAAAAGGTTACAACAACAACTTTTAATAGAAACTTTAAAATTGGTGAAGCTATACCCTGAAATAGAGTTTCCCCTAAAAAAGCAAAGAGAATAACGATACCGATATTAATGAAATTATTAGCCACTAGAATAGTTGCTAGCAATTTTTTAGGTCGCTCTAGTAATTTGATAATAATATTAAGCGCTGTAGTATTTGGTTCCGTTTCATCTTCAATATCCGATCTAGTTAATGAAAATAGGGCGACTTCAGCTCCTGAAACTAATGCCGAACAAAGAAGCAAAACAAATAATAAGACTGTTCCAAATAGTAGGGAATAATCGACTGAAATAATTAATGATAAAAAACTGGGAGGTTCTATGTCCAATGATCGTTTGTATTAAAAGCGTTTAAAATGGTAAATCGTCTTTTGGCATATCCACTTCCGGTTTGGGTGTAATAGGCTCTTGACGCGGTTGCGTACTTTGTGTTGGTTGTTGCTGTTTTTGCTCTTGTGGCTGGTTGGCTTGTGTGTTACCACTTTCGCCTTTAGTAGTTAAAAACGTAAAATCTGTACACTGAATTTCGGTTGAATATCTATCATTTCCACCCTCATCTTGCCATTTTCTAGTTTTTATACGGCCTTCTATATATACTTTATCACCTTTACTTAAATATTGTTCGCAAATTTCAGCAGCTTTATTTCTAACCACAATATTATGCCATTCCGTGTTAGTAACACGCTCATTAGTTTGCTTACTTGTATATGTTTCGTTGGTAGCCAAAGGAAAACGGCCAATACAGCCACCACCTTCAAAGTAGTGCATCTTAACCTCATCTCCCAAATGCCCAATTAGCATTACTTTATTTAATGTTCCTGACATGATAATTTATTTGTTTGGCAAAATTACGCTTTTGCTATTCATAAACTTAAATTTAGTAAAAAAATATGAGCTTGCTAAATTTCATATTCAAAATTAAATTCTTCAATAAAATTTTTAATTAGAACGGGCACCGCATAGTCTTCAATTTGTGAAATATCAGTGCCCTTTTCAGGCAACTCTTGCGTTTTTATTATCCAAAATTTCGTGTGTAAATGTTGATGTGACAATTTATGAACAATATCAACCGAATTAAACAAGGTAACGTCCTGAAAACTTTCAACGCTATTAAGGCGTTTTAAAAATTCAGTTTCATCAATACTTTTTTCTGTTTCCATTAAAGGAAACTGATACAAATTTTGCCAGATGCCTTTACCTACTCGCTTCTCTATAACCGTTTTGTCACTATCTGATATATAAACCAAAAAATTAAAATACTTATTTTTAGGTTTTTTATTCTTTATCTTAACCGGCAGAATACTAATTTCATTTTTCCTGTATGCCGCACAGCTTTCAATTAAAGGACAAATTAGACAATCGGGACCGCTAGGTTTACATTGTATAGCACCAAACTCCATGATAGCCTGATTATACTCTGCTGGATTTTCAATATCTATAGCGTCATTCGCTAACGCTTTAAACACCTTTTTACCTTCTGTACTATTTATAGGCGTATGAATACCATAATATCTTGACAAAACTCGATATACATTGCCATCCAAAACGGCAGCAACCTCATTAAAACAAAAAGATGCAATGGCACTCGCCGTATAATCGCCAACTCCTTTTAATTTGAGTAAATCTGTATAATTATCAGGGAAAATCCCGTCCAATTCAACCGCAACATATTTAGCCGTGGCATGTAAATTTCGAGCTCTAGAATAATAACCTAAACCTTGCCAAAGTTTTAAAACAGCCTCTTCTTTTGCGTTTGCTAGCTCAAAAACGGTAGGATATTGGTGCACAAAGGCTTCATAATAAGGTAAACCTTGCTTGACTTGAGTTTGTTGTAAAATAATTTCGGACAACCATATGTAGTATGGCTCCTTGGTATTTCGCCATGGCAACTCACGCTTATTTACTGAATACCAAGCTATTAAAGATTTATTAAATTGCATTTATTAAAAGGGCTAACGGCAAAAGTACAGGTTTATAATCTTAAATTTTAATGAATTAGGTTTGAAATATTGAATTATAAATTCCTATATTTGCATCCCTTAATAGATTAATAGCAATACATTAAAATAATTAACATGACAAAAGCTGATTTAGTAGCAAAGATTTCTGAAAAATTAGGAATTGAAAAAGGCGATGTACAGGCAACTGTTGAAACATTTATGGAAGAAGTGAAATCTTCATTAGAGAGTGGTGATAATGTTTATTTAAGAGGTTTTGGAAGCTTTATAATAAAAGCTAGAGCAGAGAAAACTGGTAGAAATATTTCTAAAAATACCACTATTAAAATACCTGCTCACAATATCCCTGCATTTAAACCTGCAAAAGTATTTGTAGAAGGTGTTAAATCGAACGTTGAGATCAAGTAAAAACATTAAATTATTAACTTAAAACAAGTAACTTATGCCAAGTGGTAAAAAGAGAAAGAGACACAAGGTAGCAACGCATAAGCGTAAAAAGAGAAGACGCGCTAACCGTCACAAGAAGAAGAAGTAAGCTAAAAAAGTAGTTAATTTTAACTACTTTTTTGGTTTATAAAACAAAGAGTTCTTTGAAATTGAGTTACTCGAAATGCATGTATATGTTATTTTGAGTATCTCTTCGGATTTAAAAAAATCCTGTGAGATGCCTTAACTATGTTCAGTATTAAAGCTGTTTATAGTTTGGGTATTCTTTCTACTGTTTTGTTTTAAACAGTAGAAAAAATAGTATTAATCCATCTGTCATACTTTTGTATGGTAGATAAAAATTAACATAATGGATAAAGAATTAATTATTCGGTCTGGTACAGACACTGTTGATTTTGCCTTATTAAAAGATGGAAGACTAGTTGAATTACAGAAAGATGAAGGCGGTAATAACTTTTCCGTTGGCGATGTGTTTATCGCCAAAATACGAAAAGCTGTTCCGGGTTTAAATGCTGCATTTGTAAATGTAGGGTATGAAAAAGATGCCTTTTTACATTATCATGATTTAGGACCCAAACTCCCTTCCCTTTTAAAATTCACAAAAAGTGTAAGCACAGGTAAACTAAAAGACTATTCTTTAAAGAATTTCCCATTTGAAAAAGATATTGATAAAAACGGCAAAATTAGTGACGTTATCAAATCTAATCAGTCTACATTAGTACAAATAGTAAAAGAGCCAATTTCCACCAAAGGACCTCGGGTTAGTTCCGAGTTATCCATAGCTGGTAGATATATAGTTTTAGTGCCTTTTTCAGATCGTATTTCTGTCTCTCAAAAGATAGAAGACAAAGAAGAAAAAGACCGCCTAAAACGCCTTGTAAAGAGTATTACTCCCCAAGGTTTTGGTGTAATTATACGTACAGTAGCAGAAGGCAAAAAAGTCGCAGAACTAGATAAAGATTTACAAAACTTGATTGGTCGTTGGACCGCAATGAGTAAAAAACTAGACAAAGCAAAACACCCCAGTAAAGTACTGGGTGAAATGAATAAAGCCTCGTCCATTTTACGAGATATTTTTAACGATACGTTCACAAATATCCATGTAGATGATGAAGCGCTTTATCTTCAAATAAAAGATTATGTGCATGAAATTGCACCAAATAAAGAATCAATAGTGAAATTATATCAATCCAATGTTCCCATTTTTGAGAAGTTTGGTGTAGAAAGACAGATTAAAACCTCTTTTGGAAAAACTGTTTCTATGTCCAAAGGCGCTTATCTGGTTATAGAACACACTGAAGCACTGCATGTGATAGATGTTAACAGTGGTAATCGTTCCAATAAAGCAAAAAATCAAGAAGACACGGCATTGGAAGTTAATATGATATCGGCTACAGAAATTGCTAGACAACTTCGTCTACGTGATATGGGCGGGATAATCGTAGTTGACTTTATTGATATGACGAAAGCTGAAAACAGAAAAACGCTTTACAATCATCTTCGTGATGAAATGAAAGATGACCGAGCGAAACACAAAATATTACCACCAAGTAAATTTGGTTTAATACAGATTACAAGACAACGCGTACGTCCAGAAATGAACATTAAAACGCGTGAGGAAAATCCTGATACTACTACAGGTGCAGAAGCAGAAGTTGAAGCACCAATAGGAATAATTCCGAAAATAACTCACGATCTTGAGCAATTATTAAAAAAAGACTATAAGAAGGTGACCTTAAACACACATCCCTTTATAGCAGCCTTTTTAACAAAAGGTATTCCATCAATACGTTCAAAATGGTTTTTTGAACATAAAAAATGGGTCAAAGTTTTACCAAGAGATGCTTACACATACTTAGAATATCACTTCTTTGATGAAGATGGTAATCAAATTAAATAATAAAAAAGCGTCCTTGCTATTAATTTAGCAAGCTTTTTTTATTTCTAGTCATCACTAAAATAAAATTACGTTAAAATCAGTTCCTAAAAGGTACAACCTAACGCGTTCCTCCTACTTATTAATATTAAGGGGCCGGATTTGGTAAAATGTTGTGAATATCATTAATAGACTCTATTAAAGAGTCGTTCAATTCTAAATCTATACTTTTTATATTCTCTTTTAGTTGAAGCATGTTTGTAGCACCAATTATTGTACTCGTAACAAATGGTTGCTGCGTTACAAAAGCTAAAGATAATTGGGCTAAACTTATTTCATGTTTCTCGGCCAGTTTTAGATACAATCGGGTGGCCTCCGAAGCTTTCTCACTACTATATCTTGAAAATCTAGAAAACAGTTTTAATCGCGAGTTATCAGCTGCTTCATTTTTTATATATTTTCCAGAAAGAACACCAAATGCCATAGGAGAATATGCTAGTAAACCAATATTTTCACGAATAGCAATTTCCGCCATATCGCCTTCGAAAACACGGTTTAGCAAAGAATATGCATTTTGAATACTTACCATACGTGGCAAATTATGGTTTTTAGATTCTTCCAAAAAACGCATCGTTCCCCAAGCCTTCTCATTAGAAGCGCCAATATGCCTTATTTTACCGTCTTTAATTAGGCCTTGAAAAGTGTGAAGAACTTCGTTAAAATTATCTTCCCATTTATCTTCTAAATGATGCTTATAGTCTCGAATTCCAAACGTGTTGGTTTGGCGCTCTGGCCAATGCAACTGATACAAATCAATATAATCCGTTTGAAGCCGCTTTAAGCTTTGATTAACGCCATCCACCAAAGCTTCCTGACTGAAGCCATTGGTTCTAATATGCGCTGTATAATCGCCAGGGCCGGCTATTTTAGAAGCTAAAACAACCTTATCACGATTTCCATTTTTCTGGAACCAATTACCAATTATACGTTCGGTTTCAGCGTAAGTTTTTTCTTCGGCAGGAACGGGATACATTTCAGCCGTATCAAAAAAATTAATACCGCTGTCTAATGCGTAGTCCATTTGCTCATGACCTTCGGCTTGGGTGTTTTGATTTCCCCAAGTCATAGTTCCTAAACATAATTTACTGACTTTAATATCGGTTTGTGATAAGTTGGTATATTTCATCTTCATTTCCCGTAAAAACAGGAATCTATTTTTTAGTTAAACTTAAATATAAGAAAGTCTTTCATGTTTTAACTCTATTAGCTATCCAGACTGTGAGTTCCAAATGAATGTTAAAGCTTTATTTATTAAAGAAACTCCTACTTTTGCAGGAACTGGTTAAATATCATTCAACAATCTCGAAATCTCATCTAATTTCGGTGTCAATATCACTTCAATACGTCTGTTTTTTGCTTTACCATCCGCAGTATCATTAGTAGCAACTGGCGCATATTCGCCACGTCCTGCTGCCGTTAAATTCTCTGGCTTAATAGATGCGTTCTCACGCAAAATATTTACAATCGCCGTAGCACGTTTGGTCGATAAATCCCAGTTACCACTTAACTGTCCGCTTCCACCGTAAGGTACGTTGTCCGTATGACCTTCAATTAAAATAGCTATCTCTGGATTATCTGCCAACACAGATCCTAATTGATTTACAGCCTTTTTACCTTGAATTCCCACTGCCCAACTACCTGAATGAAATAATAATTTATTCTCCATAGAAACATACACTTTTCCACCGCGCTGCTCTACTGTTAATCCTTTCCCTTCAAAATCGGTTAATGCACTCGAAATAGCATCTTTTAAACGTTTCATATCAGCATCTTTCGCTGCTATCATGCTTTCTAGTTCCGCTACACGATTGGAACGCTCTCCTAATTCCCTCTTTAATTTTTCTAATCGTGCATTTTCAGTTGCAAGCGCTTGCTCTTTAGCTTCTAATTGCGCTAACAATTCACGGTTTTTATTAGAGTTTTTAGCAATTGCTGCCGAACTGTTTGTTTCTAAAGCGTTATAAGATGCTTTCAAAACATCAAATTTCGACTGTAAACCATTATAATCCTGTTGCAATTTATCGCGTTGTGCTACTGTTTCGTCATAAAATTTCTGTAAGGCTTCTAGTTCATTTAGAGCCTTGTTTTTTGCTGAAGTTAAATCGGTGTTTTCTGAAGACAAGTCGCTATTCTGACTCTTCAGTGTATTATATTTTTCTTCTAAATCTTTATAAACTTTTGGCGACACACAAGCTGTTGATAAAGCAACCAGTAGTACTGATACTATAAAATGTTTTTTCATTCTTATTTTGTTGATTTGGGTATTAATTATTTATTTCTAGTAATATAGGACAATGATCACTATGAACCGCATCCGTAAGTATAACGGCTCTTTCAATCTTTTCGTGTAAGGGTTGCGAAACCATTGCATAATCTAAACGCCAACCTTTATTATTGGCTCTGGAATTGGCACGATAACTCCACCAACTAAACACCTGTTTTTCAGGGTGTAAAAATCGAAAAGAATCGGTAAAACCACTATCAATAAATTTACTTAACCAATCGCGTTCTTCTGGTAAAAACCCTGAAACACCTTTCATTTTCGGATTATGAATATCGATAGCTTCATGGCAAATGTTATAATCTCCACATATAACCAAGTTTGGAATTTCACCACGCAGGTTGGCAATATATTCATGAAACATATCCATATAATCAAACTTATGCTGCAGTCGTGCATCGTTTGTTCCAGAGGGCAAGTATAAACTCATAACAGATACACCAGGGAAATCGGCACGAATATTACGACCTTCATGATCCATAGACTCAATTCCGGTTCCATATTCCACATGATCGGGCTTGGTTTTACTTAAAATAGCAACACCACTATACCCTTTTTTCTGTGCCGAATACCAGTATTGGTATTTATAACCAGCTTCTTCAAAAAGCGTTAAATCTAATTGTTCTACTTGGGCTTTAATTTCTTGTAAACATATTACATCTGGATCTGCAGCTATTAACCAATCAATAAAACCTTTTTTTAATGCAGCGCGAATACCGTTTACATTGTAAGAAATAATTTTCATGAATATTTGTGTTTTTTTGCGATTAAAATGCGCGTTTACCGATGCTTTTTAAGGCAGACCGAAATAATTTTAGCTAAAATAAATAATGCGTTACTTTTACGCTATTAAATTATGGCACTTTTAACAAAAGCTATCAACAAAATATATTCCTGAATCCACAGTTTTAGTAATACATGAACTACCGTTTTACTTGTATCGTTTTTTTTATTTGCTTTTATGCATTTGCACAGGAGACGGATTCTAATTACAAAACAAAAACGGTTGCAGTAACTGATTCAATTAGAATTGATAGCGTTAGTATTAATTCTAGTTTCTTCTCCTTAAAAAAATTAGATGCCTCTTTTATTGATGAATCTTATTATGAAGTCGATTTTGCCAAAGCCATCCTAAAACTCAAAAAACCGATTGATGCCGATTCCATCGTGATTAACTATCTAGCATATCCAGAGTTTTTAACCAAGACTTACCGACAATTAGATGATAAAATCATTTTAGCGAACACAAATAATCAGCAACTTTTATATAAATTTTCGCAATCTAGCGAGCAATCCAATTTCATGCCTTTTGATGGATTAACAACTACTGGAAGTATTTCACGAGGTGTTGTTATTGGAAACAATCAGAACTCGGTTTTAAATAGTGAATTAGATTTGCAAATCACTGGTAAATTAAATGATAAAGTTTCGCTCCGTGCTTCCATTCAAGATTCAAATGTTCCACTACAAGAAGCTGGTTATTCTCAAAGGCTAGATGAATTTGATCAGGTTTTTATTGAATTGTTTAGCGATAATTGGAAAATTCGTGCTGGCGATGTGGATTTAGAAAACACCGACTCCTATTTTGGAAATTTCACCAAGCGTGTTCAGGGTTTAGCGGTTAACGCGAAATTGAATCACGACGCAGCATCTACTAACCTGTTTGCTGCTGGCGCATTAGTTCGTGGACAATATACAACTAGTCAGTTTACAGCTCAAGAAGGTAATCAAGGGCCTTATAAATTAAAAGGTTCTAATGCGGAATTATATGTGTTAATCGTTTCTGGAAGTGAAACCGTTTATGTAAATGGTATTGCATTGGAACGCGGTGAAAACAAAGATTATATCATTAATTATAATGCAGGAGAAATTATATTCAACTCTACCTTCCCTATTACTTCGGAAATGCGAATTACCGTAGATTATCAATTTAGCGAACGGAACTACTCGCGATTAGTCGTTTTTGGTGGCGCTAAATATGATAGTGAGAAATTTAAAATCGGGGTTTCTATTTACAGCGAAAACGATTCAAAAAATAGTCCACTGCAGCAAAACCTTTCCGAAGATCAAGTGGAAATCCTTGCAAACGCTGGAGATGACAAAAGCCTAATGGTAGCACCGTCAAGTTCACCAGAAGCTTATAATGAAAATCGTATTCTATATAAAAAAGAATTGATAAACGGTATAGAAGCCTTCGTGTTTTCTAATAATCCAGAAGATGAATTATACAGTGCTCGTTTTATGCCTGTTGGTTTTAATCAAGGGAATTATATTATTAGTGATGAATTTAATGGTGAACAAATTAACGCTATTTCCACTATTTTTAAATATATAGAACCCATTGCTGGTGAACCCCAGGGAAATTACGAACCTATTATTCAACTCGTAGCGCCCACCAAATTACAAATGGCCATAGTAAATGGTAGCTACGCGCCTACAGAACAAACAAATATTGATTTTGAAGTGGCTGGTAGTAAAAACGACCTCAACTTATTTTCTAATATTGATAATGAGAATAATGACGGTTTTGCTGGTAAAATTAAAGTCGATCAAGCCATCATAAAAAAAGATAGTCTGTGGAATATAAACGCCATGATTGACACAGATTTTGTTCAAGAGGATTTTCGCTCCGTACAACGTATTTATAATGCCGAGTTTAATAGGGATTGGAATTTAGATCAACCCACAATGGCGAATCAAACAGTTGTTCCCCAATTAGGAAATCAGCTATTCTTTAAAACTGGTTTACGCACTTTTCACCCTGAAAAAGGATTAGCCAGCTATCAATTTGAACATTTAAATTATTCCGAAAATTTTAATGGTAATCGCCATGTTACTTTTGCCGATTTACATTTGAATAAATGGCATATTCTTTCAAATTCCAGTTTTTTAACAGCTAATTCTATTAATTCTACTTCTAATTTTATTCGTTCTTATAATCGAATTACTTATAGTTTAAATAAAGCATGGGTCGGCACTCGTTTAGCCTTGGAGGACAATGAGCAAAAAGATAAAATCACTAAAGAATACACCGCTTTAAGTCAACGTTATAAATCCTACGAAGTTTTTACAGGAATTGGCGACAGCACAAAAGTTTTTGCAGAAATAGGATACAAACACCGCGTCAATGACAGTGTTCGCGATGGCAACTTGCAGAAAGTAAATACCTCAAATACCTTTTATATCGATTCGCGAATTATTAAAAATACAAAAACCAACTTGTCCATTTACGCCAATTACCGAACTTTAAAAGACACCGGAAAAAATACCGAAAATGAAAACTCACTCAATTCTCGTATAATTTTTAGTCAGCGCTTTTTCGATCAATTAGTTTTTTGGAATACAGTTTTCGAAACTAATTCTGGAACCTTACCGCAGCAGGAATTCACCTATATAGAAGTCGAATCTGGACAAGGTGTTTATACCTGGATTGATTACAACAGCAACGGCATTCAAGAATTGGAAGAATTTGAAATATCGCAATTTCCTGATGAAGCTGATTATATTCGTGTACTTTTACCTAATCAAGTCTTTATAAAAACGCATCAAAATCGTTTAAGTCAGTTGTTAACATTAAATCCACAACAATGGATTAATAGTAAAAATAGCTTTAAAAAACTCCTATCTCGGTTTCATAATCAAACGTCATATTTAGTGGATAGAAGAGAGAAACGATCTGGAAATAATTTCAACTTAAATCCGTTTGAAGGCAGCGAAGTTGATCAATTAGCTTTACAACTAAACTTTAGAAACGTCTTATTTTTCAATCGTGGGAAGCAACATTATACGACGTCTTACACGTATTTGAGCAATAGCTCCCAAAACACGCTGTCATTTGGCTTTATTGAAAATAATTTACAAAGTCATAAGTTACAATTCACCCATAAGTTTGCCACAAGTTGGTTAGCAAATTTGGAATCGAGTTTTAATAATAACATCAGTATTAGTGAAAATTATGCGAGTAAAAATTTCGATATTGATGAGTCAAACATCAACCCAAAAATCTCCTATTTATTAAATGACAATACGCGTTTTGATATCTTTTATCAGTACACGAGCAAAGAAAACACCATCAGTAATTTTGAAACTTTAAAGCAGCAAAAATATGGAGCGGCTTTTACATTTGCCAATTTCCAGCAATCGGCCATTAGCGGAGAATTTAATTATTTTAAAAATGATTTTGCTGGTAGTGCTAATACCGCAGTTGCTTATCAAATGATGGAAGGTTTACAACCAGGAAAAAACTTTACTTGGAGTGTGTTGGCACAGAAGAAACTAACTAGTTTTTTAGATTTGAATCTTACCTATTACGGTAGAAAAAGCGAAACAAGCACTATTATCCACACCGGAAACGTACAGTTAAAAGCTTATTTTTGAGAACTGTAACATAAGTTACTTAAATACTCGTAAAAATTTGTACTTTTGCATAGTATGTCAAAACTAGTATCCATAGCGTTTTCATTCCTAATTCTTTTTCAGAGCGTCAACATTAGCTTTGAAGATTTTGCGCGTTTTGGAGTCCTTTTAGAACATGCCGAATATCACCAAGAACAGTATGGCGATTCGTTTTTCGAATTTCTAGCCGAACATTATGGTGATGCCGAATTTCATCCTGCCAGCGAGCATAAAGAACACGAAGAATTACCGTTTAAAGAACATCATAATACCTGTGTTCACAGTGCGACCGTTTTCACTTTAACAGTTCAAGATTATCAAATTGCATATCCATCTTTTATAGAAATTCCTTTTAATTTCTTTTATCAGGATTCTATTTCCCTATTTGAAAAGCCAGCTGTTTTTCAACCGCCCAAACACGCATAATTCAATTTTATCTTTTTTAAATCACTAGTTATGCAGTTCCTGTATGACTAGCAACTCTATTAAAATGAATTATGTTAGAAAAAATCATAAAATTCAGCTTAAACAATAAGCTGATTATACTGTTGGGCGCAGCTGCCATTGTAGCCTTTGGCGCGATTTCCTTAACGCAAATATCTATTGGAGCCGTTCCAGATATTACCAACAACCAAGTACAAGTTATTACCACGTCTCGAAATTTAGCAACCCAAGATGTGGAACAGTTTATCACCTATCCTATTGAGCTAGAAATGGCGAATTTACCCGGCGTTCAAGAAATTCGGTCGGTATCAAAATTTGGACTTTCCGTTGTAACCATTGTTTTCGATGATGATTTAGGAACCTATTTACCGCGACAGCTAATTGCTGAAAAAATAAAATCGGCTTCCGAGAAAATCCCTGAAGGTTTTGGCTCACCAGAAATGGGACCTATAACCACTGGTTTAGGCGAAATCTATCAATACATTTTAGATGTTAAGCCCGAATTTAAAGATCAGTACACAATTACAGATTTACGTACCATCCAAGATTGGATTGTTAAAAGGCAATTATCTGGAATTCCTGGTGTGGTAGAAGTCAATACTTGGGGAGGCTATTTAAAACAATATGAAGTTGCTATCAATCCGCAGAAATTAACGGCCATGAATATTTCTATTTCATCTATTTATGATGCATTAGAAAAAAACAACAGTGTTGCCGGTGGTGGTTATATTGAAAAAACCAACAAAGCCTATTTTATTCGTGGCGAAGGATTAGTCACTTCTTTAAAAGACATAGAAAATATTGTTGTTAAAAACGACGGTACGCCTATTTACATTAAAGATGTGGCTAATGTTGGTTTTGGTCATGCTACCAGATTTGGTGCTATTACAGGAAATGGCGAAGGCGAAAAAGTTCTTGGCCAAATCATGATGCTTAAAGACGGGGATTCTAAAAAAATTATCGATGCCGTTAAAGAACGTGTGGCAAGCATTGAAAAAACACTTCCTGAAGGTGTTTATATTAATGGGTTTTTAGAGCGGAGTGAACTAATTAACAAAACAACCTTCACCGTTGCCGAAAACCTCATCCTAGGTTCACTGATTGTTATTTTTGTGGTGGTTTTATTACTCGGTAATTGGCGTTCGGGATTAGTAGTGGCATCGGTTATTCCATTGAGTTTACTATTTGCAATTTCCCTGATGAATGTTTTTGGTGTAGATGCTAACCTAATGAGTTTAGGTGCTATTGACTTCGGAATTATTATTGATGGCGCCGTAATTATCGTCGAATTTATAGCTTTTCAAATTACAGCGCAGAGTGCCAAATTGAAAACAGTTACCAAAGAAGCAATTGATAACATTACGCTGAAAAGTGCTTCAAAAATGATGAATTCGGCTATTTTCGGACAGCTGATTATTTTAATCGTTTTTATTCCTATCCTTTCATTAAGTGGCATTGAAGGTAAAATGTTTAAACCCATGGCTATGACTTTCAGTTTTGCACTGATTGGGGCCATGATTTTATGTTTAACCTATGTGCCTGTTGTGTCGGCCATGTTTTTAAAACCGTCTAGTCAGTCACCTAAAAACATTTCGGTTAGACTGATGAATAAGCTAACAAGTTGGTATGAGCCAATTATTAATTGGGCCTTACATAGTAAACGTTTAGTTATTGGTTTAGCTGTAGCGCTTTTAGTTTTTAGTGCTGTTATTTTTAATAATATGGGTGGTGAATTTGTACCAACTTTAGATGAAGGTGATTTTGTTATTCAACCCGTTTTAAAAACAGGAACGTCTTTAAGTAAAACCATAGAAATCACCACTAAAATTGAAAGTATTCTTCTTGAAAACTTCCCAGAAGTAGATCAAGTTGTAAGTAGAATTGGTGCTGCTGAAGTTCCAACCGATCCCATGTCCATGGAAGAAAGTGACGTGATTATTAAATTAAACCCTAAAAATACCTGGGTTTCTGCAAGTTCTAAAAATGAACTAGCCGAAAAGTTTAAAGAAGCTTTAGCCATAATTCCCAATATGGAGGTGGAGTTTACACAACCTATAGAAATGCGTTTTAATGAACTTATTACAGGTGTTCGTGCCGACGTGGCGATTAAAATTTTTGGTGACGATTTATCAATTTTGGCATCCAAAGCTGATGAAATAAAAAATGCCATTGCAAATATTGATGGTGCCTCCGATATTATTGTCGAAAAAGTAGAAGGGCTGCCGCAAATGAGTGTCAATTACGATCGTTATAAAATTGCCCGCTACGGACTCAACATTTCCGATTTGAACAGTATTGTGTCCATGGGGTTTGCTGGCGATGTAGTTGGTCAAGTCTTTGAAGGTGAAAAACGCTTCGATTTAGCTATTCGACTCGATGAGAAGAATAGAAAAAACATTACCGATTTGCAAAACCTATATGTAGATGTGCCAAGCGGTGGAAAAATTCCTTTAAGTGAATTAGCAGATATTTCATACACAACTGGTCCGGCGCAAATATCAAGAGACGATACTAAACGTCGAATTGTAGTGGGCGTTAATGTTAGAAATCGAGATTTACAGTCGGTAGTAACCGATATACAGGAACGCATTAATGCAGATATTCAATTACCAGTTGGTTATAGTATTACCTATGGTGGTCAATTTGAAAATTTACAAAGTGCTAAAGACCGTCTATTAATTGCTGTTCCAGTAGCTCTAGTACTTATTTTTATACTACTCTATTTTGCTTTCCATTCAGTAAAAGATGCCTTGATGGTGTATTCCGCTATTCCTCTAGCCGCCGTTGGTGGCGTTTTACTATTATGGATGCGTGACTTACCGTTTAGTATTTCCGCAGGTGTTGGCTTTATTGCCTTATTTGGTATTGCTGTATTAAATGGCATTGTACTTATTGAACATTTTAAAGAACTGAAATCTCAAGGTGTAACAGACATTGAAACTCGCATAAAACGTGGTACAACCGAACGTTTACGTCCTGTATTATTAACAGCTTCAGCAGCGGCTCTTGGATTTTTACCAATGGCAATTTCAACAAATGCTGGTGCCGAAGTTCAACGACCTTTAGCAACAGTTGTTATTGGTGGATTGGTAACGGCTACTATTTTAACGTTGGTGGTACTTCCAGTTTTATACGCTTGGATTGAAGAAAAGAAAACACTTAAAATGAAGAAAAATCATATAACAACTTTAATCGTTCTATTGGTTTCTTTGTCTGGATTTTCACAGCAAGCACCAATAAACGTGAATGAAACTTTTGAGTTAGCTTTAAAAAACAATGCACAACTAAAAGCGTCCAGATTACAACTCAATGAAGTGGATGCCAGAATTTCTGGTGCGTTTGATTTCGATAAAACGCATGTTTTTTATACCTACGACGAAAATAATCTAGCCATTAATAATGAGCCTTTAAAAATATATGGCGTGGCACAAGACTTTATGTTTCCGACGCGCTATTTTGCTGAAAAGCGCGTAAATAAAGCTGCCTATAATTTGAAAGCTTCAGAAAACACAATTCAAATTTTACAGCTCAAACGCAATGTGTATTCAAATTACTACGCTTTAAGCTATGCTAAAAATAAAGCTAAAAGCTACAAGTATTTAGATAGTCTGTATTCCAAGTTCGCTCAAAATGCCAAGAGACGTTTTGAGTTAGGTGAAAGCAATTATTTGGAAACCATTACGGCCGAATCTAAAGAAAAACAAATGGAAACGCGGTATATTCAATCGCAGCAGGAGGTGATGATTCAAACGGAACAATTAAAGAAAATCGTTCAAATCGACTCTTTAGAAACTTCCAATGAACCATTAGAAAAACTTACGTTAACTGCATTAGCAGTTTCCGAAGAAAACCCCGGTTTGTTGTATTTTGAAGAATATAAAAATTACTATCAAGCTTTAAAAAACAAAGAAAAGCAGGCGTTGTTACCAGATATTTCAGCTGAATATTTCGTAGGCACCAACCGCACTTTAAACTCCAATATTCAAGGCTATCAAATAGGATTAAAAATCCCCTTATTTTTCTCTGGAAATGCATCACGGATTAAGGCTTCAAAGATCGCAGAAGAGGTTGTAACCATGCAGCAAATAGATTATAAAACCAAACTGCAAGGGGAATATCAACGTCTTTTAGCACAATTAGAACAGCATCAAGCGGCTATTTTTTATTATGAATCGCAAGGAAAAACACTTCAAGAAGAAATTATAAAAACCGCTAACCGTAGTTTTCAGGAAGGTGAAATAGATTTCTTTCAATACATACAGAGTGTTGAAACGGCTAAAGATATGGAGCTGGAATATTTGAGCCAATTAAACAATTACAACCAGACGATTATTACATTAAATCATTTAACTTTATAATATTCAAAATTATGAAACCACTATATATAATTACATTTTTATTACTTTTTATGGCTTGTGGCAATAGCGAGAGTGACACAACAGAAGCTGTAGAAACAGTATCTCACAACGACAAAATTAAACTATCTAAAGAACAGTTTAACAGTGAAGGCATGGAATTAGGAACCATAGCTGAACACACGTTTAACGAAACCGTTATCGTAAACGGGATGATTGATGTTCCACCACATAACAAATCGCGAGTTAGCACATATCATGGCGGTTATATTACGAAAACACCTTTATTAGTTGGCGACAAGGTAAAAAAAGGTCAACTTTTGGTGACACTTGAAAATACTGAGTATGTAGAAATTCAACAGCAATTTTTAGAAGTAGCGGAACAGTTAAGCTATTTAAAAAATGAATATACGCGCCAGAAAACACTTTTTGATGAAAAAATAACCTCGGAAAAGAATTATTTAAAAGCTGAAAGTACGTACAAGAGTAATCTGGCGTTTCACAACGGATTGGAAAAGAAACTGCAGATGCTAAATATTAATCCAAAGTTCGTATTAGCAGGAAATATGAGTTCTACTATTAATATTTATGCCCCAATTAGTGGTCATGTTACTAAAGTTAATGTGAGTAATGGCGCCTTTGTTTCAGCAAGCGATGTTATTATGGAAATTGTAGATATTGACCATATGCACTTGGAACTTTCCGTTTTTGAGAAGGATATTATGAAGATCAAAAAAGGCCAGAAAATTAATTTTACTATTCCGGAGTCTTCACAAAAAACCTACTCTGCCGATGTACACTTGGTTGGTACAACTATTAATGAAACGACTAGACGCGTTCAAGTTCACGGTCATATTGACGATGCGGAATCTAACTTTATAGTTGGTATGTTTGTAGAAGCAGAAATTAATATTGATGAAGTAAAAAGCATGGCTTTACCACAAGAAGCCGTTATTAAAACTGGTGACGGTTATTACATTCTTATGTTAGAAGAGAAAACGGCAGATGGTTATGTTTTCGAAAAAAAGGAAGTGAAAATAGGAAAGCAAACCGAAGATTTCATGGAAATATTAAACTCTGAAAATTTACTTATTAAACAACTAATTATTCAAGGCACCGCCATGCTACTTAATGATAGCGAAGGTGGTCACGGCCATTAATTAATACACTATGTCAAACGATCATAATCATGACCATTCTAGCGGTTTTTTTGGTAAAAACACCGAATTATACTTTTCATTTTTATCCGGATTTTTTCTAACGCTCGGTTTTAGTTTAGATACTTGGGGAGGATTAGAAAGCTATTTTCACCTTACCTCTTATATTATTTCATATGGTTTTGGAGCTTATTTTATAAGTCAAGAAGCTGTTCAAAAACTGCGACAAGGTATATTTGAAATTGATTTTCTAATGATTGCAGCTGCTATTGGCGCAGCTTATATTGGCAGTTGGGCGGAAGGAGCACTTTTACTATTCTTATTTAGTTTAGGGCATGCTTTAGAACATTATGCCATGAATAAAGCTGAAAAGTCTATAAAGTCCTTGGGGAATTTATCGCCAAAAACAGCATTGCTTAAAACTGGTGATTCGATTGAAGAAATAGCAATTGAAGATTTAAAAATCGGCGATGTTATTGTCGTAAAACCCCACACCAAAATTGCCGCGGATGGCGTTATTATCTCTGGCGAAAGCAGCATAAATCAAGCACCTATTACTGGTGAAAGTATGCCTGTTGATAAAAGTCCATTTCCTGAAAATCAGCAAATTCCTAGTTTTTCAGATATAGACAAAGATCATACGGTGTTTTCAGGAACTATAAATGGCAACAGTGCTTTGGAAATTCATGTCCTTAAATTAACAAAAGACTCTACCGTTTCTAGACTGATTAGTTTAGTTAACGATGTGGAAACTAAAAAGTCACCAACGCAACGCTTAACCAAGAGATTTGAAAAAGTTTATGTTCCAATCGTTATCATACTGGTAGCACTATTATGCTTTGCCTTTCTGGTTATTAACGAAACGTTTAACGAAAGTTTATATCGTGCCATAACAGTTTTAGTAGCTGCTAGCCCTTGTGCTTTGGCTATTTCTACGCCAAGTGCCGTATTGAGTGGAATTGCTCGTGCTGCGCAACGTGGTGTTTTAATTAAAGGCGGGAAAGCTTTGGAAGATTTAGGTAGTATAACAACTATTGCTTTTGATAAAACGGGAACGCTTACTGAAGGAAAACCAAGTTTAAAACAAGTCATAGCTTTTAATGACTTTAATAAAGAAGAATTACTTCAATTGTTATATGAAGTAGAACGTTTAAGCAATCATCCATTAGCAAAAGCTATTGCAAAATCTATTAAAGAGCAGGAAAAACTAGAGGATGCAAATCTGGCATCAAATGTTCAAGCCATTCAGGGCAAAGGTGTTGAAGCTATTTATAAAAATGAACCGGTTTATATTGGAAATACCCGACTCATGACTGATAATAGTCTAGTGATTTCTGAAGCTATTGAAACCCAGATTAACCAACTATTGGAAGTAGGCGAAACCGTTATGTTGGTTGGTTATCAGAATCAGATTATCGGTTTGGTAAGTGTTATGGACATTCCGAGAAAAGCCGCAGCCGAAACACTAAAAAGGCTAAAAAGTATAGGCGTTAAAAACATGATTATGCTTACCGGTGATCATGAACGTGTAGGTCAAGCTATTGCCAAACAAATTGGATTAACCGAAAGTCGCGGAAATTTATTACCAGAAGATAAAGTAGATGCCATTCGATTATTAAAGGAACGCGATGGGAAAGTCGCCATGGTTGGCGATGGTGTAAACGATGCGCCTGCAATGGCCTTAAGCACGGTAAGCGTCGCAATGGGAGCAGCAGGAAGCGATGTTGCATTAGAAACTGCCGATGTAGCCCTTATGTCGGATAAAATTGAGATGCTACCATTTGTAATTGGCTTAAGTCGCGCATCTAAACGTATTATTAAACAAAATATATTTATAAGCTTGGGTGTGGTTGCCATTTTGGTTCCAGTAACCATTTTAGGATTAACAAATATTGGACTAGCGGTTCTATTTCATGAAGGCTCCACTATTGTGGTTGTTTTAAATGCTTTGCGGTTGTTGGCTTATAATGAGGATTAGTAAATTTGTTTTCAACAATAAAATAGATATGAATAAAAAATCCCAAGCTATAGCTTGGGATTTTTTTGTGACTTTATATTTCTATTAAATTAATGGGTTTTGAGGCACCTGTTTTCACAGGTGTTGGGTTACATTCTCATCAACCACTCTTTAACATCTACTTCTTTTTTAATAATAGCAGTTAAATCGCTAATATTAACACGTGATTGTTCCATAGTATCTCGATGACGAATAGTTACCATTTGATCATCTAAAGTATCATGATCTACAGTAATACAAAATGGTGTTCCATTGGCATCTTGACGTCTGTAACGTCTTCCAACAGCATCCTTCTCATCATAAGTTACATTGAAATCCCATTTCAAATCATCAAAAATTTGACGTGCAACTTCAGGTAAACCATCTTTTTTCACCAAAGGTAAAATAGCTGCTTTTACTGGTGCTAAAACTGCTGGTAATTTCAAAACAGTTCTCGTGGTATTATTCTCAAGCTCTTCTTCAACTAATGAATTAGAGAAAACTGCTAAAAACATACGGTCTAAACCAATTGATGTTTCTAAAACATACGGAGTATAGCTCGCATTATCTTCATGGTCAAAATACTGTAGCTTTTTACCTGAAAACTCTTCGTGTTGTTTTAAATCGAAATCAGTTCGTGAGTGAATTCCTTCCAATTCTTTAAAACCGAAAGGAAATTTAAACTCAATATCAGTCGCTGCATCAGCATAATGCGCTAATTTATCATGATCATGGAAACGGTAATTTTCTGCTCCCATGCCTAATGACATATGCCATTTCATTCGCGCTTCTTTCCAATATTCAAACCACTTCATTTGTGTTCCTGGTTTGATAAAATACTGCATTTCCATTTGTTCAAACTCACGCATTCTAAAAATAAATTGCCTTGCAACAATCTCATTTCTAAACGCTTTTCCGGTTTGCGCAATTCCAAAAGGAATTTTCATACGCCCCGTTTTTTGAACATTTAAGAAGTTAACAAAAATTCCCTGTGCTGTTTCTGGACGTAAATATAAATCTAAAGCATGTTCTGCAGAAGCTCCAATTTTAGTACCAAACATAAGGTTAAATTGCTTTACTTCCGTCCATTCTCTAGAACCGGATAAAGGACAAGCTATTTCTAATTCTTCGATTAGGGCTTTAACATCGGCTAAATCTTCAGCTTCTAAAGATTTCCCCATTCGGGATAAAATCTCTTGAATCCTCTCATAGTAACCTACAACACGCGGATTAGTACTTATAAATTCTTCTTTATTAAAAGAATCACCAAAACGTTTTTGCGCTTTAGCCACTTCTTTGTCGATTTTAGCTTCAATTTTAGCGCAATAATCTTCTATTAAAACATCGGCACGATAGCGTTTTTTGGAATCCTTATTATCTATTAAAGGATCGTTAAACGCATCTACGTGGCCAGAAGCCTTCCATGTGGTGGGATGCATAAAAATTGAGGCATCAATACCCACAATATTATCATGCATTTGCACCATGGCTTTCCACCAGTAATCGCGAATGTTCTTTTTAAGCTCTGCTCCATTTTGTGCGTAATCATATACTGCACTTAACCCATCGTAGATTTCACTACTCTGGAATACGTAACCATACTCTTTTGCGTGAGAGATTACTTTCTTGAATTGATCGTCATTATTTGCCATAGTGCAAAAATAGTAAACCGCTACAATTAAATGAGCGGTTTTACAAAAATTATAAAAGGTTCGTTAATTAAGCCTAATTTTAATTGGAAATACACTTATAAACAAGAGGTTATATGATTTTATTATCAAAAAAATCAAACTTCTTTCTTATGTATCTTTAAAGATTTTAATGTTTTATCATATTGCTTTCTTCCAGTAATTTTAGATTCGACTTTTAGCTTTTTAGCTGTAATGACAACTATGCTTCCAATAATAGCGTTGAGTTCCTTATTTTTTTCTGCCAATTTCATTAAAGCTACCATATTAGATTCAACATCCTGGTTTCTCGTTTCCGATTCTTTTTTTAAAGTTTCGTTTTGAGCTATAAGATTCGAGATTTCAGAATCTAAAATACGGCACTCTTCTTTCAATGCGATAATTTCTTCTTGACACTTTACAATTATTGCTGCTTCAGTACTTACTGCGCTAAAAGTTTCTAAAGCCATCAAGTCTTTAGATTTAAATTGTTGAAATCGCTCTATTAAAATGTCATTTTCAGAACGTGAGTCTTGATAGATCATTATCATTTTAGACAATTCACTTTGAACAAGTTTTAGTTCTTTAGCCATGAACTCCTCTTGTTCCTTCGTGTTTCTGTAACTTGTTAAACTAATGAAAATTAATAAAACCATAGCTATTAGCAGTGTTCTATTAAATAATTTGTAGTTAAAAGTTTTAGGGTTAACTTTCATATTATAATTGTGCTATTAACTTACAAAGTTATAACAAAAGATTGGAAGTACATTTTTTATTCGATAAAGAGAGAATAATCTTGTTAAACTCTCACATTAATTCAATAATTACTATAAAAAACAAAAAGTAGTTATACATTTAGTGTTAAATAATTAATTTGTTCACTGCACTTCTCAATTTATTCTTTCCTAAAGTGTGCTATGGCTGTAATGGGCTATTACACGATAATGAATTGTATGCTTGTACAGCATGTAGACATAATTTCCCAATCACTAATTTTCATTTAAATAAGGATAATACATTACTAAAAGTTTTTTATGGTCGCGTACCTATTGAATCAGCAACAGCCCTTTTACGTTTTGAAAAGAAAGGTATTACCCAAAACTTAATTCATAATTTAAAATACAAAGGATATGAAGACATTGGCATTTTTCTCGGCAGTTGGCTTGGTGCTGAATTGAAAAATCTTCCAGAATATGAAAATATTGACATGATTGTTCCAGTTCCACTTCATAAAAACAAATTGCGGAAACGCGGATATAATCAAGTGACTAAATTTGGTCAGGAATTGGCAAAAAGTCTAGAAGCGGAATATGTAGATGATGTATTGATAAAAGTAACCAATACTAGTTCCCAAGTTACTAAAAGCAGATTAACGCGCTGGTTGTCCAACGTGGAAGTTTTTAAAGTAATTAATGCCGAAAAAACACAACACAAACATATTCTTTTGGTGGACGATATTATTACTACAGGGGCAACTTTGGAAGCTTGCGCAGCTGTTTTAATAAAAAATAGTGATGTTAAAATTAGCATTGCCACCATGTCAATAGCATAAAGGATGTTTAGTTAATGATAAATATGTTGTTTATTTGTAAAAAAAGTAGAGTCCGTATGCGTCAAGCGCTTTCACAATTAATTTTAGTCGTTTTTATAATTTTAGTTATTGCTAGTTGTGCCAATCGGGGGCGACCAAGTGGTGGTATAAAAGATACAACACCTCCAAAAATAACCAAATCGGAGCCAAAAAACTATACGACAAACTTTTCTGGAAGTGAAATAAGAATATATTTTGACGAATATATTAAAATAAAAAATGTTACTAAACAGCTTATTATTTCCCCTCCAATGGAAATAACTCCGGAAATAATTCCGCTTTCTAATGCCAGTAAATATATACAAATCAAAATTTTAGATACGTTAGACCCGAACACAACTTATGCATTTAACTTTGGAAATAGTATTGTAGATAATAATGAAGAAAACCCATATCCCTATTATAAATATGTGTTTTCTACAGGCGATTATATAGACTCTTTATCCATAAAAGGTATTATGGTTGATGCCACTTTAAGGCAGCCTGACGATTTTATTTCGGTAATGCTTTATGAAGCCGACTCCACCTACAACGACTCTGTGGTTTATAACAAAACACCTAGATATATTACGAATACTCTAGACAGCACAACAACATTTTCTTTAGAAAATTTGAAGGCGGGTAAATATAAACTGGTTGCTTTAAAAGATAATAATCAAGACTTTAAATTTCAACCTCGAGTAGATAAGATCGCATTCCACGAAGAATTTATTAATGTTCCCGTAGATTCGACAACTTTCTTTACTTTAAAATTATTTCAAGAAGATTTAAACCCGCAGATAATTAGACCTCGATTGATTTCTGGCGAGAAAATTGCTTTCGGTTTTGAAGGGGATTCTGAAAACATGCGCATTCAGAATATGTCTGCTCTTCCAAATAATTTTGAATCGCGCATAACAAAAGATTCTAAAACAGACTCTTTATATTACTGGTATAAACCAAGATTAGAAGTCGATTCCTTATTATTTAATGCTACCAACAAAAATTACGATGAAAATTTTGTGGTTAAAATAAGCGAGCAAAAACGAGATACTATGGTTATTACAGCAGAACCAATTGGTCTTTTAAACTTTAACGATGAATTTAAAATTACAAATGCCGTTCCTTTTACCAAATTTGACAAAAGTAAAGTAACCGTTTTAGATAAAGATTCGCTTGCTGTCGATTTTAAGGTGAAATTAGATTCGCTTGCCAACAGCTATGTATTTCAATTTGAGAAGAAGGAAAGCGAATCCTACAGTATACAGATATTACCAGAAGCATTAACCGATTTTTTCGACAATAAAAATGACACTTTGAGCTATAGGTTATCAACAAAAACGTTCTCCGATTATGGTAACGCACGCGTTATATTAAGTAACGCTACTTATCCTATTATTATACAAATAACGGATGTAAAAGGCAAGGTTGTAGCGGAACAATATTCCACGAAACCAGAACCCATAGACTTCAGGCATTTACAAACTGGTGATTTCTATTTACGCGTAATTTATGACAGCAATGAAAACGGAAAATACGATTCTGGAAATTACTTAAAAAACCAGCAGCCAGAGCGCGTAAGTTATTACAAAGATAAACTAGAAATACGCTCTAACTTTGAGATGATTTACGATTTTACTCTATTTTAAACTGATCCCGATCATTTAAAAATTTAAGTTTTTCGCGATAACGTGTAATATGTTTTTTGTCCAATGTAACAATTTCAATATGGTCTTTATGAGGTCTAATTGGCGTAATATTATTTCCTAAAACATCATAGACGGTAGAGTGTCCCGAATATTCATTTTGATTTTCATCAATACCAATTCGATTTACACCGACACAATAACACATGTTTTCAATGGCGCGTGCTTTTAGCAAAGCATCCCAAGCAGCCATTCGCGACTTTGGCCAACAGGCAACATAAATCAGCGCATCATAATCGGTTGTATTGCGTGCCCAAACGGGAAAACGTAAATCGTAACAAACTTGCAAGCAAAGATCCCAACCTTTATAATGGACAATTACTTTTTCGGTACCAGAAGTATATACTTTATCTTCTCCCGCTAAGGAAAATGTATGACGCTTATCATACGTTTTTATAGTGCCATCTGGAAAAACAAATAGCATCCGATTGTAATAGTTACCATTTTCATGAATAACAATGCTACCAGTTATGGCGGAATTAGCTTCTGAAGCTTGTTTCTGCAACCAACCAACTGTTTCACCATCCATTGTTTCGGCAACAGCTTGCGCGTTCATAGTAAACCCTGTTGTAAACATTTCTGGTAGCACTATAACATCTACTGACTTTTTAATACTTTTTATTTTGGCTTCGAAATTTTGGCGATTGGCTTCTGCATTCTCCCAAACTAAATTTGTTTGAATAAAAGCTAAATTTAATTGATCGGTCATAAATCTATATTTTATTTAATTTCTTTTCTGCCTTATCAAAATCCTTCGTTAATTTATTTAACTTTTTAGCCCATTTATATTCATCTTTAGGTGTTAACTTTCCTTTATCATGCAACTTTTCATATTTGGATTGTGCCTTTTTTAATTCGTTTCTGGATTTGACGTAATTATCACGCGTCTTCTTTTCGTTCTTTAGTCTCTTCTGCAGTGCCTCAGATTCTTTTTTAGCTTTCTTTTGTGCTTTTATAGCCTCTTTTTGCGCTTTCTCTGCGTCTTTACGCAGCTCTTCTGAGTGATCTTGGGCATCTTGCAATGCTTTTTGCTGTGCCGCAACTTCTGCTTCGCTTTCTAATCTTTTATTTAAAGTAGTAATGATACCATCTTTATCTTCCGCGGAAATTAAACTTGTTACCTCTTTCCCTTGATTAAAAAATTTATCACCTTGAACCTGATAAATTTCTCCAGATTCTGTTATCACTTGATGTTTTGTAGCGCATGCACTTAAACTAAACACTAATGCTATTGATAATATTTTGAATAATTTCATGTTTTTTATATTTAAATTAAGGTAATAAATGGTCTCTTTAAAATAACAAGATTTTTTTACCCAGAAAAAGCAATATCTATTTATTTTCAGCATCTATATGGAAATGTATTTTCCGAAGATGTTGGCAGGTTTTAAACTAACACTATAAAGTGTTCAATGTTTCTTCTGCCTCTAAAACTTTTTCAGACAAACCATCTAGTTTCATAGCCCATTTTGCTTCATCATTAGGCGATAAATCTCCTTGATCATGAAGTCGTTGGTATTTTTTTTGTGATTTTTCAAAATTATTTTTCGCTTTAATATAACCATCACGCGCTGCTTTTGCATCTTTTAATTGTCTTTCCAATGCATTTGCTTCAATTTCGGCGTTTATTCTTATTTGATCTAAAGAGTCTTTCTCTGCTAATATTTCGGCTTCAGATTCTAATCTAGTATCTAAAGTACTTATTATATGTTGCTTTTCTTCTGAAGAAATTGTTCCTGTAACAACTTGGCCTTGCTTATAAACCTGACCTTGATGAACTTCATAAACTTCTCCAGAATCGGTAATTACTTGATGTTTTGTTGCACAAGAGCTTGCAATTAACAAACATACAAATGGTACTATTTTTAAATACTTCATGACTATTTTATATAAATTAAAGGGTTTACAAATTTGGTACAGACTTGGAGATAAGATGCGTTCTTTAATAATAATTTAACATATTAAAGCCTATTTAATATATCGGCTGCTTTTTTCAATGTATCATTAGTTTTAGCAAAGCAAAATCGCAACATTTTATCATCTTTTTGATCGAGGTTAAATACGGATAATGGAATAGATGCCAAGCCTTTTTCTACTGTCAATTTTTCAGCAAATTCCACATCATTTTCTTTTGTTATTTTAGAAAAATCCAAGACTTGAAAATACGTTCCTTGGGATGGCGTAAAGGTAAACTTTGAATCCTGAATAAGGCTCAAGAAATAATCACGCTTTTCCTGATAGAAATCGGCCAACTCTAAATAATGTTTAGGCTCTTGTAAGTAGTCCGCCAATCCTTTTTGCATGGCACTATTAACAGAAAAAACATTAAATTGATGTACTTTTTGAAATTCTGTCATCAATTCTTTAGGCGCACAGCAATACCCCATTTTCCAACCTGTATTATGAAATGTTTTTCCAAAAGAAGCCACAATAAAACTACGTTCCTTTAATTCGGCAAACAGGCAAATACTTTGGTGCTTTAAAGCATCGAATATCATGTGTTCGTAAACCTCATCACTTAAGATAATAATTTCCGTTCCGATAGTTAATGCTTGCAGTTTCAGCATATCTTTTCGCGCTAAAACCGTTCCACTCGGATTATGCGGCGTATTAATGATAATCATCTTTGTTTTTGTTGAAATTTTAGCAGCTACTTCCTCCCAGTTTATCTTATAATCAGAACCTTCCATTTGGATAGCAATGGGCTTTCCGCCATTAATTTTAACAGTAGGTTCATAACAATCGTAAGCGGGTTTAAAAATAATCACCTCATCATCCGTATGAATAAAAGCAGAAATTATGGTATAAATTGCTTGCGTTGCTCCTGCTGTTACGGTAATCTCATTTTCCGGATTATAACTAGAATTATAGAGTAATTCAAACTTTTTAGAAATAACTTCACGCAATTCTAAATTTCCTGCCATGGGTGCATATTGGTTAAAACCAGAATTCATGGCCTGACTAACAAAATCAATCAACTTTTGATCACTTTTAAAATTAGGAAAGCCTTGAGATAAATTAATGGCCTCATGCTTATTAGCTAAAGCACTCATTATGGTAAAAATACTGGTTTCTACCTGCGGAAGTTTGGAAATATGTCTCATAACTGTAAAGGTAATAAGTTCTAAATACAATAATGTTCCCAGAACTCTTTATCTTTGGGGAATTCAAAATTATCATACTATGAAATTATTAAGATTATTAGTGCTTTTTATCGTTTTTCAGGCATCGGCCCAACAAGGCGGAATGTGGATTCCTTCGCTTTTAGAAGGCATGAACGAAGACGAAATGACTGCTTTAGGTAGTAAACTAACTGCTCAAGACATTTACGATGTTAACAATTCTAGCTTAAAAGATGCTATTGGGCATTTTAATGGCGGTTGTACGAGTGAAGTTATCTCCGATCAAGGTTTAATTCTTACCAACCACCATTGTGGTTTTGGTCAAATTCAATCGCATTCATCATTAGAAAACGATTATTTAAAAGATGGCTTTTGGGCCATGAATTTTGAAGATGAATTGCCAAACAATGGTCTTTATATTGAATTTATTGTACGTATTGAAGATGTTACAGACCAAGTTTTAAATGGTGTAACAGATTCTATGACGGAAAAAGAAAGACAATCGACAGTCGATAAGAACTCTAATAAACTACAAACAACAGTAACCAAAGAAGCTTGGCATGATACTAAGGTGAAATCATTTTATAAAGGAAATCAGTATTTCTTATTTGTTACCGAGCGTTTTAACGATATCCGTTTAGTAGGTGCTCCACCAACAAGTATTGGTAAATTCGGTAGCGATACGGACAACTGGGTTTTCCCTAGACATACAGGCGATTTTGCGTTATTCCGCATTTACGCTGATAAAGACAACCGTCCAGCGGAATACAGCAAAGACAACGTTCCTTACAAACCAAAGCATCACTTACCTATTTCTTTAGATGGTGTTGAAGAGGGTGATTTTACTATGGTTTTTGGTTTCCCAGGAACAACGGATGAGTATTTACCAGCCGTAGCTATTGAGCATATTACTCAAGAATTCAACCCAAGTAATATTGCTATTCGTGAAGCAGCTGTAAAGATTATTGATGCTGAAATGAAGGTGAATGATGATGTTCGAATTAAATACGCATCTAAACAAGCGCGTATTGCTAACGCTTGGAAAAAATGGATAGGTGAAAATTTAGGAATTAAAAAGAGTAATGCCATTGCCGAACGTCGTGCTTTTGAAGCTTCGTTTACAAAAGCCTTAAAAGAAAAAGGTTTGGAAGACAAATACGGCCATATTTTACCAGAATTCGACCGACTATATAAAGATTTCGCGGATGTAGATATCAAACGTCGAAACTTTATTGAAGTGTTTTTAGTGACTAATGAACTAATGACGATGACCTATAGAGCATACCAAGTAGAACAGTCATTGCTACAGAGTCCGGAAAGCATTGAAAAAGGAAGAGAATATATAACAGGTGTTTTAGAAGGAATTCATAAAAACTACGATGTAAAAGTCGATAAAGGGGTTTACGAAAATGTCATGCCTTTCTACAGCAAAAATAATGTTGATCCTACCATTTATGATAAAACAGCGTTTACTGATTTGGATTCTGCTTTAGCTTTATTTGAAGGATCTGCAGATGATGTTATCAAGAAGTTGAATGATGATACGGCTTACGCGTATGCAAAACCTTTTATTGAAGAGTTTTTCAATACTATTGATGCTGAATTTCAACAAAAAAACGAACCTATCACCGCGCTTCAAACAGAATACATGACCGCGTTAATGATAGCATTACCAGAAGAACGTTATTTCCCAGATGCTAACGGAACCTTGCGTGTAACTTATGGTCAGGTAAATGGCTATTCGCCAAGTGATGCTGTTCATTACAGTCCAGTGAGCTATTTAGATGGTGTTATTGAAAAATATATTCCAGGTGATTATGAGTTTGATGTACCACAAAAATTAATCGACTTATACGAGGCTAAAGATTACGGTCAGTATGCAGACACCAACGGAAAAGTGCCTGTTTGCTTTTTAGGAACGAACCATACAACAGGTGGAAACTCTGGAAGTCCAGCAATTGATGCACATGGAAATTTAGTCGGATTAAATTTTGATCGTGTTTGGGAAGGAACGATGAGTGATATGAATTACGATCCTGAAATTTGTCGAAACATTATGGTAGATGTTCGATATGTACTTTTTATAGTTGATAAATTTGCCGGTGCCCAACACCTAATTGATGAAATGACTTTGGTAAATCCTAAAACAGGGAAAAGCAAATCTAAAAAGAGAAAAAATAAGAAGAACAGAAAATAGTATTTAGTTCTTATTTATTAAAATATAAACCTCACAGTTCCATAAATTCGGAATTGTGAGGTTTTTTTATTAGCCCTAAATATGATCCTTTTTCAAATCTCACGGGTATTAAAAACCTGTGGGATCTTATTAGCAGAGAATTATAATTACATTTACTTTCTAATCAATAATTATAATAACATGAAAAAAATTTTTACACTTTTTACAGTCTTTTTTGGACTTCAAATGATGGTTGCCCAAACATTAAATCATCAACAAAAAGATTCAAAAGGCAAAGAAATGCTTTTAGGAACCATTGATAAAGATGGATTAATGAAAGCACCTTTTGCCGAATGGTTTAATAAAAACCATGATGATTATGCCGTAAACGATAGGATTGTAAGACAGTTGAAAGACTCCTTGAGTCAATATACCATTAAATTATTTTTAGGAACTTGGTGTGGCGATAGTAAACGTGAAGTACCTCATTTTTATTCCATTTTAGAAAACGCTGACTTCCCTATCAATCAACTAGAGGTAATTGGTGTAGATCATGAGGGCTATGATTATAAAAAAGGACCAAACGGCGAAGAAAAGAATATGCTTATACACCGCGTACCCACTTTTATCTTTTATAAAGATGGTAAGGAAGTAAATAGAATTGTTGAGTTCCCACAAGAAACATTAGAACGTGATATCCTTAAAATAGTACATAAAAACAACTACTACTCCAAATACTATGTGGCTAATATTATTTTTAGCACTTTAGAGAACAATTCTATTGAAGCGCTTCAGAAGAATGAAATAAACTATCTAACATCTCTACCAGAATACTCTGAAGGCAGCAAGGAATTGAATACCCTAGGCTATGTGTACAAACATGACAAACAGTACGAAAAAGCCCTTTATATTTTCGATTTAAACACAAAAATGTTTCCTTATAACCCTAATGGTTATGATAGTCTAGGCGAAACCTATTTCAATATGAAGAAATATCCTGAAGCTTTAAAAAACTATAATAAAGTATTAGAATTAAAGCCTGAAGACGAAAACGCTTTGAAAATCATTGCTGAAATTAAAGCATCTAGTAAGTAAAATAATTAAGATCTCACAGTACCGATATCTATCAATACTGTGAGGTCGTTTTTTATTAGATAATCTCCATTTTTTTCAACAAGAAACTAGCATTCATATTCTGACAAATTCCTTTTTTGAATTTATAATCGAAAAAAAGTTCATCATTAATAATTTGCGCATCGAAATAGTAGTTTTTTACCGGTTCTAATTGGGTTTCAATTTCGCATAAGCTTAAATCGTGTGTGGCAATAATACCTGTCGCATTAGAAGCCACTAGCTTCTCAACAAACTTTTTAGACCCGATGGCTTTATCTGTAGAATTGGTTCCTTTTAAAATTTCATCTAAAATAATAAAATACGGTTCTTCCTGGATAGCGTCTACAATGAATTTTAAGCGTGTTAATTCTGAAAAGAAGTAACTACTATCATCAGTTAGCGAATCACTGGTACGCATGCTTGTTATTAATTTAATTGGCTGATAATTACTTGATGTCGCACAAACCGGTAAACCTACATTCGCCATAACAATATGTAAAGAAACGGTTCGTAAAAATGTACTTTTCCCAGCCATATTAGCACCGGTAACAATAAAAAATTCTTGGTTTTTGATGGTTAAATCGCTTGCAACACGTTTTTTTGCATCCAGTAACGGGTGTCCTAGTTGTTTGGCATCGATAGTTGCTGTGGTATCAATAATATTTGGAAACACATATTCTGGATGATTAAAAGCATAATTACCCAAACTGTTATAGGCATCGAAAAACGAAACGACCTCAAACCAATGGGCAACGGTTTCATTGTATTGACCAATCCACTGTTCAACTTTATAGCTGTTTTTTAAATCGGTAAGCAAAAAGCCATTTCCTAGAATAGCCGAAATAAAATTATTCCTGTTATCTAAAGCATCTAAATGTTTAGAAAACTTGGCGAAAATAGCAGAAGCTTTTTGGTTTTCTAATTGAATTTGTTCTTGCTTTTCCTTCAATAAAGTAGAAGTGAATGTTTCTTGTTCAATCTGATCTAAAAGTGTGGCATATTGCCTAAACGTGTCTTTAACCTTGTCGGTATTTGTAGCAAGATTATTGATTTTCTTTAAATAAACACCTGTCAAAATAAGGCCTAAAAACATCCATAATCCAGCAATAATAGGAGGAATAAATTGGAATACAGAAAGCCCAACAATAACTAAAGAAGCAATACTAAATGCCAATGGCATCCATTTCATAATGTTAGGCAAAAACAACTGGTGACTTTTAAGCCATTCAATAATTTTCACTGCCGGGGTTTCAACATGGATTAAAGTTGCAACACCAGCAAAGTTTTGACGCCAGTTAGGTTTATCAGCTAGTTCTTTAATGGCTTCTTGTCGGGGTACAACATGATTAATATCATTCGCATTTAAAGCTTCAGCCAATTTTATAGATCCTTCATTAATCGTAGTTCTATTAATAAATTGAAAGAATGAACCTTTTCCAAATAAATCAATATCCAAGCTATAAAAATGCATAGGATCTTGAAATTCCAGACCTTCTGGCCGTTCATGAAAATCTCCTGAAGCAATGGCTAATTCTTCTTTGTTGATAGTTACTAAAGCACGATGTAAATTCCGTAAATATTTTATATCTGTGTATTTAGAAACGGTAAAAATAAAAGCTATAATTCCTAAAAAACCAATTCCTAAAGCAATTCTCCAATTTTGAAAAGTGAGATAAATACCAACTACTACAGCTAAAAAAATAGCCAGTCGTAGCATACTGAATTTAAAAAGTGCATTATTATGCTTTTTAACTACAGTTTGATAAATGTTTAGTTGTTGATCATAATAAGAATTTGGCGTGTTTTCCATAGGAAATATAGTTTTCTAAAATGTCATTTTATCAATTTTCTCGAAAAACCTAATGATACTTTCTACGGCATTCTTGTAAAATACTGGATGTATGTTTTCATAATCATCGGTAGGCTTATGGTAGTCTTCGTGATCTTCAACACCGAAATATACAAATGGAATTTTTACTTTAGCAAAAGAAGCGTGATCTGAAGAATATGTCCAATTATCCTTTCTGTCTGTACCATCATGGCCAGCAATTAAGGTTAAACCTTCTACTATTTTATGATTTTTATAAACGGCTTCCAAGTTTGGGTGACTTTTAATACCTACAGCATAAAGTTCATTATTCACATTACGAGATACCATATCCATATTAATATTCAACACAATTGCATCTAAAGGAACAATAGGATTAGCCACGTAATATTTAGATCCTTGAAGCCCTAATTCTTCAGCATCAAAAAAGGCTAGGATTACTGAATGTTTTGGTGGATGCTTTTTAAAATATTCAGCAAATGCAAATAAAGCACTTACGCCGGAAGCGTCATCATCTGCCCCATTATAGATTACACCATTCTTAATCCCTTCATGATCATAATGGGCACTTAAAACGATGTGCTTTTCGGGCTGTTCAGTTCCACGAACGTAGCCTAAAACATTAACACCTTTATACGTTTTCTTCCCTTTACCAAATTTAAACATTTGTTCATAATTACCATCTAATGGCCCAAATTCAATTGTTTTCAGATGATTAATAATGTATTCTTTTGCCATATTAGCACCAGCTGTTCCGGTTCGTCTGCCTTCATAAGCATCTGAAGCTAGTTCTTTAACATGTTCTAATAAGTTTTCAGAGTTAAAACTATAGGCCGAATTTTCTTGACCATAAAAGTGATTAGAAAACAGCGCAATACACACTATTAGTGATAGGTACTTAAAATTTTTCATGATTACAATTGCTAAAATTGAGAATCTAAAGAAACAAAAAAATCCCAAGTTAACACTTGGGATTTGTATAGAATTAACAAAGAATTTTATCCTTTTAAACTCGCTTTTAAAAACTCGCGATTCAGACGTGCAATATTTTCTAATGAAATTCCTTTAGGACATTCCACTTCACAAGCTCCAGTATTGGTGCAATTACCAAAACCTTCTGCGTCCATTTGGTTCACCATGTTTAAAACACGATCGGTTGCTTCAACCTGACCTTGCGGCAACAAAGCATATTGTGATACTTTAGCGCCTACAAATAACATAGCTGATGAGTTTTTACAACTCGCTACACAAGCCCCACAACCTATACAGGTTGCCGAATCGAAAGCTGTATCTGCATCATGTTTATTAACAGGAATGGTATTGGCATCAATTGTATTTCCAGAGGTATTTACTGAAACAAATCCACCTGCTTGCTGAATACGATCAAAAGCACTTCTGTCCACCACTAAATCCTTAACTACAGGAAATGCAGCAGCCCTAAATGGCTCGATAACGATTGTATCACCATCTTTAAACATACGCATGTGCAACTGACAGGTAGTTACGCCACGATCGGGACCGTGTGCTTCACCATTAATATATAAAGAACACATACCACAAATTCCTTCACGACAATCGTGATCGAATTCTACGGGCTCTTCACCTTTATTAATCAGGCCTTCATTTAATACGTCCAACATTTCCAAGAAAGACATATCTGGTGAGATATCACTTATTGGATATTCAACCAATTTTCCTTTATCGTTAGCGTTTTTTTGTCGCCATATTTTTAACGTTAAATTCATAGCTTTCTTTTATTTATAACTTCTTTCTTTCACTTCAATATTTTCGTAAGCCAAATCTTCTTTATGTAATAATGCATCTTTTGGCTCTCCATTATACTCCCAAGCTGCTACGTATTGGAACTCTTTTCTACGCTGCGCTTCACCATCTTCAGTTTGATGCTCTTCTCTAAAGTGACCACCAGCAGATTCTTCACGAAGTAAGGCATCTTTTGCAAACAATTCACCCAACTCTAGGAAATCGGCTACACGTAATCCTTTAGCTAATTCCTCATTAAATTCTTCATTTACTCCTGGAACTCTAACATCTCTCCAGAATTCTGCACGTAATTCAGCGATTTCAACAATAGCAGACTTTAAATCTTCAGCATTACGAGCCATACCACATTTGTCCCACATAATCTTACCTAAACGCTTATGGAAATGATCCACAGAATGGGTACCGTTATTATTGATTAAATGTTGGATATTATCGCGGACACTCTTTTCAGCTTCATCAAACGCTGATGAATTTGTAGGAATTGGACCTGTTCTAATATCATCGGCTAAATAATCACCAATAGTATAAGGCAACACAAAGTAACCATCGGCTAAACCTTGCATTAATGCCGAAGCTCCTAATCTGTTAGCACCGTGATCCGAGAAGTTAGCTTCTCCAATAGCGTACAATCCGGGAACTGTAGTTTGTAAATTATAATCTACCCAAATTCCACCCATTGTATAGTGGACAGCAGGATAAATCATCATTGGTGATTCGTATGGATTTTGATCTACAATTTTCTCGTACATCTGGAATAAGTTACCATACTTATTTTTTACTACTTCTTGACCTAATTTTCTAACAAGTGCAGCATCATCTTCATTTAAACCTTTAATATGCGCTTGTTCTTTTCCGTAGCGCATAAATGCCGAAGCAAAATCTAAATAAACAGCTTCACCAGTTGCGTTAACACCATAACCAGCATCACAACGCTCTTTAGCTGCACGTGATGCAACATCACGAGGTACTAAATTACCGAAAGCTGGATAACGACGCTCTAAATAGTAATCGCGATCTGCTTCTTCTAATTGTGTTGGCTTTAAAGTACCCGCACGAATAGCTTCTACGTCTTTTTTATGCTTTGGAACCCAAATACGACCATCGTTACGTAACGATTCCGACATCAGAGTTAATTTTGATTGATGATCTCCTGAAACAGGAATACATGTTGGGTGAATTTGTGTATAACAAGGGTTTGCAAAGAAAGCACCACGTTTGTAAGCTTTCCAAGCCGCTGTTACATTAGATCCCATAGCATTTGTAGATAGGAAGAATACGTTTCCGTATCCACCAGTTCCTAAAACAACAGCGTGAGCTGAATGACGTTCTATTTCCCCAGTTACTAAGTTACGAGCAATAATTCCACGTGCTTTTCCGTCTACAATAACAACGTCTAGCATTTCATGACGACTGTACATTTTTACTTTACCACGACCTATTTGGCGGTTTAATGCCGAATAAGCTCCTAATAAAAGCTGCTGACCAGTTTGACCTGCTGCGTAAAATGTTCTAGAAACAAGCACACCACCAAAAGAACGGTTGTCTAATAACCCACCATATTCACGAGCAAAAGGAACCCCTTGCGCCACACATTGGTCAATAATATTAGCCGATACTTCTGCTAAACGGTATACGTTAGCCTCACGTGAACGATAATCGCCACCTTTTACCGTATCGTAAAATAAACGGTAGGTAGAATCCCCATCACCTTGGTAATTTTTCGCTGCATTAATTCCACCTTGTGCTGCAATCGAGTGCGCACGTCTAGCAGAATCCTGAAAGCAAAATGCTTTTACGTTGTAGCCCAATTCCGCCAACGTTGCCGCTGCCGATCCACCTGCTAAACCTGTACCAACAACAATAACGTCTATTAAACGCTTGTTGGCTGGGTTAACCAAATTAATTGAGTTTTTATGATTCGTCCATTTATCTTTTAAAGGACCTTCTGGTATTTTAGCATCTAAAGCCATATTAGATATAGTTTTTAATTATTAAGATGATGGAACAATGCAATAAAAATAAATCCTAATGGAATAATTATTGCGTAAGCTTTTCCGAAACCCTTTAATCCTTTTGTGTATTTGTTATTTGCGCCAACCGATTGGAAAGCAGACATAAAGCCATGCATTAAATGCAGTGCTAATAATACAAATGCCAAACAGTAAGCTGCAACGCGGATTGGATTTTCAAACTTATGAACTAACTCTTCATAATATCTAAAACCTTCACCATCGGCTAATAACCCGGACATATCTCCTTGGATATATTTCAGGTTAATTTCTGGAAACCAAAAATCGATGAAGTGAAGAACGATAAAAGCTAAAATAGCCGCACCACTCCAAATCATGTTTCTACTCATCCAGGAAGAATTGGCATTTCCGTTGTTTTTAGCATAGCTAATTTTCCTAGACTTATTGTTTTTAATTTCAAGTACAAATCCCATAACGAAATGGAAAATAACACCCAAAATTAAAACAGGCTGAAAAATGTATTGCACTAACCAAAAGGTTCCCATAAAGTGAGAAACCTCATTAAAGGTATCTGGACTGAATACAGATAACATGTTAATAGCAAAATGCTGTAGTAAAAAAATCATTAGGAAGAATGCCGAAAGTGCCATGGCAAATTTTCTTCCAATCGAAGAATTCAAAATTCCGCTCATCGTTGAAGTTTAATATTTATCAAGCAAAGATACGCTTCAAATCAGTTTTAGGCAAAATACCGTAACTAATAATGAGTATTTAGAATCATTTTAAACAGAAACGAATGTTATGTAACATCAAACGCATTCTAATTCATAACAAATTCCTGAAATTAAGTTGATTTCATTCAGCACATTCTAAATGAAACTTAATTCTTTTTACTAATTGGAAAGTCAAAACACGTAAACAAAGAAAAAGACTATGAGATTCGTTAGAAATATGACTATGTCAATCATAAACCCTAAAAGTTAGTAGATTTAATGAATTCAAAATAATAAAAAATCGAACAGAACCTCTTCATTTTAAATTATTATGGCTCTTTTCTTTCTATTGCATTCAATATTAAAAATATAATGAAAGCAGGTAAAACCCAACCCAAACTGTAATTTGCTAATGGAATTATACTAGTGATATTTTCCAAGTACTCTATGGAAACTAAAAATTTCAAAAAATCTGGAACACTAAATATAAATGTAATAAGCACAACGCCTTTAAAAACGGTTTTAGAAGCAAACCTTTCAGGAACGGCATTTAAAAGGATTAATATAATGGTAATAGGATAAATAAACATGAGCGCTGGTAAGGCCACGTCAATAATGAAAGCCACATTATAACTTCCAACTAATATACCAATTACCGAACTTATGACTGCTGTTATCGTATATACTTTTTTAGAACCTTTAAACAAACTACTCACATAATCCGATGCACCTGTTATTATACCAACTGCGGTTGTAAAACAAGCTAAAGCGACTAAAACACTTAAAAATGTTGTACCAATTCTGCCCAATGTCAACTGACTTAAACTGGTTAACACCTCCGTTCTGGAAGCGTTTTCCGGAAAACTAGACTGCAGTAAATAACCACAAGCAATAAGTCCAGCGTAAATAACAAATAATCCAAAACCAGCCATCAAGCCAGACTGTGAAATCAGTTTTTTCTTTTCCGCATAAGTTCCTTCTGTACTTGCATTTAGGGAAACCACAATAACAGCGCCGACCACTACGCCTGCAATAGCATCGAAAGTTTGATAACCTTCTAAAATACCTGATGTAATTAGGTTGAATGGCGAACTTACAACCGTTGCAACTGTTTCTGTTGAACCCGCAAAAATACCTATACCAATAATGACTAGTAATATTATTACAATTAACGGTGTCAGATATTTCCCAATTAAATTTAAAAGCCGCGAACGATTCATGACAAACAGAAAGACTAATCCGAAATAAACACAGCTTGTTACTATTGTTGGAATACTAAAAAAAGGTGCAATTGCCATTTCGTGAGTTACGGAAGCTGTTCGTGGCGCAGGCAACGCAACCGCAATACTGTACATAATTATACAATAAATAGAACTAAACAGCGGTGAGACTTTTTTAGCAAAATCGAACATAGTTCCTTGCAATTTCGCATGTGCAAGAATCCCTAATATAGGAACAACAACAGCGGTTAAAGCAAAGCCAAAAGCTACAAAATACCAATTTGCTCCAGACTGCACACCTAAAAACGGTGGTAGGATAAGATTACCAGCACCAAAAAATAAGGAGAAAAGCGCAAAAGCGACAATAAGTGTTTGTTTGGTTTTATTCATATAATTGCAGAAAAACAAAAGGGATTAATCTTTTAAAATTTAAACTCTGTTATCTTTGCCGAAGATACTTTAAAAATGACATTAGATTATAAAGGAACGTCTGTTTTTTACACGGACCAAGGCCAAGGAACACCTATTGTGTTGCTTCACGGCTTTTTAGAAAACAGCACGATGTGGCGGTATATTTTACCAGAACTTATAAAAACAAATAGGGTGATTACTATTGACTTATTAGGTCACGGCCAAACAGGTTGTCTAGGTTATATTCACAGCATGGAAGTCATGGCAAAAACCGTGCATGCCGTTTTAAATTCATTACATATAGATAAAAGTATATTTATAGGCCATTCCATGGGCGGCTATGTGGCTTTGGCTTTTGCAGAGCAATTTCCGCATAAAGTTTTAAAATTATGTTTAGCAAACTCCACATGTAAAGAGGATAGTTCTGAACGTAAAAAAAATAGAGATCGCGCTATTTTAGCCGTAAAAAAGAATTACACCATTTTTGTGCGCTTGGCTGTTGCAAATTTATTTACAGTTGAAAATCAGTCAATACTTGAGAAAGAAATCACTTTTATAAAGGGAGAAGCTTTAAAAACACCTTTACAAGGAATTATTGCTGCTTTGGAAGGCATGAAAATTAGATTAGATCAAACAGCGTTTTTCAAGAAAGCAAACTTTCCAAAACTGATGATAATTGGACGAAAAGATTCTGTTATTGAGTATAAAAATCAAATAAATGAAGCTATTGAAACAAACAGCACATATGTTGTATTTCCGGATGGACATATGAGTCATATTGAAAATAAAAGTTTATTCCTAAATAAAATAATGCATTTCATCGAATAATTTGTGTTTTCATCGGTTATTCTATAATTTTTGTTAATTTTATCATAACCAAACCAAAAACATGAATACTATTAACCAAAAACCTGCTTTCATCCCGAAGGTATATTGTAATATTTTCGGGCATGATTTTAAAATTTCACGAAACGTAACACTTCACGTTAAAGAATACAAATGCAAAACGTGCAAACAACAGGCAACAACCAACAGTAACGGAAAATTAACAATTCTAACACCTAAATTCAGAGAGATAAATAATACCTTGGAAAAAGTTTATAATAGACGAACTGCAAGATTAGCTCCTCCAATATTTACTGAAAGCGATTTAGGCCCTCCTATTATCGCCTAACCCTTAAAATTTTTCCAGCCTTGTGCTTTTATTGGAATTTTAGTTTCAGCCCGTGTTACCAAATGAATACCCGCGCTTTCCTCTTGCATATACCCTATTACACTAAAATTAGGATTGGATTGTATTTTAGGAAAGTCATCTTGCGAAATAGTAAAAAGCAACTCATAGTCCTCACCACCATTTAAGGCAACGGTTGTACTATCAATATTAAATTCTTCGCATGTTGATATGACTTGCGGATCTAATGGGATTTTATCCTCATATAAATCGCAACCAACCTTACTATGCTTGCATAAGTGTAAAATTTCAGAAGACAAACCATCACTAATATCAATCATAGCGGTTGGCTTTACATCTAAATCCTTTAATAACGTTATGATATCTTTTCGCGCCTCTGGCTTTAGTTGTCTTTCAATTATATAAGTATATTGATCTAAATCTGGCTGATTGTTTGGGTTTACTTTGAATACTTCTTTCTCACGTTCTAAAACTTGCAATCCCATATATGAACCTCCCAAATCGCCAGTTACCACCAGCAAATCATTAGGTTTAGCCCCACTTCTGTACACCGCTTCATCTTTATCTATTTCACCAATGGCAGTTACCGAAATTAACAATCCGGAAGTGGACGATGTGGTATCGCCACCCACAACATCAACACCATAAACATTGGCAGCCGCATGAATTCCTTCGTACAATTCTTCAAGTGCTTCTAAAGGAAACCTGTTGGACACAGCAATAGAAACCGTTACTTGCGTCGCCGAAGCATTCATAGCGTAGATATCAGATAAATTGACCATTATAGCCTTATATCCCAGATGCTTTAATGGCACATAACTCAAATCAAAATGGACACCTTCTACTAATAAGTCTGTAGAAACAACAACTTGTTTTTTACCAAAATCCAGCACAGCAGCATCGTCACCGATTCCTTTGATTGTCGATTTTTGCGATATTTTAAAATTTGCAGTCAAATGGTCTATTAAACCAAATTCTCCTAAATCCTCCAATTGGGTCCGTTGTTGATTTTTATCTTCTATCATAGCACAAAAATAAGAAGCTTTCAGCTATTTGCAAGCATGGAAATCTAATAAATTACTTTTTAATACAATCGAATTTAAATTCCTTATTAAAACCTAAAGAAACTTATAAAATCTAAATTAATATTAAAGTTTATTTATAAGCATAAACAATGTTCTCAATTTTACAAAAACGCTGTTTTTCGAGTATATCATAAAACCTAATTCATAATAAAACCTCTTTATTTTCAGGCTATCCTAGACTATCAACTATTCCTTGGAGTGTATAAGTATTATCTATACATCGATCTATTAATATCATGTCATCTTATGCGGAAATCCATGACTTATGTTGTATATTTGTGCTCTATTTAGAGCAAATCTAATTAAGGTTATGATAAAAGTATCTGAAACAGCAAAAAAGAAAGTCTCCGAGCTTATGAGCGACGACGGCTATAATGCCGCAACTGACTATGTTCGTGTTGGTGTAAAAAGTGGTGGGTGCTCTGGTTTATCTTATGATTTAAAATTTGATAAAGCCCAAGCAGAGGGTGATAAAGTTTTTGAAGATAATGGTATTCGAATCATTATTGATAAAAAAAGCTTTTTATACCTAATTGGAACAACGCTAGAGTATTCTGGCGGATTAAACGGTAGTGGTTTTGTTTTCAACAATCCAAACGCCAATAGAACCTGTGGTTGTGGTGAAAGTTTTTCACTATAACCCATACTAACCTTCCTGAAACGAAGGTGTTTTAAAACTGAAAACCCACACTTTAAAATAAAGTCAAATGGTTTCAGATTTTATAAATTATTTAATTAAGAGTGATTTCAAAGGACGCAAGTTTAAAATTTAACCCCTTGCACCTTTGGATTTTGAACACCAAACTTTGAATTAATGAAGTATACAGAAGACGATTTAAGAGAAGAATTAAAAACCAAGGAATACGAATACGGTTTCTATACAGATATAGAATCTGAAACATTTCCTGTTGGTTTAAATGAAGATGTTGTTCGGGCTATTTCTAAAAAGAAAGAAGAACCTGAATGGATGACGGAGTGGCGACTTGAAGCGTTCCGCATTTGGCAGACCATGGAAGAGCCAGATTGGGCTAACGTGCATTACGAAAAACCCGATTTTCAGGCAATTTCCTATTACTCTGCACCAAACACCAAACCAAAACTCGACAGTTTAGATGAAGTAGATCCCGAGTTATTGGAAACTTTCAAGAAACTAGGTATTTCTATGGACGAGCAGAAAATGCTTGCAGGTGTAGCCATGGATGTGGTTATCGACTCTGTTTCGGTAGCAACAAGTTTTAAAAAGTCGCTAGGTGAAAAGGGAATTATTTTCATGAGTATTTCCGAAGCTATCCAAAAACATCCTGAATTAGTAAGAAAACATTTAGGAACAGTAGTTCCACAATCAGATAACTTCTATGCCGCTTTAAACTCGGCTGTTTTTAGTGATGGATCTTTCTGCTATATTCCAAAAGGCGTTCGTTGTCCGATGGAATTATCAACTTACTTTAGAATTAACCAAGCAGGAACTGGACAGTTTGAAAGAACACTGGTTATAGCAGATGAAGGAAGTTACGTAAGTTATCTAGAAGGTTGTACAGCACCAAGTCGTGATGAAAATCAATTACATGCGGCAGTTGTAGAACTTATTGCTATGGACGATGCTGAAATAAAATATTCAACCGTACAAAACTGGTACCCTGGAAACAATCAAGGAAAAGGTGGTGTTTTCAACTTTGTAACCAAGCGTGGTATTTGTGAAAAGAACGCAAAAATTTCTTGGACACAAGTAGAAACAGGTTCTGCAGTAACATGGAAATATCCGAGCTGTATATTAAAAGGTGACAACTCTGTTGGTGAATTTTATTCTATTGCCGTTACTAATAATTACCAGCAAGCCGATACAGGAACCAAAATGATTCATTTAGGAAAAAATACTAAATCGACCATTATTTCTAAAGGTATTTCAGCAGGTAAATCACAAAACTCATATAGAGGTTTGGTTCAAATTGCATCACGTGCCGAAAATGCCAGAAACTTTTCACAATGTGATAGTTTATTAATGGGTAATGAATGTGGCGCACACACCTTCCCATATATTGAAGCGAAGAATAAAACGTCCATCATAGAACACGAAGCCACCACTAGTAAAATTGGTGAAGACCAAATATTCTATTGTAACCAACGTGGAATTGATACCGAAAAAGCCATTGCACTTATTGTAAATGGTTTTAGTAAAGAAGTATTAAATAAACTACCAATGGAATTTGCTGTAGAAGCGCAAAAACTATTAGAAATTAGTTTAGAAGGATCCGTAGGATAATTAAATGAAAACGCTTTTTATGAGAAAATTAATCCTTATTTTATTTATAACTCTAGGTTTTACTAGCTGTAAAAATGACAGTAAAACTGATGAAACCATTCAGGAAATAGAATCTAGTGAATTGGATGGACCTGATCGCACCAAAAAACAAAGTGATGGATTAACCTTATTGCAAGGTGAATTTGTTTATTACGGTGATGCAGCCGTTTTACAAACAAATCGTGAAATCTATGGTGTTGTTCTCGATGATAAAGTAACGGAACTCAATAAAATGGCGAAAGCTTACAAAAAAGAAGCGACAGATTATACCACAGTATCCATTCGAGGTAAAGTTATATCTAAACCAGAAAACGAAGAAGGCTGGCCTTTTCGTATAGAAATAAAAGAAATTTTAAGTGTTTCAGCCTCAAAACCTGAAGCCAATAATGTAGTAAAATTGGAATCCAAATAACATGTTAAAAATAAGCAACTTACACGCAAGTGTTAACGACAAAGCCATTTTAAAAGGCATCAATTTAGAAGTAAAACCAGGTGAAGTTCACGCTATTATGGGGCCTAACGGCTCTGGAAAAAGTACGCTAGCTTCTGTAATTGCTGGAAAAGAAGAATATGAAGTAACTGAAGGTTCTATTTCATTCGGAGGCGATATCCTGGATGAAATGGACGCTGAAGAACGTGCACATAAAGGTATTTTCTTATCCTTTCAATACCCTATTGAAATTCCAGGCGTTTCTGTAACCAATTTCATCAAAACAGCCATTAACGAGACACGTAAAGCAAAAGGTCTTGACAATATGCCGGCAAAAGAGATGCTAAAAATGATTCGTGAAAAATCGGAAATGTTAGCAATCGACAGAAAGTTTTTATCACGTTCTTTAAACGAAGGTTTTTCAGGTGGTGAGAAAAAACGTAATGAAATTTTCCAAATGGCTATGTTAGAACCTAAATTGGCTATTTTAGATGAAACCGATTCAGGTTTGGATATTGATGCGTTACGAATTGTTGCCGATGGTGTCAACAAATTTAAAAGCAAGGACAATGCAGTAATTGTTATTACACACTACCAACGTTTATTAGATCATATTGTTCCAGATTTTGTTCATGTAATTCATAATGGTCGTATTGTAAAAACGGGAACCAAAGAACTTGCATACGAGCTTGAAGAAAAAGGTTACGACTGGATTAAAGAAGAAGAAGCAAACGCGTAAAAGTTTGCTTTCTGTAAAGCTTGGCAATAGATAAGCTGAATCCGGAATATTCAAAATTTTCAAAAATGGCAAACAGTCTATTTTTTATTTTACTGAAAAGTGAGACTGAAAACTTAAAAACATGGAATTAAAAGATAAATTAGTAACCTCATTTATGGCTTTCGAAGATCGTATTGATGTCGATTCGCCAGTACACGATATTAGAAGTGAAGCGATGAAAACCTTTGAAGCCGATGGTTTCCCGGGTAAAAAAAATGAAGACTGGAAATATACCTCTTTAAAAAGTGTTTTAAAACACGATTATAGCGTATTTCCAAAGCAAGAAAATCACATCGATTACCAAGCGGTAAAAAAATATTTTATCCACGATATCGACACCTATAAAATTGTTTTTGTTGACGGAAAATACTCATCGTATTTATCTGAAACAACACACGAAGGAATTGATGTATGCTTAATGTCATCAGCATTAAACAAACCAAAATACCGTTTAATTATTGAAAATTATTTCAATAAAATTGCTGGTAAAGATAGTATCACATCCTTGAATACGGCGTTTTCGCAAGAAGGTGCTTATATTCATATTCCGAAAAACAAACTGGTTGCTAAACCAATTCAAATTATTCATTTTGCAACTGGAAACGAATCGGCTTTAATGTTACAACCACGAAATTTAATTGTGGTGGATGAAAATTCGCATGTACAAATTATCGAGCGTCACCAAAGTTTAACGGACAATCCCGTTTTAACCAACAGTGTCACCGAAATATATTCAAACAAGCGAGCAATTGTAGATTATTATAAAATTCAGAATGATAACGAAAACGCCTCTTTAATTGACAACACGTTTGTGAATCAGAAGCGCGAAAGTCATAGTTCTGTTCACACATTCTCTTTTGGTGGAAAATTAACTCGTAACAATTTGAGTTTCTTTCAAAATGGCGAACGTATTGATTCTACTTTAAAAGGTGTAACAATTATTGGTAAAAAGCAACATGTAGATCATAACACATTGGTGCATCATATTGAGCCAAATTGCGAAAGTCACCAAGACTACAAAGGCATTTATGCTGATAGTTCTTCAGGTGTTTTCAATGGTAAAGTGCTCGTAAGCAAAGAAGCGCAAAAAACTAACGCATTTCAAGCTAACAATAACATTTTATTAAGTGATAAAGCGAGTATTAATACCAAACCGCAATTAGAAATTTTTGCAGACGACGTGAAATGTACTCATGGTTGTACTATTGGCCAACTAGACGAAAGCGCTATGTTTTACATGCGTTCCCGTGGTATTCCTGAAAAAGAAGCCAAAGCGTTACTTATGTTTGCCTTTAGTAATAACGTATTGAGTTCGGTTAAAATTCCTGAAATTAAGGAACGTATCACCAAAATTATAGCTAATAAATTGGGTGTAAATATTGGTTTCGATCTGTAGTTAAAATATAAATATAATTACATTTAGCGGGAAATAAACTATTCTTTTTGTAGCTATTTCCCGCTATTCGTTTTTACCTGATTGCTAAAAAAGCAAAAAGGAAAGCACTACTATCGGGGCTATTTTAAAACAAAATTATGTTTAACGTAGAAAAAATAAGAAAAGATTTCCCCATTCTTCAAAGAGAAGTTAACGGCAAAGCGTTAATTTATTTGGATAATGCAGCTACATCACAAACCCCACAACAGGTTATTGATGCTATTGTAGATTATTACACGCATTACAATGCTAATATTCACCGCGGCGTGCACACCTTAAGTCAAGAAGCTACGGATAAATACGAAGCAGCCAGACTAACCGTTCAAAAACATTTTAATGCCAAAGAAGCTCATGAAATTATTCTGACAGCTGGCACCACTCATGGCATAAATTTAGTTGCCCATGGTTTCGCCTCCATATTAACAAAAGGAGATGAAGTTTTAGTTTCAGCCTTGGAGCACCATAGTAATATTGTGCCTTGGCAAATGCTTTGTGAAAAAACTGGTGCTACATTAAAAGTGATTCCCATGAATACTGATGGCGAATTGATTATGGCAGATTACAATCAATTGCTTTCAGAAAAAACCAAGTTGGTTTTTGTAAATCATATTTCCAATGCACTTGGAACCATTAATCCAATTGAAGAAATAATAACCAAGGCGCATCAGGTTGGCGCTGCTGTTTTAGTGGATGGCGCGCAGGCCTGTCCGCATATAAAAGCAGATATGCAAGCGTTGGATGTAGACTTTTATGTAGTTTCAGCTCATAAAATGTGTGGCCCAACTGGCGTTGGCATGCTTTATGGGAAAGAAGAGTGGCTTAATAAATTACCGCCATATCAAGGTGGTGGCGAAATGATTGCTGAAGTGAGTTTTGAAAAAACAACCTACGCTGGTTTACCTCATAAATTTGAAGCAGGAACACCAAATATCTGTGGAGGAATTGCTTTTGGAGCTGCCATTGATTATATGAATACCATTGGATTTGAAGCTATTGATAAGTACGAACATGAACTTCTAGAATATGCAACGGCTGAATTACTGAAAATTGAAAACTTGAAAATTTTTGGAACTGCCAAAAATAAAACATCGGTTATTTCGTTTAATTTAGAAGGCATTCATCCCTATGATATTGGAACGCTTTTAGATAAAATGGGCATTGCTGTCCGTACTGGACATCATTGTGCACAGCCAATTATGAGTTTCTTTAATATTCCAGGAACCGTTAGAGCCTCTTTTGCATTTTACAATACCAAAGCAGAAGTGGACGCCTTGGTTTCAGGGGTTAAAACAGCACAAAGGATGTTAGCTTAACATTAGGTTTATCTTATATTTAGTGTGGGAAGATTAGCTTAAAACAGTTTGGCTTTCTTTTTGCAAAGAGACTTAAAAACAATGATTATGAAATACATCGGTTTAATTTTTATCAGTCTTTATATGCTTTCATGCGGAAATGCCAGAGACGCTGCAGCTATGAATAAACAAAAGCCCTTATTAGGCGATTATATTATTACTGCCGTTGGTGTTAATTCATCTCTTTCTGAAGCTGTTACAATTACGTTTGACAAAGAAAAAAACACCATTTCAGGAAGCACTGGCTGTAATTTATTTAATGGAAATTACGCCTCCGGAGATTCAAAATTAGAATTTGGCCCCTTAGCAACAACACGTAAAATGTGTCATCCAGAATCTAACACTTTAGAGCAACATGTTTTAAAAGCTTTGCAGGACACGAAAAATTATTCCATTACTGATGATAAAATTCACTTTTATGATGAAGCACACTTTACTATTTTAACATTGGAGAAATCAGATATGACAAGTGCCAAAGCAACCGATACCCAAAACGGTTATCATGTAGAATACTCTGAAATTTCTCGTGGATCATTTATGATGATAACTTATGAAAACAATAAATTATCATTTCAAAAGGATAGAAATATTAAAACACAAACAATAGACTTATCCAATACTGAATTGGCTTCGCTTGATAAAAAACTAGAAGCTTTAGATTTAAAAGCGTTAACAACATTAGAGCCGCCATCTACAGCACATCAATATGATGGCGCGCGTATTGCCGCTTTAAAAGTAACTAAAAATGGACTAACTTATACAACACCTTCATTTGATGCTGGAAATCCACCAAAGGCCATTGAAGCCCTTATTTTAGAATTAATGGCACCAACTGAAAAGCTATAAATAATTGAATAGCTGCGTTACTTATTGTATTTTTGTATAAAATTATTCCTATGCAAATTGAAGAAATCCAAAACGAAATTATAGACGAATTCTCCATGTTTGACGACTGGCAAGAACGGTATCAATATATGATTGATTTAGGGAAATCACTACCCTTAATTGACGCCCAATATAAAACCGACAACAACCTAATTAAAGGTTGCCAAAGTAAGGTTTGGGTTCACGCTGACTTAGTGGATAACAAGATTATTTTTACTGCGGATAGTGATGCTATTATTACCAAAGGTATTATTGCTATATTAATTCGTTCGTTTTCAAATCAAGAACCCAAAAATATTATTAGCGCGAAAACGGATTTCATTGATGAAATTGGATTAAAAGATCATTTATCGCCAACACGGGCTAATGGTTTAGTAAGCATGATTAAACAAATTAAAATGTACGCCATTGCGTACCAAACACAACTTAATTAGTTTCGTTGTTTAGCGTGAGGTTTACCAAATAAAAACGACTAAACAAAAAACAACTGAACATAAAACGACAAGAAAATGAGTGAAACAATAGATACAGCAGCATTAGGCGAAGAGATTGTTCGTGTTATAAAAACCATATTCGATCCAGAAATTCCTGTGGATATTTACGAGCTTGGTTTAATTTACGACGTTTTTGTGAATGAAGATTACGATGTAAAAATCCTAATGACCTTAACAACTCCTAATTGCCCAGTAGCAGAATCCTTACCTTTAGAGGTTGAAGAAAAAGTAAAATCCATAGACAGCGTAAAATCTGTTGAAGTTGAAATGACTTTCGATCCGCCTTGGACACAAGAATTAATGAGCGAAGAAGCAATGTTAGAGTGTGGAATGCTATAATTTAGTTGACAATAATTAGAGTTCAATAGATAACGTCCAGTTATAAATTGAACTCTAAACTTTGAAACGGAAGCTAAACCATGGCAAAATCCAGACTTAAATCCTTAAAAGACAAAGAGAAAACAAGTTTAAGAAAATCTTTTAGTGCTTTAATTTATATTCCACGATTTTTCAAGGAAATTTGGAAAACAAATAAGAAACGCTTTATTATATCGGCTTTTTGCAGATTAATAGGCGCTGTTTTGCCAGTGATAATTTTGTGGGTTGGTAAAATAATTATTGATGAAATAATTTTACAGGCTGGCGCTGAAGTAACAGATTTTACCAGACTTTGGACCTATGTTGCTATAGAGTTTGTTTTGGTAGTTTTATCGGATTTGGTTAGTCGCGCTATTTCACTAACCGATAGTTTGCTGGGTGATGCCTACTCTATTGATTCTTCTGTAACAATTATTAAAAAGACCAATCAGATAGATATTAGTCTTTTAGAAGATTCCGAATTTTATGACAAGCTTGAACGCGCACGAACTCAAACCTCTGGACGTGTTGGATTAATATCAAACGCCTTGGGCGAAGTTCAAAGTTTAATTTCCATTGCAACGCTTGTTGCTGGATTAATTTATTTCGAGCCGTATTTAATTATTCTTTTGGTGTTAAGCATCATACCCTCTTTTATAAATGAAATTTGGTTTAGCCAGCAGCAATATTCTTTAGCTAGGGGCTGGACGGCAGAAAGACGCGAACTCGATTATTTACGATTTATAGGCGCGAACAATCAAACTGCCAAAGAGATTAAACTTTTTGGACTGACAGATTTTATTGTCGACCGTTTTAAAAACTTATCAGAAGAGTATTATCAATTAAACAAGAAACTCGCTGTAAAACGTTCCTCTCTGGGCTTTTTATTCAATGTATTAGGAACTTTAAGTTATTATGGTGCTTATATTTTTATTATTTATCGGGTTGTTTCTGGTGTCATTACGCTTGGTGAATTAACATTTTTATCAGGATCTTTTAACAGATTAACACGAAATCTTCAAGACTTTTTTTCCAAGTTTACTAGAATTACTGAAAGCTCACTTTATTTAAAAGATTACTTCGAATTTATTGATCTTTCTATCGTTCCTAAACATGATGAAGATCAACTTTTACCAGATAAAATTCAGACTGGTTTTGAATTCAGAAACGTTCATTTCTCCTATCCAGACTCTGATAAAGAAATACTAAAAGGTGTTAGCTTTAAAATTTCTGCTGGTGAAAAAATGGCTTTTGTAGGTCAAAATGGCGCGGGAAAAACCACACTCACCAAATTACTATTGCGATTTTATGAACCTACTTCAGGTGAAATACTTTTAGATGGCGTCAATATTAATCGTTTTAAACAAACAGATTATCAGAAATTTTTCGGCGTTATATTTCAAGATTTTTTCCGTTATGAATTTACAGTACGTGAAAATATTGCTATTGGTAATATCGATGAATTGCATAATCAAGAAAAAATTGAGAATGCTGCCGAATTGAGTTTAGCAAAAGATGTAATTTCTGATTTTAAAAAAGGATATGATCAACAACTTGGTAAGCGTTTTTATAGAGGACAAGAGCTTTCGGGTGGACAGTGGCAAAAAGTAGCTTTAGCCAGAGCATATATGAAAGATGCCGAGGTAATGATTTTAGATGAACCGACATCTGCGTTAGATGCGAAAGCAGAAAGCGATGTTTTTAAACGCTTTATTGGTTTAACTCAAGGCAAAACAAGCATTATCATTTCACACAGATTCAGCACCGTAAGACAAGCAGATCGTATATTAGTTTTAGAAGAAGGCAGCGTATTGGAAATTGGAACACACGAAACATTAATGGCTAATAAAGCGTTATATGCTCAACTCTTCCAGTTGCAAGCTGAAGGATATCAATAAATAACTTAATTTTGTATTATGGAAAATGAAATAATCAATAGAGTTGCCAGCAGTAAACTGGTAACCTTCGATTTAGAAGATTATTACCCAAAAGGCACACGCTTACAAATCGATATTAAAGATTGGTTGCTTGAAGGCATTGTACTGCGCGAAAAGGACTTTAGGGAATATGTAAAAAATCACGACTGGAATCAATACCAAGATGCTTATGTAGCTTTACACTGTTCAACGGATGCCATTGTACCTGCTTGGGCTTATATGCTAATGACCATTTCATTGGAATCCATAGCAAAAAGAACCATTTTAGGTGATTTAGATATGTTAGAGACAGCTTTATATCAAGATATCATTTCCAATATAGATGTTTCAGAGTTTCAAGATAAGCCTGTTATTGTAAAAGGTTGCGCTAAAAAACCGGTTCCTGTAAATGCTTATTTGTTGATTACTACAAAATTAAAAACAGTGGCAAAATCAATTATGTTTGGGGAAGCCTGCTCCAGCGTACCTTTATTTAAAAGAAAATAGTATTTTTGCAGTAATATTAAACCATATTTAATCCTTTACCCTTATGAAAAAAATTTTTATCATGAGCTTGATGTTGGTTGCAACAGCCTCATTTTCTCAAACGAAAGAAGAATTAAAAGAACAGAAGGCAAAAAAACAAGCTGCAGCTAATGCTTTACAATCTGAAGCAGATGCGTTACAAAAGCAAATTGATAATTTACCGGGTTGGAAATTTGGTGCTTTTGGTACTGTTGGTGCTAGCTTTTCAGAATTTAACAACTGGTATGGACAAGGAACGCCCAACAATGCTTCTGGAAACATATCGGTAACTGTAAATCCTTTTGCAAAATTGGATAACGAAAAATATTTCTGGTACAACACGGCAAACATTAATTTAAGTTGGGTAAAGTTTGATGATAAAGACGACCCAAGTGATGACGATAGCTTTAGAGAAGCTAATGATGTATTTAACGTCACGTCACTTTTTGGTTATAAAATTGCTAAAAACTTGGCCGCTTCTACCCTAGCAGAATATCGTACAACATTAATTAACAATTTTAATGATCCTGGATATTTAGATGTTGGTGTAGGTGTAACATGGACGCCTATTTCTAATTTAGTAGTCGTGGTTCATCCATTAAACTACAACTTTGTATTTGCTGACAATGATGCTATTTTCGATTCATCTTTAGGTGCTAAAGTTGTTGCTAATTACAGTCGCTCTTTTGGCAAACTAGGTTTAAATTCTAACCTATCTGCTTTTATGAGCTATAAAGACTCCAATTTATCTAACTGGACATGGATTAACGCTGTAAGTTATAAGTTATGGAAAGGTATTGGACTAGGTTTTGAGCTAGGTTTAAGAGACAACAATCAAGAAGCTGTTAATTATGCTTTTAAACAATGGGATCCTGCAGGAACAAACCCTGAACCAGGTTTTGATAACGTAGATAATAAATTACAAGTTTATACTACTTTTGGATTGAGCTACGCGTTCTAAACCCGATAGCATCACAATAAAAAAAGCACCGTATTTGGTAAAATCCAAAGTACGGTGCTTTTTTTTGTTGGTGGATATTTGATATTAATCACCTTTAAATTTTTTACTCTTTTTCTTACTTTTAAAAAGTTTTTTGAAGAAGCCATCTTCTTTTTCTAGCTTGCAATCCAAATCATCCAAAACATCAGCACTCGGTTTTTCAAAATGACTTTTAGTAATTTCATTAAATGTAGAATCACTATTTAACTTCTGATAAAATCTGGCGAACATTGGTAGGGCTGAATTGGCACCTTGCCCTAAAGCCGTAGTTTTAAACCCAATACCAAAATTATCATTTCCAACCCAAGTTATGGTTACCAGGCGTGGCGTAATTCCCACAAACCAACCATCTTTATTATCTTGCGTTGTTCCTGTTTTTCCAGCTATTTCATTGCTCAAATTATAAGTACTTCGTAAACGTGAAGCTGTTCCATTATCAACTGTTGCTTTCATCATTTCCAGTAAAACTTGTCGCGTATAATCGCTATAGGCTTGTTTTTCTAATATTTCAGGTTCAAAAGAAACGATTTCTTGGCCATTTCTATCGGTTATCTTCGTAATCATATAGGGTTTTACACCATAACTATTGTTCACAAAACTCGCATAAGCACCAATTAACTCTTTTAAACTTATTTCCGCAACACCCAAAGCCAAGGATGGTTGATTTGGCAACTTTTTAGTGATGCCCATTTTCTCTGCTTGCTTTTTTACATTAGAAATCCCGACATCATTTAAAACTTTTACAGCAATGGTATTTACGGAGTTGCTTAATGCCATTTCTAAATTATAATTGATATCCGTTTTTTCGTTAGGATCCTGTCCCGCATTGGTTGGCGTCCAGTTTTTATAATTGGTATAGGTTACAGCATCAATAGAGTAATATTTACACGGTTTCATACCGTTTTCTATAGCCGCAGTATATACAAAAGGCTTAAAAGTTGAACCTACTTGGCGCTCACTTTGTGATACATGATCGTATTTAAAATAGCGATAATCAATGCCACCAATATAACTTTGAATGGCACCAGATTTTGGATCGATGGACAACATACCTGTATTTAAAAGTTTCAGATAATGCTGCAAACTATCCTTAACGGATAACAATTGCGTGCTATCGCCTTTCCAAGTAAATACATCCATATCGCGTTTAACGGATAACGAGTCTTCAATAGCAGCTTCAGGAACACCAGCTTTTTTTAAGCGTTTATATTCCGGTAAAGCCATCATAGCTTTTTTAATCAGTTTTTTATTAGAAATCCATGGGGCATTTTTTCCATGAGATGCTTCATAAGCTTCCTGAAGTTTGGTGAGATGCTCCGCCATAGCTTCTTCAGCCATTGTTTGCATTTTGGCATCTAGTGTGGTATGAACTATTAAACCATCTTTATACAAATCGTAAGTATCACCATTCGGTTTTTTATAGGCTTTTAGTATTGTTTGTAACTGATCTTTTACTTGTGCCCTGAAATATGGCGCTAAACCTAGATCGTGATTAAAGGAATAGTAGTTTAAAACGAGAGAATCTTTTTTATAAGTTTCACACTTCGTCTCATCTAAATAGTCATATTTAACCATTTGATTAAGTACGACGTTTCTACGCTTTCGACTATTACTAATTGACAATCGCGGGTTGTAATAATTATTCGCTTTTAGCGTGCCAACCAATGTAGCGGCTTCTGGAACGGTCAATTTTCTTGCCGTTTTATTAAAAAATTTTTGAGCAGCACTTTCAATTCCATAGGTATTATCTGGAAATGGAACAGTATTAAAATAAAGCGTTAAAATTTCTTGTTTGGAATAAACGTCTTCAATTCGTTTAGCAACAATAGACTCTTTAAACTTATTAATAAGCATGCCAAATGCTGCATAATTTTTTCGACCATATAAATTTTTCGCCAATTGTAACGTGATAGTGCTTCCACCACCAGCGGATTTATCACGAAGCAAAATACTTTTAAAAAATACGCGCATTAAACTTACATTATCCACACCGTCATGCTCGTAAAAACGAACATCTTCGGTTGCAACCAAAGCATCTATTAAATGTTTTGGGAGATCCTCATAATCTAAAGGTTGCCTGTCATAGATATAATATTTACCAATTAACTTTTCGTTTTTGTCTAAAACCTGTGTAGCCTCGGCTTGTTTTAAAGCACCTAATTCAGCATGTGTTGGCACGCTTCCAAACACTCCGAAATATATACCAGCATACAAAAAAACGAAAAATGAAATGATTACCGCTATCAGTATCAAGGACCATTTCACCCAAGTTTTTTTAAAAAATACACGTAATTTATCCATGGTTTATAGAAATGTAGGATTCTTCTTTTTATGTAAATTGATTAGAAAAAAACGGGTTTAGGACTATTCCTCCTCCTCGTAATCTGGATATAAGAAATTATTATAGGGAAAACGGGTGACATGAATTTCACGTACCTCATCATAAATACGTTTTTTAAACTCTTCCATATTCTGCTTGTTTAAAGCTGATATAAATAGGGCATTATCACCAACGCGATTCATCCATGTTTTTCTCCATTCTTCTAAAGAATAATGCAACTCGGTACGTTCCACTTCTAAATCCGTTTCATCATACGGTTCTGCTTTATATGCATCAATTTTATTGAAAACCATAATAGTTGGCTTATCACCACTATCAATTTCACCTAAAATTTTATTTACAGAATTAATCTGTTCTTCAAAATTATGATGAGAAATATCAACAACGTGAAGTAATAGATCGGCTTCGCGCACTTCGTCCAATGTACTTTTAAAACTATCAACCAATTGCGTTGGCAGCTTTCTAATAAATCCAACGGTATCGGTAAGTAAAAACGGTAAATTTTGAATTACCACTTTACGGACTGTAGTATCTAATGTGGCAAACAACTTATCTTCGGCAAAAACATCACTTTTGCTAATGGTATTCATCAGTGTAGATTTCCCAACGTTAGTATAACCAACTAAAGCGACACGCACCATTTTACCACGATTACCACGTTGCACGCCCATTTGCTTATCAATGACCTTAATTTTGTCTTTTAACAAGGAAATTCTATCGCGTACAATACGTCTATCTGTTTCTATTTCAGTTTCACCAGGACCACGCATTCCAATCCCACCACGTTGACGCTCTAAATGCGTCCACATTCCTTTAAGTCGCGGTAATAGGTATTCACACTGCGCCAGCTCCACTTGCGTTCTAGCATAGCTTGTTTGAGCGCGTTGGGCAAAAATATCGAGAATTAAATTCGTTCTATCCAGAACTTTACATTCCAGTATTTTACTAATATTACGTTCTTGGGCAGCAGAAAGTTCATCATCAAAAATAGCGGTTCCAATATCATTATCTTCAATAAACTGGCGGACTTCTTCCATTTTACCCGTTCCAATGAAGGTTTTCGGGTTTGGAATATCCATTTTTTGAGTGAAGCGTTTTATTACTTCCCCACCAGCGGTAAACGTTAAAAACTCTAACTCGTCTAAATATTCTTTAGATTGTTCTTCTCCTTGATTTTTGGTAACTACACCAATTAAGACGGCACGTTCGTGCGAAATATCAACTTTTTCTATCATAAGCATTAAAAGTACAAAGTTAAACAATTGAAAGCAGTTTAATTTGCATATTTTTAACGCGAATACTGAAAATAATGACTGAAGCACCCCAAAACCCAATTTCTCCGGATATTTACACCGTAGCTTTTTACAATACCGAAAATTTGTTTGATATTTACAACGATCGCTCTAAAAACGATCGGGATTATTTACCTAATTCGGATAAGCATTGGACCAAGAAACGCTACTATAATAAGCTACAAAAAATAGGATTATCTATTTCAAAAATTGGTGAAGCCGAAACCGATAATCCTCCGAGTATTATTGGCTTAGCCGAAGTTGAAAACGGAAAAGTTATTCGCGACTTACTGAATACAGCTAACTTGAAGGATATTCCTTATGACTTTGTTCACTTTAACTCTAAAGACGAACGCGGTATGGATGTGGCATTATTGTACAATAAAAAGGATTTTACAGTGACACATTCTGAAATTTTCTCGATAATTTTTGATAGACCTGAAGGTGGCGACGATTTTACACGCGATATTTTATTAGTTACCGGAACTCTTAATGGCGAGACTATTTCGATACTTGTAAACCATTGGGCGTCCAGACGTGAGGGCACGAGACTTTCCGAGGCCAAACGGATGCAGTCTTCAACAAAAGTCGGTACTATTATACAAAGCTTAAAACAAGCGCAACCAGAGGCTAAAATAATAGTTATGGGCGATTTTAACGATGACCCTAATTGCAATAGCATTACACAATTGGTGGAGAACAATAATTTGTTCAACCCTATGAATACCTTGCGGTCTTTTAACCGAGGTAGTTTGGTGCATCATTTAAAATGGCACTTATTTGATCAGATTATGATAACCACTAATTTTTTCAAACCAGATGACACGCATTTAGAGTTTGAAGAAGCTAATATTTTTGATCCTGAATTTTTAAAAGAATACAAAGGAAAATATAAAGGAACACCTTTTAGAACCTATGCTGGCGAAAAACATAAAGGAGGTTATAGCGACCATTTTCCGGTTTACATTACCTTGACGAAATAAGAAAACTGACTTAAACGGCCTGCCAGAGTATTATTGATAGTACAAAGCATGCAACTGGAAGCAAGTAAAGCATATAAGCAGGGTATTTTTGAGATTTCTTACTAAGCATTTTGGCATTTAATACCTTACGCTTTCTTCCTGCATATTGTATCCAGTTTTTAAAAAATATAAAAATGGATGCCATAGCAAATAGGATCCATACTTTGTCTTGAGACAACGTATTTAAATTCATCTGATTAAAAAATCCTGCAAAAAACATTCCCAATAACAATAAAATTAAACATTGTAAAATGGAAATATAGATTGTTGCAAACTGATTTGCTTTTTTTACTTTGAGATTTTTATAGTGTTTAAACACGATAAAAAAAAGAGAATCAAACATAGATATTTTTGGAATAAAATTAAAGAACTGTCACTACAAAATTAGCTGATTTTATGATATAATAAATAGGTAAAACTAGTTAACTAAAATTTTTAAATCATCTATCATATACGAACCAGCTAGACCTGCAAGCGTGCCGGAACCATTAGCTTTAAAAGCTATGTATAAAGTTCCGCTAATATATGCAGAAATATCGATAAGCCCAGAATCTGCAAATATATAAAAATCATCAGATTCATTTGCCAAACTTGCCGAAACCGGATTCCAAGTCGCTCTTAAAACGTCCGTGCCATCAAAATCTGTAGACACAAAAACCTCTAGAGCGTTTTCTGGAGAATCTTGAGTTAAATGGTGTTGCGCTGATTTAAAGTTTAAATAAACATTACTATATCCAGTCAAATTAATACCAGGCGATACCAACCAGCCAATATTTGATGGTTGTACGGACCCAAATGGACTAAACTCCGTATATCCATTTCCGAGCAAGAATTTTTCACGCCATACACGAGATCCTGCTTCAGGAAAATTAATCCATCCTGGAAAGGTAAGATCAGTATTGTCCGTGGCAGCATCAAAATCTTCTTTATAGATTGCAGTAAAATCAGCAATATCTAAAAGTGAACATCTAGGGTTGTTCATATCAACATCTTCAAGAGAGTTTACAGCTAACACAATTGTACCACCATCAAATGTTTTGTTTACCACGGCAGAAATTGAACCATTCTTAATGGGTAGTAATTCGTTTTTAAAATTAGAAAAAGAACTAGTTTCAAGAAGCAATTCACTATATAAAAATCCGCTACAGTCCTGTAACATTCTTTTTGTGTCAAAATCTTCCATAGGATCAAAATAGCGCTTACCTGCTAAATCATCAGCGAACTCGACATCTTCCACTTGCACATAAACACCTACTAACCTTGCTCCAATTTGAGATAGTGGAACTTTTAAAGGAATAATATCTTCTGTTACTGGCGACCTGAAAATATGTGTACTTGTGCGTGTCTCATTTAATTTTGTGATTTTCCCACCAAAACGATCGTTTTCTACGCCACCACCAATAGTGGTAACACCGCTTGCAACCCGCTCTTCCCCAATAAATAACCCTTGTAAACTTACATAAACCTCACGACCAAAGTTAAATTGGTTGTACAAATCTACTTGATTTATTGCAACTTTAATAGCTATAGTAGGGTTGGTTGGGCTATCTTGAATAAAGAATTCTTTAAAAAAATTACCTGTTTTATCAGAACTTGACACATACCCTTTTATATAAATATTTTCATCAGGGCTAAAAGGAATTGCATCAGTCGTATCACCGTCACCATTGGGATCAGAGCTATACATGTTTTTCGCTTCTGCCATAGTAATATATGTTCCGTTAGTTAACAACTTGTTTAACCGTGCGTTTTCTTCATCTCCTAAACTAATAGGAATAACATAATCGTCGTCTTGCACACATGATACCAAAACCAAACTAGCTACGCTTATTAATAATAGGCCTAAAAATTTATTTGTTTTCATAATCAAAAATATTTTAAAATAATTTTCTAGAATCTAAAGTTTAGATTCACAAAATAAGAAGCGCCACGACCGTACCAATATTTGGGTCCAAACTTACGTTTAGGTGTCCGATTATCAGATAAAAGCTCGGTGTAATTAGCATTTCTACCTTGTTCAAAACCACCTGTTTTGTATAATTCATCTAACAAGTTATTTATGCTTACAAAAACACCAATGTAGTAATTGCCTATTTTCCAAGACTTACCTCCAGTTAAATTTACCGTAAAATACGCATCAAATTCTTCTTGCTTTAACAACTCTGACGCTACCTCTTGGTCGTAATTATTAATAGGCAAGCCATCATTAGCTAGGTAAAAGTTTTCTGTTCTTAAAAGCGGGCTAACATCTACATAAGTATTTGAAAAATAGTTAACCGTTGCACCAAACCACCAATAATCTGGATCGCGGTACTCAAAGCCAAAGGAGTATGCTTGTTGTGGTCCACCTGCAACTTTATAGCCTTTTAGGTTAGCTGTATATGTTGGCGATCTATTAAAACTTGAAGATGTTAAATACAAATCTGGGTTATTATCATATGTAAATTGACCTACAGCTGCAACTCCTTTTAATTTAATAGTTGGTATTACTTGCGCTTCAATACCTAGTTCGGCACCTATTTGTTTTTTATCGACACCTTGCGAAATTTCCTGGACAAATGCGGATGTATCATTAAACTCTTCACCAATGTTTGTAATACCATCTGCGTAGTAAAATGAAATTTCATTAGCATCTGCAATTTTAGAATAATATCCTGTTAATTTAGCTTTAACATTTGAAGACCTAAAAATATAACTGACATCAATAGACGTGATTTTTTCTACTAAAATATTTTCTACAACACTATTATTATCTCTAGAGTTTGAAAACGAGTTTCTTATAGAAGGCGCTTTAGCTATATATCCGGCATTTATATCTAATATATGTTTACCAGTAATTTTGTAAGTGAATCCACCTTTACCGCCGAAACCTGTAAAGTTTAGTTTCTCGCTTTTCCCGTATGATAAATCACCAGCAAAGTAATCATGTTCCCATAGTCCCTCGCGTTGATAAGATGTACTTGCAAAACTTCCTGATAAATAAAAATTGAATTTACTATAATTGAATTGTGCTTGCGCATATCCTGAAATAATATTAGCAAACATATTATAGTTATAACGAAACTTATCACCTTCGACAATTACACGGTCTGGGTTTTGAGAATCATATTGAAACCCGTCAAACGAATCCACATTTAAAACGCCGGTACCACCTAATAAATCAATTATATTACCAAAATTTTCTGATTTTAAAGACCTATAATTAATAGCGGCATTCAAAATAATACGCTCATTGATCTCCGTACTAAAAATAGCGTTTGCCGTTAATTGCTTATCATCTGCACGATCTTCATATAGTACATATGCATTTGTTTGATCTTGAGATGATCTTGTTATGTTTGCATCTAAAATACGTTTCCAATTCATTTGACCATCATTAATAAAATTTTGTTGCGCTAGATAAGCATCTGCATAATTTGGTCCCTTAACATCAGCTAAAAAATAACTCGGTAGGTCTTGATAATAAGCTGGACTTGGATTTCCGCCACCACCGTAATCTAAACGACTATTTCCTATTTTACCAAATTGGTAACCGATATTAGTGTTTAAGGTCGTTTTACTATTTACATCCCAATAATGGTTTAACATTAAAATCGGTTCCTCAATTTCTTTGACTCGTGAATTTTTCTTTTCACCTTCCAAATCCCCCCAATACTCGTTGTATTTAATACCTTTTAAGTCGTAAACTTCCTGTGTATTAGGCGATGATTTTCCACGACGGTTTGGGGTATAAATTGCTGTAAAATTCAAGCTATGTTTCTCATTAAGTTTGTTTTCTACTGAAGTAAAAAATGAATTAGAATCATATAATGTTGCTTCTTGATACCCTTCATCTCCCCAACGTCTTCCAGCCATTACCGCATAGGACCAGCCACCTTTTATTAAACCAGAAGCATAACTGGCCATAGCACGATTGGTATAACTTCTATTGGCTGCCGAGTAGGTGAAACGACCTCCTTTTCGATATTGAGACGCCCGTGTGTTTATATTCGTAGCACCTATAATTCCGCCAAAATTATAGGGTGAAGGTGTTAATCCTGATGTTAACTCTTGATTCCGAAGCATATCATTTAAACCACCCCAATTACTCCATTGTGGCCGACCATCATAAATTTTGTTCATTTCAATACCATTAATTAAAACCATAGCATTTTCAGAACCTAAACCTCTTACTTTAAAGAATGATGAACTGAACTCGAATGCCGCGGTACGCTGAAACACGTCTTTGGAGGCTTGCAATAATCCTGAAACATTATCCATTCCGCCAATATCATCGTCCAACTCATCATCGGTTAAGTTAATGGTAAATAAATCGGCAGTATTATCTTTCTGCAAAGTCATATCTGTAATATTTACAGTTTGCCCTTCATTGATAACAATTGGATACCTTTTAAATAGGTAGTCATTTTTAGATATTCTTAAAATCTGATTTCCTAAAGGCAAATCTGAAATAAACTCAAACAGCCCCAAATCATCCGTTAAGGTTGTCAAACTAGTTCCTTCTATAGTAACTGCTACTTTAGGAATTGGATTAAAAGAAATACCTTCTGTAACACTTCCTTTTACAATAGTTTGTTGCGCAAAAACTGTAACAGTCGATAAAAATCCTAACAATATAATAATTGAACTGTTTTTCATAATTCAAAAAAATTGAGAATTAGCGTGTAATATTTATTAAATTGCCATGTAATTTACATTATTTATAATGAAAACTTCATTTAATTATAAAATTCATAATTAAAAATAAACATAATTCTTTGACTACATGAAACATTTTAAAATTTATATAATCATGATCATTGCGTGTTTTACTATCAGCGCAAAAGCACAGGATGGCAAAAAATTTAAAATTCATACAGTGGCATTTTATAATTTAGAAAACTTATTTGACACGATTAATGACCCATCAAAAAATGACGAAGCCAGTCCCATGATGGAAATGAGCGTCAGTCATAGAGGCAATGCTTATTTAAAGAAAGTGCAGAACTTGGCGCGTGTATTGGCGGATATTGGTACGGACTTAATTCCAAACTCACCAGTTATAATCGGTGTTGCAGAAGTAGAAAATAAAGAGGTTTTAAAAGACGTAATAAATGACCCCGAACTTATAGCTAAAGATTATGGTATTGTGCATTACGAGTCGCCAGATCGTCGCGGTATTGATGTCGGGTTAATATACCAGAAGAAATTCTTTACGCCGATTAGTACTAGTAGTCATGAGTTACTAATTTTTGATAATGCTTCACATAAACGTGTTTATACTAGAGATCAGCTTTTAGTAAGCGGAAAATTAGAAGAAGACCTAATTCACATATTGGTAAATCATTGGCCATCTAGGCGCGGCGGCGAAGCTAAAAGTCGACCGAATCGTATTGCAGCCGCTAAGTTAAGCAAGAAAATTATAGACTCTTTACAAACTATAGATCCCTATGCTAAAATTATTATGATGGGCGATTTTAATGACAATCCTACTAACATCAGTTTAAAGGAGATTTTAAAAACCGAAAAAGATAAAGAAAATGTTAATCTTAAAGGTATTTATAATCCGATGGAAAACTTTCATCGCAATGGGCTAGGCTCGAATGCTTACCGAGATAGTTGGAGTTTATTTGATCAGATAATGCTAACGAAGCCATTTTTAGAAAAAGACTACTCATCCTTCCGTTTTTATCAAGCTGGAATTTTTAATAAAAGTTATTTAGTAACTAAAAAAGGACGCTACAAGGGCTACCCTTTCCGTAGTTTTGCCGACGGTGGTTTTAGTGATGGTTTTAGTGACCACTTCCCCACATATATCTACTTAATAAAAGAAGTAAAATAACAGGTAGATTATCATCATAAAAAAAACGCCTTTTAATTACGAGAGTAATTAAAAGGCGCTTTTTTTATGTGTCAGTCACTTAATATTACATCCAAACACTCCATGGAATTTTGGCTAAAATTAATATTAGTGCTATTGAATAGAAAATTGCAATCATTCTAAGTTTAGCTTTAGATGTCAATTTCTTTTTATGTTTAGAATAACCAATAGTAATTAATGCAACTGCAATAATCATAGTTAATGGATGCTCTACGATATTAGACCGTAAGGTACTATCTTTCATAATTGCGCCCATTCCCATATCGCCAATTAACGAAATATAAGGTCCTACAAAATATAGCACAATACCTAAAAGCAACTGAATATGCGATACAATTAAAGTAAATAATGAAATTCTAAAATCTTTAGCTGAATATTCCTTTCCCGCAACGGCTTTAATAATGGCATTAAAAGTAGCTAAAACCAGTATTAAGAGCACCAAATATGCCCAGTAGGAATGTAAAATGTTTACGGTATTATACATGTTTATTATATTTTATAGTTAGTGATACAAATGTAACAAATTAAGCGCATAAAAAAACCGCTTCGGTTAAGAAGCGGTTTTAAGAATATTATTCCAATATTAATTAGAAGATATATTTAACTGATGCGTTAAAAGTCATACCATTTGACTTAACAACACCAAAGTTATCTGTGAATTGAATTCTTTCTTGATCAAATAAGTTATAAACGTTTCCAACCAACGTTAAACGCTGACCACCAAACTCAAAGTTATAAGATAAACCTAAATCTGTCATAGAATAAGGACGTAGCGTACCAACATTTTCTGTTTGTACATCATTTCCGTCATTCATAAAAATACGTTCGTAATAGTTTATATTACCATAAAGTGACAAACCATCCGTTACTTTAGCTCTTGCACCAAAACCAGCAGTAAATTGTGGAGCATTAGTGATTTTAATACCATCTCTGTTTGTTCCTGAAGTTTCAGAAATCAAGTTACCTGTACGATCATCATAAACTGATACATCAGATGTTCCATCATACTCCCAAGAACCACCAGAAAGATATCCAGTTAAGCTAAGAATATTAGAAAGGCGGTACTCCATATCTAACTCAACACCTCTATGGATTTGACGTACTCCTCTATCAAAAATATTAATTTCAATATCATCTGTATCATCATTAGGTGTACCATTATCAAGTCTATCAAAACCAAGAATTACACGGTTATCCCAATCAGTATAGTAGAAGTTAAAGTCAGCTCTGAAATTTTCAACTTTAAATTTATATCCTAGTTCAATACTTGTAATTTCTTCGTTATCCACTTCTGGACTTAAAATTTGGTTTGAACCTCTAATATCTTTAAAGATATTATCTAAAAATGGTTGTCTTGAATAGAAACCCGCATTTAAATAAATACGACTTGTTGCCGGATCAATAGCATAAGAAACACCACCTTTTAGGTTATAACCCATTTTATTTAACTTTTCAGATTTACCTAAACCTTCGCCACCGCCATTGTCAAAACGACCATCTCTTTGGTAAGATTGGTTTGAAACAGCTCCTTGGAAAAATACAGAGAAATTATCATTAGCATATTCAATTTGGCCAAAAGCACCTTGATAGTTAATGTTTTCTGAATAGTCATAAGCCATTCTTTGATCTTTATCAGCATAGTTAAATAAAGACGCCCATGGTTTTGCATCAAACGTTTCCGTTATAATACCACCATCTGGACGGTCATTAGCCCAACCTGAAAGACCATAAAAATCTGTTGCTTGACGGAAGTGATCACCTCTATATAAACGAATATCAGCACCCACGTTAAAACTTAAGTTATCCGTTAAATCATGACTAAAGTTTGTAACTAAACCATACCATGAGTGATTGTTAACTGATGAACGACGGATGTAACTTGAGTTACTCTCACCGCTTTCATTACCAATACCATTGTTATCAGCTAATGCTTGTTGTTCTATTGCAAAATAGTCCATTTGACCATCTGCTGTTCTTAATCTACCACGACCACGATCACCAGTTCCGCCACCGCGTCCCCATGATGCATAAGCAACTGTTGACAATTCTGATTTTTCAGAAAGTTCCCAGTCCCAGTTTAAGTTAAATACTGGCTTATGGTAATAGTTTGTTCTTTCAGACTGAATTTTCTCTGAATATTGATTTCCATTTAAACCTTCAGTATAACCCCAGTGTTGGTTAAATTTAGGAGTCTCTTTCAAAGTTTCTTCACTTTGAGACCATCTCTGACCGTGCTGTTGTGGCGCACCGGTAAGTAAAACATTAAATGTGTGATTTTCATTTGGCTTATATCCAGCAGACAAAAAGTATGTTTGACCTGAACCAAATGTACCTTGAGCCCATTTTCTATGTGCTTGCCAGTGGTCCAATAATACTGAAAAAGACCACCCGTTTTCATTTAAACCTGTATCATAAGAAACAGTTCCTTTAAAGTAACTATCATTACCACCCATAAAACGAGCAAAACCACCTTTAGTTCTATCCGTAGATTTCATGATTAAGTTCATAGTACCACCTACTGAAGAAATAGCTAACTTAGATGAACCTAAACCTCGTTGCACTTGCACGCCGTTAGCAACATCTGCAATACCAGCCCAGTTAGACCAATATACTTTACCATCTTCCATACCATTTACTGGCTGACCATTTAACAACACAGCAATGTTTGTTTGATCGAAACCACGTAGGAATAATTGTGAATCACCAAAACCTGATTGTCCTGAAACATAAACAGATGGTGTGTTTTTAATAATTTCAGAAACCTCTACGTTACCGACGGCACGTTCTTGAATTTCTGATCTTTTAATTGTAGAAACGGCAATTGGTGTAGCTCTATCTTCAGCTAAATCAATAACTCCGGATCCTACAATAACCACTTCTTCTAATGTGTTATCGCTATTCAAAGCGATTTGACCTAAATCTCTAGTACCCGTAATCGTGTAGGTTTTAGCTTCGTATCCAACATAAGAAACTACTAATATAGTATTTACACTTCTTGTTGTAATAGTAAATTTACCATCAAAGTCTGAAGATACACCGTTAGTAGTACCTTTTTCAATGATGTTTGCACCTGGCAACGGCGCGTTCATTTCGGCATCCATTATAGTACCCGTTACAGTACTTTGGGCCATTGTAATTCCAGTAAACAAAAACGCTACTGCTAAAAATAATAATCTTGTAATTTTTTTCATTGCATTAAAAAGATTGGTTTCTAAGTTTCAGACAAAATTAAGTTATTAAAGCAAATTAACATTAACTAAAGGTTAACATTTTCTCTCTCCCTAAAGATATAGAATATTTTAAACTATCATAATGATTAAAAATAAAACTATTAACAGTCTTTTCAACAATTTTAATTTACTTTTTCAAATAAAACTTCAAAATATTGGCAGTTGAAGGGTCATAATTACTAAAAGTGTTATTTTTTATATCTTGAAGAATATTTTGCGACAACTCTTTACCAAGCTCGACTCCAAATTGATCGTAACTAAAAATATTCCAAATAACACCTTGGATAAAAATTTTATGCTCATAAAGTGCAATTAGCTTTCCTAGACTTTCTGGTGTAAGCTTTTTAATGAAGATGGTGTTTGTTGGTTTATTTCCTTCAAACACTTTAAATGGTAACACCGTTTTAATTTCCTCTACAGTTTTGCCCTTTAGCTTGAGCTCTTCGATGACCTCTTTCTTGCTTTTTCCGTTAAGTAAAGCCTCAGTCTGTGCTATAAAGTTAGAAATTAAGTTGTCCTGATGATCCTGGTTTCCGTGCAATGACTCGCCAAACCCAATAAAATCAGCTGGTATTAATTTAGTACCTTGATGAAGTAATTGAAAAAAAGCGTGTTGCGCATTTGTACCAGGTCTACCCCAAATTATGCTTCCTGTTTGGTAGTTTACGGGCTCTCCATTTCTATCTGTAGATTTTCCATTACTTTCCATGACAGCCTGCTGTAAGTAGGTTGTAAATCTATCAAAGTATTGTGTGTAAGGAATAACAGCTTCACTTTCCGCTTCGAAAAAATTATTATACCAAACACTTATTAACGCTAAAATAACAGGTATGTTTTTATCGAAATCCGCTGTTTTAAAATGAATATCCATTTTATGAGCACCCTTTAAGAGCTTTTCAAAATTATCATAACCAATGGATAAGCTTATTGATAATCCAACAGCGCTCCATAAAGAAAATCTGCCACCAACCCAATCCCACATAGGAAATACTCGATCTGGCAAAATTCCGAATTTTTCCGCGATTTTCCCATGTGCAGAAACTGCAACAAAATGTTTAGAAACAGCTTCTTCTGAAGCATGGCTTAAAAACCATTTCTTTATGGTATAAGCATTGGAAAGTGTTTCTTGGGTTGTAAATGTTTTAGAAACGATTATAAAAAGTGTCGTTTCCGGGTTTATTTTTTTAATAACTTCATGAATATGATCCCCGTCCACATTACTAACAAAGTGTGTGTTTATATGGTTTTTATAGTACTTTAAGGATTCTACTACCATGTTTGGCCCTAAATCCGAACCGCCAATACCAATATTAACCACATCCGTAAAGGCCTTGCCCGTAAACCCCATAAGCTTTCCGGTTAAGACTTGGTTTGTAAAGGTTTTGATGTTTCTTTTAACTTGAGCTATTTCGGGAATAATGTTTTCACCATTTACCAAAATAGTTTCCGTTTCGGGTGCCCGTAACGCAGCGTGTAATACAGCCCTGTTTTCAGTTTCATTGATAATATTACCGGAAAACTGGCTGGCAATTGCTTCTTTTAGATTGACTTGTTCTGCTAATTTTAACAGTAAGGCTAATGTTTCTTCTGTAATTCTGTTTTTTGAAAAATCGATATAAAAATCTTCCCACTCAATTAAAAACATGTTAGCTCGATTTGCATCTTTAGCAAACAAATCGGTCATTTTTACATTTTGTATTCTTGAAAAATGCTCAAGAAGATCTTGCCATGCTTTTGTGGTTGTCGGATTAATTTTAGGTAATGACATGATTTTAGTCTAATTGCGTAATTAAATCTTCTGGCGAACCTTCTAAAATTATCGCCTCCTGAACATTAATTGAATCTAATTTTGATTTCAACGGCTTGATAAATTCTAAAAACTCCGTTCTTAAACTATCTGAAATAGGTTCCGCTTCTGGTAGTTTTTGTTTGAAAGGGTCTACTTGTACACCATTTTTCCAAAAACGATAACATACATGAGGCCCAGATGTATTCCCGGTCATACCAACCCAACCAATAACATCGCCTTGCTTAACGAATTGCCCTGCCTTAACATTCTGACTTTTCATGTGTAAGTATTGGGTTTCGTACGCAGAGTTATGTCTTATTTTTACATAATTCCCATTACCACGTGTATAAGCGGACTTGGTAACTGTTCCGTTTGCAGTTGCACGGATAGGTGTGCCAATATTAGCGGCAAAATCCGTTCCTTTATGTGGTCTAATTTTATTACCGTAAAGCGCAATACGCCTTCTTAGATTATAACGAGATGAAATACGCTTATATTCTACAGGAGCTTTTAAAAAGGCGCGACGTAGATTTTTAGCTTCGTCATTAAAATAATCACTTAACCTTTTAATGGAATCCGTTTCAAATTCGAATGCATAGAACGGCTCACTTTTATGCTCAAAATAAGCGGCTTTAATTTTATCAATTCCAGCATAAATGGTATCGTCAATATATTTATCTGTGTAAACAACTTTAAAGTGATCGCCCTTTTGAAGTCTAGTAAAATCAATCGTCCACGCATAAATATCTGACATTTTGTAAGCTAAAAGCAAACTCTTCCCACCATCTGCCAACGTTTGTGAAATATTACTTGTAATAACGCCTAAAAATTCCTTTTCAACGTACGTAATTGGCTTTCTGCTGGTAAACGCATGAATAGAATCTTGAAAATTCAGAACGACATATTCTTCACGATTGGGCTGATAAATAAATGAAAGTGCTTGTTGTAAAGAGTCCTTAGAACATAAAACAGTATATGGTTTTCCTATCTGAAGTTTTCGGATATCATAACTTTCCTTGGTTTGTTCCGCAATATGAAAAATTTTAGGATAGCCAACATTATAACGTTCCATAATAAGGCCAAAACTATCTCCATTGCGGATTGTATCGCGTTTTACAACGTAATCATTTAGGTTAAAACCAAATTCCTTAAGCTCTTCTGGCTCAATAACCGCAGCAAATTCGTCTTCTTCAAAAACTTCTTCTGGCTCCTTATCCTTGCAACTTACTAATGTTATTAATAAGGCAAAAGCCATTATATATTCTCTCCCCAATCTGCTAATTCTTGTTTGCTCCATAACTCTGGAAAAAATATTCGTCTTTGATATTTTGGATGCATATACTTTACCCATTCACTTCCTCCTGTTGCTTCTTTTGTTTTACCGCCAATATTTAAATAGTGATTAGCCGTATTATAATGTGCCATAACCCATTTAATATTAACTGTATAGTCATAATGACGCATGGCATTTACTAAATCTTCATTTTCCCTAACAGCTTCCGGCAATTCTTTAAACTTGGTCCAAAGGTTACTTGTGTTGTAGAATTTCGCAAATCTAATGAATTCCTCTTTGTATCTTTCTTCAAAAACTGTTAATAAATAGGTTTTCTTACCAGTTTTATAGTCTTTTCCAGCTGCCTGCCAATATAAATGTTCGAAAGCATGTTCGAAAGGTGTATCTCTATCAATAGTTTCTCGGAAGCGATTATCTATTAAATTGATCAGTTCGGTTGATGAAATTTCAATTTTGCGATATTGCGCACTTTGAAAACCACTTGCGGGTGTTAAAGTAAGTCGGAATTTATTGTACTGCTCCACATCCATGCCACCTCGCATAATTTCGAATGAAGATGTTAGCATATCAAAATAACGACTAATACGCATTAGCTTGGTTGAAAAGAAATCGGCCGTCAATTTTTCAGCTGTAGCCACTTGATCAATTTCCCACAGTATCATTTTAAACAATAGCTCGTTTATTTGATGATACATAATAAACACCATTTCGTCGGGTAAAACCGTGCGTTGCGTTTGCAAATCTAAAAGGGCATCCGTTTGAACGTAATCCCAATAATTAATTGGTTTACTATATAATAATCCTTTTAAGTGTACGTCTAAATCTTGACCAATATTATCAAATTTTTCTTTGAGTTGCTTGGTTATTTCGTCATTCATACTATTAATTAATTTTGTATAACAATTTGAAATGGGTGTTTTAAGCCTTTAAAAGCATCTAAATCTGCTCGTAAAGATCCTACTGCTAAATTGGCTTGTATACGTAAAGGTATTCTATTTTTATCATTCGAAACCCATAACGTTAGGCTTTCCTCTTCTTTAAATACACGCCCAGCCATAACATAAGGTCTGAATTTTAAGGTATGAACCTTACCAAAACTGGTAGTTAAAACCTCGGTGCCCAGATACTTTAATTTAAAGCCGTAGTTTTCTTCGTCGAAAAACATATCAACTTTAACTTCATCATTTACTTTTAGATTATCAATATCCAAATTATTACGCAAATAATAAAATGTTGAAACCATATCCTGAATATTTGGCTTCGTGTCAAAGGACTTTTTACTGTCGTGTTTTATGTTGTGAACATAGGCTTTGTTTTTATCTTGATCAAATTCTATTTCAATATTTTTGGTATGACCGCCTTCATTAATATTTCTAATGAATTTATAGGGTACATTTAAATTTTTATCAAAATAGCTCTCATACTGATCTTCCACTTTAAAAAACCAACTTACTGCACCTGTTGTCCATCCTTTTCCAACTACATGATATACGGGCTTACCTTTATAATAAGAGTCATTAACAGATAATGTTGCTTCACCAGCTTTCATCCATCCACTGTAACTCATTTTAAAGCGAAACCACTCTCCCGTCCCATATGCAGTTTCAATTTGTGAAAATGCTTGATTTATAGAAATAAAGGCTACTATGATTAATATTATTTTTTTCATAAGCTTGATTCTAATTTTATATTACAACTTAACGCTGTCCTGTGCATTAGATTACAATTTCCATTCCAAAAATAGAAAACAAAAAACTCTATCGGTTATTTAAGATAGAGTTTTTATGCTTTTTATAAGATATTTTACGATTACAAAGTTCCTCTTAGGGCTTGTTCACGCTCAATAGACTGAAAAAGTGCTTTAAAGTTTCCAGCTCCGAAACCTTTAGCTCCCATACGTTGAATAATTTCAAAGAACAAGGTTGGTCTGTCTTCCACTGGTTTGGTGAAAATTTGTAATAAATAACCTTCTTCATCGGCGTCAATCATGATTCCTAAAGCCATTAACTTTTCAATATCTTCCTGTAATTCGTGACTAAATTCTTCTAATCTGCCAGGAACTGCCCTATAATACTCTTCTGGAGGTGTAGATAAGAATTCAATTCCACGAGCACGCATATCTGATACGGTTGAAATAATATCATCGGTTGCTACGGCAATATGTTGCACGCCTGGACTTTCATAAAAATCTAAATACTCTTCAATTTGCGATTTTTTTGCGCCTTCTGCAGGTTCGTTAATTGGGAATTTAATACGGCCATTTCCGTTACTCATCACCTTACTCATTAAAGCGGAATACTCGGTGTGGATTTGCTTATCGTCAAAAGACAAGAAGTTAACGAAGCCCATAACATCTTCATACCATTTTACCCAAGTGTTCATTTCGTTCCAACCCACGTTTCCAACCATGTGATCGATAAATTTTAAACCTGTTGGCTCTGGATTATAATCCGATTTCCACGCCACAAAACCTGGCATAAACGTCCCTTTGTAGTTTTTACGCTCTACAAACATGTGTACAGTTTCACCGTAAGTATAAATTCCAGCACGTACAATTTCGCCATGCTCGTCTTTATCAACAGTTGGCTCCATATATGATTTGGCGCCTCGTTTAGTTGTTTCTTCGTAAGCACTTCTGGCGTCATCCACCCAAAGAGCAATTACTTTTACACCATCACCATGCTTTACAATATGATCGTTAATTGGGGACTTACTGTTTAAAGGCGTTGTTAAAACTAAACGAATTTTATCTTGCTTTAATACATAGCTTACTTGATCTCTCGAACCGGTTTCTAATCCTCGATAAGCATAGGATTGAAATCCAAAAGCTGTTTTATAATAATGGGCTGCTTGCTTGGCGTTTCCTACGTAAAACTCAACATAGTCTGTACCTAATAAAGGCAAAAAGTCCTGTGCGCCTTCAAATATTTTCTCTAATCCGTATTCTACTGATTTAATCTCTTTTTTACTCATAATGTTTTTAATTGTTGATTCATTAAGTGGTTAAATTAATAACGACTGTATTTTATTTTAGCCCTGACTGAAACGGCATCTATTTTTGAGGTACGAAAAAAGATACAGCGGAAGGCAGGTAGCTTCTTATTATTAGTGTTCCAACCATGATTTATAATAATCTTCGTCGGCTATTTTCATAGCTTCTTCGGTTACTTTTAATGGTTTAAATGTATCTACCATGACTGCTAATTCTTCTGTTTTTGTCTTTCCAATACTCCTTTCGGTAGCTCCTGGGTGTGGCCCGTGTGGAATTCCAGCGGGATGCAAGGAAATATGTCCAGCATCAATATCGTTTCTACTCATAAAATCGCCATCCACGTAATACAACACCTCATCACTATCTATATTACTGTGATTATAAGGCGCTGGAATAGAATCTGGATGATAATCGTATAAACGTGGCACGAAGCTACAAACTACAAAAGCTGCCGTTTCAAACGTTTGATGAACTGGAGGTGGCTGATGAATACGCCCTGTAATAGGCTCAAAATCGTGAATTGAAAAAGCATACGGGTAATTAAAACCGTCGTAACCAACCACATCAAAAGGATGTGAAGCATAAACCATTTCAAAAATATCGTCTTGCTTTTTAACCTTTATTAAAAAATTTCCTGTTTCGTTATGGGTTTCTAATTCTTGTGGTTGCCTTAAGTCGCGCTCACAAAATGGCGAATGCTCCAATAGTTGTCCAAACCAGTTTCTATAACGTTTTGGTGTGTAAATTGGATGCTTGGATTCCACGATAAACAAACGATTATCCTCTGTGTCGAAATCTATTTTATAAATAATACCACGAGGAACGACTAAATAATCGCCGTATTTAAAATCCAAATTACCAAGCATGGTGCGGAGTTTTCCAGTTCCTTTATGAATAAAAATCAACTCATCTGCATCGGTGTTTTTATAAAAATAATCACTTGTTGATTGTTTAGGAGCAGCTAAAATTATAGCGCAATCACTATTTATTAAAACGGTTTTCCGACTTTCTAAATAATCATTTTCTGGTTTTACTTGAAATCCACGAAATCTATACGATTGAATGCTATTTTCTTTAGCAATTTTTGGCGCAACGCTGTATTGGTTTCTTATTTCCTTTACTTGAGTTGGCCGTTGTTCGTGATAAGAGTTTGTAGACATTCCATCAAAACCAACAGTACCAAAAAGCTGCTCATAATATAAACTGCCATCTGATTTTCTAAATTGTGTGTGACGTTTAGGCGGAATTTTCCCTAATTTATGATAAAAAGGCATGATTCTTTATTTTTAAATTGGATGTTTTAGTCTGCCAATACCTTTAGCTGTATTTGCAATGAACACCACGTTATAAACTAGATAAATATACTGAAATTAATATGAATTCCCCGATAATCATGGGACTAGAAATTATAACATGTAAGCGTACTACTCTGGTTTTCTTTTGATAAGAAACTGAAGATGGGTTAATAAATCGATCCAGAAATGTGTCATAGTTGACAAATATGGAGAAAAAAACATGAATTTCCTATAGATATTTTATTAGTTCTAAAACCAGAAGCCTAGATTAAAATACCAAATGCTTTTTTTAACTTCGGGAGACCAGCTGTATTTGGCTTCAATAGGACCAATAAATGTTTCTATGGAATAACCAAGTGCATAGCCCGTATAATTTGGTGAGGTAAACCATTCTCCAGAATCAAAAATGTTATCAGCCACATTAGCGAAATTACCAGATGCTATAATATGTTGTTTTTTAAACAATTCATAATCTAGAGTTACCGTTGTTTTAACGAAGCTATTTCCTGGAATTGACAAATAATCATAACCATAAAAAGAAGTAAAATTATTAATTAGATTATGGCCATATCCACCCAATACAAATTCTAAATAAGGTGAAGGATCTTCTCCTATTTTAAATCCACCTTGCATCGTAATATTAGTAGAAAATTTACCAAGACTTTTAGCATAACCCATTGTAGCTTTCCCAATTGAAAATTCTGAAAAATTATCATTATAGTCCGATGAATATAAATATAAATGAAAATCTCCATCAAAGAAAAATCCTTCATTTGGGAAATACTTATTATCGTAAGTATCTAATTTTAGTTTACCATAAACACTTAAATAGTCACTATTATCAAAGGTAGTTTCTTCAGTACTAGAACTCGTTAAAATAGTTTCAGAAATAGCTTTAAACCGCTTATGCTCGGCACCCAAGGCTAATGAGAAATCATTACCTAATAAAGTTTGCACGTAAAACTGATTGGTAAAATCTGAAACCTCGATATCCAATTTATTTACATTGATTGTCATTAAATCATCATCAGATAATAAGGAAGATGCTAGAACATTTTTTTTAAATTGATTATAGCGTGAGGTTAAACCCACACTCCAATAAAAACCTTTATCTATATAGTAATCAAAATTATATCGAATATTATCACCTAAAACAAAATCTAAAGAAGCCACATCATCGTTTAGCAACAAACGTTTTCGCGTTAAATTAAGCAAAACACCTGTTTTATATAAATCGTCATAATGCAAACCTACCTTGAAAAAGGTTCGTGTTTGCGTTTCTATGACGTTAACATCTAAATCGTACTCCTCTTCATTTCCTGTAGCTACCAATTGATGCATAACAGAATCAAAGTTATTAGTAGCTGCCAAATTATTAACACCTTCAATAAACGTGTTATATTCAATTTTTTTATCTGGTTTAATCTTCAATTTACCTAGAACAAAAGCGCGCGAATACTTTTCAATTCCCTTTATATTTATATTGTTTATACGAATACTATCACTTACATTTATTGGCGTAAACACTTTGGGTTTAACAATTTGCTGTCTTACAATACGCTCTAAAATTTCGGATTCTTTTTGTGCCGCCAAAACACCATTTGAAATAATTTTAGCACCTTCACCAAAAGAGACCACTGTATAGTCAGTAATATCAGGTTTTATGTAAACATCCGTTTTTTTAGACTTCCATATCATATCATTAATAGTTCGATAATTATTAATTTGAAGAATAATATCCGGCGCAGACTTCAAAGCTTCTCGCGTTGCTAAGCCATCTTGAACATCCACCCCAATAATAATATCCATGCCTTTTGCCTTCAGCTCGTCTATCGGATAATTATTTACCACACCACCATCAATTAAAATTTGATCATCAATAACAACTGGCTGAAATAGCGATGGAAATGCACCGCTAGCCAATGTAGATTGTGCCAAACTACCTTTATCTAAAATCACAGCTTTACCCGTTTCTACATCAGTGGCAACACAAAAAAATGGGATAGGTAGTTTACTGAAATCGTCCACATCACTTACGTGCAAAGTTAGTTTGGACAGCAAGCTTAACGTGTTTTGACCTCTAGATAAAGCTGAAGGTAATTTAAGTTTAAATTTATCGAAAGGTAAAATAACGGCATATCTTTCCGCATTATCACGCTCGTAAAATGTTTTGGCTGCACGTGGTAAATTGTCATTTACGATTTTATCAAAATCAACATCTCGAAAAATAGTATCAATCTGTTTTCCTGAATATCCTGCCGCATATAACGAACCAATAATGGCGCCCATACTAGTTCCTGCCACATAATCTATACGAATACCCAAACTGTCAATAACTTTGAGCACACCAATATGTGCCAAACCTTTAGCGCCACCACCACTTAAAACCAAACCGACTTTCACATCCATTTCAGAATCTTGGGTTTGTGAAAACCCAGTCATGAAGACAAAAAAACAAAAAACTAATATACGGTACTTCATAACTTGTGATAATAATTAAAAACTTTACTTGCTCGAGAAACCCCAACTACAGCTTCTAATTCTTGTTTGGTTGCTTCGGAAATACGTTTTGTACTTTTAAAATGCTTTAGTAAATCTACAATTGTTTTTTCGCCTATGCCTGGAATAGTTTCCAACTCCGTATTTAACGCCGTTTTACTACGTTTATTTCGGTGGTGTTCCAATCCAAAACGATGGGCTTCATTTCGTAATTGTTGAATTATTTTAAGTGTTTCACTTTTTTTATCTAAATATAAGGGAATTGGATCGTCTGGATAGAATAATTCCTCTAAACGTTTTGCAATTCCGATGATTGCAATTTTTCCTCGCAAATTTAAAGCGTCCAAACTTTTTAGTGATGATGATAATTGCCCTTTTCCTCCATCAATAATTACAAGCTGCGGCAAAGGCTGATCTTCATCCAATAAACGCTTGTAACGTCTGTAAACCACCTCTTCCATAGAAGCAAAATCATCGGGACCTACTACTGATTTTATATTGAAATGTCTATAATCTTTCTTACTAGGTTTTCCATTTTTAAAGACCACACAAGCTGCCACTGGATGCGTTCCTTGAATATTAGAGTTATCAAAACACTCAATGTGCCGCGGCTCTTTTGGCAGACGTAAATCAGTTTTCATTTGTGCCATGATCCTATTTACATGTCGGTCTGGATCTGTAATTTTCGCTTGCTTAAAGCGTTCCATTCTATAATATTTCGCATTGCGCAAAGACAGATCTAATATATGCTTTTTATCCCCCAATTGCGGAATGGTGATTTTTAAATCTTCTCCCAAATCGACTTCAAACGGAACATAGAGTTCTTTAGAATTAGAATTAAAACGTTGGCGAATTTCTGTAATGGCTAATTCCAACAATTCTTTATCGGGTTCATCCAATTTCTTTTTAATTTCTAATGTGTGCGAACGGATAATAGAGCCATAAGAAATTTGCAGAAAATTAATATAACCATATTCCTCATCGCTCATAATTGTAAACACATCTACATTGCTAATTTTCGGATTAACAATGGTGGATTTTGCTTGGTAATTTTCAAGCACATCAATTTTTTCTTTAATTTTTTGAGCTTCTTCAAACTGCATATTTGCAGCGAGCGCTTTCATTTGAGCTTTAAATTGAATCAAGGACGTTTTAAAATTACCTTTAAGAATTTCTTTAATTGCCATAATATTCTCCTGATATGCCACTTCACTCTCGAGACCTTCACAAGGCCCCTTGCAATTACCTAAATGATACTCTAAACAAACTTTATATTTACCGGTGTCTATTTTCTCTTCTGATAAGTCGTAATTACAAGTTCGTAATAGAAAAAGTCCACGAATTAGATCCAGTAACGTGGATACCGTTTTCATGCTTGTGTAGGGTCCAAAATACTCCGAGCCATCTTTTATAACGCGCCTAGTAGAAAATACGCGAGGAAATCGTTCTTTTTTAATACAAATCCAAGGGTAGGTTTTATCATCCTTTAATAACACATTATAACGTGGCCTATACTTTTTAATTAGATTGTTTTCAAGTAATAAAGCATCGGTTTCCGTGTTTACAACAATGTGTTTTATACTCACTATTTTTTTAACAAGTACGCGTGTCTTGCCACTATCATGAGTTTTTGTGAAATAGGAGCTAACTCGTTTTTTTAAATTTTTTGCTTTACCTACATATAAAATCTTACCTTCGCTATCATAATATTGATAAACACCAGGCTCATTTGGCAAGGTTTTTAATTGTATTTCTAAAGCAGTTTCTGGCATATCATCAAAGATACTTATTTCTAAAATTTTAAGTATATATTTAGTTGAACAAAAACCTGTTAATTTTTATAGTTAAATTGTTTCAAAAAAATAACTGATTAACTAACTTGCGCCACTTTTTTAAAAACTAGAACATGAAAAAACAACTCATAGGTAGGGTTGATAAAATAGACTTCCCTAAACTTAATTTATTTGAAATTGACGCTAAGATAGACTCGGGTGCATATACTTCTGCGATTCATTGTTCAGAAATAACGGAAGAAAACAGTACTTTACGCTGCAAGTTTTACAGCAAAGGACACCCTAATTTTAGTGGCAAGGAGGTTGTATTTTCGGAATACTCTCGAACGAATGTTAAAAGCAGTAATGGCTTTAAGGAAAACCGATTTAAAATAAAGTCTGAAGTCATATTCTTTGGCAAAACATATAAGATTAATCTAACTTTAAGCACACGTGATGATATGCGATTTCCCGTATTGATTGGCAGACAATTTTTAGCTAAAAAATTTCTAGTCGATGTGGACGTGCAAAACCTATCATTTAATAAAAAATAATTATGAACATAGTAATTCTATCCAGAAACCCCCATTTATATTCAACCAAACGTTTAGTTGAAGAAGCAGAAAAACGCAATCATAAAGTTGAAGTTATCGATCCGTTAAAATGCGACATCATCATAGAAAAAGAAAAACCTACCATTTATTATAAAGACCGTTATTTGGATTATGTAGATGCTGTTATTCCAAGAATTGGCGCATCTATTACTTTTTACGGCTGTGCGGTTGTAAGACAGTTTGAAATGATGGGTGCATTCTCAATCGTTTCTTCTGGCTCTATTTTACGATCTCGCGACAAACTAAAAAGCTTACAACTTTTAAGTAAAGCTGGAGTTGGTATGCCCAAAACAGTTTTCACCAATTATTCACGTGACGCAAAAGAAGTTCTTGCCCATGTTGGAGGTGCACCGGTAATTATTAAATTACTAGAAGGCACACAAGGTTTGGGTGTAGTTTTAGCAGAAACTAAAAACGCTGCCGAATCAGTTTTAGAAGCTTTTAATGGTTTAGAGGCGCGCGTAATTGTTCAAGAGTTTATTAAAGAAGCTAAAGGGGCCGATTTAAGGGCTTTAGTAGTGGACGGACAAGTGGTTGGTGCCATGAAACGCCAAGGTAAAGAAGGCGAATTTCGTTCTAATTTACATAGAGGAGGAACGGCAAACATTATCAAATTAAGCGAGGATGAACTTCGTTTAGCTATGGAATCTGCACGGGCTTTAAAATTACCTGTTTGCGGTGTAGACATGCTGCAATCATCTAGGGGTCCTTTATTATTAGAAGTAAATTCTACGCCAGGTCTTGAAGGTATTGAAGACGCTACAGGAAAAAATATTGCGAAATCTATTATTTCTTTTATTGAGCGAAATAGAAAATAAATATGTCGCAAAAAATCATCACTATTCTAGGAGAAAATATTGAGCCAGGCAAAAGCTATGAGCTTGATTTTGATGTTGCCAAATTACACACGGCCTCATCTATTGACGTTCCTATTATTATAGAACGCTCTAAAAAACCTGGACCAACTGTATTATTTACAGCGGGTATCCATGGCGATGAAGTGAATGGTGTTGAAATAGTCCGACAACTCATTGCCAAAGGTATCAATAAGCCTAAAAGCGGAACTGTAATCTGCATTCCTGTTATTAATATTTTTGGTTTTATAAACTTAAGTCGCGAGTTTCCGGATGGTCGCGATTTAAACCGGGTCTTTCCAGGCCTAAAAAACGGATCGCTTGCCAGTCGCGTTGCTTATAAATTGGTGAATGATGTACTTACTGAAGTAGATTTTGTCATAGATTTTCACACCGGTGGCTCCGGTCGATTTAATGCACCGCAAGTACGTATTGCTAAAAACAGTTCCAAGCTAGATGCTTTAGCAAAAACTTTTGGTGCACCATTTGTACTGTATGCCTCAAACCTAAAGAAATCCTTTAGAAGCACAGCTTATAAGGCGCATATTCCTATGTTGCTGTATGAAGGTGGAAAGTCCAATCATATTGATGATAATGTTACTAATACTGGTGTTAATGGAGCCAAACGTGTGTTGCATGGATTGGGTATGTTAAACTCTAAATTTAAGGTGAGTAAACCTAAAAAAGAATCTGTTTTTATTACAGCTAGTAAATGGCAACGCGCTAATTTTTCCGGTATGTTCAAAGCTTCGGTTGCCATAAGCACCAAAGTTGAAAATGATGATATTATTGGCAATATCACCGATCCTTACGGAAAGTTCAACCACTTTGTACGCGCCAATAGTTCGGGATATATTATTAATGTGAATGAATCGCCAATTGTTTATCAAGGTGATGCCTTGTTTCATATTACCTCGAAATTAAAAAACCAATAGTTATTTAGATTGTTGTATGACCAAGCAAGAATTACGGAAAATTTACAAGCAAAATCGACAGGAGCTTTCCAACGAGACGCTAGACGAATTAAGCCTGCAAATTGCTAATAAACTTTTAGAATTACCTATTTGGGATTCTTTATACTACCATATATTTCTCTCAATAACTGAACATAAAGAAATTAATACGGATTACATTTTAAGTATTCTCTCTGGGAAAGATAAGCACATCATTGTTTCCAAAACTGATTTTGAAACGAGAAGCATGGCTAATTTTTTGTTAACAGACGCCACAGTTATCAAGAAAAACGCCTATAATATTCCAGAACCAGTTGATGGCATTCCCATAGACAATAGTTTAATAGATGTGGTATTTATTCCCTTATTAGCTTTTGATAAGCTAGGGCATCGTGTTGGATACGGTAAAGGATTTTACGATACGTTTTTAAGTAAATGCAAACCTGAAACTATAAAAATAGGGTTGTCCTTTTTTGAAGCTGAAAACGAAATAAAAGGTATTTTTGATACAGATATCCCTTTAAATTATTGCGTTACTCCTAATAAAACGTATACATTTTAATTATCTAAACGTTTACATTTCTCTTTTTCAATAATAAATTAAATAGGATTAGTCTCGTTTTTTTACAAGAATCAGATTCCTAATTCACTATAATATTTTTGCTTTAAAATTTCACCAAAAACAATAAGAGTTAATCTGCAAACGCTCTTTTATTAAATACTATAAGTAAACCAAAACCTGTACTGATAGCCATATCGGCAATATTAAAAACAGGATCGAAAAAAGTGAAGTATGTCCCGCCATAAAATGGTAACCATTCTGGTAAATAGCCTTTCCATAATGGAAAATAGAGCATATCTACCACTTTTCCATGTAACAAACCATCATAACCTCCAGAAGCTGGCATAAAACTCGCTACCTGACCGAAGCTGTCATCAAATAGAACGCCATAAAAAACCGAATCGATGATATTCCCTAAAGCACCAGCAAAAATAAGTGCAACTGCCCATATTAGTATTTGCGAATTTTGCTTTCTAGTAGCATCATATAACCAATAACCAATCCCAAAAATTGCTACAATTCTAAAAACAGTGAGTGCTATTTTTGCCGTTCTGTCGGAAATAAAACTAACAAAATCGCTAATCTTGGTTCCCCAGGCCATGCCATCATTTTCTATAAAGTAAATTTTAAACCAATTAAAAACGGTAACATCTTCGCCTAGAATAAAATGGGTTTTTATATATATTTTACTCACCTGATCAACCAGTAAAATAAGTATTATAAAAAGAATGGATTTTTTTAAAGACATAGTGTTTCGATAAAATAGGACTGTTTTTTAGTAATTCAAATGTATTATTTCTATAAAATTAAAATACATTTTACATTAAAAATAAAAAGCAAAAGTAAGCATATTATCGGGTTCTTTTTACGCTAATATTTCCGTTTATAGAATTGAGCGTTATTTGGTTTCTACCTAATGGTATATTTGCTTTTTCTATCGTGCCGTTTTTAGTGTGAACATCTAATAAGCCCGCTAGTGTTTCTAATGATATATTACCATGCAAGGTATCTACCTGCAGATTTCCTTGGAATTTTTTTGCTAAAAAATGACCATTTAATAATTCGGCAGTTAGAAATTTATAGCTGCCATTTGCAAAAACTGATGCAATATCACTACTTATCAAGACATTTAAGTTCTCTGGAATTTCCAGAGTCAATTCGATCGATATTTTTTTATGAGCAGCTAATTTATCATCAGGTTTTATAAACATAGGTTGATAGGCGCTTCCTATAAATAGCGTATCATTGGAAATGTTTGTTTGTAAAACAATTTGTTCATTATTTTCGCCTTCAACCCGTAAATCCATAGAAATTGTTTGAATACGTTTTGTAGTAATTTTAATTTTAAACATCGTATTACCAGCAACATCAATCGTTGATATGCTTGAAACATCTAAAATTCGTTGCATACTTTTTTGAGCATAAATAGATGCCGAAAGTAGAAATAATAATAATAATAGTGTTACTGACGTTTTCATAAAAACAAAAACGCTCCAATGTAAAATTGAAGCGTTAATTTATTATTTAAAAATCTAAAATTTTATTGTTGCATATTTTTAGCTTCAATACTTAAAGTAGCATGAGGAACAAGCTTTAAACGCTCTTTAGCAATCAATTTACCTGTAACACGGCAAACGCCATAGGTTTTGCTTTCTATACGGATTAACGCATTTTTCAAATCGCGAATAAATTTTTCTTGACGAATTGCCAATTGCGAATTCGCTTCCTTGCTCATGGTTTCGCTTCCTTCTTCAAATGCTTTAAACGTTGGCGATGTATCATCGGTTCCGTTGTTTGAATTGTTCATATAAGCACTTTTAATAAGCTCTAAATCATGCTTTGCTTTTTCTATTTTTTCTTGAATAAGCACTTTAAATTCAGCTAAATCTTTATCTGAGTACCTAACATTGATATCTTCTCCCATGTTTCTAATATTTTTTAATGGACAGTTTAGTAATAATTGCATCAAACGCAATCTCTATACCATCTTCTATTTCATCTTTTATCTCCAACGCTTCGGTAAGCGTTTCGGCTTTAATATACGCTAGATTTTCATCTATAGCTTCCATAATTTCGGGATGCTTTTGAAGTGTGACACTTATTCTATCCGTGACTTCAAAACCAGAATCTTTACGTAGGTTTTGAATACGATTTACGAGCTCGCGAGCAATACCTTCATTACGTAATGCTTCAGAAATCGTAACATCTAAAGCAACAGTTAGCAAACCTTCATTTGCTACCAGCCAACCTTCAATATCTTGCGATGTGATTTCTACATCCGCGCGATCTAAAGTAATCTTTTTCCCGTTAATCTCAACATCAATTTCACCATTTTGCTCGATTTCTTTAATATGTGAAGCATCAAATCCTTGAATAGTATTTGCAATTAGCTTCATATCCTTTCCAAAACGTGGCCCAAGCGTTTTAAAGTTTGGTTTTATTTGCTTCACTAATATTTCAGAAGCATCTTCTAAAACCTCAATTTCTTTAATATTTACTTCATATTTAATAAGATCGGCAACGGCTAAAATCTCCTCTTTCTGCTGATTACTATCTACAGGAATCATAATTTTCTGTAATGGCTGACGTACTTTAATTTTTTCTTTAGCACGTAAGGATAAAACAAGTGATGAAATTGTTTGAGCCGCTTCCATTTTTCGCTCTAAAGATTTATCAACAAAACTGGCATCGAACACAGGAAAATTTGCTAAATGCACACTTTCAAAAGCTTCCTTTTTAGTTACTGCATTTAAATCCATATACAATCTATCCATAAAGAAAGGTGCAATGGGTGCTGCCAACTTGGAAATAGTAATCATACAGGTATAAAGCGTTTGGTAAGCCGAAATTTTATCGGTTTGATAATCCCCTTTCCAAAAACGTCTTCTACTTAAGCGGACATACCAGTTACTAACAAAATCTTGTGTGAAATCGGAAATAGCACGAGCTGCTCTTGTCGGTTCATACTCTTCGTAAAACGTATCTACTTTTTGAATCAACGTATGCAATTCCGAAAGAATCCAACGGTCTAATTCCGGTCGGTTTTCTAAAGGAACTTCAGCTTCTTCGTAAGTAAAATTATCTAAATTGGTATATAGACTAAAAAATGAATACGTATTGTAAAGTGTTCCGAAGAATTTACGCTTCACCTCTTCTATGCCTTCTAAATCGAACTTTAAGTTATCCCATGGATTTGCATTGGCAATCATGTACCAACGTGTCGCATCAGCGCCATAAGTTGATAAAGTTTCAAACGGATCGGCAGCATTGCCTAAACGTTTGGACATTTTCTGACCGTTTTTGTCTAGAACAAGTCCGTTGGATACAACGTTTTTATAAGCCACATCATCAAAAATCATGGTGGCAATAGCATGAAGTGTATAAAACCAACCTCTTGTTTGGTCGACACCTTCCGCAATAAAGTCAGCTTTTCTCCAAACAGTGTCTACTTTTTCCTTGTTTTCAAATGGATAGTGCCATTGTGCATAAGGCATAGAACCAGAATCGAACCAAACATCTATTAAATCAGCTTCGCGATTCATTGGTTTTCCTGATGGTGAAACCAGAACGATTTCATCCACTATATTTTTATGTAAATCGATTTTCGCATAGTTTTCATCGGAGTTATTACCGATTTCGAACTCTTCAAAAATATCTTTTTCAAGCACACCAGCTTCAACAGCTTTCGCCATTTCGCCTTTTAATTCTTCAACAGAACCGATACAGATTTCTTCCATCCCATCTTCCGTACGCCAGATTGGTAATGGAATCCCCCAATAACGAGAGCGTGATAAGTTCCAATCATTTGCATTGGCTAACCAGTTTCCAAAACGACCTGTTCCTGTCGATTTTGGCTTCCAATTGATCGTTTCATTCAGCTCATACATTCTGTCCTTAACATCGGTAACTTTAATAAACCAAGAATCTAATGGATAATATAGAATTGGTTTATCCGTACGCCAACAGTTTGGATAGCTGTGTTTATATTTTTCAACCTTAAAGGCTTTGTTTTCTTCCTTTAATTTAATGGCTAATTCCACGTCAATAGAACGCTCTGGTGCTTCACCATCTGGATAATATTCGTTTTTAACGTATTTACCAGCAAATTCTCCCATTTCTGGGCGAAATTTTCCTTGTAAATTAACCAAAGGTACTAAATTACCATTTTCGTCTTTTACCAACATTGGTGGAATTGGCGGCGTGGCCTGTTTAGCAACCAGCGCATCATCAGCTCCAAAAGTTGGTGCTGTATGAACAATTCCGGTACCATCTTCTGTGGTTACGAAATCGCCAGAAATAATTCTAAACGCGTTTTCAGGATTATCATTTGGCAATGCATAGGGCAATAATTGCTCATACGTAATGCCTACTAAATCCGTTCCTTTAAATTCTTTAACAACGAAATATGGAATTTTTTTATCTCCAGATTTGTAGTCTAATAATTCTGGTTTGGTGTCAACACGTTTGAATTTACCATCAAATTGATTATTGACTAATAGTTTTGCCAACACTACATTTATAGGCTCAAATGTGTATTGGTTATAAGTTTCTACTAATACATAGTCAATTTTTGGACCAACCGTTAAGGCTGTATTGCTTGGTAAGGTCCAAGGCGTCGTAGTCCAAGCAAGAAAGTATATATCACCTTCATTTTGTAAGAAATCTGGAAGTGATTTTTCATTTGCTTTAAACTGTGCAACCGCCGTGGTATCCGTAACATCTTGATACGTTCCTGGTTGGTTTAACTCATGGGAACTTAAACCTGTACCCGCTTTTGGCGAATATGGCTGAATAGTGTAACCTTTATAAATTAAGCTTTTATTGTAAATTTCCTTTAGTAACCACCAAACGGATTCCATGTATTTCGGATCGTAAGTAACATACGGATTATCCATATCCACCCAGTAGCCCATTTTTTCGGTAAGATCATTCCAAACGTCTGTATAACGCATAACTGCTTTACGGCAAGCTGCGTTGTAGTCCTCCACTGAAATGGTTTTACCAATATCTTCTTTGGTAATACCTAATTCCTTTTCAACACCCAATTCTATAGGTAAACCGTGTGTATCCCATCCAGCTTTACGCTTTACTTGATAGCCTTTCATGGTTTTATAACGTGGAAAAATATCTTTAATAGCACGTGCTAAAACGTGGTGTACACCTGGCAAACCGTTTGCGGACGGCGGGCCCTCAAAAAACACGAAAGGTTTTGCGCCTTCTCGCGAGGTGATACTTTTTTCAAATACGTTATTTTGTTTCCAATAATCAAGGATGTCACTTGCTACTTGTGGCAAGTCAAGTCCTTTGTATACAGTGAATTTATTACTCATAATATCATTCATTCGTTTCGACCCGCGAAATTAATGATTTTTAGATAAATACCTGTTGAATTTAAAGCGAAATAGAGAAGAAAATGATTAAAGTGCGATTATTGGAAAGATGAGTGCTCTAACGACAAACAACTTTAGACAATAAAACGGATGATTGAAGGCGGAATTGAAATAATAATATTTTGGAGAAAGAATTAAGACCGCTGCGCTTTTAGAACCAAGACTAAAAACCTGTAATATTGAAAACACAGATTTTAAAACAAACATACATTACATGAGGTCGCGAATTGCGACATCAAAGACTCATTGTAGATTAAACAATAAAATCAACCAAATCCTCAATTTTAGAAATCAGCTGAATTTTTATTTTCGTGTTTTTTAAAGAAATCTTATTGTATTTCGAAACAAAGATAGTTGAGAACCCGAGTTTTTCAGCTTCCACAATTCGTTGTTCTACGCGTTGAACAGGGCGAATTTCACCAGACAAACCAACTTCGGCTGCAAAGCAGTAATCTTTAGGCAAGGCTTCATCTTCATTAGATGATAAAATAGCGGCAACGACTGCCAAGTCCATAGCGGGATCGTCTACTGTTATGCCACCTGTAATATTTAAAAACACATCTTTAGCACCCAGACGAAAACCAGCACGTTTTTCTAAAACGGCTAATAACATGTTTAAGCGCTTGGCGTTAAAACCAGTGGCACTACGTTGTGGTGTTCCATAAACGGCGGTACTTACCAAAGCTTGAACTTCTATTAAAAGTGGACGCATACCTTCCAAAGTTGCAGCGATAGCATTACCTGATAATTCTTCGTCCTTTTGAGTAATCAATATTTCCGAAGGATTGGAAACTTCACGCAATCCAGAACCTTGCATTTCGTAAATCCCTAGTTCGTTGGTAGAACCAAACCGGTTTTTGTTGGCGCGCAAAATTCTGAAAACGTGATTCCGATCGCCTTCAAATTGCAAAACCGTATCCACCATATGTTCTAAAATTTTTGGTCCAGCAATATTACCATCTTTAGTAATGTGTCCGATTAAAATAACAGGCGTCGCTGTTTCTTTGGCGAATTTAATAAGTTCTGTTGTACATTCTTTTATTTGAGAAATACTTCCCGAAGAAGATTCGATATAATCGCTATGCAGAGTTTGAATAGAATCGACTACCACAATATCCGGCTCCAACTCTTCAATTTGCTTAAAAATATTTTGGGTTTTGGTTTCAGTTAAAATGTAGCAATTATTACTGCTTGGATTAATCCGTTCAGCACGCATTTTTATTTGTTTCTGGCTTTCTTCACCTGAAATATATAATGTTTTATATGGTAATTTCAACGCAATTTGTAGTAATAGCGTACTTTTCCCTATTCCTGGTTCTCCTCCCAAAAGCGTTAAAGATCCTGGAACGATTCCGCCACCCAAAACACGATTAAATTCCGCATCCTCGGTTTGCATACGAGCTTCTTGTGATACATCAATTTCATTAATCAACAATGGTCTGGATACACGTTTCGTGCTGGTAGAAGAAGGTGTTTTCCAATCGCTTTTTTCGGGTTTCTGAAGCACTTCTTCCGAAATAGTATTCCATTCTTTACATGATGTACATTGTCCTTGCCACTTGCTGTATTGCGAGCCACAATTCTGACAAAAAAAAGTTGTTTTTAATTTAGCCATGTTCTTCTCCTAACCTCTCCAAAGGAGATAAAATAATTATTTTTATTTAATTTACTTCTGTAATTAATAACCGAAATCGGCTTTTATAGCATCGGCACGACGTAACACCTCTTCTTTAGTAATTCCGCCAAATTCCTCCAAAACAAAAGCATTTTGATACGCTTTCATTGCTTTTTTAGGCGAACCTGTTTCTTCATAAAAACGAGCTATATAATAGTTCCCTAAAAGTGTATCTGGATATTGCTTACGCGCAATTTTTCCTAATTCTTCCAAATATTCAAATTTTTCAGATTTATTAATTGCGGCTTCAATTGCATTAAAATCGTTTATCAAAATGGGTTTATCAATATCAAACAAGGTTTTAATTGTTTCATATTTTTCCGATAAATATATTACTGGCGAACCTTCTAATTTTAAAATCGTATCCGTATATTCAGTTTTACTAATGGCTTGAAAAACAAAGAAAATATCTTCTAACGCATTTGGAATAGCATGTGCTGGTAGAGCGTAATGAGATGCTTTATCAAACATATCAAATTTGAATAATAAATTGTTGCTCTCTATCCCTGAAATCTTGGCATTTAAAGAAACGGCTTCTGATTTTAATCTATCAATATCATTTTCTGAAGTTGCTAAATAATAAAATATATAACTTTCTAATTTTGGTAATTTATCAACTAAATATCTTTGCATGTCTGGCGCTAAATCTGGACTAACAGCCACATAAGCTTGAAATAACGGCTTTTCTTTCAAAAGAAAATAATTAATAAAATTTGCAGTTCGATCATGACCTACGATAGCGCGAAAGTTAACCGTTCTATATGTTTTATTAATGTAGGGCAACAATTCCATACTTAAAAACTCATAAAAAGTAGCACCCGTATCCATTGGCAAGGAGTTTTGCTCCGAATAATACACATCTGCTGAACGACTTCCTACCTGGTTTATGCCAACCACAATACTTTCTGGCATATCTTCCCAATATGAATAGTAATCGACATTTCCGGCAACAACTTCAAACATATAATCGCCATCCAAGACAACAATTACAGGGTAAGACTTATCAGTATTCGTATCATAACCACGTGGCAATTGTATCTTTATTTCACGCGTTTCGCCTAATTTAGCCGATTCTAACGGGTGATAAATTACTTGTGAATATAGGATAGAAGCACTAAAAAACAGAACAAATAATAGGGCGGTTTTTTTCATTTTAATACTATAAATTATTTCTGGCAAGTTATGAAATTAAGCCTAAAGTTTAATAATAAAATGCAACAATGCTTTACTTAGAAATGATTTGTGAAGATTGCTTATTTCTATTAAATATAGGTAAGTAAACTAATGATAATCCACCAACAACAATAACAAGCAATGTTTGAGAAGTCCAAATAATCCAACCAAATCCAATACTTGGCGCTTCGGCAATAGCGAAGATAGAAAAGGCGGCATAAATAGCTACAGGATACGATCCAATACCTCCATTAGTGGCCGCAATACTAAAAGTTGCAGATATAAACCCAATTAAAACGGCGCCAAACGGAATACCATTTAAAGCATCTACAGCGAAAGTTGTTGTATAAAACATAAGCACATACATGGCCCAAATAAAAACAGTGTGGAATAAGAACGCCCATTTCTTCTTCATTTTAAAAATGGAAAAGGCACCTTCCGCTAATCCTCTTAAAAAATTTTTAATTTTTAATGCGAAACCATTAGTGCTTTTTCGAATATAAAAAATAATTACCGCTAAAAGCGATAAAGCTATTCCTAGATAAATTAAAAGATTTATAGGATTAAAGCGCTCCAGGAAAAAGGAGGAAATAAAATCGAACTGCAACACCAATGTAATAGCTATAATACTCATAAGCATTATAAAATCGGCAAAGCGCTCCGCAACAATGGAGCCAAAACCTTTTTCGAAAGGGACGCCCTCATAAGTTGTTAAAATGGATGCTCGCGCCACTTCACCAGCTCGTGGAATGGTATAATTAATAAGATATGCCGAAAAAACGGCCATCAGACTATTTCCTAATCTTACTTTATAACCCATTGGTTCCAATTGAAACAACCAACGGTAGGCGCGCGATACATGACTTAAAAATCCGAAAAACGTTCCTAGAATTACATAGAAATAATTAGCGTTTTTAAAATAGTCCAACAACTCTGCTAATGGCACTTTAGATAAAGAATAGCCTATTAAAAAAACTCCCAACAGAATTGGGAGTATAATTTTAAGATATTTCTTTACTGTTTTGTTCACTATTTATTGCAAAAGGTTATTGTCCTCGTTAGGAAAGACCAAAGATGGCTTAAAAACTTTCGCTTCTTCAAAATCCATAGTTGCATAAGTGATTAATATTAAAATATCGCCAGGCGATACTTTTCTTGCAGCCGCACCATTTAAGGTGATTTCGCCACTATTTCGTGGCCCAGGAATACAATAGGTTTCTAAACGTTCGCCATTATTGTTATTCACGATTTGTACTTTTTCACCTTGAATAATATTGGCAGCCTCCATCAAATCTTCATCAATAGTAATACTACCAATGTAGTGAAGTTCTGCACCCGTGCATTTTACGCGGTGAATTTTCGATTTAACAACTTGAATTTGCATATGGTAAAGATAATTAATTTAACGCGATATTATCTATTAGTCTAATATCATCTGCATAGACCGCTATAAAAGCTCTATACGTTTTGGTTTCTGATTTGCGGTTTACGGTTTTCAAAGTGTCTTCATCAGCGATGATAAAATATTCTAATTTTAATAAGTCGTGATTTCTAAACTCTTTTTCAACCCATTCTGTTACTGTTTTAGCACTTTTTGTGCCAAACTGTTTTTTGGCATCTTTTAGTGTTTTATAAATAAATGGCGCAGCTTCTTTATAATCCGATTTTAACCGTTCATTTCGGGAACTTAAGGCTAAACCATTTTCTTCTCTATGAATTGGACAGCCGTGAACAGTTAGCGGAAGTTTATGTTTTTCCACTAGTTTTTTAATAATAGCTAATTGCTGAAAATCCTTTTGTCCAAAATAAGCATGATCGGGCAATACGATTTCAAATAAACGCTTAACAATGGTTCCTACGCCATCAAAATGTCCTTGACGAAAACGTCCTTCCATTTCAAATTCCAAACCGTCAAAATTAAACTGTTCAGATTTGGCATTATCGCCGTATAAATCTGACACTTCCGGTGCGTAAATCACCAAATTACCAGAAAGCGTCTCTAAAAGTTCAGTATCTCGCTCTAAAGTTCGTGGATAATTTTTTAAATCGGTAGCATTATCAAACTGAGTTGGATTGACAAAAATACTCACTACAACATAATCATTATGCTGAAGCGCTTCCTTCACCAAAGACAGATGTCCTTGGTGTAACGCACCCATTGTTGGTACAAAACCAATGCTAAACCGCTTGTTTTTTAAGGGCTTCAGATAGTTTTGAATTTGCTTCTTTTCTGTAAAAATGTTCACCTATTGTTCTTTTAACGCGTGCAAACTTAATATTTTACAAGCAATCTGCATAAAATTTTGTACTTTTGCGTGTTTTTTATTTCGAATTTTCAAAACCTATTTAACATTATGAAAGATAAGAGGATATTATATGTCTCATCTGAAGTTGTTCCGTATTTACCAGAAACAGAAATTTCATCCATGTCATTTGAAACACCTAGAATGGTGAATCAATTGGGTGGACAAATTCGAATTTTCATGCCACGATACGGCAACATTAATGAGCGCAGACACCAATTGCACGAGGTTATTAGGCTATCTGGAATCAATTTAGTTATTAATGATTTGGATATGCCACTCATTATTAAAGTTGCTTCTATACCAAAAGAACGCATTCAAGTTTATTTTATAGACAATGACGAATACTTTAAACGTAAAGCTACACTAACAGACGAGGATGGAAATTTATTCCCAGATAATGACGAACGCGCTATTTTCTTTGCAAAAGGTGTGATTGAAACTGTTAAAAAATTAAACTGGGCGCCAGATATTATCCATGTCCACGGGTGGCTAGCAGCTCTATTACCGCTTTATTTGAAAGAATTTTATAAAGATGAGCCATTATTCAACGAAAGTAAAATAGTTACCTCTGTATACAATCAAAGCTTTGAAGGCACGTTAAATGAAGACATGTTAAACAAAATAAAATTTGATAACATTGACGAAGACGCGATTAAAATATTGGAAAAACCAACATATAACAACATGATGAAGGTTGCCATCAATTATTCGGATGCCTTAATTATTGGTTCAGAAGATCTTCCAGAAGATTTAACAAAACATTTAAAAGATTCTAAAAAACCTGTTTTAGATTACAAGGCCAAAGATGAGTTTAGTGAAGCGTACGCAGATTTTTACAATAATCAGGTATTGAGCTAAATTTTTGGAGTTAAATAATAACTATGAAAAAAACAATGAAACTTTATAATTCCTTAGCATTAGTAGGCTGTTTACTATTAACAGTTGTTGCCTGCGAAAAAGATTTCTCATCGATAGAAAGTGAAATAGAAGGGATAAAAAACTTTACAACAGACGGTAAAGTTTTCTCTGCTGTTATGTACGACCAAAAGCTGGAGCCAGTTCAAACCAATGCTTTATCATCCAATTTACTCGGAATTTACAATGATAAAATTTATGGGAAAACTACAGCAAGTGTTGTTATACAAGCTATACCTACTATTTTCGACTTCAATTTTGGTGACGACCCACGTGTGGAATCCGTTTACCTAACTATTCCTTATTACTCGAAAGTGGATGCCACGGATACCGACGGGAACAAAACATATAAACTAGATTCTACCTACGGTTCTAATCAAAACATTAAACTTAGTATTTACCAAAACACCTATTTTTTACGTGATTTTGATCCCGGTAGTAATAATGTTGATTCACAGAAATTCTATTCGAATTCTAATCAGACTATAAATTTCGATAATTATCTTGGAGAATTACTTTTTGATGAACCTGCATTCAAGCCAAGCAATTTAGGCATACCTGTAGAAGAAATTAATGAAGAAACCGGCCTTTTAGAAGAAGTGAGAAGAATGACACCTAGTCTTCATGTCGAATTAGAAAATAATAATGAATTTTGGGATAATTTATTTTTCTTTGGAACCGCCAATCCAGGATCCCAGCCGCAGTTAAGTAACGTTAATAATTTTAAAAATTATTTTAGAGGTTTATATTTTAAGGCTGCAGATGCTAGTACAGAAGGAAACATGACCATGTTAGACTTCTCTAAAGGAACCATCCTTATCAATTACAGTTCGAAAACTGGTACCGAAGATGATGGCAATGGAAACCCTGTTGATATACGTGATGATAGAAAAATTACTTTAGCCCTTTCTGGAAATCGGGTTAATATCTTTGAAAACTCTAATGATGTTGAAACATTAATTAATAATGCTACGTCCAATACCGATTTGGTAGACGGTGATAATAAAGTATTTTTAAAAGGAGGTGAAGGTAGTTTTGCAATAATTGATTTATTTACAGGAAACATGCAAGATGATACCGGTAATACTATTTCAACTATAGACTATATTAAAAGTAAAAAAGGAAAATGGCTTATTAATGAAGCCAGTTTAACTGTTTTTGTAGATCAAAGTGAAGTCAATAATTCAGGTCAAGAACCAGAACGCGTGGTACTTTATGATTTAAAAAATAACACACCAATCATAGATTACTTTTTAGATCCTATAGCAAATACTACAAATCCATTATTGTCCAAAACCAATTACGCCAACAGATTAAAGCGTGATGATAATGATAAAGGACTATATTATAAATTCCGATTAACGGAACATATAAACAATATTATATTACGTGACTCTACTAACTTACAATTAGGTATTTACGTAACTACCAATATTAATGTAACTGCTAATGCAGGTTTGCTTAATGTATTAGATAAAAAAGTACCAAATGGTGCTGTTTTATCACCAAGAGGAACCGTTTTACACGGTAGTAATCCTAGTGTACCAAACACTAAAAAGATGAAATTTGAAATTTTTTATACAGAACCTAATAATTAAAAAGTATGTGTGGTATAGTAGGATATATAGGCCATCGTGAAGCCTACCCAATTGTAATACAAGGTCTTCAACGTTTAGAATACCGAGGTTATGACAGTGCTGGAGTTGCTATTTATGATGGTGTTGATTTAAAAGTATGCAAGACTAAAGGGAAAGTAGCCGATTTAGAAGCACGTGTTGCACAGGATATTACCACTAATGGTAATATTGCTATTGGACATACACGTTGGGCTACACACGGTGTACCTAATGATATTAATGCACATCCGCACCTCTCCAATTCTGGTGATTTAGTAATAATTCATAACGGAATTATTGAAAACTACGACTCCCTTCGCAAAGAATTAACCACTAGAGGCTACACCTTTGAATCAGATACGGATACAGAAGTTTTAATTAACCTAATCGAAGACGTTAAATTAAATGAAAACGTTAAGCTAGGAAAAGCAGTTCAAATTGCTTTAAACCAAGTTATTGGTGCTTATGCTATTGCCGTTTTTGATAAAAACAAGCCAGACGAAATTGTAATTGCACGTTTAGGAAGTCCGCTTGCAGTTGGTATTGGTGATAATGAATTTTTTATAGCAAGTGATGCATCTCCATTTATTGAGTACACCAAAAATGCGGTGTATTTAGAAGATGAAGAAATGGCTGTAATCCGATTAGGGAAACCTATGAAAGTTAGAAAAATAAAAGATGATTCATTAGTAGTGCCTTATGTTCAGGAATTACAAATGAATTTAGAGCAGATTGAAAAAGGTGGTTACCCACATTTCATGCTCAAAGAGATATTTGAACAACCAAGTGCAATTAAAGATACCTACAGAGGTCGATTATTAGCCAAGGAAGGTATTATTCGCATGGCTGGAATTGATGATAATATTGAACGATTTCTTAATGCCAAACGCATTATTATTGTGGCTTGTGGAACTTCATGGCATGCTGGTTTAGTAGCCGAATATATTTTCGAAGATTTAGCTCGTATCCCTGTAGAAGTGGAGTATGCTTCGGAATTCAGATACCGAAACCCAATTATTTCCGATAAAGATGTCGTTATAGCTATTTCGCAATCTGGTGAAACTGCAGATACTTTAGCTGCTATTAAGTTAGCCAAATCTCGAGGTGCCTTTGTTTTTGGAGTTTGTAATGTTGTAGGCTCGTCCATTGCACGCGAAACTCATGCAGGTGCTTATACCCATGCTGGCCCAGAGATTGGGGTTGCTTCAACCAAAGCATTTACGACTCAAATTACAGTTCTTACGTTGATTGCCTTGAAATTGGCTAAAAACAATGGATCTATGTCCAATTCAGATTTTCACCATCATCTTCAAGAATTAGAATTAATTCCAGAAAAAGTAGAAAAAGCTTTACAGTCCGATCCGCATATTCAAGCTGTTGCTGAAATATATAAAAATGCTAAAAACTGTTTATATTTAGGAAGAGGTTACAACTTCCCAGTAGCTTTAGAAGGTGCTTTAAAACTTAAAGAAATTTCTTATATCCACGCAGAAGGTTATCCGGCCGCCGAAATGAAACACGGTCCTATTGCTTTAATTGATGAACAAATGCCTGTAATTGTTATTGCTACTAAAAAAGGCCATTACGAAAAGGTAGTGAGTAATATAGAAGAGATTAAAGCTAGAAAAGGAAAAATTATTGGTATAGTCACCGAAGGCGACACCAACGTGAAACAATTAGCGGATCACGTAATTGAAGTTCCTGAAACACTAGAATCACTTTCTCCTTTGCTAACAACTATTCCTTTACAGTTGTTATCTTATCATATAGCTGTTATGCTGGGAAGAAATGTGGATCAACCGCGCAATTTAGCGAAGTCCGTTACCGTAGAATAGGATTACATTAATCAACTATATTTTTATAGAGAATTCCATAGTGCATGTTGCGCTATGGAATTTTTTATTATGCACGCATAATTTTTTGAAATTTTTTATTAAGTTTTGTTATATTTCTCTATATTGCTGATATAATAACTAACTCTAACAAAAAATGAAATCAATTCTTTCAATTTTATTGTTGTTTTTCGGTGCAATAACCTTTGCTCAAACAACAATTTCAGGAACAGTTGTGGATGGAAATGAACAACCTATTCCGGGCGCAAACGTCATTGTAATAGGCACATCAGTAGGATCAATCACTGATTTTGATGGTGCATTTTCACTTACAATTCCCCGAAATCCACCGTTTACAATTCAAGCTAGTAGTATTGGTTTTGAATCGGCTTCACTTGAAGTAACTTCCAGCAATAAAACTATTAAACTAGTCCTTTCGGAAGGAACAGCATTAGACGAAGTAATTATTTCTGCATCTAGAACACCTGAACGTATTTTTGAATCGCCAGTAACGGTTGAACGTTTCGGTTTAAAAGAAATAAAAAACACGGCCTCTGCAGATTTTTACGATGGTCTTGAAAACTTAAAAGGTGTAGATGTTAATACCAACAGTTTAACATTCAAATCTATAAACACAAGAGGATTCGCTTCCTTCTCTAACACGCGATTTATGCAGTTAGTAGATGGTATGGACAATTCGACGCCTGCATTAAACTTCCCAATCGGGAATTTAGTAGGAATGACAGAAACGGATGTATTAAGCGTTGAATTATTACCTGGAGCTGCATCAGCATTGTATGGTGCAAATGCTTTTAACGGTATTTTATTTATGCGTAGTAAAAGTCCTTTTGATCATGAGGGAATTAGTGGTTATGTAAAACAAGGGATCACCTCTCAAGATGCAGGTGGCGATAACAGTTATACAGATGTAGGTATCCGTATGGCTCATAAGTTTTCAGATAAATTTGCAGCAAAAGTAAACTTTGGCTGGTTAAAAGGTACGGATTGGGTTGCTAGCAACTATAATGGGAAGCCTGGAGGAGGAGCTACAAGAGCTTCAGTAGATTACGATGGATATAACGTTTATGGAGATGAAGTTTCCACAAACATTAGAGCCGCTTCTGGTGGTTTAGGAATTATTCCAAATGTTGATGTGAGTAGAACTGGATATTTAGAACGTGAATTAACAGATTATAATGCAGAAAGCGTTAAAGCTGACTGGGGATTATATTTCCGTCCATGGGCAAACGATTTTGAAATTGCTTATGTAGGTAAAGTTGGTACAGGAACAACTATTTATCAAGGATCTAACCGATATAACATTGACAACTTTACCCAACAACAACACAAAATAGAATTGAAAAATGATAATTTCTTTTTAAGAGGTTATGTCGTTGCTGATAAAGCTGGTGATTCTTATGATATGGTTTTCACAGGTATCAACATTAATAGATCTTGGAAAAGTGACAAGGATTGGTTTGGAGATTATATCGGTACATTTGCTGGTGCAACTTTAGGTGGTGCATCAGAAGCTGACGCACATACTGCTGCAAGAGCTGTTGCCGATACGGGCCGTTTATTACCGGGATCAGAAGGCTTCAAAAATGCTTATGATAAAGTAATTGCGAATCCTGATCTAACCCAAGGATCTCAATTCAAAGATGCTTCACAGTATTATCATGCGGATGCGAACTACAATTTTAGTCATGTAATTGACTTTGCAGAAATTCAAGTAGGTGCTTCATACAGACAATACGACTTAAATTCTTTTGGAACTATCTATACGGATTATGATGGGCATATCAAATACTCTGAATTCGGTATCTATACACAAATCCAAAAGCAATTAGAATTAAACGAAGCTGTACAGTTAAAGTTAACAGGTTCGCTTAGATATGACAAATCAGAATTATTTGATGGTTTCTTATCTCCAAGAATTTCTGCCGGTTTTACTGTTAATGAAAACCACAACATTAGAGGATCTTTTCAAACAGGATTTAGAAACCCAACTACCCAAGATTTATATATTGGTTTAGATGCTGGTCGTGCTGTTTTAGTAGGTTCAGCTGAATCTAATTTAGATCGTGATATTAGAACATATGAAGTTAGTGCTAGTGGTCAATTACTAGGCCAAGGTTCCACATCTGTAATTTCTGGACGTGCTGCTTATGAAAACTCATTTACACTTAACTCCGTTGAAAATGGCGCACCAGTTGCTTCAGATGTAGATATCGTTAAGCCAGAGCAAGTAACTTCCATGGAAATTGGATACCGTGGAAAATTAAATCGTTTAATTGTAGACGCCAGTGTTTATTATAATTCCTATTCAGATTTCATTTCAAACGAAACCGTAGTTGTTCCATTATATGGCCAAGTTGGTGATAACGCTTTATCATTATTAGCATTACAAAATGGTGATTTTAATGCATACCAGACTTATACAAACTCGGATGCCAAAATTGAATCATATGGTGCTGCTATTGGTTTATCTACTAAAGTATTTGGAAACTATGATTTAGGTGCAAACTATACTTTTACTAAACAAGAATTTGATCAAGCTAGTAACCCGGATTTCAGAACGAGTTTTAATACACCAGAGCATAAAGTAAAGATGTCTTTTGGTAATACGAATGTTGTAAAGAATCTTGGGTTTAATTTAGCCTGGAGATGGAGTGATTCTTACTTCTGGCAAGCAACATTTGGAGATGGCGACATCCCAGCCTACCATACTGTAGATGCACAAATTAGCTATACAATTCCAAAAATCAAATCGGTTATTAAAATAGGTGCTACCAATGTATTAGGTGACGAGTACTACTCGGCTATCGGTACAGGTTACATAGGTTCTATGTATTATGCTTCAATAGTAATTAACAACTTATAAGATTATGAAAAAGACAACAAGAAATATAAAATATATTTGCCTACTGGCTGCATCCATTTCCTTATCTGCTTGTAGTAGCGATGATGATGGTTCATCAAATGTAGAAACACCAAAACCTGCGTTAGTAGCTGGCGATGCTGATTTTACAAAATACATTGCAGTAGGTGCTTCCTTTTCTGCAGGTTTTACAGATAATGCGCTGTTTATAGCTGGGCAAAATAATTCATTCCCAAATATGCTATCGCAAAAATTTGCTTTAGTAGGTGGTGGTTCTTTTACACAACCATTAATGAATGACAACTATGGCGGAATGCTTTTAGGTGGAACTCGTATTTTAGAACCACGACTAGTTACAACTGGTGGAGCTCCACAACCATTAGAATCTGTTATCGGACCTGTAACGGTTACCACTAATTTAATGGTGAACAATCCAGCAGGACCTTTTAATAATTTTGGTATACCTGGCTTAAAAAGTTTTCACTTGGGGGCTCCGGGCTATGGAAATGTGTCTAATTTACCCAATGCCAACCCATATTTTGCCCGAATGACGGGTGCTACTCCTAATGCGTCTGTAATGCAGTTAGCTGCTGGACAAGCGCCAACATTTTTCACACTTTCAGAAATCGGCGGAAATGATGTATTAAGTTTTGCTATTGGAGGTGGATATGATGCTAAAAATAATGTAAATGCTGTTTCACAAGAAGGAAATACGTCGCCAGGAACTTATGGACCTAATGATATAACAGACTCTAATGTTTTTGCCGCTTCATTTAGCGCAACTGTAGATGCTTTAACTGCTAATGGCGCTAAAGGTGTCGTTGCAAATGTACCTTACATTACAACTTTAGCACATTTCACTACTGTCCCTTACAATCCAGTTCCTTTAGATGCTGGCACGGCAACCGCCTTAAATCAAGGTTATGCAGCTTATAATGGAGGCCTTCAACAAGCATTAGCCGCTTTAAGCGCATCTGGCCTCTTTACTGCTGAAGAAGCTACTACAAGAACAATTAACTTTTCAGAAGGGGAAGGAAATGCTTTAGTTATTATTGATGAAGATCTAACCGATTTAGGCGCAATTAATCCTGCTTTCGCTGGGATCCCTCAATACAGACAAGCAACAGCAGAAGATTTATTTGTTTTACCGTTGAGTTCTTTAATTCCTCAAGGCTATGGAACTCAAATTCCTTTAGAAGACAAATGGGTGTTAACACCAGAAGAGCAATTATTAGTTAAAACTGCTACAGATGCTTATAACGCTACTATTCTATCAATAGCTGCAAACAAAGGTTTAGCGGTTGTTGATTTTAAAGCAATTTTAGAACAAGCATCTACCACTGGTTATCCATCTGGAAATAATGTTTACACAACTGATTTAGTTACTGGTGGTTTAATAAGTTTAGATGGTATTCATTTAACGGCTAGAGGATATGCTATTATGGCAAACGAAATGATGAAAGCTATTGATGTTACCTACGGAAGTAACTTTGAAGCATCTGGCAGCCTAATAGATACGGGTTCTTTGCCCACCAATTACTCACCTTTATTACAGTAAAAATACATTAAATATCGATTTCAAAAACGCTCTCATTATGGGGGCGTTTTTTATGAAAAAAAAAGCCGCTATTTTTCATATGGTTTTTAATTTAAAACCCATATCTTTGCAGCGCGAAAACAGTAGGTGTTTTCATTGAATTCAATTGCATAATATTAAACATATAAGTAATGTCAAAAGTTACAGGTAAAGTTGCACAAATTGTAGGTCCAGTTATCGATGTTGCATTCGAAGCGGGTGCTGAACTTCCAAAGATTTACGATTCTTTAGAAATTAAGAAAGCTGATGGATCTCTATTAGTATTAGAAGTACAATCTCACATTGGAGAAGATACGGTTCGAACTATTGCGATGGACTCATCGGATGGGTTAAGTAGAGGAACAGAAGTTGTTGCAACTGGTGCACCAATTCAAATGCCTATTGGTGAAGATGTTTACGGACGTCTTTTTAACGTAATTGGCGATGCTATTGATGGTATTGGTAATATACCAAAAGCTGGCGATGCCGGCTTACCAATCCACAGACAAGCGCCTAAATTTGAAGATTTATCAACGTCGACTGAAGTTTTATTTACTGGTATTAAAGTAATCGATTTAATCGAGCCTTACGCTAAAGGTGGTAAAATTGGATTATTTGGTGGTGCTGGTGTAGGTAAAACAGTGTTAATTCAGGAGTTGATTAACAATATAGCCAAAGGTCACGGTGGTCTTTCTGTTTTTGCAGGTGTTGGTGAAAGAACACGTGAAGGAAACGATTTACTTCGTGAAATGTTAGAATCAGGAATTATCCGTTATGGTGATGATTTCATGGAATCTATGGAAAATGGCGGATGGGATTTAACGAAAGTTGATAAATCTGCTATGAAAGAATCGAAAGCTACTTTCGTATTCGGACAAATGAATGAGCCTCCTGGAGCACGCGCGCGTGTTGCTTTATCTGGCTTAACTATTGCAGAATATTTCCGTGATGGTGCTGGTGAAGCTCAAGGAAAAGATGTTCTTTTCTTCGTAGATAACATTTTCCGTTTTACTCAAGCGGGTTCTGAAGTATCTGCATTACTTGGACGTATGCCATCGGCGGTAGGTTACCAACCGACATTAGCAACGGAAATGGGTGCGATGCAAGAACGAATTACATCAACAAAAAGAGGTTCTATTACTTCGGTTCAAGCCGTATATGTACCTGCGGATGATTTAACGGATCCTGCTCCTGCTACAACGTTTGCGCATTTAGATGCTACCACCGTTTTATCTCGTAAAATTGCAGAATTAGGTATTTATCCTGCTGTAGATCCATTGGATTCTACATCTAGAATTTTAGCTGCAGATATTTTAGGTGATGAGCATTATGATTGTGCTACTCGTGTAAAAGAGTTATTACAACGTTATAAAGAATTACAAGATATTATTGCCATTTTAGGAATGGAAGAATTATCTGAAGAAGATAAATTAGCAGTGAATAGAGCAAGACGTGTACAACGTTTCTTATCACAACCTTTCCACGTAGCTGAACAATTTACAGGTCTTAAAGGTGTTTTAGTTGATATTAAAGAAACTATTAAAGGTTTTAACATGATTATGGATGGTGAATTAGATCACATTCCAGAAGCAGCCTTTAACCTAAAAGGAACTATTGAAGAAGCAATTGAAGCTGGTGATAAAATGCTTGCTGAAGCGTAATCAAGTTTAGAGTTCAGAGTTAAGAGTTCAAAATTGCACTCTTAACTCTTTGCTCATAACTCATAACTAAAAAGAGATATGTATTTAGAAATTGTATCGCCAGAGGCAACATTATTTAGTTCGGAAGTAGATTCTGTAACTGTACCTGGGGTTCATGGTGAATTCGAAATGTTGAAAAACCACGCTCCTATTGTATCGGTTTTAAAAGAAGGCACTATTAAAATTAACACGCATTCTCAAAGTCATTTGGTTTTTGATGAGTTACACGGATCTGTTACTCCCCATAATGATGACAAAAATGTGTTAACCATTAAAATCAATTCTGGAACATTAGAAATGAAAGATAATAAAGTGATTATTTTAGCTGACTAAACGCTAATTAATTACCAACTTATACAAAAAGACCTTACTAATTAGTAAGGTCTTTTTGCATTTAAAGAATATAGATCGCACTCAAAGCTATCGGGACTTGTAAAGAGTAGAGAATAGCCCAAACCACTAAAAAACATCAAGTTTTTAACTCATTTAAGTTTTAGAATATTTATATATATGAACAATATTGAATATTGTATTCTAATTGAAACATTTAACTTAAACTTCTTTCATTGCATTACAAATTCAGTCTTTTCTTTTGATTCTAAAAGAGCGTAGCGTTCTAAATTATTTATAACACATTCACGCGAATCTTCTTCCAAAGTTTCACAAGAATAACACCAAAAATAACCGAAGCACCTGATAGCAATAAAGCGTGGAAATAATCGCCATATATAAAGTATCCCGTAGCAAACATGAGGCTGTAAATTAAGCCGCAACCCACCAACATGGCTAAAACACCAGATGGTACACTCCAACCCTCTTTGGCATCAACGAGTTCTAAATTCTCACCACGTGCCTCGTTAACAACTTTATCCCATCCTGGGCCTCCCGGTTGAATTTTCTTATAAAACTTTTGTAAAACGTCCTTACTCTCGGCTTGCGTTAAAAAAGTAACACTTACCCAAACAATCGTAGTGACTAAAACAATCATAGGAAACTTTGCCCATCCTGGCATTAACGATTCATCTCCAAATAGATACGGACCTAATTCAGTAAAATTTAAAATAACCGATACAATTCCTGAAACAAACATAGCAGATATTTCACTCCACGCATTAATACGCCACCAAAACCAACGAAGAATAAATATCAGTCCCGTTCCAGCTCCAAACATTAATATGATATCGAATAACTGTAAAGCATTCGTTAGTACCAATGCTAATAATGCGCTACAAACCATCAATACAACTGTTGCAATTCTACCAACTGCAACTAATTGTTTTTCAGAAGCATTTTTATTGATTTGTTGTTTATAATAATCATTTACAATATAGGAAGCTCCCCAGTTTAAATGCGTTGAAATAGTACTCATATAAGCCGCTACAAGCGATGCTAAAACTAATCCCAACAATCCACTTGGTAACTTCGTCAACATAGCAGAATAGGCTAAGTCGTGCCCTAGTTTATCTTCAGCAACTAACGGAAAGGCTTCTTGAATGCTCGCAATATCTGGAAACACCACCAAGGATGCTAAAGCCACGATAATCCAAGGCCAAGGACGTAAAGCGTAATGCATAATATTAAAAAAGAAAGTGGCGCCAATAGCATGATTTTCATTTTTTGCTGCTAACATACGTTGGGCAATATAACCACCACCGCCAGGTTCGGCTCCTGGATACCAAGAACTCCACCACTGAACTGCCAATGGAATAATTAATAAGGTAATAACTGCTTCGGCATTAGTGAAATCTGGTAAGATATTTAATTTATCGGCAACGTTTTCATGGGCTAACATAGCTTCCAAACCACCAACTTCTGGCAAACCCACTAAATAATAAGCGGCACCCAAAGCGCCTGCCATTGCGGTAAAGAATAAAATGAAATCTGTGTAAACAACGCCTTTAAAACCTCCCAAAGCACTAAATATAACGGTAATCGTTCCTGCGTATATCACGGTTTCCCAGGGTTGCAAACCCAACATAATGGCACCAATTTTAATGGCAGCCAAGGTAACGGCCGACATAGCCAAAATGTTGAAAATAATTCCTAAATAAATAGCCCGGAATCCTCGCAAAAAACGCGCTGGTTTACCACCATAACGCAATTCATAAAACTCAATATCGGTATTGACTTCAGATTTTCGCCATAATTTAGCATAAACAAACACAGTTAGTAACCCCGTAAGCAAAAATGCCCACCAAACCCAGTTACCGGAAACACCATTGGTTCTAACAATATCCGTTACTAAATTTGGGGTATCTGTAGAAAAAGTTGTTGCTACCATGGAAACTCCTAACAACCACCACGGCATATTTCGACCGGAAAGAAAATACTCGGAAGCACTTTTACCTGATTGCTTGGATACATAAATCCCTATAAAGAGTGTAATTAAAAAAAAGACAATGATTAATGAGACATCTAATACGGATAATTCTACCATAGATAGTTGAAGGTTTTACTTTAGAATCGTTCTAATAAATTAAACTTTTTTAATCACATTGGTAACGATGCCCCAAATAACAAATTGATTATCCTCGGTAATTTTTATCGGTTGATACATAGTGTTTTCTGGTTGTAACCAAACACCATCTTTTTCAACACGCAAGCGTTTAACCGTAAATTCTCCGTCTAAAAAACACACGGCAATACGATTGTTTACAGGCTCCAAGCTTCTATCAATAACCAATAAATCATTATCATCTAATCCGGCATCAATCATACTTTGTCCAGAAACACGTGCGTAAAATGTGGTTTTTTTGTTCTTAACCAACATAGAATCTAAAGACAAGCGCTCCTCATGAAAATCTTCAACTGGCGCCGGGAATCCTGCTGAAATACCAGTATCTAAAAATACAGCACCGGAATCACTTGTTAAATCTGGTGTAAAAAATGTTAAGTTTTTGGCGGTTTGAAGTATCATAATTATGCGATATTATACGTTTATTTATTGTATTACCCATAAATGAACGTATTCCAACGTCAAGTAATAGCTCCGCATAAAGATAACAGAAATTGTGTCTAATTAGAGTTTCTATGACAAGGAATTAAAAAAACTACTCAGGAACATATTCCAAAATATCCCCCGGCTGGCACTCTAATATTTTACAAATGGCTTCGAGCGTTGAAAACCGAATAGCACGTGCCTTTCCTGTTTTTAAAATGGATAAATTGGCTGTCGTAATTCCAATACGTTCCGCCAATTCATAACTTTTCATATTTCGCTTCTCCAACTGCACATCTAAATTTATAAGTATGCCCATAATTATATTGTTAATTCACTATCGTGTTTGGCGTGTTTGGCAATTTTGAAGGATTCACTTAATACCATAAAAAAGAAACCTAAACACATGAGTAATAAATAAGGACTAAAACCTAAATTTAAGAACATCTTACTGCTAAAAATTAATTTAACAACAAACATTAAGGCCGTACTGAATACGCTCAAAACAATTAATAGCTTACCTATTAAATTATAGGTTTTTATTACATAATCATCAAAAGGCTTCCGCTTTTGAAAAAAGCGTAATGTTTTTCGGAATAGAAATATAGCATATATAAAACCACAAGCAATGGCGTAAATCAGTAAAAATATTAACTGTTTTTGCCAGAAAGGTGATTCTGAACTGAAAATATCTGATTCAACAATTCCTAATATGGAACTATCAAAAAACATATAAATAATCCATCCAAATCCAAAAATCAGACTAGGAATACAGCTTACAATCCAAATAAAATCGATTACTGTTTTTAATACAATTAGTTTTCTCATGATTATTAAATTATCGTTTAGCGATAACAAATATATAAAAATTATCGTAAAACAATAATTTATTTAGTGATTTTAATTTTTAAACATTCATTTCAACCAATTACTTCCCTATTTTTGATTCCTATGCAAGACACATTTACAACTATAGCAGTATTTCAATATACTTCAGAAGCAGAAATTATAAAAGGGCGTTTGGAAGCGGAAGGTATTTCGGTTTTCTTATTGGATAATCATACCATTAACACCAACCCCATTGTCAGTAATGCAATTGGTGGTGTGAAATTAAAAGTATTAAGCGGGCAAGAAAAAGAAGCCAAGGAAATTTTAAATTCTATTTCTACCTATTCTATGGATAACGTAGCTCAAGTTATTAAATGTCCCAATTGTCATAAAACCCAAATAGAATTATTTTCAACCATTAAAGATTTTAAATCGTTTATGACTTTTTTAGGAGATTTTATATTGGGAAAATCACCATTTCATACACGTTATAACTACCGCTGCGAAGCTTGCCAAACAGAGTTTCCCACAGAATAGAGCAACATATGGCAATCATCCAATTAAGAAACATTGAAAATACTATTCTTACCTTTTAAAGTATTATAAGCTCTTGTAGGTTTCGCTTAAAAAATTTATTGGAAACGCTACAAATTTCAATTAAAAGCTAGAAAAAATGATTCTAGAATTTTCCTTTTTAAATTTAATTGGTTGTTTTAATAAATCATCAAGTGGACTATGTATTATTTTAAAAATGGACTATTAAAGTGATACCTAAAGTCACGACTTTTGCCATCTTTTAAAACATGAATTAATATTATTATGAAGTTAACATCCTTTTTTATCTTACTTATAGTTTTTTCTTTTAGAGCAACCGCTCAAGAACCACCAAAGCAACAAGATTTAGATTCCGTTGTCATCACCTCTAGCCGAATAGATTTACCCTTTAAAGAAAACGCTAGGACTATAACCGTTATAACGAGTGCCGACATTAAAAAAAGTGCTACAACCAATGTTGCCGATTTACTACAGCAAGTAGCTGGTGTAGATGTCCGCCGTCGCGGTGCCGATGGCACACAGGCGGATTTATATATTCGCGGTGGAAGTTTTGATCAAACCTTATTACTTATTGATGGGATGAAAATGGAAGATGCCCAAACCGGACATCATAACTTAAACATGGCTTTACCCTTGGAAGTTATTGAGCGTATTGAAGTTATAAAAGGCCCAGCTGCAAGGATTTTTGGTCAAAATGCTTTTACAGGAGCCATAAATATTGTGACTAAAAAGCACATTGACAATTCAGTTTCGATTGGTGTTCAAGGTGGATCTTTTGGACAAAAAAATGCCGATATTACGATTGGAAGCAACTTGGAGAACTCATCTCATATTATTCATGTATCTCGTAATTTATCAGATGGCTACCGTTATAATACCGATTATGATAATCAGAGCTATTTTGTAAAAAGTATTTTCAATAAAACAAAGTTACCTATTTCACTTATTGCCAATTATCAAGAGCGGAAATTTGGTGCCAATGGTTTTTATGCGTCACCAGCTGCTAAAGATCAATATGAAGAAACACAGACAAGCTTAATAGGATTGTCAACAGAAATAAAAACGGATAAACTCACTTTAAAGCCACGTATTTATTGGAGACGAAACCAAGACATGTATTTATATAACCGTGATAATCCGTCAGGGTACAGAAATTTGCATCAGACCAATAAAATCGGTGCGGAAGTAAATGCTTCTTTTCAATCTGGACTGGGAATTACTGGTTTTGGTATCGATTTATCACAAACTTATATTTCGAGTAATAACTTGGGAAGTCATAAACGTTTTACCACCAATTTATTTTTAGAACATCGTTTCTCTTTATTAAACGATGCGCTTTCCATAACACCAGGTCTGGCTGTTAGCTATTTTTCAGACTTCAAATTTCATGCTTTTCCAGGCGTAGATGTTGGCTATAAAATCTCTAGTAACTTTCAACTTTATGGAAATATAGGTTATACCTACCGTGTTCCGACCTATACGGATTTGTATTATGTAAGTCCTTCGGAAATAGGAAATGAAAATCTAGACCCTGAAGAAGCGATTTCAGAAGAATTAGGCTTTAAACTCAATAGCAAAGGCTTTCGCTTTTCAGCTGCTTTTTTCAACAGAGACTCTAAAAAATTAATTGATTTTGTTAAAAATGTTGAAACCGACCCTTGGGAAGCCAATAACATGGCCGAATTGAACACGATGGGATTTGAAGCAAATACAGAATACAATTTTTTTATGGCTAATGCCAATCAAAGTATCGGTTTAGGTTACACTTATTTAAATGAAGATTTAAAAGATATATCTACTAATTTTTCGCGTTATTCTATAAACTCATTAAAGCATCAGTTTGTAGCCACACTTAGAACGCAGTTTCTTGAAAATCTATCACAATCCATAGTATACCGTTATGCTGAACGTACTGTTGGATCTAGCTACAATGTATATGACGCTAGTATAAATTATGAATTGAAAGCTTTCGAGTTTTCAGTAACTGCCAATAATATTTTTGACACAGATTACACGGAAACCAACTTGGTTCCTGCTCCAAAAAGCAGCATTTTATTTGGATTAAAATACAATTTCAAATAGAATTTGTAACAAGACTCAATTTGATGCTCATTTAATAATAAACCCTTTAATGCATTGTAATAATGACTTAAAGGGTTTATATTTCCACATTATAATCTATATCGTTTTATGATTCAGTGGTTTTCAGCATTAGAAGTATTCCCTAAATTTTATTGGGCCATAGCCCTAATTGGTTCAATTTTCTTTCTGTTCGTTATCATCATGACCTTTGTAGGTGCGGATTCTGGTGACGATTTTGAAAATGTCGATGCTAGTATTGAAGCGGATACGGGAATTGAATTTCAATTTATCACCTTTAAAAACCTCATCGGGTTTTTTACTCTTTTTGGCTGGAGTGGAATAGCTTGTTTAGATGCCGGTTTCTCCAAGCCTATAACCGTTATTATTTCCATAATAAGCGGCTTTTGCATGATGGCCATAATGGCTGCTATGTTTTATTACATAAAAAAGTTAACATCTAGCGGCACATTAATTTACAAAAATGCTATTGGTGCCGTTGGCGAAGTATATTTACCTATTGGACCAAATCGTTCAAAAATGGGCAAAGTAAGTGTTACCATTCAAGGATCACTTCGCGAATTAGATGCTTTAACAGATTCTATTACCGAGCTTGAGTCGCGTTCAATCATTATCGTTTTAAACGTTACAAATAATGGCATACTAATAGTCGATACACATAAAAATAATCAAAATAAAAAACTCTAAACACATGACATTTCTATTAACCCAAGAATTTAATTTAGGATTCCCTATTGCCATAGTTGCAGCCATTCTATTTGTTTTCATAATGTTTATCGTACTCGTTAGGCGTTATAAGCGCTGCCCTTCCGATAGGATATTAGTGGTTTATGGTAAAGTAAGCGGTGGTGCATCAGCAAAATGTATTCATGGTGGTGCGGCATTTATTATTCCCGTAATTCAGGATTATGAATTCTTGGATTTAACACCTATGTCTATTGAAGTGAATTTGGTTAACGCCTTATCTAAACAAAACATTCGTGTAAATGTCCCATCGCGCTTTACAATTGGCGTATCTACCGAACCGGCCATTATGCAAAATGCTGCTGAACGTCTTTTAGGCATGGACTTACCAGATATTCAAGAATTAGCAAAAGAAATTATTTTTGGTCAATTGCGTTTAGTGGTTGCCTCTATGGACATTGAAGAAATTAATAATGATCGTGATAAATTCCTAACCAACATTTCACAAAGTGTAGAAATGGAGTTGAAAAAAGTGGGTTTAAAGCTTATAAACGTTAACATTACAGATATTGTTGATGAGTCTGGGTATATTGAAGCTTTAGGAAAAGAAGCTGCTGCTCATGCTATAAATGCCGCAAGAAAATCGGTGGCCGAAAAAACTAGAGATGGTTCTATTGGTGAAGCCAATGCGGTACAAGATGAACGCTCTCAAGTTGCTGCTGCCAATGCACAAGCGGTTGAAGGTGAAAATACCGCCAAAATTGCCGTTGCTAATTCCGATTCCTTACGTCGTCAACGTGAAGCTGAAGCCGAACGTGTAGCCATTGCATCAGAAAAAGTACAAAGCGCTAATGCATTAGAAGAGTCTTATGCTGCCGAACAAATAGCAGAAACTGCCAGAGCAGAACGTGAGCGCTCATCTCAAATGGCCGATATTATTGTACCTGCAGAAATTGATAAAAAGAAAGTTGAAATTGATGCCGAAGCCCAAGCTGAAAGAACGCGAAGACATGCCAAAGGTGAAGCTGATGCTATCCTATTCAAGGCACAAGCAGAAGCGCAGGGTTTATATGAAGTTTTAACTAAACAAGCAGCTGGTTTAGATCAGATTGTAAAAGCAGCTGGCAATAATCCAAAAGACGCTGTTTTATTGTTAATTGCTGATAAATTACCAGAGTTGGTGAAAATGCAGTCCGAAGCAATTAAAAACATTAAAATAGATAAAGTAACCGTTTGGGAAAATGGCAGTGGTACAGATGGTAAAACATCTACCGCTAACTTTCTAGCCGGCATGTACAAATCTGTCCCGCCCTTGCAGGAAATGTTTAACATGGCCGGCATGGAATTACCTGAATATTTAAAAGGGAAGGATTTAGCGGAGGATGCAAAAGAAGTAAAAAACGATACGGATTAAAAATAAACTTTTAACTTTTTCATTTCAACAGTCTTAAACGCGCAAATTCTAGAATTTCAGGTTTGTGTTTCATTCCAATTCCTTAACTTTAGCGTTCTAAAGTTTTGAGCATTGACATGGAACCTACAAACAATTCCGCGCGTTAAAACAATTACAAAAGCGGATTTTTTAAAGCATTATTTCAAGCCGCAAAAACCCGTGGTTATCGAGCAATTCATTGAAGACTGGCCGGCGTATACCAAATGGAATTTAGATTATATCAAATCTGTTGCAGGGGATAAAACGGTGCCACTTTACGATGACAGGCCTGTAAACTATAAAGATGGTTTTAACGAGCCACACGCCACCATGAAAATGCGTGAATATATTGATCTGCTTAAAAAAGAACCTACGAAATACCGCATTTTTCTATGGAATATTTTGAAAGAAGTACCTCAACTCCAGAAAGATTTTAAATTTCCGGATTTTGGCTTAAAATTAATGAAGGGGTTGCCCATGCTGTTTTTTGGTGGTAAAGATTCGTATACCTTCATGCATTATGATATTGATTTGGCCAATATTTTTCACTTTCATTTCCATGGAGAAAAAGAAATAACACTATTCGATCAAAATCAAAACAATCATTTATATAAAATTCCTCATGCGTTAATTGCCCGAGAAGATATAGATTTTTCTAACCCCGATTTTGAAAAATGGCCTGCTTTAAAAAATGCTCAAGGCTATAAAACAAAACTATATCATGGTGAAATTTTATATATGCCCGAAGGCTATTGGCATTATATGAAATATATAACGCCAGGATTTTCTATGAGTTTACGTGCTATTGCAAGAAATCCTAAAAATTTAGGAAAGGCTATTTATAATATTACCATTATGCGAAATTTTGACAACGTGATGCGCAAGATTAAAGGTCAAAAATGGATTGACTGGAAAAATAATCAAGCACGCATACGTACAGATAAAAGAATAAAGTAAACCTTAATACAATTTATAGTGTTTGTTTACATTTGCCCCATAGGCTTTTATCATTGGTCCATATAAATTTCAGCTATTAGATACATAAAATTATAATTAATAGAACAAACTCACCATACGTTGATTTATTTTAAACTATTAACAGTCACCCTTTCGCAAATTTATTAATATCTTTGCAGCCTAATTTTAAATATTGATTACAATGAAAAAACTATTGGTTATTGCAGCTATATTAACGGTTTCATTTGCAAATGCTCAAGCATTCTCTGGAAGTGGTGACCAAAAATTTCAGGTAGGCGCTAATCTTCAATCGAACGCTACGGGTCTTAACTTAAGTTATGATTATGGTTTAGGTGAAAACATATCCGTCGGTATAAGCTCTAGCTATGCTTTGGGAATTTCTAACCAATTACAAAACGGTGTAAAAGATGAATTTGGAATTAAACGTATAGACAAAGCCGGTTTTGACGACCGTTTTGATCTTAAAGCACGTTTTAATGCCAATATTGGTAACGTTTTAAAAATAGATGAAAAATTTGACATATACCCAGGGTTGAGTTTTAGTATGAAAAACTTTGGTGGACATGTTGGTGCACGTTATTTCTTTACGTCAGGCTTTGGGGTTTATACAGAAGCGCAATTCCCAATTGCCACTTATAAAAATAACCTAACTCCAGCTCAAAAACTAAACAATCAGTTCTCTGTAAATTTAGGAGCTACTTTTAATTTATAGTTTATATAATTTATTAAAGCCTTTTATTTTAAAATAAAAGGCTTTTTTTATGGAATTAATTCTGCCGCTTTATCATAAACCAAATGACTTTCCCATCCACGATAAAGCAAATAATCAATTAATTTTTTACGCTTTTTCCATTTATCAGTTTCAGAAATATATTTTAGCCTCTTTTCGGCTAATGCTTGAAACGTCTCAAAATAATCAACTTCTGAAATTTCCTTCATCGCCAAATCGATATTATACTTACTAATATCACGCTTTTTCAATTCTAATTTCAGTCGCTGGCGCCCCCATTTTTTAATATTAAATTTCCCACGAACATAAGTTTGAGAGAAGCGCGTTTCATTTAAAAAATCGTGCTTTAGCAAATGAACAATGACCACGTCAATAGCATCCGGAATCATTCCCATTTTATAAAGCTTGTCATTAACTTCTTTATGGCAGCGCTCTTGATACGCACAATAGTTTTCTAAAGTACGTTTCGCTTCTTCAACAGTGTAAGTTTTAACATGGTTCATGGCCGACAAGGTAACAACAATTAATCTAAAATTAAAAACCGTAAAGTACTGTATTTCAATGCGTTTTAGATTATATTTGAATCCCCAGCTCTCTTATAACCGTAAAAACTCCATTATGAGACACCAATACGTACCAATATTTATTACTCTTTTATGCTCGCTTTTGGGGTTTGGACAGGGTTTGGAAAATTTTGATAATTCAAATGCTACTGCTTCTTATGCAGATAATAACTTTCTCGGAAATAATGGGGTTTCATGGAATTATATAGAGTCTAGAGATGAGAATGGAGATGCCAACAGTTCTGGAATTAATGGAAATGCATTAATGTTAAGATCTATTGCAGATTTTAGTAAAATAACATCAAGTCCAGTAGCTGGTGGTATTGGAGATTTTTCAGTTAAGCTATATAAGGGATTTACAGGTGGAGGCAACCGGCAAGTTGAACTCTTTGTCAATGGAGTTTATCAAGGTGCCTCAATCCCTTTTGATGATTATAATGAACATATATTTTCTGTAACTGGAATAGATTTGGGTGGGAATGTAACTATTGAATTAAGAAACATTACAAATAGTCAAGTTATTGTTGATGATATTGAATGGTCTTCCTATACGGGCTTACCAAATCCAGAGTTACAGCTAGTAGATAATATAGGCAGCAATCAGAGCTGTGGTTATTTTATAGATTTTGGTTCACAACCTTTTACTAGTAATACTGATTTAACTTTTGATATTAAAAATATTGGAATTGTAAATTTAGATATCAGTTCCATTACTATCACTGGCGACTACTCCATTGTTTCGCCTACTACGCCCATAACAATTACTTCCGGCACCTCCCAAATGGTTACCGTAGGATTTAATCCTTCTACAGTTGGAACAAAAAATGGGCTTTTAACTATTAATAATAACGACAGTAATGAAGGCTCATGTATTGTAAACATTACTGGTTTTAGTTTCGTGCCTACTCCTGAAATAGATATTGAACGCAGTACGTTTAGTTCTATTCCAAATGGTTCTCTTCCCAACATTGGTTATAGCACTGTTTTTGCTTCAACAGTAATAGGTGATTTTACCGCGCCTAGAACTTTTCATGTAAGTAGTGAAGGTTCTGCTAATTTAGATTTAACGAGTATCACATCTTCTAACCCAGGAGAATTTTTAATTTCTTTGAATCCAGCTCCGCAAACTTTAACAGCAGGTGATAAAGTCGATTTTGAAATAACTTTTGCGCCTTCAGGAATTGGATTAAGAACTACAATAATAACTATATTAAGCAACGATACTGACGAGAACCCTTACATATTTAACATTCAAGGTGTTGGCACCTGTTCATCCGGAGCACTTACCTCCTTACCAAACAATGCACCAGTGGGAACCATAGTTAATATCACTTCAACCACTACTAATTTTGGAGGCTCCACATTTGTTTCCGTAAATAGTATTTCTGCAAGTGTAACTGTACTTTCCAGTAATGAATTGGAAGTTACTATTCCTGCAGGAGCTACAACTGGAAGTATAGAAGTTAAAGATGATCTAGGTTGCTTAAGTTCTAATTATTTTACGGTAATTGATCAACTAATTTCAGATTGTGAAGGTAGTTCTGGAAGTATTCCTACAGACTTATTTATTAGCGAAATAACGGATCATGGCACCGGCTCTCACACTTATGTTGAAATATTTAATGGTACAGGTTCAGCAGTGAGCTTAGCTGATTATCAAATTAGATTACATAATAATGGTGCTACAAGTCCCACACATACTATTCCGTTAATAGGAAGTATTGCCAATAACCGCGTCTTTGTATTAGCTTTTGGAGCTTTAGAGGCCAGTAATCCGCACGGAATCTATACCGCAGACCAAACGGATAACGCAACTGGTATTAATAATAATGACCACATTAGGTTATTCAATTCCACTACGAATACCTGGATAGATCTTTGGGGAGACATATCTGGAGATGTTTTCGCTATTGCATCCAAAAGCTATAACTATCGCAGAAAAAATTCTGGAATTATAGCGCCAAGTACCACTTGGAGTGAGACCGATTGGACGAGTTTTACGCCTGTAAATTATGACGATGTTGGAAATTTCGATTTTTCAATAGGTACACCTCCAGTAATAACTATTCAACCTAACATATCGTCAAATAATTGCGACCTCAGTGCATCTATTAGTGTATCGGCAACTGAAGGGTTTCCTAATGGAAACGTTTTATCCTACCAATGGTATGTATCAGCACCAGGCACTTTAGATTGGACTACTATTTCTAATGGTGCAACTTATACAGGCGCCAACAGCCATACTCTAAATGTTTTAAACACGTTAAATCTAGATAATTACCAATATTATTGCCAAGTAAGAGAGGATTCTGCAAGATGTTATACAGCAAGTGAAACCGTGAGACTTAAAGTTGAGCAAGCTATATGGACAGGTTCCGGCTGGTCCACAACACCAACTATAGATAAAATAGCAATATTAGATGCTAATTACGATACAAGTAATGGTACCAATGGTCAAATCAGTTTTGATGCTTGTAGATTAATTGTAAACTCCGGTTCCACATTAATAATTAATAGTAGTGATTATGTTAATGTGAATTTTAATATCACAAATAACGGTGATATAACCATTGAAAACTCTGGAAGTTTAATTCAAGTGAACGACTTTGACACCAATACAGGTAACATAACCATGAAACGGAGTACAAATATTAGACGTTTAGATTACGTGTACTGGTCGGCACCTCTTCAAGGCTATTCTATAAACGATATTTACGGTGCTGGCACACCAACTCATAAAATTTATCGTTGGAACACAACCATTACAAATCCTGAAGGTAGTCAAGGAAACTGGGTTGCAGCCTCCGGAGAAGCTATGCAACCGGGCGAAGGCTATATTGTTAGAGGTCCAGATTCGTATTCTGCAACAAATACGAATATCACAGCAACTTTTAATAATGGGAAACCATTTAACGGATTTATTACTCGTAATGTTTCGAGAGGTAACCTTCCAGGAGTTGATGACAACTGGAATTTAGTTGGCAATCCATATCCTTCGGCTATAAATGTTGTTGATTTTTTAACCAACCCTACGAATAGTGCTGTTTTAGATGGTTTTGTAAATATTTGGACACATGGCACATTACCTTCAAAGGCGATTCCAGATCCTTTTTATGATAATTTTGGATCTAATTACACCACTAACGACTATATAACTCATAACGGAACAGGAACTACATCGGGACCTTCTGTATTTAATGGGAAAATTGCCGCTGGTCAAAGCTTTATGGTAAATATGGTGAATGGTCCTGCAGTTACGCAGCCAATAGAGTTTAGAAATAATATGCGAAATATAACTCACAATAATTCGCAATTCTATAAAACTAAACAACCAGATGAAAAGCATAGAATTTGGTTAGATTTGGTTTCTCAAAACACAGAAACAACACGAATTTTAATTGGTTATATTCTCAATGCTACGTTTGAACGTGATCGTGTTTTTGATGCTATTACGGATAATTCAAACTTTTATTCATTAATCGTTAATGAAAATTTTGTTATACAAGGACGCCCATTACCATTCACGGATACGGATGTAATTCATTTAGGTGTAAAAATCACTTCACAAGGAAATCACATCATTGCTATTGCAGCTATCGACGGGTTATTTGAAACTGGAAACCAAACGATTTACTTGAAAGATAATTTGTTAAGCATAGTCCATAGCATAAGTAATTCACCTTATAACTTCACTTCTGAAAAAGGTGAATTCAATAACCGTTTTGAAATTGTATTTAGAAATAACGCTCTCTCCTTAAATAACTCGACATTCAATACTAACAACTTAACTATTATTGAAATAAACAATGATATCATGAAATTTAGTCTTGACGCTAAAACTGCAACTATAAAATCCGTTGAAATAATTGATATGTTAGGTCGTACGCTGTATAAGCTTAAAGGTTCATCTAATACGGAAACTTACAATTTATCAAACTTACGTAGCGCCGCATTTATGGCGAAAGTGACGTTATCTAACAATCAAATATTGGTAAAAAAAGCTGTGAAGAAGTAGACACTTATATGTATAAGACTAATTAACGGTTTATTATTTAAATACTTCATTAAATATTTCCAGAGATCTGGGCTTTCTGAAATATCCAAGATGCAACTCAAAATACTGCATCAACATATTTAAGAAAGCTTGTCGCTGATTTGCATTTAATTTAACACTGTTTAATGCGTCAAAATTTATGATCAACAACTGCTTTAAAATACTATTGTTTTCTTGAGAAATCGAGTAAATATGCTGAGCGCTAGGCTCAAAGTATCCTGTTTGTAAATTAAAAACACCTACTTCAATTTGTTTTGTGTCAGGATAAAAACCTAAATGTTTGGTGAGTTTTAAAAGAAACAACAAATGAAAATTGGCGTAATTGGTTTCCGAATCTAACCATTGTAACGCCGTTTCTAAATAATCAAAAAGCAATGTATTTTGTTCCTCTTCTTTTAAAACGTTGGCTAATACTTCTGAAAGAAATAGCACAATGCTACTTTTTATAACATTTGTGTGAAGTGTACTATAAACAAAACTCGATTTTACTTCTTTTATATAATGAAGTGATTGATTGGGTTTGTAGGTTTCAACAATTTCTAATTGAGAAAGCATTTGGTAATAAGCAATTGTTCCCGACCGCTTACTTTTAAATGCACCACGTATTAAATAACTAGATAAACCGCGGTGTTGTGTATAGCAACTAACAATTAAATCATTATCGCGATACTTAATTTTTGATAGCACAATGGCTTTTACAGATGTAGACATTATCGGACAATCATTACCTTTAGCACTTTGGTTTCAAAGGTATCTAAATCTGAAAGCATAATAAGGTAAACGCCTGTTCTTACTACATTATTTGATAAATTCGTTCCATTCCAATACGCCACGCCACCATCTATTTCCAAGTTGTAACCTTTATACCTGTTGTTTGTTCTAGACTGCCCTTCTGCCACTAAATTCCCTTCAATATCTGTAATTTTGATATTCACATTTTCTGAAATATCTTTTATTTTTACTTTTTCTTCGGTAATATTAAAAGAAGGTCGCACAGGATTAGGATATACATAGGCATTGGCTAATGACTGTTTGGTTTCCGAACTCCCGGAACCGAAGGAGACCATTCCTTCACGTGTAGCAAAATAAACATCTCCGTTTATTTCATTAATCGCAATATCAACAACGTCATTGTTTGGTAAGGGTGAATTATCTTTAGTAAAGTGATGAATAGTTTTCTGCCCATCGGCAGATAAGTAAAACACTCCAGAACCAATAGCTGAAATCCATTTATTATTTGCACCGTCGACTTCAATATCGGAAATAAATTGTTGATACAATAATTCTTTTGGCACACCTTCATCTAAAATTATAATAGACTGCACCTCTAGGTTACTTTCAGTAAAAAAACTTGCTGCATTATATAGCACTCGCAATCCTTTATTAGTACCGATCCAAACCTGACTATTTTTATCGATGGCAAGAGCTGATACATAAGTTGAAGGCATATTCTGACTTTCATCTGCAATGTTTTTAAAAGTGCCATTCCCAATTATATTCAAGCCTATAATTCCAGCACCGTAAGAACCAAAAAACACATTTCCTGACCCATCAAAAACAATATCCGCAAAACCTAAATTATTTAATGGAGCACTGATAATTCCCGTTAAATCATAAGATGTCCATTGCCCGTCTTTAAACCTATTTAAAGGATTGTTAACTCTTCCATTTGTAACCCAAAGGGCCCCTTGACTGTCAAAACGCGAGGCAAGCGTTAGATGAAAATCATTAACAAAAGGCATGATTGTACTATTATCTTTATTATAAATATCTATGATTTCTCCATTTTGGACATTAATTAATCCAGAATAGTAGGATCCAACATAAACTTGACTTGGATTAAATGGATTAATAGACATATGGGATAAAAACCTTGGATTATCTACTACTGCGGCGATAGAATCATAAGGCTTATTTACCCATTGTTCGTTAACAAAATGACTTAACCCCGAATAGGCGAAATCCCCAACCCACTCATAAAAGACAGAATAGCCGCCAAATGTACACCAAAGGTAATTGTTTTTAATTTCTACTGAAAAAACCCTATTCATTAATGGCCCGTCTGGATGGATTTCATTAAAATTTGAAGAATCACTTAAACTCGTTTCTAGAATTCCAAACCCAGGTTTTCCTTGATTATTTATGTTTTTAGTGCCAATATAAACTTGATCATTTTCGAATATAGTGGCACAAGAAAAAATCGTCGAAAAATCACTAACTTGGTTTATAACGGATAGTTCATTTAATGCATCATCGTAAACGAATACATTATTTCTTGTAGTAACTAATAATTTATTATTAATAGTGACCATTTCAGTGGGCAATACTGAATAGGTGAATAAATTAGAAGATGTATCGTCTGTATTTATATCGTAGAGAACTCCGTTCGACCGAATTGTATAAAGTTTGTTACTAACATTTTGAATAAATTTAAAATTCCCATTTAAAATTTTATCCCATTCTTGATAATTAATCAAGTTAGAACTAGAAAGCAATGCTTTTCTTATACCCGTATTATTAAAATCACAGGCTGCATAGATATAACCATTATAAACCGTGGTTTGTTTAACTTTAACTTGGGCTCCGTCATCACCAATAAAAAAAGTGTCGCCAAATTCTAAATTTCGGATATCATAAACAGATATCCCATAATCGGTTGAAATATAAACTAAATCACCAATTAAATTAAAATGGTTAATCCGCTTGATATTTGGAGGAATACTGGGTTTATTTTTAATATCTACAATACTTAAAATCTCATCATCATCTTCAAAAACAATTTCCAAGAGACCGTTAACGTATCCAATAAGCAGTAGTTCATATGTTTCACTATAATAAATAGTCGATATAAGTTCACCTGCCAAACCATTTACTGTTGTAATTTCCTTGATTTCTTTGGTAAGAATATCATAACTAAAAACTGCATTATCTGATGCTGCAAAAATTTTAGTCTCCCCTCTTGAAACGCTCTGAATATTTAAAAAAGAAAAGTGCCCTTTCCAATTTGACGAATAATCTTGACTTAAAACTATGTTAAACACTAAAAGTAGTGCTAATGTTAGAAATAGCTTGTTTTGGATTTTCTTCATTAATACTAGCTATTTTTTAAGCCTATAGTTTAAACCAAAAATACTATAATTTATTGTATTTTTGGTTTTATTAATTAGGCTTATTTAATGTTATTTAGCAGTCCAATATTCTTATTCCTATTTCTTCCTGTTGTTCTGCTTACCTATTTTTTAACACCAAAAAAACTCAAAAACTACACGTTGTTGTTGTTTAGCCTTGTGTTTTATACTTGGGGCGAAAAAGAATTAGTTCTCTTAATACTACTATCGGCAATTGTAGATTACACCAGCGGAATTCTTATAAGTTATGGAAAAAGAAGGCTAGGCTTAATCTTTTCTATAGGTTTTAATATTTCTATTCTTTTATATTTTAAATATGCCAATTTTATTTCTGAAAACTTAATTCAAGTATTAGAATATTTAAACCTGAGTTCTGAATCTGCTTTAGAATTATCAAATATAGCCTTACCCATAGGTATTAGTTTTTATACGTTTCAAACCATGTCTTATACTATTGATGTATATAGAGGCCATGTAAAAGCTTCCAAAAACTTTATCGATTTCGCCACATATGTTACACTATTCCCACAACTAATTGCGGGTCCAATTGTAAGGTATGCTAATATTGAAAAAGAATTAAAAGATAGAAAGGTAACCGTCACCCTTTTTTATGAAGGGGTGCAACGTTTTATTATAGGGCTCTCAAAAAAAATGATTATTGCCAATAATTGTGCTTTATTAGCAGATGGTGTCTTTAATTTACCCGCATCTGAGTCTTCAGCAGTTATAGCTTGGCTAGGTATTATGGCATATAGTTTTCAAATATATTTTGACTTTTCGGGCTATTCTGACATGGCCATTGGATTAGGAAAAATGTTTGGCTTTAATTTTCCAGAAAATTTTAATTACCCATATATATCAAAATCGATGCGAGAGTTCTGGAGGCGTTGGCACATAACACTTTCAACTTGGTTTAGAGATTATTTATACATCTCCATTGGCGGAAACAGAAAAGGGAAATGGCGAACATACATAAACTTAATAATCGTGTTTTTTATTACAGGATTATGGCATGGCGCAAGCTGGACTTTTGTGTTTTGGGGACTTTTTCACGGCGCTTTTCTAATTCTAGAGCGTGTACTTGAGCTTAAAGGCCTAAAAATATCATCCTTAATATCTCATATTTATGTTATACTAATTATAAATATTTCTTGGGTATTTTTTAGAAGCGATACCATGATTGACGCATTTAATTATATAACAACGATGTTTAACTTTACACTTACGACTAATTTTGACTTTTTAAGTTTTTACTTAACTTATGAAGTTGTGTTTGCACTAATTGTTGCAGCTATTTTATCTACGCCCATTTATAAAAATATAGCCACATATATTCAAAATTTAAATATAACATCGATTAACTACAAAGTACTATCTTCTATTAAATTAATAGGACTCTTTATTCTATTCTTTATTTGTTTCATTTACATTGCAACGGACTCTTATAATCCATTTATCTACTTTAGATTTTAATGAAAAATAGAAAAAACATAGAGCAATTACTAGTTATAATCATTTTTTTAATGATGATAATAGCTCCTAATGTGGTTATGATTTCCAATTTAGAAACTACAAAAAAGGATGAAAATAAGGGATTTCAAAACACATTTTTACATAACATAACTAAACCTATAGCATTCCTAAAACAATTTAAAAATAATTACGCAGAGAGTTTTGGTTTAAAAACAACTCTAGTAAATAGTTATATTGACTTTAAGTATCAAGCTTTAAGAGAAACCCCCATGCCAAATAAAGTAGTTAAAGGTCAAAATGGTTGGTATTTTTTAGGTAACAGTTACAACAATATTTTAAATAATGCTTTTGGTTACAATTATTTTAGCACAAGTGAACTAAAAGAAATTGCTAATAATCTGAACGAGGTTAAAAACTATTTAAAGGAACAAAATATTACATTTTATTTAGTAATTCCCCCTAATAAAAACAGTGTTTATAAAGAACAATTACCCTTTCAACTAAAGGAGCAAATGTCAAATTTAGACGTACTAAAAGACTATTTAAAAAATCATATCAATTTCGAAGTCATCGATTTAACCAAAGTATTAAAAGCTAAAAAAAATAAAAACCAATTATTCTTTAAAACTGATTCACATTGGAACGATTTTGGCGCTTTTATTGGCTACACTGAAACTTTAAGGTACATAAACCAGGACTTTATAGTTCCCAACGTAAAGCTAACTGATTATAAAATAGAAATTAAATCTGTGAGACAAGGGGATATTATTAAAATGATCAATCTTGACATAGAGGAATCGACTGTGACCTTAACAAAAAAAATAGCGTCAGAGATAACATTTAAAAATATAGACCAAAATTATTTTCAGATGGTAAATCCAGATAAAAAGCTAAAAGTTTTTATGCATCATGATTCATTTTCCTACGCTTGGATGCCTTATTTTAATGAGAGCTTTGGTGAAATTCACTATCTAAAAAGTTATGCGTTAAGTAAAAAATTAATAGAACAGGAAACACCAAACATTGTTATTTTTGAGATTATTGAACGTAATATTGATATTCTTCTCAACAATAAATTTCTTATAAAATAAATATATAAATGTCAATTCCGTTCATTATATCATCAAATAAACATTTATGAATTCAATTATCATGTTAAAAAAAATTATCTATCTGCTTTTTTAAATATCATTCATAAATTAATTTAGTTAATCACGTCAATTTTATATATTTATTTATAAATTGCTCTATAAACTGCGGAAGCTCAACTATGCACAAAATAAAACAATTTTCTGTCATTTTACTCCTTATTTTAGGCGCAAAGTGTGGTTTTGCACAATTAGGGTTTTCACACGAAATCGGGGCTATTGCTGGACCAGTACAATTTAGATCGGATTTTGGTGTGCGCAATGATGGTGGAACCAACTTTGGCAATAGTGGCTTTGGAGTCGGAATCGTACATTATATAAACTTTGCATACCGAGCGGATTGCAATTGCTATTCTACAGACACTTATTTTAACGATCACTTCAAAATTAGAAGTGAAATATCTTTCAACAAAACAAAATTGGAACATCATGGGCCGTGGGCCGAAGGCAACAAGGAAGATGCCAAGAAGCTTCGTGCACATACCGGAGAAGCAAATAATTTTGATATTGGTGTGCAGCTAGAATATTTCCCGTTAAGTATCCGAGATTTTCAAGGTTTTGCTTATCGTTTAGCCCCTTTTGTTAGTCTTGGTGCTCATTACACCGCTTATAATCCAAAAGCTTTTACTTCTTATGTGGATCCTGTGTCTGGCATGGCAGACAATAATATTCTAAACGCAAATAACTTTTGGTCTTCTTGGGAGCCTGGCTCTATTGACCCTTCCTCTGGAAGTGCTTTTTCCTTGGTTACTAGTGTTGGTGTAAGATATAAATTAACAGAGTTATCTGATTTAATGTTAGATTTACGATTACAAACCTATTTCAGCGATTGGGTAGATGGTTTAAATCATCAATTAGAATCCAATAAAAATAATGATTATTTGATCTGGTTGAATTTTGGTTATATTTATTATTTAGATTAAAAATCTACCGTCTTATAATGTATTAATAAACAAGACTTTAAAGTCTTGTTTATTAATATTCTACATTCCGCACTAACCTATAGCTTGTTCTAAATCGGCAATCAAATCTTCGATATCTTCAATACCTACACTTAATCGAATTAAGGAGTCCACTACACCAGTTTTTTCGCGTTCTTCTTTAGGAATGCTAGCATGCGTCATACTCGCTGGGTGTCCTGCAAGCGATTCCACACCACCTAAAGATTCTGCTAAAGTGAATACTTTTAAATTCTCCACTATTCTAATTGATTCTTCGTAGTTATTGCCTTTGGTTGTAAAAGAAATCATTCCGCCAAAATCGGTCATTTGAGATTTGGCTATATCGTGATTTGGATGATCCTTAAATCCAGGCCAATACACCCTTTCAATTTTAGGATGTTTAGCCAAATACTTCGCTATATCCCGACCATTTTCACAATGGCGCTGCATTCTAATATGTAAGGTTTTAATACCCCTTAAAACCAGAAAACTATCCTGCGGTCCGCAAACAGCACCACTCGCATTTTGAATAAAGTACAATCTATCAGCAAGTTCTTTGTCCTTTAATGCTAAAACACCCAAAACCACATCACTATGTCCTCCGAGATATTTGGTAGCCGAATGCATTACTATATCAGCACCTAAATCTAAGGGTTGTTGTAAATAAGGTGTAGCAAACGTATTATCTACCGCTAATAACAAGTTGTACTTTTTAGCCAAAACAGCACATCCTTTAATATCAATAATATTCATCATTGGGTTGGTAGGTGTTTCAACCCAAAGTAATTTGGTGTTTTTATTGACAAATTTTTCAATATTGTCAGTATTTTCCATATCTACAAAATGAAACTTAATCCCGAGTTTTTCAAAAACAGCTGTAAACAAACGGTAAGAACCTCCGTATAAATCGCTTGTTGAAATAACTTCATCACCTGATTTTAATAATTTAATAACCGCATCAATAGCTGCTAATCCTGATCCAAAAGCCAATCCATAATTACCATTTTCTATACTTGCCACCGCGTTTTCCAAAGCACTTCGTGTTGGATTCTTGCTACGTGAATATTCAAATCCTTTATGCCCTCCAGGTGTATCTTGAGCGTATGTTGTTGTTTGGTAAATGGGTGACATTACTGCTCCATAAGCCGGATCGGGTTTTTGCCCTCCATGAATTGTTTTTGTATTAAATTTCATATTATTTTTATAACTGTCATTTTAAAAATCCTTGTTCGACCAGACACTAGAAGTCTTAAAATAAAAACTTTAGGACCTTATTGTATAATCTTTTCATAAAGTTAAGGTTTAATTCGGTGTATTCAAATGCAATAATTACCTTTATTACTTAATTAACGGATCCTGATTTATGCAACGCAAATTCTTACTTTTATCTCTAATTTTTCTTGTTTTCTCTTGTGAAGAAGAAGAGAAAAAACTCACGTTTTTAGAGAAATCTATAACAACAGAACACAATAAAATTGTTGAAATTAATATTCCCGAGGCCCAGGGAAATGAAGCCGTTGCCACCAAAATAAATAAAGCATTACAGGCGATAGTAATTACTAGTTTGAATTTTGAACCCGAAGCGTCTACCAAAAGCTTATCAATTTTAGAAAGTATTGATAATTTCAATACTGAATATAAAAACTTTAACACCGATTTCCCGGAAAGCCCGATGCAATGGGAGGCTCAAATTGATGGTGAAATCATGTATCAGTCGGAAGCCGTAATTTCTGTGGCGCTTACAAGCTATTTAAACACTGGTGGTGCACATGGGAATTTAATTATATCATTCTTAAATTTTGATGCCTTAACAGGTCAATTATTGAAAAATGAAGATTTAGTCAACGATATCAAGACATTTAAAACCATTGCCAGAGATTACTTTAACGATCAAATAGCTGGTAAAGAAGCTGATTATTTTGAGCCTGACAACTTTATACTTCCTCAAAATATAGGTTTTAATAATATAGGCGTCGTCTTGTTATACAACAATTATGAAATTGCACCTTATGCAACTGGTTTAACAGAGTTTACCATTCCCTTTAACGATTTAGTTCCTTACCTAAATTTCATGTAAATATTTTTTAGAGTTAGTATTTATTTCTTTTATGATAAGAAGCCACTTTTTGGAATCCTCCTTTCTCGCGCAAATTGGTTTACTTTGTAACACTATTTTATTAAACAGTTATATTTTAATTCATGAATAAAGTTTATTATCTAAAAAGTTGTAGTACCTGTATGCGCATAATTAAGGAGATTGATTGGCCAGCTGATTTTGAGTTTCAAGATATAAAGAAGGACCCCATAGATGCTACACAAATTGAAGAAATGCATAGGCTTTCAGGCAGTTATGAAGCATTTTTCAGTAAACGCGCTAAACTTTATAAAGAAATGGATTTGAAAAATGCAGGTTTAGAAGAACCTCATTTCAAACACTATCTTTTAGATCATTATACCTTTTTAAGCCGACCAGTTATAATTTTTAACGATCAGATATTTATAGGAAATTCCAAAAAAAACATAGAAAATCTTAAAGCCGCTTTGAGTGAATAGCACCAGTATTTACGCGCCTATAGCCGTTTTCATGGTTCAGGTGCTTTATGGATTTACTTCACGTTTACAAATGATGTAATTGCTGGTGGTTATATTAAACCCTCCGGGTATATTGTTATTCGCGTTTTAGTGCAACCTTACTATTTTTAGCCTCTAAGCTTATTTACCGGTATTTATCTGGGGACTAAAAATCCGAAATTAAAGACTTAAATGCACAGGTTTTTTACTCCCAACGCGCGTATCTTCTTTAGTAATTTGTTTAAAGTTTTCTGACTTCGGAAATGTCTCCGCCATCTCTAATAATTCCGTCGGTAAACCAACAAGCTTGCGCGTTTTTAAATCCATCCAAGCGCCAAGCATTTCACAGTGGGCAATGTTTTCGCCTTTATGGTTGTAAAAATTATGATCAAATTTAAAAAATGAACCATCTTCGCTTAAACCAGAAACCTCTAAGCTTACCGTTAAAGGTTTTCCCATAAACACTTCCTTAAAGTAATACATATGCTCATAGAAAACGACGGGCCCAATGTTATAATGAGCCAGCTCCTTCATAGAAAATCCTTTTTCCATTAAAAAAGCCATCCGTGTATGACTCATAAAATTGGTATAAGCACTATTAGCTAAATGTCTATTGGCATCCACATCGCTCCAACGAATTTCGAATTGTTTGGTATACATATTACTGAAATTTAAGTCACAAAACTACATAAATCTATTTGCTGCACATAATATTCTCTTACAGTTTTCTAAACCTCTAGTTTTAATTATCTTTGTGCAACTTTATTTTATAATTATGATCCATTCAATGACTGGTTATGGGAAATCTGTTTTGCAGTTACCAACCAAAAAAGTAACGATTGAAGTAAAATCGTTAAATAGTAAAAACCTCGATTTGAATGCAAGAATGCCTTCAATTTACAGAGAAAAAGAATTGAGTTTACGCAAACTAATTGGTAATCAATTAGAGCGCGGTAAAATAGATTTCTCTATTTATGTTGAAATGACGGGCGAAGAAACCAGTACGCAAATTAATAAACGAGCTGTAAAACAATACATTAAACAACTTAAAGAGATTGTAGATGGCGATGAAACTGAACTATTAAAAATGGCAGTTCGTTTTCCTGACGCTTTAAATACCGAACGTGAAGAAATTGATGAAAACGAATGGGAAATCATTTTGACTGAAGTGAAAACAGCTTTAAAAAATATTGATATCTATCGTTTAGATGAAGGTAAAGTTCTTGAAGCTGATTTTAGAGATCGTGTTCAAAACATAACATCCATTTTGGAAGAAATTATTGCTATGGATCCTGAACGTATTGCGGGTGTTCGTGAGCGTTTACAAAAAGGTGTAGAAGAGCTTAAAGAAAAGGTTGACGAAAATAGATTTGAGCAAGAATTAGTTTTCTACATTGAAAAATTTGATATCACTGAAGAAAAAGTTCGACTTAAAAACCATTTGGATTATTTTATCCAAGCATTAGATTCGGACGACTCTAATGGTAAGAAACTCGCTTTTATAGGTCAGGAAATGGGTCGTGAGATCAATACCATTGGTTCTAAAAGTAACTTTGCACCCATGCAGAAACTGGTAGTTCAAATGAAAGATGAGCTTGAAAAAATAAAAGAACAACTATTAAACGTTTTATAAACGTCTTACAAAAACAACCATATTGACACTACCAAACAATAAGACCAAAGGAAAACTAATTGTATTCTCAGCGCCCTCAGGATCGGGAAAGACTACAATTGTACGCCATCTTTTAAGACTAGATACGTTAGATTTAGAATTTTCTATTTCGGCAACCTCACGCGAAAAACGCGGTGATGAAATAGATTCAAAAGATTACTACTTTTTATCTGCTCAAGAGTTTAAAAACAAAATTAAAAACGATGAATTCCTTGAATGGGAAGAAGTATATCGGGATAATTTTTATGGCACCTTAAAAACAGAAGTGGAACGCATTTGGGCACAGGGAAAACACGTTATTTTTGATATTGATGTATCGGGTGGTTTACGCATAAAACGTAAATTCCCAGAAGAAACGATTTCCATTTTTGTTAAACCACCAAGTATAGACGAACTTAAAATCCGTTTAAAAAAGCGCAAAACAGAAAGCGACGATAAAATTAATATGCGTATTGCAAAAGCATCGGCAGAATTAGCTACTGCGCCACTTTTTGATGTTATTATTGAAAATGACAACTTGGAAAAAGCACTTGCCGAAGCAGAAAATTTAGTATCTAACTTTTTAGAATCGTAAATACCTACCATGAAAATAGGCTTATATTTTGGAACTTTTAACCCTATTCATATTGGGCATCTTATTATTGCCAACCAACTTGCAGAAGAAAGTGATATCGATCAAATTTGGTTGGTTGTCACGCCACAAAGCCCGTTTAAAAAGAAGCAATCCTTGCTAGACAATTACCAACGTTTGGATATGGTGTATTTGGCTACTGAAGACTATGAAAAACTAGAGCCTTGCGATATCGAGTTTTCTTTGCCACAACCTAATTATACGGTTAATACGCTTGCCCATTTACAAGAAAAGCATCCGACTCATGAGTTTTCTCTAATTATGGGTGAAGACAATTTAAAGAGTTTTCATAAGTGGAAAAACTACCAAGTTATTCTGGATAATCACGATATATATGTTTACCCAAGAATTTCTGAAGGTAAAGTTGAAACGCAATTTGATGGCCACAAACGTATTCATCATATAAATGCACCTATTATGGAATTGTCTTCTACTTTTATTAGAAAATCCATAAAAAAAGGTAGAAATGTAAAACCGATGCTATCCGCACCGGTTTGGAAATATATTGATGAAATGGGCTTTTATGAATAAAAAAGCCCATTAATTTATAACACAGGAATTTTAATTGTGTTTATAGTCGCTTCATAAACTTTAATATCTGAATGAATTGTGGCATTTTCAGGATTTAGCGTTTCTTCAAATAAATTTTTATAGTAAGTAATACCACCTAATAAATTATTTTTAAACGCATGCCATTTTTTGATGTGCTTGGCGGTTAAATCATCCGTAAAACTTGCTATATCGTTCTGTAAATATTCCACATACATTTTCAATTCCTTTACAAACATATTCGGTCTGTAAGCATTAGAAAGTACAGAAGCTCCCCCATAAATATGCTGAATCATTTCAGATAAAGAAACTTCTCTATCAAAATACGCTAAATTAGGTCCAGGACAAATAACAACACCTTGCTGTTGCCCTTTTATTGAAATATCATTTTCAAGATAAGATGCATTTGCTAAACCAACGCAAAGACAGGCTTTTTCAGTGATTTTATTTTTGGACATTTTATAACGAGAAGATGTCATTGATTCTTTTTTAGCATCTAGTTCTTCCAGTTTAACATCCTGATATTTTTTAGACGCTGTACAAATTCCTTCAGGCCCAAACTCCTTACTCAAGGCTAAAAACTTTTTCGGACAAGAACTTCCTGCTTTATTATTATCAATACGGTTTTGTTTATAAAACTCATTTGAAGTGCCTTTTATAGCATTAAAAGGTACACCCAATGGAGAAATACCACTTAAATACAAATCGGACTCCTTGGCGTCTGCCAAAAGCTTCCGCGTGTCATTATCTACAGAGGTCGCTTCTGGAACTAATAAAAAAGGCGTACCCCAACCAACGGAATCTACCTGATAGTTATCTATTAGAAAATCGTGTTCAGCCGCTGTTCCAACGCCACCTTGAACCGTAATTTTAATATCCAATGGTTGATCCGGGACAAACACATCTTTATCCGTTAAAGCTTTTATATAAACAGCATGGGTATCTTGAATTAATTCTGATTTTTTAGTTTTAAATTCCTCTAAAATTGGGCCTAATAAATGACCCTCAGTGGCAAAAGCATGGCCACCACAATTTAAACCCGATTCAATGCGATACTCTGAAATCCACAGTCCTTTTTTAGCTAAAAATTTCCCTTGAATAATGGCCGAACGGAAATCACTCACCTTTAGAATAATTCGCTTCTTTAATCGACTATTAGTATCAGGAAAGAAATCCTTGAAATTCTCGAAATAACTATATAATCTTGGGTTCATTCCTGCTGAAAGTACAACAGACGACTCCAAATTACTATTTGCAAATCCACGTAGCGACGCATGAGCATCATTATATTCAATTGGTAATTGTTCAGATTTAATAAAATTGTCTTTGTCTATTTTGGTCATGATATTCACATCAATTTCACCAGCTGACAAATGCGCATCTACATATTTTTTAATCGTTTCTTTAAAAAGCATACCTTCTTCCAACATAGTAGAAAGCTTAACTTTAATAGTAGACTTATTAGGAAGCATGCTTATAAAATTCTCTAAAGCCGATTTACTTTCTGATACTTCGTCCTTGAATTTTACAAACTTATTTTTAACAATGGTATCAACTAAATTCAAATAAGCGGTGATACGTTTAGCGCGATAATCGTCAACTTTTTTGGAAATCTCCTGATATGGCAAACTAAATTTCTCACTGTAAAAAGCATTCATTTTTTCTAAAAGCTCATCGTCAATAATGGAAATAACCGACGAAATACCGTACTGAGCAACCCGAATAGGACTATCTATGGTATAGGCTAAACCCATTACAGGAATATGAAAGCTATGTGTATGTTGGGGTAAAGTCATGATGTATTTTATAAAATAATTAAGTGTCAAATGTGATAAAACACTAGCGTTTAAAAGCTGATAATTATCATACGTTTTTGCTTTATATTCCGTTAATTTTGGAAGTTCGTACCTTTACTAAAAGTTTATAATCATCTAAAATTTATATTGAATCAATTAGGCCGAGTAGATATTTAGACATACAAGAAAAGCAGGTTACTTAATAAGGTAACTGCTGTTTTTGTTGCCATAACAACACTACTATAAAAAACTTCTGTATACATGAAAATCGAAGTAAAAAAAATAGCGCAGCTCACAGGGCATAATGAACCCATATACACTTTAGAGAAAGGAACTCAGGAACATCTTATTTTTTCTGGCAGTGGCGATAGAATAGTTGCTCAATGGAATTTGAAAACATTACAATTTGATAAGATTATAGGGCGTTTTCCGGCCGTTTTATATTCTATTTGCCATATTCCCGAAAAACAATTATTATTGGCAGGAACATCCAATGGCCATGTTCATATATTAGATTTAAAAAAGAATGAAGAAATAAAAGTCTTAAAAAACCATACGGCTCAAGTTTTTGATATTAGATATTCTATTGAAGCTAATTGCATTTATACCGCTGGTGGCGACGGTAATTTAACCATTTATTCACTCGATACCTTGGCATTAATTAGGATTGAAAAACTATGTGATGAAAAAGTACGACATATTGATTTTAATTATAACACTTCCGAAATAGCGATTGCTTCGGGAGATGGCAAGATTCGGATTTTTGATCTAAAAACAATGCTACAAAAAAAGGTTTTTATTGGACATCAACGTTCATCAAATGTTGTCCGTTTCAGTCCGGATGGAAAACACCTTTTAACTGGCGGCAGAGATGGTCACCTGAATGTTTGGCAAGTTGGAGAATATGAAATAATAAAATCAATTCCCGCTCATGAATGGGCAATTTACGATATTGCATATAGCCCAAACACGAATATATTTGCTACGGCCAGTCGTGATAAATCATTAAAAATATGGGATTCGAAAACATTTCTACCATTAGACACAATTGACAAAGAAAAATATGACGGACATTCATTTTCTGTGAATAAATTAATTTGGAATACCTACAATAATTATTTAATTTCTACAGGAGATGATAGAATGATCATGATTTGGGAAATAAATTCAAGAAATCTTCGGGTTTAAATACAGCGTTTAATAAAAAATACTCTTTAACAAACATGATAATCAGGCAAGCCAGACCAGAAGATTTCAAAGCAATTGCAACGTATATGCTATTAGCAATGAACGACATTGTTTATCAGTTTATTGGCGAAGATTCTCCCGAAAAAGCAACCCAGTTTTTAGAGAATTTAATCCAGAAAAAAGGAAATCAATATTCGTATGAAAATTGTTGGGTAGCAGAAAATGATGGTGAAATTATTGCAGCCGCTACTATTTATGATGGTGCTAAATTAGAAGAACTCCGCACACCCGTTGTAACAACTATTAAAACGATGTTTAATAGATATTTTAATTCTGAAGATGAAACCCAACCTGGCGAATTCTATATTGATTGTGTTGGCGTAAATCCAAACCAGCAAGGTCAAGGTGTCGGCTCTAAATTATTTCAGTTTTTAATTGATGAATATGTTTATAATAGAAAAAAAACCTTGGGCTTGCTTGTGGATAAAGACAATCCAAATGCCAAACGACTCTATTTAAATTTAGGCTTTAAAGTAGTTGGTGAAAAAAAATTAACAGGAAAAACATTAGAGCACCTTCAATTTAAAAAATAAAAAGCTATCAAAAACAATATTAATTTTCTTTTAAACCAATTTTCTATCAGTCCGAAGAATCCATTTTAATTTATTAGATTAGTTCTAATCTATCTACAAGAATAAATTTTCAAAAGGGGTAGAAAGAATTAAAAAAAACTGCATGGCAAAAATTAACAGGGAGGATATTCATATAATTAGCCGGCATAGCAATTGGCTGGAAATCAGTATAAAAAATACCCTAAATCAAGATGTTTACAATGATAAAGATGCTTGGTATAAATTTTTAAAACTATTTTTTATTAGTTTAGGTGTTGGCTTTACAACTGCTGGAATCATTTTCTTCTTTGCTTATAACTGGGCAGACCTTCATAAATTCATTAAAATAGGATTAATTGAAGCACTCATCATTATCATTATAGGAACTATATTAGTCTCCAAATTTCAACCACTTATTAAAAACATTCTACTAACTGGCGCTTCCGTAATAGTGGGTGTTTTATTCGCTGTTTTTGGTCAAATTTATCAAACAGGAGCCAATGCTTACGACTTTTTTCTAGGCTGGACTCTATTTATAGCTCTATGGGTTTTAGTTTCAAATTTCGCTCCTTTATGGCTTGTATTTATAACTTTAATTAATACCACCCTTATTTTATATGCCGAACAAGTCGCGCAAAATTGGTCCAATTTATTCCTGTTCACTCTGCTGTTTGGAATTAATACAATATTATTAATTCTGGCATTAGCCGGTAAAAAATTTTCGTCGGAAATAAAAATACCAAAGTGGTTTACAAACACATTATCAATAGCTTCCATTACTTTCTGCACCATTGGGATTTGTTTAGGAATTTTTGATGATTATCAAGCTGATTTTTACCTCTTAATTATTCCAGCATCCTTATTATATGGTTTAGGTATTTGGTATGGTCTGAAAATAAAGAGTGGCTTTTATCTCTCCATAATTCCGTTTAGTATTATTATTATAACATCAGCTTTGCTCCTGCGTTTATCCGATGATTTTGGTATGCTTTTACTTATCTGTTTATTTATAATTGTAAGTGTCACCTCCGTTATTGCTAACTTATTTAAACTTCAAAAAAAATGGATAAACTAGAGAATAAAAAAGCATTATTATACCATATTTCTGAAGTTGAAGGTGATAGATTCTTTTATGAAGAGGACGCCATTTTAATGGAATACAAGAAACAAGATCAAAACAAATCTAGTTTAGCCATCAAAATACTCACCATTTTTGGCGGTTTTTCAGCTATGCTTGCTTTTCTTGGATTTCTCCTAATTTCAGGGCTATATGATTCGGAAATTGGAATGTTAATTTTTGGAATTATTTTTATAGTTTCCGCTCTTATTCTTGATAAAATTTTTAATAAACTTATTATTGATACGTTTTGTGTTTCACTATTTATAATCGGTTTGGTACTGCTCTGTATTGGCTTGTTTGAAATGCGTTTGAACGAAAACACAGTTGCATTAATCATTTGTGCCATCTCCTTTAGTTCACTGTTTTTGACACAAAATTATATTTTGTCATTTTTAGCAATTCTAATCTTTAATGGAAGCTTATTAAGCCTAATTTTAATTAATGATTATTACAATTTAATTCATCTTTATATTGCAATTAACACGGTTTTGGTGACTTTTGTCTTTTTAAACGAAGCGAAAATAATAGCATCACATAAATATTTATCCAAAATATATAACCCCATTCGTATTGGATCTGTTTTCGCTTTATTATTCGGACTCATAGCTATTGGTAAAAGTTACTTAATACCTATTTCCCCTAATCAGCTTTGGATTTCATCCATAATCATGATTTTAGCTATTATATATATCGTATATTCTGTTATTGAAATAATCAACGTTACAGCTTTTAAGACTAAACTACTCATCTACACTTTAAGTGCTTTAATTATGTTGCTAACGCTATTTTCACCAGCAACTTCGGGAGCCATTGTTATTGTTTTATTGAGTTTTTTGGTTAATTATAAAACGGGATTCGTTATTGGAATCATTTCATTTATCTATTTTATCTCACAATATTATTATGATTTGACTTTCACACTTTTAATAAAATCAATAATTTTAATGGCTTCTGGAGTCGTTTTTCTTTTATTTTATATATTGATCACTAAAAAATTAAGCAGCCATGAAAAAGTTTAAGTGGACTATTATCTTGGCTAACCTTATCGTTTTGCTTCTGCTATTTAATAATTCAGTAGCGCAAAAAGAATCTTTAATTTCTGATGGCAAATTGATTCTATTGGATTTAGCACCTGTTGATCCACGGTCATTAATGCAAGGCGACTATATGACCTTACGTTATGAAATTTCGGAAAACGCAAATTATGACAGCATTGCTAAAAGAGGGTTTTGTGTTGTGAAATTAAAAGAAAATGGTGTTGCCAAAAAAGTTAGATTTCAAGCTGGTAAAACCCCGCTCAATGAAGATGAGTACCTAATAGTATACTCATCCAATTCTGGCTGGAATATAAATATTGGTGCCGAATCGTACTTCTTCCAAGAAGGTGATGCAGAAAAGTATGAGGCCGCTAAATACGGTGGAATTAAAGTAGATGAAGACGGAAATAGTTTGTTAATTGGTCTTTATGATGCCAAACTAGAACTAATAGATTAAATTTGAAATCAATTTTTATGAAAAATAGCAAAACAAATATATTCGTCCTTTTAGTTTGCTTCGGTATGGTTCTGTCTTGCGCAAACGTTAAAACAAATAAATATTCAACAAAATATAACAAGTTATCATGCAAAAACTTAATACAAGGTAAATTAGTAAACTTCACTGGCTTAGATGGCTGTGGATGGATGATTGAACTAACAAATGGCATGAAATTAGACCCTATAAATATTAATAACTTTAATATCCCTATGCTTGAAGGCAAAAGCGTCCAGTTTTATTATACTGAAATAAAAAACAGAGTTGGTATATGCATGGCAGGAAAAATAGTAGAAATTACCTGTATGAAAGAAACTTTAAAAAAATAATGTATTTTAAAAAAGCAGTAAGCTTTTCAATTTGAGCGCGCTTATCCAAACCACGGGATGACAAGAAAAGCAATGTCAGAAGAAGTATTAGCTACTATGGCTAAAAAAGTTCCTTTACAAAAACTTGGAACGCCAGAAGACATTGCAAACGTTTACGCGTTCCTAGCTTCAGATCAAGCAAGATATATTTCAGGAGCAACAATTAGTGTTGATGGTGGGATTACATTATAATAAAAGCTATGTGCGGGCAACTCGCGAGTTGTCCGTATATTGCATATATAAATTATAAATATGAAAATAGACTTATTATCTTGCGACGCCCAAAGACCTGATAAAAGAGCGATAGCCAATTGTATTGCAGAGATTTCATCTAACATGAATGAATCGCTCTCCCACGAACTCACAGACATACTATTAGAGGGAGACCCTGTTGATATTGAAGTGGAAGACAAAAACTCTGGCTCCGCTTTAAGAGCTTTGCGAAAGCTAGGTATTGATTATAAAATTATAGAATAATTTAGTAAGAATTACCAAAGTATAAAGTTGGACGATTATTATATAAAAGTAAATCGCTTGCATCTTAATGATACAAGCGATTAATATTGCTATAAATAAGTATTTACAATACACGTTTATTTTCTAAAAGGCATGCTATCTAAATTACAATGTAATCGTTTTGAATCCATTTTCTTGTAAACCAAAGAAGTAAACAAAGCCGTCCGGCGTAAATTTAATAGAACCGTTATAATCTGTTTTTTTCAACTCAAAATGATTCATTGCAGCTTCACAAACCACAAGACGGATTCCAGCTTTTTCACTAGTATCAATAAAAGACTTCAGACCTTCATCTGTAGCCAGATCCTTAACTACGGGACCAATTAAAACAACTTCAAAATCCATTTTCGGATTATTACTCTTAAGTTCTTGTCCCGTCATAACAGCTGCTTGAAAGTAGCGGACATTTGAAACAAGTATCGCATATTTTCCGTCTTTTTTTATGGAATTTTCAATATCCGAAACACTTAATGATTGTGCGGTAACTGGATTATACAAAACAGATCCTACAAAAACGAAAAGGATCATTAAAAACTGATTTTTCATACTTTCTTTTTTTAAAACTATTTAATTATTAGGAATAAGTGGCATACACCACTTGTGCAAAGATAGACTATCAACTAGCCTGTGACTGTAACCTATGTTACTGTAGGTAATAAAACTAGAAAAAAAAGTTTTCAGTTGGAACCAGTTTTGAAGTAACTAAAATGGTACATATTGACAACAGACCTCTTATTTTTTCAATTCAATTTGAAGACACCAAATTTAAATAAATTAATTTAAATCTAACCCATAACACTACTCAGCTTAAACATAGGCAAATACATTGAAATTAGAATAACACCAACAAGTACACCGACAATCAATATAATAATAGGTTCCATAATTGTTGATAGTAATTTAGACCGCTGCCGCACCTGCGTATTATAAATGATATTTAGACGCTCAAAAATAAATTCATTCTGATTCGTTTCTTCGGCAACCTTGACCAAAGCAATCATTTTATCGTCAAAAAATTTATGTTGTTTTAGACTCTCACTCAAAGACTGTCCTTTTAAAATATTTTGTTCCACAGCTTCCAAAGCCGTTTGCAAAGGATAAAAGTCAATCATCTGTTTCACCAATTGAATACTATTTACAACTGGAACTTTGGAGGCCGTTAATAAAGATATCGCTTGGGTAAATTGAGACAAATAAACCGTTCTTATAAAATCACCTATAAAAGGTAATTTTAAGACTAAAAGATCTTTCCGCTTTTTAAACCATAGCTTTTTATTGAAAAATGTTCTCGAGAAAACGAGAGCTATTATTAGAATTATAAATAGCCAACCAAAACTTTTCATAAATTCTGATACATAAATTATGAATTTAGTAATAGCCGGTAACTCTACTTTTTGTTGTTCAAAAATATCCTGAAACATCGGAACTACATATTGCAACATAAAAATAACGACTAATAATGCGGTGCTTAAAATAATAATAGGATAGGTTAACGCGCTAACAAGATTTCTTCGCTGTTCATTTTTTCTGGCGTAAAAAGCCCCCAGCTGTTCTGTAACTTGAATAAGGGTTCCAGTTTCCTCCCCTATTTTAAGTGAATAATATTCATAATCGGTGAATTCTTTATGAGCTTTAGTCGCTTCAGACAAACTGGATCCAGATATAATAGCCCTCGAAATAAAAGCGACTTTCTCCTGTACCAACTTCTTCTTGATCGCATTTTCAATAAGCTCTAAAGCGTCTTTAAGGGTGATTCCTGCTTTTAAAAGAACACTTAATTCTGTATAAAAATCCTCTTTAATCTTATTTGAAAAAGAATTACCGAAAAGGGTTATTTCCTTTTGTAAAAAAGAGACTTTATTAGAATTCTCTTTTTTAATTTCTTTTTGAGGCGACATGTTTTCTAACTGAAATCCCATTAGTTCATATAAGCGTTAGCATCATTATTTTTAAATATAAACAATTGCTGATTTTGAAATGTTTTTTCAGTTTCTAATTTAATGGCATCAATCTGTCCATGTTCCATAAATTCACCATCAAAATAAAATTGTTTTTGTTGTATTGGAACAGGAAAGGTATCTATTCCTTTTATGATATAATTATCCGAAAACTGATACATTACTGAGTCTATGGCTGTCGAAAATTTCAACTCATTTTCGAGACTGCTATATTCAATTTTAGAATACCTATTGAAATCTAACCATAAAGAGGTTTCTAATTTTTTAAATTTAGTCGTATTGGTATAATTTTGCTGAATGCTTATCATGTGCTTTTGAACAAGGTTTAATACAGAAAATGCCAAACCGATGACAATACTACTCAATATAAGCACCACAATCATCTCACTTAAAGTAAATGCCTTTATTTTACTATTTAGCTTCTTCATGCAGCATACTTATTGTTTTATTAGTTTTAGAATTTACTGCTTCGAACTCTACATATTGCTTATTGTTTTCTGAAAATCTAATAATTGTGATACTCCAATCTTTATAAGTTTCATAATATGGCAGTTCTAATTTTTCGTGTAGTTTAAAATACTGTAGTTCATTTAAATGAGCTTCAATTGCTCTTGTATTATTTTTAATAGTATTTGAAAATAAATTATTTAAAATCATGCTTGCCAACATAAAAATTATCACAATAAGGACTGTAGCAACTAATGTTTCCATTAATGTCGATGCCTTAATCTTTCTTAATATAACCATTTTAAAACACTTTTTTTAGAGTTATTAAATGGTAAACCCACATATTTTTCAGGCAGTTCACTAACCTTTATCTTTCCGTTGTATATATGATTTTGATATATGGATCCAAATTGTCTGGCTATAAAATTATTTGTATAAACCGTGCCAAAAACAGTTCCTTTCAATTCTAAATTCTGATTACAATAAACTTCACCTATAATTTTGGATTTCTCTTTTAGTTCCACTTGCACATCGTGGTTATTGGGTTTTGAAACGCCTAAATACAAAACCAATCCTTTTATAATGGTATCATCATCTATAATAATTCTATTATTTTCAATTAGATTTAAATTAGTTGGTTTTTCAGCAACGTTTCCCGTTAAAGCTAATGCTGAAGGATATTCCAACAGAACATTGTTACCAACTAATATATTTTTGGATGCAATGGCCTGAAAGTTTCCTTTTACATTATTCTTAATTTCTATTTCTGGCGCAATAAGAACAATATCTTTAAGAGTGCATGAGGCATTTATAATAATTTTTGCTTTTGACTGTACAATAATATTTCCTGTCAACTGGATAGCATTTAATACTATGGTTTCATTAGAGAAAATAACCTGCACTGGTTTTAAAAAAGAGTTTTTATAAGACCCATCAACTTTTAAATTGATAAATTGATTTTGCTCTATTTTAGAAATAAGATTTTCAATTTCTTTTATTTGGGTCTTAGTTTCAGAGAAAATTTTGGGTAATCGGGTTGAGGTTTTAGTAGGTCCATAAATGAGCTGAGAACCATAATAAGAATGCCCAGATATGTTACCATTTTTAACACCTCGTTTTGGTAAATAAGCAACACCTTCAATTTTGGTATTACCCACAAGAACTAGTGGTTTGTTATTGTCTTGAACATATAAAACTGTTCTATTATTTTTAGATTGCGCTGCTCCAATTAAGGCAGTTCTTTTAAAGATATTCTTTTTAATTTTCGAGATTGTAGTCACTTTCTCAAAAACGCCCCAAAATTCGCGATGCACATTTAAAGTTTTGAAATCTTCGCCGTTTAAATTGATAGAAGTAGTATCATTTAGTGGCACGATGTTATTTAGGGCGTGACTAATTCCACTATCGGTGTTTTTAGCAGTTTCAATGATAAAATCGGTTTGGATGTTAAACCGTTTATGGGTTTGAATAAATAAAATAAAAGCTGTAAGAAGCAACGCAATAACAACTGTAATAAAGAGTGTTAATTGTAAAGCGCCCGCTTTTAGCTTAAACCAAAACATTAATGACGTTTTATGGTTTGTGTCGTGTTTTTATAACGAACACTAATTTCTTTATCATTTCCTCTAATAAGCTTTACGCTATCAACTTTTTGCCCTTTTTTTAACAAATACTGATTTTCATTGATATTGATAACGAATACGCTATTTGAAGAATTTTGTTTCTTAACCATCCCACTATAAGTAATTTTAGGGCTGTTATCAGTGGCGTTTGGAGTTGATTGCGTAGTATTTTTAAACGATTTTCTTTGTTTGCTTTGCAAGGTCCCCAAAAAGGGATCTCTCTCTAAATTTTGTATAGAGAAGGTATCTATTTCTACATTCGCCTTTGGAGTAAAAGAAGCAGTAAAGTCTTGAGATTTTATTTCAGGAAGACTAGGACTTAATCCATTCATAAATTTATAGCCAATGGTTCCCCATATAGCTAATACAGCCATTAATAGCACATATGTTTTTGTTTTATTCTTCAACTGTAAAACTTTGAATGGTATATGCAGTTTCGTACTCTAAATTCCGTGCTTTTACACGCCACTCATATCCTTGAGCATCCATATTTGAAATAGAAAAACTAGTTGTGTTTACTGTTTCATTTTCAATAATTTCTAGAGCATTTGCAAAATTAGGTGTGGCAATTTGTATGGTGTAATTTTCTGCATTTAAAATAGTTTCCCAAGAAAAATTAATGGTATCTGTTGTATTAAAAATAATTGAATTTGCAGGAGCCAATAAAATAATATCTTCATTAGAAATGTTAACAGCATCACTTTCTAACACGCTAAATCCCTGTGTTGCATATTTGGTATGATAATCTGAATTTTCAGCGCGAACACGCCACTCATAATTTCCGGAATTTAATGATTTTGAAAAACTCGTGGCCGTTATGATAGTATCTTCTTTTATGGCTAAAGTGTTCTGGAAATTTGGCGTTGCAATTTGAAGTTTATAACGCTCTGCATCTTCGACAAGATTCCAAGAAAACTGCACATTTGCTTCCGTTAAAACAGACGTATCTGTGGGCGCTAAAATACTAATAGTATTATTTGAAATGTTTTCCACTTCAATAATTTCAGAGCAATTAAATGCTACTAAGACTATAATAAGATAAAGTCCTTTTTTCATTATTTACAATTTATAATAATTAATTTCTTTTTTGGCACGCTTGGCTGATTTATATGTTTTTTTTGCACAGCTAGTAATGCCTTCTATTAAATTGACAATTTCTAATTGATGTTTGCTGTTTTCTTTCCAGCAAAATTGGGAAACCCGATAAGCAAACACGACACCCTCATTAAAATGAATACTTTTAACCAGTGCTTTATTATTGTATAAATTAAGCGCTATGGACTTCAGGCCGGCTGATTCTAAAAACACCTCTTCTGCTTTTAGTATATCTTGCATGGTGTTTTCATTAAAAGCTATTGAGATGCTCGTAACAATATGTGCGTTATTTTTATTAATTAAATAATTTTTAATATCAGCATTTGTGTTGTTATTTAACAAAGCTATTAGCGCTACATCATCTACCGTTTGGAGGTTCAAGAATTTAGGCTTTAACATTAAAGAATCTATATAATTAACTTGCACCTCTTTAGCTTGAAGCTTTTGTGCATTTTTAAAACGTTTTAAAGATGTCTTGTTAAACAAAATAGGCGTAGCAGACACTTTTATAGGTTTATTATAATCTGGTACTGCTAAGCTAGAATACGTTTTTTTTAGAATATAATTTTCATCTTGCCCCACACTCCCTAAAACCACTTTTTGAATGGTTGTTGTATATTGTTTCTGCTGTACAGTTAAAGATTTACAACCTGTAGATAAAATAGTTAAAAATAAAACGAATAAAGAAGTTTTTTTCATGAGCACTAGCGTTTATGTAAATATATAAATTTCATACTGTTATCAAGGGAATTAGTGATTTAAAAACAGTGTATAGTTTTCCAAAAACAAAGTTTAAATACTCTTGCTGATATTGTCTATTATACTACTCATCACGATTATAATCTTTTTAATTTTTTGAACTACCCAAACAGAACTTATGTTGTTTGGTAAAGGCTTTTAAGCACTCGTAAAAGAAGAAGAAGAAGAAGAAGAAGAAGAAGAAGAAATCTCAAGATGATCTTGCTAAACAGATGGGCATAAATGCCCCTTAATTGGACGTTATAAACGTGACGAAGTAAAGTCATCTATTGAGACTGCATTTAAAATTGCTAAAGCTTTGGAAGTATCTTTAGATTATTTAACTGGATTATCTGATTTGAAACTCAATGAAAGTGTTATAAACATTATTAATAACCTGCAAGGTTTAAACACTGAGGGCAAGTAACTTATCCTCCTATACTGACACAATGCAATGGATTATTTGTTTTGCGAGACGTGAAGATTAAAAACATTGTTTGCCTGTTGTGTTCTTCTCCGATTACTCCAGACTTTCCAATAAGTTCATTAGTACGCTGTAATATATTAGGCTTTTTTAAAAATGTCTCTGCGACTCGCAGTTCTGTTCCTGTGAGTTCTTTAAAATAGGGTTGGTGTTGTTTCTCGTATTGTTCAATCAATAAAAACCGGTAGTTCTCTAATTCTTTGGTAAGTTCCTGTAATGTTATACGTGCTACGCTTGTTCCTATTTCTAAACGTTCTGCAATCTTTCGAGTAAATTTTTCTATTTGATTATCATTATATAAATCAATATTGTGCCTTAAAATATTATGTTCTTTTGGTTTCTGTATGCTTATTGTTACTCGCAGACTTTCTAATTTATTCGCCTTGATTCCGCCTAAAATTTGGATTTCTAAATTCTTGGTAGTGTACTCGTAGCTGTTTGGGTTTGATGTATCTAACATTTTTTAAAAATATTTTATTCCTACATATATGTAGAAAAACTATAATATCTTGATGAAACAACCAAACATATCTTAATTTTATCCTACAAATATTGTTTGTATATTTGACCTTTATTAGATAATACTATATTAAAACATACATTTATGACCTTTGGTGAACGTTTAACGATTGTTAGAAAAAGACGTAAGATGTCCCAAGCTGATGTTGGTAAAATCATCAACATTAATGGCGATGCTTATGGAAGATATGAGCGTGATGAAGTAAAGCCAACTATTGAGATGGCTACCAAAATTGCTAACGCTTTAACAGTTAGTTTGGATTTCCTTTTTGGTAATACAGATTTAGAGCTTGATACTGATACTTTAAAACGCGTTGAAGATATTTCTAAATTATCTAATGAAAACAAAAAGCACATCTATATTTTATTAGATGCGCTTATTCGTGATTTTAAAACTAAAAAAGCTTATTCTTAAAAAGTTATGAAGCCTATTTTAATAATACTATTTCTAATTATTGCTTTTTGGTCAGTATTTACAACTTTTAGAGCCATTTATTTTATATTAACAAAACAGTTCAATGGCTCAAAAACAACCTGGATACTTATTGTGATGATAGGATTTATTGGTCCTATTCTTTGGGTCACTAAAGGAAAAAAACTGCTAGAAAAATAAGGTCATTTTTTTTTAAGCTTGATTTTATTAATAATATCTTTAAATAATCCTTCATATTTAAGGAAAGAATTTTCTTTCTCATTTAATGCAAGACCTGTTATTATATAGGTTCTTTTATTATTAAAAACCCACGTAGTAATTCCTCCAATATTTACGCCTTGAGAACTTCCAGTATAAACTTTCTCAAAGTATTTATTACCCTCAAAAACGTATTCCCGCTTTTTAAGCACTTTATAATTATCTAGACTTGATTTTAAAACATCATCATTCTTCTTCAAGTAAGTTTCAATTTCACTTGTATTGATAGGTAATTCATACGTAATCGTTAAATTAGGACAGAAAGAAATATCTTTTTCACATTCTTTCTTTAAAGCTAGTAAAACAGGGTTTTGAATATCTTTAATTATTGTCCATTTTTTAGGTGTTTCTACTTGTAAAACATCATCTATTTTTTTTGAGCGGTACTCAAAATCGCTAGTATCCAAATTGTAAACCAAACTATCGTTGTAAAAATGTTTTACTGATTTTATCTTACCAAAAGAATCGTAGTATTTCCATAGACCATTTTTCTTTCCTTTGATTTTAACACCAGATTCTTCTACTGCTTGATTTTTATGGAACTTAAAATAAACTCCGTGTTCTATTCCTTCTTCTAATTCTGCTCTCAATTTGATATTACCATTAGTATAATGATCTTCTTTTATATCACAATTTTTATTTAGATTGTTCAATTTGTCTTGTTTTGATTCATATTTACAAGAGATTATAGTTATAACAACTACAAATAAAATATATTTTTTAATCATTGACATTTATTCCAATTTTTAAGTTCACATTAAGTCCTAATCCTAAAGTTGCACCTGCTCCAATATTTACACCGTAAAAATTATCTTGCTTTCCTGTTTTTGCATCAGAAGAAGGACCATTGGGCACATTCATACTACTAGTGTTACTTCCTCCAGACCTCGATTTCGTTTTTGTTAATGGCGCTACAAAGTAAAGACCTCCATCAACAGTTGCGTCTCCTTCTGAACGATATGTTGCTGATATGTCTCCACCTACCACAGGATAACCAACCACATCTGCTGTTGCTCCAATACTATGAGAAAATTTGGCATCTCCATTTTTACCTATATGGTCTCCTGTATACGAATCCGGACTTAAAGGGTCTGTTAAATCTGCTTGACCAGAAACTAATTCAAAATTTATAGCATTTACATCTACATCTACTCCTACAGCTCCTGCTTTGATATTAAATCCAGCCTGAAGCCCAAGTGTAGCATCTCCTGAAGCTTCTAAAACAGGTTCTATTTTATCTAATCCTAAAAAGCTAATGACTTTATTTGAAGCAGATTCAAAAGCTCTAGCAATACCATCCCCAATTCCTGATACGGGATTCCATCCTCCACAACAATCATTTGCCAATGGTGCCATACCATCTGGATCAACAAAATAAATTGGATTATTAAAAGCATAGTTGTATGGACTATGTCTACGCATTTTTTCTGCCAATGGATCTAAGTTCATCCATCTTCCTAAAGCAGGGTCATAATTCCTCGCAGATACATCATACCAACCTAATCCTAATTCATCCTGATACTCCTTTCCTCCAAACTTTCTTTTAAGTGCAATATTCGTAGAAGATTTAAAACCATTATACCCTTTATGTTTCAGTCCAAAAGGATAATAATTATTTTCTTCTACAATTTCTAATACTTTAGTAGAGACTGAACCAGTATTTTTATAACTCAATCTGATGTTCCCCAAGTGGTCTTTGTATTGGTAAATATAATCAAAATTTCCTAAATTATTTGGTTCCACATAACCTTCTGAATGACTAAAGAATTTTAATTCCTCATCATTAGCTTTTTCTTCATAGATAAAGTTCCCTGCATATTTTGTTCTTGTTGGCTCATTATTATCAAGCACCAGCTTTTCCAGTTTATTACCTGTAGCATCATATATGTATGTTATGCCATTTTCAGAATCTTTTAAGCCATTATTGTTAAAATCAAAATAAATATAAGTAGGGAGGTTTAAATGATTATAATTAATTTGATAAATATCTTTATTTCTATCTTTTATCATATTGCCATTTCCGTCATACACATAATCAATGGTTTGCGCAGTAGTTCTTTCACTAAAACCATATTGCTTGTTACCTAGCTCTGTAACACCTGTTAATTGGTTTCCTTTATAACTATAGGTTAATGCATCCATTTGCAATAATTTATTACCTAAATCATCAGACCCACTGCGACTCAATTCTATTATATTTCCGTTTTTATCATAATCCACCCCTTTTAGATTATAGAGTCCGTCGCGATTATTAGCTTGAGTATTTTCTTCTAAATAGGCTCCAGACTTAATTCTATTAAGAGCATCGTAACCATAAGCATATGCTCTTTTTAGCTCCGTCTCTACTCTTGAATGACTCCCATTAGGAATAGTTGTTATACTTTTTGTTTTCCATACCGTTTCACTTATATTGCCATTAAACAATTTTTGAGCACCATAATCTGATGTGTTATAATTTATTCCAAAACCAAATAAATCGGCGCCAAGTGCGTCAACATCATTAATCTGTTTAAGCCAGCCTCTTATATTGTAAGTATAATTAACAACCTGCAAAGGAGCCGCCTCAACACCTCCCACATTTTTTGCAATCAACTGTCCCAACTCATCATACGCATTTTTAGTTATTAATTCCTCTGGCGTATTATTAATTTTTTGTTTTTCAGTTAACAATCTTCCTGCATGGTCATAGCTAAACTTATTGATGGTTATAATGGTAGGCTGATTCGTTTTTTTATGTGTGTTTTTGGTTTCTAGAACATTCCCAACAAAATCGTAAGCTACAATAATGGCGTCCAAAGTATTTAAGTAATTATTAATACTTACAGCATAAATTGGTCTAGCCTTATCATCAAAATAACTAGCGGTGGTTATCCATTTTTCAGTCCCCAAAACCCTAACTCTGTTTCCAGTAGGTAATGTTTTGGTGTTTGTAACTGTCTGAACTGTCTTACCATTTATGATGACCGAGTTGGGGTTATTAAACTCACCTCCTGAACTCGCTCCTGTAATATCCGAAGGATATGTATCGTAATAACTAATAGTATAGATTTCAATATTATCTTTCGGAACAATATTATTGGAATGATTAAGTACGACGCCGTCTATAGTTTTTTGCGCTCGAACTTCATGATTATTTGCACCTTGCGCAGTTATTATTTCTTGCAATTTCTTTCGGCCACTATTTTGTTCAGACCCAGGAGGAACAAAATGGTATTTACCTGTATAAACAACTCTTCCATGAACATCATATTTTGTAAAGAGCCAATCATTTTGAATCCTTAAATTAGCGTCTTGGGTTAAAACGGGTCTATCTAATGTATCATAAACAATGAATTCCCAACCTTTTCCTGGTATTTTCTTTTCTATAAGGCGGTTCCTGTGGTCGTAATGATAAACATAGCATAGTTCATCTAATACTGTAGAAGATATTGCTCCCGAATTTGTAATTTGACTAGAAGCTTCTGGAGGCATAACATAGGTTAAATTCCCGAAGTCATCATAAACATAATAAGTATCATGCAGCTTATTCTTATCATAAGTTCGTTTTAAAATAACTTGACCTTGTTTGTTTTTAAATTCTTCTGTGGTGTGATCCTTTTCATGCTGCTGATTAAGCTTCCAGTTTTCATCTTTTGTAATCGTCTTATAAAGCTGACCTGCTGGATAATAATCTTGAAAAGCCAATTGGGTTTTTTCTGTATTATTACTGGGGTGCGTTACTGAAAACTGCCTAACATTGTTGGGGTTTCCTGAAACAAAGGCATTAGTTTGATACACAAATTTTATTGTATTGCTCGAGTTTACGGCCCAGTCTTTTCCTGGTGATGCTTGTTCCAATACTCTATTAAGTGGAGAGGCTTCAAATACTGTTTCGCTGTAAGGATTGGGAGAGGACATATTTAAATCTTCAGGAAACGTATTTACATAATAGGCTTCTAAATTAGTAAAAAACTGATTATTTTGGGCCTCATAGTTTAAAGAAGAATTACTTCTTGCCATAGGCAGGTAGTTTTTTACTTGGCGTCCAAGATTATCATAAACTATGGGCGTTATTATATCTTCTTTACCTCCTCCTGCTTGTTTTACGATGCTTTGTTTTGGCCGGCCAAGACCACTGTAATAAGTAACACCTGTTATGACGTCCTTGGGATCCAAATTTGTCGTTGTCCCCGCTTTATGTTTTCCATTTACAGTCTCTACTTTATAAGTGATATTTTTAATGTAATTCTCTGAATTGGTCTGTGCTAAAACAAGGTTAGGCAATAAAATTAACACAATTGTATATAGTAAGTTTCTCATCTTCAATTAGTGTTTAAAGTTATACGTGTTCGTACTCAATATATTTTTGCCGTTGTCCTTAACCTGTTTTAATCGATTAAATTCGTCATACTCATAGTAAATTGTGTAATCCTTTGGGTCCGACACACTGGTTACACCCACTAAAGGGTCATAGGTAAATGTGGTAATCTTTGATTTTAAAAGCTTTGGGCATTCACTTGGACTTTTAAGTTTTTTAAGCGCTGACCTCAAAGTCTCTTCTGTAATAGCGTTGGTATCAGCATTTGATGCGGAAACAATTGCATTATAAATTGGAATTGGAATATCAGCGAAAGTAGCATTCTCTATTTTAGCTACGGGATATTGGCCTTGATAGCCCCAGATGTAAACAGTAGAAGCGCCATCAGCCATGGAAACTTCTTTAACATTACCCCATTCATCATAGTCATGAAATATAACACGGTTCTCTAAATCTTCTGTTCCTTTGGATACCTTAATAGCGTCCTCTATAATAAGATTATTACCCCAATCACGGTAGTTTATGTATTTGCTACCTAAAATTTTATTCTCCTTATAGTTTTTAATTTGAATAGGTGTCAAAATATTGGAAGCTAACAATTTGTTTTTAATACTTTGATTCGCAACGATTCCCATATCATAGGCATAGAACATTTCGGTTTTCAAATCTTTACTCGAACTGGTTTTGAAGACCCTCTTACTAATTTGAAAATTAGTATTATGCTCATAATCTGTAATTTGTATAACTTCTGGTCCATGGATCGTTTTCTTAATTGGCAAATAAGAAAAAGATGTACTGTGACTTGTTTTTATAATATCCTTATAGGATCTCATTTCATCATCTCTTTCTCCTCCAGGCGACAAACTCGTAAGGCTACCATACGACACTAAAGAATATTCATTGATTTCCTGTGTTTGCTTACTTGGAGTAAACTTTTTTTGATACATCAGATAAGGGAAATCGTAAATCCAACTATACACATACTCCTCTGTCCACTGTGCTCTATGGTTTAAATCTTTCACAATAACTTGCGCCTTATTCAATCCTCTTCTATTCTCATCACTACCAAATCTGTCATGAAAGATAAACACCCTACTACATGTAGGTGAAAAGCTCACTTTTGGAATACTTTTCCCTATTGGAGGTCCATAAGTGTTACCGCCACCACTAAAAGAGTAGTCCTTCTCAAAATATATTTTACCATCTGTATCCAAATCATAGGTTCTTTTTATAAAAACACCACTGATAACATTCGGTTTGCCACTAACCCAGGCACCCCCAGGAACATAGTATTCAAACAACGTTTTCCCACCTGTTGGATAAATAATTTCCTTCAAAATTCCGTTTTGAATGACGTTAGGATTAATTTTTCTATTATCATTTATTAACCCATTATTTAAATAACCTGAAGAAACGCTGTTTCCGGAATTAAAGAAATCCTTATCGACGAATCCACCATTGGAAAGTGCCCCGTTATAATAGCCATTAATATCCCTAGCATGTGAGTCTGCGGATGGAATTGTACCAGTGTCATAGTTAAATTGGTGTTTTTTCTCAACCACATTGGCTGAATTTTTATATACCAACTCTTTGAGCTTGAATTTATCACTACCTGTATAATTCTCGTAATTAAAATAAATTTTACTGATCACTTTTCCCGTAATAGCAGATGATAAAACGATGTAATCAAGCCTTTTTTTCACATCTTTATTAGCTATGGTCTCATAATAAAAGTTAACTATCTCCTTCCTACCAATAATTTGGGATATCAACTTCGTATCCATTACACTCCACTGTTCATATTCCATAAATTCGAAATTCCGCTGTGAGCAGAAGTTATCTTCAGGAATACGTGGGTTGTAGGTTATATTATAAAGTGGGAAGGCATAAAAATTTAATTTTTTAATTTTTTCTGACATGATATTTCCAGAGTAGTTGAATTTATATATCCTAGATTGATCTGTATTCAAAATTTCATTCAATAAAAACCCTGTTTTTCCACTAGTACCGCCTCCAGGTATATTATGCATATTAGCCGCATCATAAGTTGTGAAGGAATTAGATACGGTGGTATTATAATAGTTTTGGAGGTTATTGTTCCCGAAATTATAAATTATCCCGGTATTATTTATTACGTGAAATTCGTTTTTTATCTTTTTGTAAGATGTTTTTAAAGTTGTCGCTTTGTTCTCATAGCGTACTGAATGATTTGTGTCAAATGTGAAATTAGCATTTAGTCCTGGTGCATTAATTGAATAATTGTCTGCATGATAATCTTTACTTCTCCCGTTAACCTGATTTATCGTGGAGAGATATTGAGGGTTGACATCGGAAAAATTAGGATTTCTGGATGATACACCAGTCGGGATAATATCAATCATCGCTAAATTATTGTTATTAAGCCATCCATTTGGAGCATCATCAGGAAGCTCATTGATACTTCGATATACCTGCCCTCCAGCATTTAAATTCCATTTTAGCCCAACAACCCCTGAATTATCTCCAACTTTGATTCCCGAAGCGTCATATTTAAGAGTTATAGGTATATTAACTCCTTTATCGCTTAGCGTGAAAAGTTCTATTGAAATGTCAGGGTAACCCAAAGCTTCATTCAACTGTACATTTCCATGAATTTTGAATTTTGAAGGCTCTACTTCACCCGATGTTACACTAGGTAAAAAGTTTTTAACGTAATAGTTACCACCTGCACCTGGAAGACCTCCTCCCCCTGGGAGACCTCCTCCTCCTGGGAGACCTGCTCCTGGTATTCCACCTTTTTGTCCAGGAAGGCCGCCGGGTTGAGCATACAAACTTGAATACCCAATTAAAATAATCACGAAGAATGGCACCCATTTTTTCATAATAGTGTTTTTAAGTTCTTTATTAAAAAGAATAATAGCTTTAAGCGCCGCAATATAGATTTGTTAAAATGTTTAACTAAAAATCTTGCCTTACTTCTAGTAAGGTTTTTAGATATAGATTTTATCGGAAACCCTTAAAAATATTAACAAGTTAATTCGTACATTTGAAATCTTGACATGTAAAACATTAGACTACTCTACTTTAATTTAAAATAAACGAAATAGGTTATATAATGATTTTGAATCTTTCTTTATGAAAAAAATTCTAAACTTATTATTGATAGATGACCATCCCATTACTATTGACGGTTACAAGAATATTCTCGAAACTCTACATGCAACAAAAGAAATATATGATTATAATACTGACGAATCATATTGTTGTGAGACAGCCTTCAAACTAATAGAAAATAAAACGTATGATTTGGTCCTTTTGGATATTAGTCTACCTCCTTCAAAAGATGGAATGTTTAAATCTGGAGAAGATTTAGGTCAATTTATTTTAAAGAGACATCCAAAAACTAAAATTTTAGTAATTACTAGCTTTAATGATCCCATTCTACTTAACAATATTTTACATTTCATTAGCCCAAAAGGTTTTTTATATAAGGGAGATATAAACGTAAGATTGCTATCGGAAGCCATAATAAATGTTCTAAATGGTAACACCTATTATAGCACATTAATTTTAAATTTGATTCAAAAAAACCTGTCAAGTAGAATATTTTTAGATGTTATGGATAAGCAAATCCTTTATCAATTGTCAAAAGGAGTTAAGACTGTAGATTTAAAAAAGACTATTCCTCTGTCACAAGCTGGAATTGAAAAGCGTAAAAGGATTTTAAAAGACACCTTTAATACAAAAAGTCTTGATGACTCTGCTTTAATAAGAGCTGTAATCGAAAAAGGATATCTATAATATCTCCGTAAATTACTTGTTAAATAATCAATAGATGCATGATAAAATAAAACAAAGAATACCTGCCTATAATCTCCAAGAGATACTCGTGGTATTGGTAATTATAGGGATTCTATTATTACTTGCTTTACCAAATTTAATGCCATTAATAAGCAAAGCAAAAAGCACAGAAGCACAATTACAGTTGAGCCATATCTATAATTCACAAACAACGTATAGATATATGTATTCCAAATATTCCAATGAGTTAAGTGAGATTGATTTTGAAGCGCCAAAAACGGTAAATGAAAATGGTAGAGCTAATTATAGCTATGAGATTTTAAGTGCTACAAATAATAGTTTTATAGCTAGGGCGACTGCAATTACAGATTTTAATGGTAATGGTGTATTCAATGTCTGGGAAATCAATGAAAATGGCGCTCCTAAACAAATTGTAAAAGATTAATGTGATCGTTTTAAAAATAACATTAACAACAGCTCTAATTATGGTACTAATCCAAGATATTAAGGATAGACAAGTCTATTGGTTTCTATTCCCAATAATTGGTTTATGTTCAGGAGTTTTGCTTTACCAAAATATGCTTCCTGCTTTATTCTACATAACCATTTTCATCAACTTTATTTTTATTGCAATATTAGTAGCTGTAGTCTTTTTGTATTCTAAAATAAAACTTAAAACCTCAATATCAAATACATTTGGACTTGGAGATGGACTTCTATTTTTAGTTTTAGCTTTCAGTTTTTCTAGTATATCCTTCTTGATACTGTTTGTTTTTGGACTAATATTTTCATTAACACTACATCTTTTATTAAAGAGGAAATTAAAGCAAATAACAGTACCATTAGCCGGTTATTTAAGTTTATTTTTTGCAGTAACCTATATATCATACTGGCTCGGAATTTTGAAATCTATTTACATCATTTAATTTGAAAGACAACTATAGCATATCCACAAACTTGATACAACTTATTTCGAGCGAACAAGCATATCATTATCGCGTGATTCCTGTTGAGACCGAAAATGGTATACTCACTCTGAAATCAGATCAAGTTACGGATGTTCTAAAGCAGGAACTACAAGTTGTTTTAAATAAAAACATAAAACTAATAGAGGATACTTCAGAGAATATTCAGCAATATTTAAGTGTTAACTTTAGGCAACGCAATCAAAATCAAACCGAAGATTTACACTTTAGTACTGATTTTTTAGAGAAACTATTATTTACAGCTAAAGACATTGGCAGTAGTGATATTCATTTTGAGCCGTATGAACATAAGTGCCGCGTACGCTTTCGTTTGGACGGAAAACTTAAAGAGCAGTTTATTATTTCTCTGCAGGAGTACCCTATTATTGTTAATAAATTGAAAATAAAAGCCGGTTTAGATATTTCTGAAAAACGACTTCCTCAAGATGGCCGTATTACTATAAAGACTAATAATAACGAATTTGATATACGTGTATCTTCTTTACCAACACTTCACGGTGAGAAATTGGTTTTACGTATTTTAAGTAAAGACGCCAATCATATTAATTTAAATGATTTAGGTTTTACTGAATCGGAATTAAAAACTTATAAAGAAACCATAAAAAAACCTAATGGTATTATTTTAATATCAGGACCAACAGGATCTGGAAAAACTACCACGCTATATGCTACTTTAAAGTTGTTGAATGATGATGAAACCAACATTCTTACAATTGAAGATCCTATTGAGTATACATTAGAAGGTGTTAATCAAGTACAATTAAAAGAAAACATAGGATTAGATTTCGCAAGTACATTAAGAACTTTTTTACGTCAGGATCCAGATATTATCATGGTTGGTGAGATTAGAGACGCCAAGACTGCTAATATGGCTATTCGCGCTGCTTTAACAGGTCATTTAGTATTATCTACAATTCATACAAATTCTGCTTGGGCTACAATTTCTAGATTAATAGATATGGGCATTCCATCTTTTCTAATTGCCAGCACATTAAACGTGAGTGTAGCACAACGTTTGGTTAGAAAACTTTGTGATGCTTGCAAAGAAGAATCTGATGTTTCAAAAGAACTGTTCCCTTCTAATTTTAAAATACCGGAGGGCTTAAAAACACATTTTACAGCTGTTGGATGTAACACGTGTTTCCATACGGGATACCAAGGAAGGAAAGCAATCTATGAAATCATACCTATTACAAAAACACTGATTAATAATATTAAACAAAACGATTTGGAAATTGACAATTACATTGCTGAAAATGGTATTTCAACCTTAAAAAGAAATGCTGTTAAAATGCTAGAAGAAGGGCTTACTTCCGTAGACGAAGTTTATGCCTTACTTTCAGATTAAGACATAAAATTTTTTAAATAATCATTTAAAAGCTTTCCGTTCCTAACCTCTCATTGTACAGGTTTACGAGTAATTATTATGAAAAAAACACTTTACATACTAATCTTATTAAGTTTCTGCTACTCTTTTGCACAAAAAGAGGATCAGCGGATTCTGAATATCAAAAATCAATTAATAGCTTTATCAACTGAAACCGCTGGACTTACCGAAAATGTAAAAACCGAAATTCAAGTCAATAATGTATCATTAGCTAATTTTCTATTAGCCGTTTCAGATGTTCATAAAGTGAACATTAATGTAGCTCCAGACTTAAACCAACTTATTAAAAATAACTTTACAAATGTTACTGTTACCGATTTATTGGTTTTTTTATGTAAAGAGTATAGTTTAACTATTGACTTTACTGGTAATATTTTATCTGTTAAACCATTTGTAGAAGAACCCGAACAGATAGAAGAAAAAATTATTCCTATTTCGTATATGCCAAAGAATAATTCCATTTCTATTGATGTTAAAAATGATAAATTATACGATGTATTCAAACGCATTATGGATCAATCAGGTAAAAACCTAGTGTTCTCTCCTGGACTAGAAAACAAGCCTTTAACAGCATATATCCAGCAAACACCATTTGATGTAGCAATGAGCAAGTTAGCCTACGCTAATAATCTGTATTTTGAAAAAACAAAGGATAATTTTTATCTTTTTGAAAGCGACCTAAATCCTGATGTTGCAACTAATGCAAATCAGAATAATCAACAAAACGCGATAAGACCTACCAGAAGACGAAACTCAAATATCTATTTCAAAGTTTTAGACCCTATTAATAAGCTTATTGAAGTTGATTTTCAAAACGCGTCTATAGCCGACATAATTGGCGATATTGGAACCGAACTAAATATAGATGTTTTCACAGCATCCCCTTTAGATGGTGCAGGAACAGCAACTTTTAAAGCAAAAAGCATCAATTTTGATAAATTGTTAGTTAAAATTTTTGAGGCGCAAGCTATTACAGATAATACTAAAAACTCTCAAACAGAACAAAGATCAGATCAAAACCTTTCCTCTCCAAACAATACCATCTTTACATTTAAAAAAGAAGATGATATTTATTTTTTTGGAACGGAACAGCAATTAAGTGTTAGAAAATTGGAAATTATCTCCATGAGACATCGTTCAGTTTCACTGCTAGGAGATGCTTCAAATAGCTTTGGAAAAACAGGTGGTAGTAATGTTGGAGGTAATAATTTCAATAATTCTGGAAATGATAATTATAATAGTAATTCATTTAACCAATTTGATAATATAAACTCTAGCAACCAAAACACATCAAACTATCAAAGTTCCTCAAATAATGATTCAGAAGAGAAACGTACATTATTAGATATCGTTCCTATTGAGCTTATTCAGGAACTGGATATAAAGGTAGATTACGAACTAAATTCCTTTTATGTAAATGGAGCGAGTACTAATATTGAACGTCTGAAAGATTTTTTAAATACTATTGATAAGCCTGTACCAGTAATATTAATTGAGGTAATGTTTATAGAGGTAAATAAAAATATGAGCCTTGAAGCTGGAGTTAGCTGGGGAATTGCTGATGCGCCTACAACAACTAAAGGCGATATTTATCCTACTACAGATTTAAGTCTTGGCGCCAAAACAATTAATAACATATTATCAGGATTTAGTTCGTTTAGCGGCTTTAATCTTGGAAAAGTGGTTCCAAACTTTTTTGCAAGCATAAAACTAGCAGAAAAAAATGGAAATTTAAAGATTCGTTCCACACCAAAATTAGCAACCTTAAACGGGCATAAAGCTATGTTTTCTAACGGTCAAACATCCTATTATGCCGTTACACAACGAAACATTTATGGAACAAACAACCCACAAACATCAGAAATTACCAACTATTTTCCAATTGAAGCACAATTAGGATTAATTATAAGACCTTCTGTTTCAGGCGATGGACAAGTATTATTAGACATTAACGTCATTCAATCCGCCTTTGGCGCTCGTATTGCAGCCGGTGCACCTCCAAATATCAATTCTAGAACTTTCAGTTCAATCATTCGTATGGAAGATCAGGACATAGCAATATTGGGAGGTTTAGAAGAGCAATCGGAAAATAAATCTAGTACAGGGGTTCCGCTCTTAGCAAGAATACCTATAATAAAATGGTTGTTTAGTAAACAAACCCGCGAAGGATTTAAATCTAAGTTAACGGTTTTAATTAAACCAACAGTCATCTATTAATGTTTGATAAATTAAAACACTATTTTTTATTTGGTAACACCTACTATGGTGTGGAACATACGGTCGTTGAAAATAACGAAACTATCCTCGTTATTTCGCTAAAGAAAAAAAAGAACAATCTTAATCTCGTTTCAAAAGAACATTTAGATTCATTTGAAAATTTAACAAATTATATTCCCAAAAAATCTGGTATTACGGTAGTAATTAATAATGACAAGGTTCTCTCTAAAAAAATACCATTTTCAAATGATGAAGATTCCAAAATTATACAGAATGCCTATCCCAATATTAATATTAAGGAATTTTATTTTAATATTATACGTCAAAAAAGTGCTTGTTTTATAGCTATTTGTCGCAAAGAATACATAGATAATCTTATAAAAGTTTACCTAAATAAAAACGTTTATGTCGTAAATGTATCCTTCGGAAATCATGCCTTATTAAATGTAAAAGACTATATCGATTCCGATGAAATTTATACATCTAATGCTTTGATTAAAAAAGATAAAAATGAGATTAAAGATATAATCAAACAAACAATTGAAAGAACACATAATTATAACATTAATGGATTGAATGTTTCTAGCGCATTTTTGTTATCATTTGCCGCAACATTAAACTTGGTACTGTTACAAAAAGGAAATGAACATTCAAATTTTGAATCCAAATACAACATCTTAATAGATAATTATCAACAGAAAAGATTTTTTAGTCAGTTTTTAAAGATTGGATTATTATTTATTTTGACCATATTATTTTTTAATTTCTTTATTTTCAATCACTACTTCAATAGGGTTACAGAATTAAAACAAACATCACAAATTAATCAGTCCTCAAAGCAAAAGTTAATAATATTAAAGGAAGATTTAGATAAAAAAGAAAAAATTATCAACGATATTTTAAAGACTGAGTCTTCGAAAAGCTCATTCTACGCAAATGCCATTATGACTAGCTTACCAGAATCGATTCGTATTTCTGAATTTAATTTCCAACCATTAACTAAACGTATTAATCCTGACAAACCTATAGAGTCCGAACTAAACAGAATAGTATTAAATGGTGTAAGCGCAACAATGGTAGATATTCCAATTTGGATTTCTAAATTAGAGGAAATAGAATGGATTGAGGAAATAGTCATAACTGAATTCGGTGAATCAAATAAGTCTCTAACTGAATTTAGTCTTAATATTATTATAAAATGACATCAAGAAACAAAAATATCACTTTAATAATTGGATTCATTATACTTCTTTTTGTTTGCTTTAAAATGGCTATTTCAAAATCAATTGATTTAGTACATGAACACAATTCTCTTAAAATTCAAGAATTACTTTTCAATAATACACCTAAAGAGCTTTCACTATTAAAACAAAAACATAAATATTACGATTCTTTATTTAATAAATACCAACTAAATGGATCATCCATTCAAAATAATTTGCTAAAATCTATTAATGCAACTGCTGAAGAAAATAATATTAAAATTATTAGCTTTTTAGAGCCTCATATAGCGTTGCAAAATGACTTAACCATTAAGACCTATAAATTTGTAATTGAAGGCGATTATAACCACATAATACAGCTAATACATCAGTTAGAACAAAAGAGTAAATATGGTGAAATTATTAATCTTCACTTTGAGAAAAAGAAGAACTTTAGAACAGGTAATTCTTTTTTAGAGGCCAGCGTTTTATTGAGAAGTTTTGGGTAAAATCAAAATAATTCTCTTACAGGTTAAGCAATTTCTGGTACCAAAAAAATCACTTTAAATAGTCTAGATAAAAAGATTATACATCAAGATTCTTCTGAAATTTAAACTCAGGTAATACATGTTGTTAAATTTTATAGAAAAATGATCAATCAGTTTTCAGATTCATCATTTTCTCCAAATCGTACGAAATCTAGTAGTTTTCATTGGATCCACGTAATACTTTTTAATATTAAAATAACCAGAAATTTTCAACTTCATTTATGGTAAGACCATAAAATTCGTAATGTTATACCGTAAAATTTGATGATTATTTATTTTTTTTGTTAAAAAAACATCTAAAATTAAGAATTTATTAACACATTTGGGGAATATATAAATTGTTTCAATTATTAAAAACAAACTTTAAATGAATAAAATAGTTTTATGTTTACTGTTATCATTTGGATTAATAAGTTACTCCCAAGTAATAAATACCCAACTTCCAAATATAAGTCCTCCTTCCCCTGAATCTTATGGATTAGGGTCCTACGGTAACTTACCAATTGGCCTGTCTACTGGAGCTATTAACAAACAACTGCCGATAGTTTCTTTTAAAACAAACAATATTGAAGTACCTGTTTATTTGGCATATGTCAGCAATGGATTAAAAGTGGACGAATTAGAATCTATTGTAGGATTAGGTTGGCGTTTAAATGCTGGAGGAATTATAACCAGAGTTGTTAGAGATAAGCCAGATGATGAAAACTATGGCTCTAGCCCTGGCATACCAAAAAAGATGCTCGATGAAATTCATAGAAAGTCACCTGAATCTCAAGAATATTTTTATCTAAAACAGCAAGATCAAAGCGATTCTGAAGATGATATTTTCTATATTAATGTAAATGGAATTAATGGTAAATTCCATATAAAAAACAATAATGAAGTACAATTAGTCAATAACCACGAAATTAAGATAGACTTTGATATAACTGATTCCTATAACTTTATTATGACAGATTCGAATGGGGTAAAATACTATTTTGAAGAATCTCAAGTAACTAATTCTCGAGTTTCCGGAGGTGGATACAGTCCCATGCAAACGTATTATTCCGCATGGTATTTAACAAAAATTGTTCATCCTTTCGGGGATGAAGTGTATTTTAAGTATTCTAGCAATAATAAATTATTTGTTGCAAGTATGTCTCAATACATGGAAAAGTCATATCCACACTATCAAACTTTTCCTAACGGTGTTGCATATACACAAAATCCTTACGTATCTAATATTTATAGTCACCACATGAATACAACAGACAAGTACGTAAGTCGTATTTATAGCAATAATCCTATATGGGGTTCATTGGAGTTCGAATATATAGGTAAATTTCTATCACTAATAACACAAAAAGATAGAGAGAAGAATGTAATTGATGAAATTACATTTAATAATTATTTAAATTCAAATAACCGAACTTTTTTAAAAGAAATAAAATATAAAGATTCTACAAAAAAATACTCCTTCAATTATATCAACGAAGCTAATTTTCCCAGTAGGTTATCCTTTAGTCAGGATAATTGGGGTTATTATAATGGACAAAACAACTCGAATCTTATACCGTCCGGCTTAAAAGGTTATTCTTTAGAGGGTTACAACTATAATGGATCAAACAGAGATCCTTTTGAAGATTTTGCCAAAACAGGGTTGCTGGAATATATATATTATCCTACAAAAGGATTTACGAAGATTGAGTATGAATCTAATGATTATAATACTACTGAAGTAGTTTCTCCCAATCCAACAAGTGAAAATTTACATTTAAATCTAGAAGAAGATGATTTTGGCACCACTACTCATTCTGTTATAATATCTCCATCTATTAGTCAGCAAATAGATTTCTTCGGGAGCTCTAGTTTTAATAGGTCTGCTTGCAGCAATCAATTCGATTTAGGTTTTCGCCACAATGCTGTAGTTAGAATGTACTGTATTGAAGATGATCAATTTGTTAATTTTTTTAAAAATCAGACTAATGTTAGTTCAAGTGTACAGCTTCCCGCAGGTACTCCTCAATCTTTTTATGCATTAGTGCGTGCTAACAAGACCTACAGAGTTGATTTATCTTCAAGTAGACTCTGTACAAGGGCAGGTGTTTATCTTAGTTATATCAAAGATGCACCCGAGACCATATCTCATAATGTTATAACTGGTGGAGTAAGAGTAAAAAAAACAAGTAATTATAAATCAGACGATAATTTAAACCCTATTATAAAGCGATATTATTATAGTAAAATAAATAAATTAGATATTTCATCTGGAAATAAAGGGGCTGATCCATTTTTCATTAGTAAAGGATATAAGTTAGTCGATTCTCCTTTTACTTATGGTACAACTATAAATGTTACTTCATCAAGCTTGATTAACCTTTTTGATACGGGAAATAACAGTGTTTTTTATAAATACGTGTCCATCTCTCATGGAGGCGATAATTTTGAAAATGGTGGAGAAGAAATTAAATTTAATACAGATAGAGATTATTTTGGCGAAACTATTAATTATTCAATTCCCTTGACTCCAGGTTTAGATGACAACAGAGCTGCTACTTTGACAAATTTTGGATTTAAAAACGGTTTAGAGTTAAAAAGGAAAATATTTGATGCAAATCTAAATTTGCAATCAGAGAAAGAAACTATTTATGAAACCATCCCTTTAACGGAGTCTGTACAATACAACTTCAGAGTTGAAGTCCCATATCATGATTTAGCAAACAGTTCTAATAATTTATATAACTGTTCCCAAGAAGCAACCGAGTACAGCTATAATTCAACTGAATGTTCAACAAATCACACACATGCTTCAGTTAATTTAGATGGTTTTTATTGCATAGCAAAAAACGCAAATAATGTTCCTTCGCAAAGTATTAATCACTCTTGTTATCAACTACCTGTTCATACAATTTTAACTCACAACTTTCATAACCAAAATGTAACTATTACAAAATACAAAAACTTATCATATCATATATACCCTAAAACAATATTAGAAAAAACATATTTTGATAACGGATTCGTTTCTAATACTAGTGCGATTGAGATTAGGGATGAATATCCTTTTTTAAACAGCATAAGTAAACAAACTAATAGTAAAGGAGAACTATTAGAAAGAAAATTTTATTACTCTTTAGATTTTCCAACGGATCCTATTATGTCGGAATTAGTTAATCAGAATCGCATATCTGAACCTGTCCTTATGGTATCTGTTAAAACAGATGAGAATAATATCATTTTATCAGAGGAGAAACTTCGCAAAAATTTTAAACATCAAAATAGTTTAGTTTTAATAGAAAATGTAGAAAGCGCCAAAGTAAATGACGATTTTAAAAATATTTTTACATATCATAAACATGATGGCTATGGCAATCCGCTGGAAATAAGCAAAACAGACGACGAATACAATGTACATATAGTATATATCTGGGGTTATAATCAAACACTACCTATTGCCAAAATTGAAAATGCAACTTATACAGAAATACAAAGCTATGTTAGCAATTTACGCACCTTATCTAATAATGATATGGATACGTCAGAAGATGTAATTAATTCGGATGGTAGTATAGACTATCAAGGAGACGAAGGGCTCCTACGAGAAGCATTAAATGACTTGAGAACAATAGATTGCTCTAGCCCTCCTCCTGATTCAGAAGCCAGTTGCCTAAAGGACGCGCTAATCACGACTTACACTTATAATCCTTTAGTTGGTGTTACTAGCGTTACAGATCCAAGAGGTAATGTTATTTATTATAAATACGATGAATTCAATCGTTTAAAATATATCAAAGACAGGTTTGGTAATATTTTAAACAAGAAAGATTATAACTATAAAAACTAAACAGACATGAACAAATTCCTATTCACTATAGCAGTCGTATTAGTGTCAAATTTAGTGCTTGCACAAAGCGAAACAGAAAATCACGTTCAAACGACCATTTATAATGTTCCAGAAACCAATGAGCATAATTTAGTAAACATTTTCGCAGATGACAAAACAGAAACCATTACTTATTACGATGGATTAGGAAATCCAAAACAAAGCATCGTAAAACAAGCAGGAGGAGGTAAAGAGGATATTATAATACCCATAGTTTATGATAATTTTGGACGCCAAGTAAAAAACCACCTGCCTATGGCAAGAACTAATTCTTCTTTAAACTATGAGGCCCAAAATAATCAGTTTTTTACTAATTTAGAAGCCTATTATGTAAATACGTTTCCTGAAGATTTAAATATGTCCTCTCCCAATCCTTACGGCGAAACAGTATTTGAAGCCTCTCCACTTAATAGAGTATTGGAGCAAGCATCACCAGGAAAAGACTGGGCCGTAAACTCGGGCAACACCATAAAATTTGTGTATCAAACTAATACATTTGATTCAGGAAACCCCAACAATGCTATCAAGGATAATGTTAAGAAGTTTTCAGTAAAGCACCCCGGCAATAATACAGAAAAAACCCAATTAGTTTTTCAAGATTATTATCCAGCAGGTCAGCTTTATAAGACGATTACAAAAGATGAAAACTGGAAGCTTAATCAGCAGCATAAAAAGGATCACACCACAGAAGAATTTAAAAACAAACAAGGTCAAGTTATTTTAAAACGTTCTTATAATGAGAATAAACTGCATGATACCTATTATGTCTACGATGTCTTCGGGAATTTAACCTATGTTATACCTCCAGAAGCTTCTAGTCAAATTGCAAGTTCTGGAGCAATATCTTCCACAGTATTAGATGGACTATGCTATGTTTACCATTACGATTATAGAAATCGCCTTATAGAAAAGAAAATACCAGGTAAAGGATGGGAATTCATTGTTTATGATACATTAGACAGACCCGTTTTAACTCAAGATCCAAATCTACGTGTAAATAATAAATGGCTGTTTACCAAATACGACACTTTTGGTAGAGTAATTTATACGGGTTTACATACTTATGAGCCTTCTGGGAGTGAAGAGAACGATGGACGCAAAGAGCGTCAGAGTAGTATTAATTTGAAGTCTGAATTTAATGAAAACCGAAAAACAACCGCAACTAACATAAATAATGTAAGTTTATTTTACTCGAATACTGCGTTACCAAATAACAATATAGAAGTATTAACTATCAACTATTACGATGATTATAATATCAATCTAGATTCCGTATTTAATTATCAAAATAGTTATAATCAATCGTTATCTAATAACAATAAAACACTTTTAACCATTAGTCAAGTTAGGGTTTTGGGCACAACCTATTGGATTACTACAGCTGTATATTATGATGCCAAAGCACGACCTATTTTTACAGTTAGTAAAAACGAGTATCTCAACACTATTGACTGGAATAAAATAGAGCTAGACTTTGTAGACAAAGTTATTCAAAGTAAATCGTGCCATGAAAAAGCAGGTCATAATAATATAGTCACGCTCGATCAGTTTACTTACGACCACCAAGGGAGGTTATTAACACAGGTTCAGACCATTAATCAAGGTGATTCTGAACTTATTGTAAATAACCATTACGATGAATTGGGCCAATTAGTAACTAAAAATGTAGGAGGATTTGTAGCTAGCGAGACTACTGACTCTCAAGGCTTACAAACCATTAGTTACGATTATAATATTAGAGGTTGGTTAAAACAAATAAACAATCCAGATGCTTTAGGAGCTAATTTGTTTGGCTTTCAAATACAGTATAATGCACCATCTCATAGTTCTGGAAAAGCATTATACAACGGAAATATTTCGCAGGTTAACTGGCAAACAAAATCTGGAAATCAGTCTAAATTTTCATATATTTATGATTACGATGCCTTAAATAGAATTAAGGACGCCCAATTTGCTGGTGGTGGATGGGAAGATCGCTACAGTGTTAAAAACATAGAATATGACCGTAACGGTAATTTAACTAAATTGTTTAGAAAAGGCCATATTGTAGAGCAACCAAATAGTACAAATCCATTAAACTTTAATTTTATGGATAAGCTTATGTACACCTACCAAGCCAATAGCAATAAGTTAGAACGTGTTCATGATGGGTCGGGAAATGAAACAGGCTTTAAAGATGGAAATACATCGGGTGCTGACTATGTTTATGATGGAAATGGGAATATGATATCCGATGCTAATAAACACATTGTAAATATCAAATACAACCACTTAAGCTTACCAATTGAGGTTTCCTTTTATTCTCTAACAGGCTTAGAGAACTCCAATATTACACAAGGAACCGTTGAGTACACTTATGATGCCATTGGAAACAAGCTATCAAAAAGATACATATCATCAGGGCAATTTGCTCCTCGTACTGCACCAAAACTCACCTATTATTCAGGTAATTATATTTATGAAAAGACTAACTCTGGTGAAGAACTTAAATTCTTTAATCACCCAGAAGGGTACGCTGAACCCAATAATTCAAATGGTTTTGATTATATTTACCAATACAAAGATCATTTAGGGAATATAAGGTTGAGCTATAAGGATAGTGATAGAGATGGTACTATTTCTGATTTAGGAATCTTTAATGAAGATTTTGAAAGTGCTAGTGGATGGGATAGCCAAGGCGCCAAATACGGAGGTTCAGTAACGGCATATGATGAAACTTTCAAGTATTCCGGAGAATATTCAGCTAAAATAAGTAATCTAAATGGAGCAGAAAAATACGTGCATAGTAACTCATGGATTCCTATTAGTAATACGCAAGCTACAGAGTATACATATTCTGGTTGGGCCTACAGTAATGGTCCTAAAATACGGATACTCTTATTTATGAATGAAAACGAAGAAACCTCATATTACACCCATGTTGATGACTATAGGGATAATAGCTCAAAAAACACTTGGGTCTATTTTGAAAGAACAGTTTTGGTCCCTTCAAATATTGATAAACTAAATATTCGTATTTCAAGTTTTTATGGTACACCAGGAAGTGTTTGGTATGATGATATAAAATTAAAAAAGACTGAATCCGAAATTGTAGAAGAAAATAATTATTATCCTTTTGGTGGCTCTCACAAAGGTTACAACAATGTGATAAACGGTGTGCATCATCCTTACGGTTTTGCAGGTAAAGAAGAGAACGACGAACTTGGTTTGCAATGGATGGATTTTGGAGCAAGGAACTATGATAAATGGCTTGGTCGTTGGATGAATCTTGACCCGTTGGCAGAAGATATGACAAGACACAGTCCTTATAATTATGCATTTGATAATCCAATCTATTATATAGACCCAGATGGAATGTCGCCATTTGACAATTATAAGATATATGCAAATGGTTCTATTTTAAGGCAAAAAACCAATGATGCTACTGATACTTTTACATTTGTTGATAGTGGAGGAACTAATCATAATGTTGGCACATTTGCTAAAAATGATAATGGATTAATACAGACACCTAATATAAGTTATGCAAGTGGAGACACAAGTGTTAAGATAAGTGCCAAAGCAGGTAATGAAAGTAGGTTGAATATCTCTGGAGAAGCATTAGCTTCTATGATAGGTGCTTCTGCAGATTCTGGACAAGAAATTTCTGTAGTAAGTGTTAGTAATTCTGATGGGTCATCACCAAGTCCAAGCACTTCACACGTTAATGGTAAAAATGCTGATATCAGATATGCAGGTAATAATGGAACACGAAATCCAATTGACTACGAGGACAGTAAAGCAAATTTTGATAAAATCGACCAAACTGCATCGTCAAGTATGAATGCTTCATTGAAAAAATTTGGTTACAAGGATATTAGGTCATCTACTCTAATTGCGCCAACAAAAGAGATACCTATGGTAGATGGAACAAAGAGGGTTAATAATAAAAGTTATAATGTGTCAGGAACGAAACATTTGAAAAGCCACTATAATCACCAGCATTTACAAGGTTATAGACCAAATGTTACAACAAGAGATTTGGCTGTGCCTGTATCAACATTAACAGCCCAAGGAATATAAATGTAAATTTGATTATAAAATGAAAAATATGAGATTTATTGTTTTATCGGTTTTTGCTCTTATTGTTGTAGGCTGTAATGAGCAAAAATCCAAAGACATACAAAAAAAAGAAACTATCAATAATGAGTCCGAAATAGCAGCAAAGGCTGATGAAGATATTGTTGATGTTAAACAAGAGGGATTTTTGTACGTAAATATTAAGGAACTCTACAATAGTCAGAAAAGACTTGTTTTGCTAAATGAACAAAAAGATACTTTAGCTTTTTTTAAAGGGAAAAATGTATCTTTTAATAATGACAAGTACGATATAATTAATGAAGAACATCTTTACAAGGAAAAATTAAAAGTAAATACTTACTACCCTGAATATGGATTATTCATTTTAGATTGCGATGGTAGCAAAAATGGTTATTACGAAGTTAAAGTAAATAATATTGATTGTTATATAAGAATTGAAGGCAATCAAGGTTTATTGAAATTTAAGACACCTGAAAAACACTTAATGGAATCTTATCCTTATTTATATGGAAATAATAATACGCCTTTAAGAAAAGAGCCTAATAATGAATCTGAAATAATAGAAGGCTACAGTAACTACTTATATATCCCTATTGAAATAAAAGGAGATTGGTTAAAGGTTAGAGATGATAAGGATTGTTATATCGGAGAAGAACCATCAAAGGAAGATATTATTGGTTGGGTTAGATGGAGAAAAGATAGAGAAATAATTATAGATATTAGGCATAGTTGCTAAAGCTATGTAATAAAAAAACCACTTCTAACGAGGTGGTTTTTTTATTACATAGCACTAATTTTGGAAGCTTTTATAAAATGGTCAACCGTAGTTAAAAGACACTCTTTGTCTCTATCTTCAAGGTTGGAAATATCCTGAAATCTCTGCAACATTTTTGGGTCTTTAAACAAATCTGCATTATCGTTCTCATCAAGTAAGTAACCAACGGTCGTATCTAAAATCTTCGCCAATTTTTTAGCAGCTTCGATAGAAGGTGTCATCTCATCACGTTCGTACTTGCCAATCGTGGTGTGAGACGTACTAAAAATATTGGCTAACTCTTTTTGAGATAGGTTTTTTGCTTTTCTACACTCTGTCAATTTTTTACCAAATGAACTCATAGATATATATTATTATGTGTCGATACACGTATTATCAAAGGTTTTGGCAAATATATAAACATTAAAGTAGTTATAAAAACATAAAAATACTGTCTAAATAAATATTATTGTGTTTCTTTGTGTATTATAATGTGTTTTAAAAACTTTTTAACAATGTTAGATACAAGCAATCCAAACAACTACAATTACACCACCAAGTATTTAGAAATCCACGTTCTGGGTGGAATAAAACTCAACAAATTAGAGAGTTTACGAATTACTTTATCAATCCAAAAATCCAAAGAGCATAATATTTTAAGGCACTCGATAGATTTATACAACGATAATCAAGTAGAGAAGTTTGTTAGAAAAATAGCAGAACGATTGGAGATTGGAACAAGCGTAGCAAGACGAACATTACAGGAACTCACTCACGAACTGGAGAACCATCGCTTTTTGTTATTGGAAAAAGAAGCAGAATTGCACAAACCATATTTTAAAGAACTATCAGCAAGTGAAGAAAAGGAAGCTATCAAACTTGGGAAACGAAAAGACTTACTAAAGGAAACCAACAGACTTATAGGGATAAGCGGAGTTATTGGCGAAGAAAATAATAGACAAACAATGTACCTAATCTTTACGTCAAAGAAAACTAACAATCCTTTGCATTGTATCAGCTTGGCAAGTTCCGGAGTTGGTAAAACACATTTGCAATCCAAAGTATCAGAACTCATACCACAAGAAGATAAAATAGAAATTACAGTATTATCTGCCAACGCTTTTTATTACTTCAATCGCACAGAACTGCAACACAAGTTAATATTGATTGAGGATTTAGATGGT
>NZ_AFXZ01000068.1 GCF_000224335.1 Bizionia argentinensis JUB59 | reverse complement strand
GTTGTATATTTGCAGCCGCTTAAAACGGTAACACGTACAGAGCAACGTTCATTGAAAGGCATGAATTAGGTTAAAAGGGAGGTTAAGAAATTAATTTCAAAATAAAACTAAAAAAGCTTTGCAGGAACAGAAAAGGTTGTATGTTTGCAGCCGCTAAAAACAGCAAAATTGTTTGAGGCCACGTTCATTGAAAAGCCTAGTAAGAGTTGAAGTTTTGGAGTTAGAAATTAAATTTCAAATTAAACTAAAAAAAGCTTTGTAGGAATAAAAAAGGTTGTATATTTGCAGCCGCTTAAAACGGCAACGTAGGGAGCTAGTTCCAGAGGAAATTATCAAAGAAACTTAACGAGAAAGAAATTAGATTTTTTTTCAAATAAAGTTTGCAGGTTAGCAAAACAGTAATTATATTTGCACCCGCTTAAGAGATAAACGCCTTAAGAAAACAAGAAAAACAAGTTCCATTTTACTTCTCTATATGAGGAGCTGCTTGAAAGAGTAGATGGAAATAAGTTCATAGACATATTGAATTGACAGCGTAAGATTTAACTGGAAACGGTTAGATCAAACAAAAAGAGAATAAACCATTTTGAGTAATTAGAGAATTAAATCTATTTCGATTAGTTGTTAAATAATATTTAAGAATTAACGATGAAGAGTTTGATCCTGGCTCAGGATGAACGCTAGCGGCAGGCTTAACACATGCAAGTCGAACGGTAACAGGAATTAGCTTGCTAATTTGCTGACGAGTGGCGCACGGGTGAGTAACGCGTATACAATCTACCTTTTACAGTGGGATAGCCCAGAGAAATTTGGATTAATACCGCATAGTATTATGAGTTGGCATCAGCTTATAATTAAAGTTTCGGCGGTAAAAGATGAGTATGCGTTCTATTAGCTTGATGGTAAGGTAACGGCTTACCATGGCTACGATAGATAGGGGCCCTGAGAGGGGGACCCCCCACACTGGTACTGAGACACGGACCAGACTCCTACGGGAGGCAGCAGTGAGGAATATTGGACAATGGGCGAGAGCCTGATCCAGCCATGCCGCGTGCAGGAAGAATGCCCTATGGGTTGTAAACTGCTTTTATACAGGAAGAAACACCTCTACGAGTAGAGGCTTGACGGTACTGTAAGAATAAGGATCGGCTAACTCCGTGCCAGCAGCCGCGGTAATACGGAGGATCCAAGCGTTATCCGGAATCATTGGGTTTAAAGGGTCCGTAGGTGGACAATTAAGTCAGGGGTGAAAGTCTGCAGCTCAACTGTAGAATTGCCCTTGAAACTGGTTGTCTTGAGTTATTATGAAGTAGTTAGAATATGTGGTGTAGCGGTGAAATGCATAGATATCACATAGAATACCAATTGCGAAGGCAGATTACTAATAATACACTGACACTGATGGACGAAAGCGTGGGGAGCGAACAGGATTAGATACCCTGGTAGTCCACGCCGTAAACGATGGTTACTAGTTGTTCGAACTTCGGTTTGAGTGACTAAGCGAAAGTGATAAGTAACCCACCTGGGGAGTACGTTCGCAAGAATGAAACTCAAAGGAATTGACGGGGGCCCGCACAAGCGGTGGAGCATGTGGTTTAATTCGATGATACGCGAGGAACCTTACCAGGGCTTAAATGTAGATTGACAGGTTTAGAGATAGACTTTTCTTCGGACAATTTACAAGGTGCTGCATGGTTGTCGTCAGCTCGTGCCGTGAGGTGTCAGGTTAAGTCCTATAACGAGCGCAACCCCTGTTGTTAGTTGCCAGCGAGTCATGTCGGGAACTCTAACAAGACTGCCAGTGCAAACTGTGAGGAAGGTGGGGATGACGTCAAATCATCACGGCCCTTACGTCCTGGGCTACACACGTGCTACAATGGTAGGGACAGAGAGCAGCCACTGGGTGACCAGGAGCGAATCTATAAACCCTATCACAGTTCGGATCGGAGTCTGCAACTCGACTCCGTGAAGCTGGAATCGCTAGTAATCGGATATCAGCCATGATCCGGTGAATACGTTCCCGGGCCTTGTACACACCGCCCGTCAAGCCATGGAAGCTGGGAGTGCCTGAAGTCCGTCACCGCAAGGAGCGGCCTAGGGTAAAATTGGTAACTAGGGCTAAGTCGTAACAAGGTAGCCGTACCGGAAGGTGCGGCTGGAACACCTCCTTTCTAGAGAAAGACGACTAATTTGAATACTTCTATATAAAAGAAGTGGCTTATTCTCAAGCTGTTAATTTAAAATAAAAAAGAGTCTCATAGCTCAGCTGGTTAGAGCGCTACACTGATAATGTAGAGGTCGGCAGTTCGAGTCTGCCTGAGACTACAAAAAAAACACAGTAATATTGAATGTTAGAGATAGCATTAAATATTAAAACGTTCATTACATATTGAAAGGAAATTTTAGAAGTTGAGATACCTCTCCTTTTTGGAAATTGGAATTTAGATTTCGGATTTTCATCAAGACATGGGGGATTAGCTCAGCTGGCTAGAGCGCCTGCCTTGCACGCAGGAGGTCATCGGTTCGACTCCGATATTCTCCACCAAATACACACCAAGGTGTGTATCTCAAAAGGAAAGCTGTCAATTTAATTGAAAGACAACCGAATTGAGGTCTCTAATGTATATTAGAGAACAAACGTTCATTGACATATTGAAAAAGATACATGAAATTCTAAATTAGAATCGTCTAATTTAGAATTAAAAAACGTAATTAATTAAGGTTTACGAGCTTTTAATTAATTACAGTAAACTCATTAAAAAAGCAAATAGTACAATAAGCTAAATAAGAGCGTATGGGGAATGCCTAGGCTCTCAGAGGCGATGAAGGACGTGATAAGCTGCGAAAAGCTGCGGGGATTGGCACATACAAATTGATCCGCAGATATCCGAATGGGGCAACCCAGCATGTTGAAGACATGTTATGCCGTAAGGCAAGCAAACCCGGAGAACTGAAACATCTAAGTACCCGGAGGAGAAGAAAACAATAGTGATTCCGTAAGTAGCGGCGAGCGAACGCGGATTAGCCCAAACCAGATTTGTTACGGCAAATTTGGGGTTGTAGGACCACGATATTGAATGTCATATGAATTAGAATGCTTTGGAAAAAGCAACCAAAGAGGGTGATAGTCCCGTATAGGTAAAGAAGACAAACATAGTGGTATCCTGAGTAGTGCGGGACACGAGTAATCCTGTATGAAACAGTCGGGACCATCCGATAAGGCTAAATACTCCTGAGAGACCGATAGTGAACTAGTACCGTGAGGGAAAGGTGAAAAGAACCCTGAATAAGGGAGTGAAATAGAACCTGAAACCATACGCTTACAAGCGGTCGGAGCCCTTTAGGGGGTGACGGCGTGCCTTTTGCATAATGAGCCTACGAGTTACCGTTGCTAGCAAGGTTAAGGACTTCAGGTCCGGATCCGTAGCGAAAGCGAGTCTGAATAGGGCGCTTTAGTTAGTAGTGGTAGACGCGAAACCGTGTGATCTACCCATGGGCAGGTTGAAGTTTAGGTAACACTAAATGGAGGACCGAACCGCCAGACGTTGAAAAGTCTTCGGATGACCTGTGGGTAGGGGTGAAAGGCCAATCAAACTCGGAAATAGCTCGTACTCCCCGAAATGCATTTAGGTGCAGCGTTGATTTATAGTTTTATAGAGGTAGAGCTACTGATTGGATGCGGGGGCTTCACCGCCTACCAATTCCTGACAAACTCCGAATGCTATAAAATGTTAATCAGCAGTGAGGGCTTGGGTGCTAAGGTCCAAGTCCAAGAGGGAAAGAACCCAGACCATCAGCTAAGGTCCCAAAATATATGTTAAGTTGAAATAACGAGGTTGAACTGCTTTGACAGCTAGGATGTTGGCTTGGAAGCAGCCATTCATTTAAAGAGTGCGTAACAGCTCACTAGTCGAGCGGTTCGGCATGGATAATAATCGGGCATAAACATATTACCGAAGCTATGGACTTATTTATAAGTGGTAGGGGAGCATTGTAGTGTCGTCGAAGGTGAGTCGTGAGGCTTGCTGGAGAAGCTACAAAAGAAAATGTAGGCATAAGTAACGATAATGCGGGCGAGAAACCCGCACTCCGAAAGACTAAGGTTTCCTCAGCTATGCTAATCAGCTGAGGGTTAGTCGGGACCTAACGCGAACCCGAAAGGGGTAGTGGATGGACAACAGGTTAATATTCCTGTACCTGCTCACACTAAAAGTGACGGAGGCGAAAAGTTGGTGCGTACTGACGGAATAGTACGTTGAAGGATGTGGTAACACTCCGATAGTACACTAAAGCTACGGCTGCGGTGATAATCCAGCAAATCGACTTCCAAGAAAAGCGAGTGAAGCAGCCCGTACCCTAAACCGACACAGGTAGTTGGGATGAGAATTCTAAGGAGCTCGAGAGATTCATGGTTAAGGAACTAGGCAAAATAGACGCGTAACTTCGGGAGAAGCGTCGCCCATCGCAAGATGGGCCGCAGTGAAAGAGTCCAGGCGACTGTTTATCAAAAACACAGAGCTATGCTAAATTGAAAAATGACGTATATGGCTTGACACCTGCCCGGTGCTGGAAGGTTAAGTGGAGGGTTTAGCTTCGGCGAAGATCTGAAATGAAGCCCCAGTAAACGGCGGCCGTAACTATAACGGTCCTAAGGTAGCGAAATTCCTTGTCGGGTAAGTTCCGACCTGCACGAATGGTGCAACGATCTGGACACTGTCTCAACCATGAGCTCGGTGAAATTGTAGTATCGGTGAAGATGCCGATTACCCGCTGTGGGACGAAAAGACCCCGTGAACCTTTACTATAGCTTAGTATTGGCTTTGGATAAGTAATGTGTAGGATAGGTGGGAGACTTTGAAGTGGCGTCGCTAGGCGTTGTGGAGTCATTGTTGAAATACCACCCTTTGCTTATCTAGATTCTAACCCTTCAAAAAAGGGGACAGTGCTTGGTGGGTAGTTTGACTGGGGTGGTCGCCTCCAAAAGAGTAACGGAGGCTTCTAAAGGTTCCCTCAGTACGGTTGGTAATCGTGCGTAGAGTGCAATGGCATAAGGGAGCTTGACTGAGAGACATACAGGTCGATCAGGTACGAAAGTAGAGCATAGTGATCCGGTGGTTCCGCATGGAAGGGCCATCGCTCAAAGGATAAAAGGTACTCCGGGGATAACAGGCTGATCTCCCCCAAGAGCTCATATCGACGGGGGGGTTTGGCACCTCGATGTCGGCTCGTCACATCCTGGGGCTGGAGAAGGTCCCAAGGGTTGGGCTGTTCGCCCATTAAAGTGGCACGCGAGCTGGGTTCAGAACGTCGTGAGACAGTTCGGTCTCTATCTACAGTGGGCGTTAGAAATTTGAGTGGATCTGACTCTAGTACGAGAGGACCGAGTTGGACAAACCTCTGGTGTACCAGTTGTTCCGCCAGGAGCATTGCTGGGTAGCTACGTTTGGAAGGGATAAGCGCTGAAAGCATATAAGCGCGAAACCCACCACAAGATGAGATTTCTTTAAAGGGTCGTGGGAGATTACCACGTTGATAGGCTATAGGTGTAAAGGCAGTAATGTCATAGCCGAGTAGTACTAATAACCCATAGGCTTATTGTACGCCTGTTTTTTTATATCAGTTTACAAACAAATCATGTAATTCTTTTTCAATATGTTAAGATATTTGTTCCATTTTTATATGGAACGCTGAAGTAATAGGGATTAAACCCTATTACCCAAGCTATAACTTAAGGTGGTTATAGCGACGGGGCTCACCTCTTACCATTTCGAACAGAGTAGTTAAGCCCGTTTGCGCCGATGGTACTGCATCTCGTGGGAGAGTAGGTCGCCGCCTTTTTTAAGAATCCTCTTCATAACTGAAGAGGATTTTTTTTGTTCTAAAATGTTTATACTTCGTATATTTACATGATAAA
>NZ_AFXZ01000069.1 GCF_000224335.1 Bizionia argentinensis JUB59 | reverse complement strand
GAAGCGGCTCAAGCTCAAGCAGATGAAGAGGCAAGATTGGTAGCGCAAGCAGCAGCTCAAGCTCAAGCGGATGAAGAAGCTAGATTAGCAGGACAAGCAGCAGCTCAAGCTCAAGCGGATGAAGAAGCTAGATTAGCAGCGGAAGTAACGGCCCTAGCTGAACCAGATGAAGAAGCGAGACTAGCAGCGGAAGCAGCAGCTCAAGCTCAAGCGGATGAAGAAGCTAGATTAGCAGGGATAGCCGCGCAAGCTCGAGCAGAAGAACAAGCAAGATTATTAGAGGAGGCAAAAGCTAAAGCAAATTTTCAAATAGCCCAAAAAGATGAATTGGCTAAATCAATGTTTGCTATTGCAGAGTCAACTAAAGATACTAGAAAAGAACAAGAAGCTTTATTAGTTAAATTAAATGAAATTGTAATTTCTAAAAATAAAGACCTGAAAGATCTTAAGGAGGAAAATGACTTAAGTGAGCAGGGTATTTATTTAGAACCAAAACCATTTAAGAGTATTTCAGCAGAAAATAGAGCTTTGGGAGCATTGCAAGCGGATTTAGATACAGCGATAGCGGAAAGTAATAAAAGAATAAAAGAGTTGGAGAGTTTATATATTCAAAGAATTAAAATAGGTTCTAATAGAGGTGATGCTACTAGTAAGTATTATTTAGAAACTATTCAAGACATAAAAACTGAACAACAGCAATTAGAGAAAGCTAAAGCTAGACTAATTACAACTTTAGAAACTATTAATATTCAAACAGAAATAGAAAGAAAACGACGAATTAAACGTGCTCAATTCGATAATGAAAAAGATAGATTCTTAAAGGACAAGTCTTCTTTACAACGAATTAAACAAAATACGCCTATAAGTTCTGTTCCATTAGCTGTTGAAGATTTTAACTTTGGTGAAAAACAAAGCAGTAATGTGCAAATTTTAAAGAGTGTACAAAATGTGGACAATGGTTTTTATATGATCATTGCCGTGCATGACAATGTTATAGATAGAGATGCCTTTTTGGAAAAAGTCGTTTCTACTGGACAGAAAAACATTAATTTCTTCTTTGATGTCAATTCAAGTAAATATTATATTTATTATGAGAAGTTTGATTATGTAGAAGAAGCAATGAATAAATTACAAACAAAAGGCGATAAGCCATACAATGGCAATATGTCTGTTGTTAAAATTGAAAATTAAATAAACCAACCAATTTGACCAAATTACGCTTCATTACACCCCTAATGTTGATGAAATGGTTTAAAATATAATTACCATGAAAAAACCTACTTTTTTTAAGATTGGCTTTATTGTAACCATACTTCTTTTGAGCTTGCAATCTTTTGCTCAAAATTATGTGCCATTTACGCCTAGATTTGATCAAACCTTAAAAGGAGATATTCGCCTTATTGGTAATAACCTTTTAAGTGAACATGCTTCAAATCCCTACAGTGGAAGTACTTCCAATGCTTCAGTAAATATGATTTATGTTGATATTGATGGTGATTCTACTACCTTCAATTCAAGTAGTGCGGAACTCGAAGTGCCTAATATTGATTGTTATCAAATAGTTCATGCGGGATTATATTGGGGCGCGGTAAATGCAGGGAGTACCCCGAAGACACAGGTTAAATTTAAAGGACCAACAGGTGGGTACAATGATATTACTGGGACAATCATTTATGATGCTAATGGAACAGTTACTGGAAATAGTTTACCGTATGCTTGTTATGCGGATGTAACAGCCATTGTTTCGGGTTTGGGTAATAATTTAGGCTATTATACGGTTGCAAATGTTTCTACAGAACAGGGGAGGACTCAAAATTATGGGAATGGAACTGGACAATCTGCAGGATGGTCCTTATTTGTGGTTTATGAAGATCCATCCTTACCAGGTAAATATATTACGAGTTTTGATGGTTTTAGTTCTGTAAATGCGGCTAATGATGTTACGGTTCCAATTACTGGCTTTACCACGCCTCCAGGTCCAATTCCAGTACGTGCCAATTTTGCATTTGCTGCTTTAGAAGGGGATCAACAAATTAGTCGAGATCGTTTATTAATAAATGGATCTTATATGTCTACTGCCGACAGAGGTTGGAACAACTTTTTTAACTCCAAAGTTACGGATCTTAATGGTTTGGTTAATAATAGAATACCTGATAGTTACAATACTTTAGGCTTTGATACGGGTATTATGCCTGTTCCAAATGCCACTAGTCTTATAGGAAATAGCGCTAATTCCGCTAATATAACTATGGAAAGTAGACAAGATCAATATTTTGCATATTTCTTTGCTTTTGCAGTCGATGTTATTGAACCTAAAATAGTACTTACTAAAGTTGTTCAAGATGATGCCGGAAATGATATTGGTAACCAAACCGTTGGTTTATCAACTTCCTTAAATTATGTTATTGGTTTTGAGAATGTTGGAAACGATGATGCCAATAATCTCGTTATTAGAGATATCCTTCCTATTAATGTAAACTTTGATTACCCAGCAGATTTAGGTACGCTACCTCCAGGTGTAACTCATACATATGATCCAACAATAAGAGAACTCATATTCAATATTGATAACTCTGTTGTAGAGCAAGAGGACCCTATCAGTGAAATTAGAATTCATGTTTCGGTAGTTGAAAACTGTAACGAATTAAGTGATATGTGTTCTAACATAATACAAAATCAAGCTTTTGCTACTTATAGTGGTATACAAAACCCTAGTTTCGAAATCTCAGACGATCCTAGTGTAAATACTAATACAGGTTGTTTATTAATTCCTCAAGCAACCAATTTTTTAGCAGATGTTGATGGTTGTATTTTTAGAGAAAGTGTTATTCTTTGTGGAAACACTGTAGAATTAACAGCAGCAGATGACTACGATGGTTATACGTGGTCAAGCAGTCCTACTGGAACACCAGTAATTGGTACAGGTCAAACGATTACAGTATCGGAAGTGGGAACATACTATGTTCATAATGACGCGAGGGCTCCTTGCCAATCAATAGATCAAATATTTGAGGTTACTAACTTTAATGACGCAATTTTAGTAAATCCAGTTATTGCAGCAGGTGAAGGTGCGGACCAAGTTGTTACCTGCCCAAATAATGGTAAAGATTTGCCCAATATATTTTTATGTGGCGCAAACGATTCGCATTTTATTGATACAAATATTACGGATGCAGATTCTATAATTTGGGAGCAATTGGATGAAGGAAGCTGTGACCCAGTTGGTAATATAAATTGTGCTAATGAAAATGTATCTTGTACATGGAGTGAAGTAGGTCAAGGTAGATCATTTAATGCTAATTCTGCGGGAGAATTTAGAATAACCATTAATTATGACGGATGTTTTAGTCAATTTTACTTTAATGTTTATCAAAACATATTAAACCCTACAGTTACAAGTAATGACATAATATGTACAACTCCAGGACAAATAACAGTCGGTGGCGTACCAAATGGATATGAATACAGTATTGATAATGTAAACTTTCAATCAAGTAATAGTTTTGAAATAGTTACAGGTGGTACGTATACCGTATATGTTAGACAAGATGTTGTTGACCTGAACCCATGTGTTTTTACAGTGCCAGATGTTACCATTAGAGATAGAAATTTTACGGTTTCAACTACAGTAAACCAACCACTTTGTTTTGGCGATAAAGGGAGTATTCGTTTAGCAGCTAATGATGTACGTCCACAATACTTCTTCACGTTGTACGATGATGCAGGGACGGAAGTTAATAGTGTAGGGCCAATTACAGAAAATAATTATCTGTTTCCAAATCTAAATCCAGGAGATTATTCCGGGCTTGTAACAACGGAAGATGGTTGTACTGAAACGGTAAATATATCAATAGTTGAGCCTGATTTATTAGTGGCTACATCTGCTTTAACAACGCCATTAACTTGTGAAGATGGTGAAATTACAGTTTATCCTGTTGGAGGGACGCCTCCATATATATACTTTGTTAACGGAGATCCGCAATTTCAAACGCCAGCAGAAATTGATGTTACAACTCCAGGTGTTTACGATATAGTTGTACAAGATTTCAATAATTGTAGAGCAACAACAACAATTACAGTTGAAGCGCTTCCACAACCCGTTTTTACAGTAGATCATACCGATATTTTGTGTTATGGCTATAATTCAGGAAGCATTGAATTTGATGTTACAAATGCTAATGGTTATACTATTACTTATAGTATTGATGGTGGTGTTTCATATAGCGCAAATTCTACATTTTCAAATCTTACTGAAGGAACATATGCTACGAGAATTAAATACGAAATTAATGGGGTTGAGTGTTTTACAGATTCTGTTGACGTAATTATATCGCAACCAGATACAGCTTTAACAGCTTCCGCTGGCGTTTCGGAATTGGCGGGATGTGGTCCTTCGGGAGAAGGAATGGTTAGAATTACCAATCCACAAGGTGGAACACCTCTTTATGAATATAGTTTTGATAATCAGAACACATGGGTTACTACAAATGAAGCTTATGTTACCCCTGGAACTTATACATTATATATAAGAGATAGCAATGGTTGTATTTTTGCTATGCCAGAAATTATTTTAGACCCTGAACCGGTAGCACCAACAATTACTGTTAACGAACCAGATTATAATTGTGATGGCTCTGCCAATGCAACAGTTACGGTAACAAATCCAGGAACTAGTAATTTTGACTACACGTATTATTTAGATGGTGTTGAAAATACAAACACAGCCGATCCAACTACATTTATAAATGTGCCTGATGGCCCACATACAATTACTGTGGAGTATGGGCTAAATTCTGTGCCAACATTTAGTAATTTATTATACGAAACATTTGGCTATGGTGAAGACACCACGTCGCCTGGTATAAATACAACATACTACTGCTTTGAAAGACAAGTTGCAGCAACACAATGTAATGGTGCACCAAATATCAACGACGGCGATTATTCGGTAACCTCTCAAGTTATGCATCCATTTGGAACTTGGTTGCAACCAGGAGATCATACGCCAAACCCTACTAATATACCGAAAGGGAGATCTTTAGTTGTTAATATTGGTGATAAAATTCCAGTAACAGCATCTTTATATGAGAAGGAGATTAATGATATTATTCCTAATCAACCTATTAATGTCGAATTTTTTGCCATCAACTTACTCAGAACGGGTAGAAGTGGAGCTAACCCCGATTTAACGGTTGCTTTAGTGGATGCAGGAGGAAATGAGATATCATCTTTTAGTACAGGAGAAATTCCTAAAACAGAAAATTGGATTCAATTTCCGTTAACACCTATGACGTTGGATCCTGGTGCAAACTCGAGTTTAAAGTTTATTGTTAGATCCAATGTGCAACAAGTAGACGGTAACGATGTTGCGATAGATGATATTAAGGTATTCCAATTACCTAAAGTATGTGTAACAGAAGTTGAGTTCCCTTTTGTAGTAGCAACTGGAAATGCTTTTAGCGCTCAAGTGTTAAATACAGCGAATGTAACTTGTGCTGGTGAAGAAGATGGAACGATTACTATATCTGCTCAAAATTATGACCCTGCAATAGGCTATCAATATTCTATAGATAACGGTGTTACATGGAATACGCAAATGACATCACCTTATATTATTACAGGATTGGGAGCCCAAACATATAATGTTCTTGTTAGTTATGATGGTGGTGCTACAGCAGGTTGTAGTGTGCCATTTACGCAACTTATTGAAGCTCCTTCAGTTTTAGAAGTAACTGCAACCGCGACACCAGTTACATGTCTTGTAGGTTCTACAGTTACAGCAACAGCAACGGGAGGTTCGCCAGCATTTACTTATGAATTATTAGATGCTGCATCGGTTTTAATTAATACTTTCCCAAGTAATGGGATCTTAACTAATGTTCCTGAAGGAAATTATATTGTTCGCGCAACAGATATTAATGGTTGTTCGGATACTTTCCCACTTGAAATATTGGCACCTTTAACACCAACAGCAAGTATTGCAACAACATCAGACTATTGTTATGATGCCACCAATGGCGCAACTATTGAAGTTACTGCTGCCGATGGTTTAGCTCCTTATGAATATAATATTAACGGCGGAGCATTTACAACAAATAATACATTCGCTGGTTTAACACCGGGCAGTTATGATATTATAGTTAGAGATGCTAATGGTTGTACCGTTATTTTAGCCACTGAAACCATTGAAGATCAGTTAACAATAAACACATCTATAACTAAAGAATTAGATTGTACAGTTTCGCCAGATGGTGAAATTACAGGAACTATTTCGGGAGGTTATGCACCATATACTTATGAAGTATCTTATAACGGCGGAGCTTTTACCGATTTAGGAACCGTTACATCACCATTCACGCATATTGCAAATGCAGATGGAACGTATCAATTCCAAATTACGGATGATAGAGGTTGTACCTCATTATCTGATGTTATAACGATTAATCCTATAGTAAATCCAACTGCTACTGAAACTGTAGTAAATGTTCTTTGTTTTGGGGATGCTACAGGATCGGTTCAAATTATCCCTTCAGGAGGCGTTGGACCTTATACCTATAGTTTTGATGGTAGTGCATTTACTGCAACGTCATTATATACTGGATTAGTAGCAGGAACTTATAACTATCAAGTTCAAGATGCTAAAGACTGTATTTTTGATGGTTCGGTTACGATTACAGAACCAACGGCTTTAGTTGTTTCTGCTTCGGCAACAACTTTTACTTGTAGTGCCACTAATACACCACAAGTAGCAGTAGTAACTATTGATACACCAACAACAGGAACAGCACCATACACGTATAGTTTTAATGGATCTGCTTACACGGCAACAAATACATTAAACGTAAATGATAATGGTACAGACCAGACCATAAACTATTCGGTACAAGATGCTAATGGTTGTACGGCGGGCGATTCTATTATTATTTTACAATTAAACGGACCAACAGATTTAACGTTTTCAGCAACAGCTGTTACCTGTTTAGTTACGGATAGTGAAGTAACCTTAACCGCTACAGATGGCGTAGGCGTATTAACTTACGAAATTATTTCACCTGCAGCAGCTACAGGAAATATAACAGGCGCAACATCAGGTATCTTTACAGGTTTAACACCAGATACCTATGTCTTTACTGTAACTGATGAAAATGGCTGTTATCACACAGAATCTTTAACTATTGATCCCGTAATTAATATTACAGTTTCAGCAGTGAAGTTGAGCGATGTGTTATGTTTTGGCGATAGTACCGGAGCAATACAGTTTAATGTAACTAATACCACAGGGTTTACATACACCATAAATGGTGGAGCAGTTACAACAGGAACGTCTCCAATAGACCTTACTGGTTTAGATAATGACACCTATATTATTGAAGTAACCGATACAGCCACAGGTTGTACAGCTACAGAAACCATTACAATTACGGAACCAACGGATGCTTTAGCTCTTACAGCAACAGCAACCAATGTACATTGTAATGACTATAATTCTCAAATTTCAGTATCGGCTACAGATGGAACACCAAATTATAACTATGCAGCAGTTTTATCTGGCGCTACAGCACCAGTTGTTGCTGATTACGCATCGGCTAACCCGATTGTAGTTAATACCAATTCAGGTGCCGATTTAGTTTGGGATGTTTATGTACTAGATGCTAATGGATGTACGGAAATGACAACGGTTACTATAGTAGCAGAAGCTGCGCCAACAGTTTCAGTACCAAGCATTCCTACAAACCAATGTTCAGTAGCATCAGGCTTTACATTTACAGCTACAGGAACAGGAACAGCGCCTTTACAATACAGTATTAATGGCGGTGCTTCTTACCAAAATAATGGTACGTTTACCGTAAATACACCAGGAACTTACACGGTGACCATAATGGATGCTAATGGTTGTACAGCTGTTAGCCCAACAGATATTGAGGTATTTGCTCCTTTAAGTGTAAGTGCACTTTTAACTAAAGATATTACGTGTTCTCTACCCGAAGCTGCCTCTATTGATATTACAGTTTCAGGTGGTAATGCAGCTTATACATATCAGGTTAGTGATGATGGTGGTACAACATATACACCTATTGCCGGATCACCGTTTACAACAACTGTTGCAGGTACTTACCAATTTTTAATTACCGATGCCAATGGTTGTACTCAAACAACAGCACCTGTTACCGTTAATCCTGCTACTATTCCAGACATTACAGCGGTAACAGTATCACAAGATATTAATTGTAATGGCGAAGAAACCGGCGCGTTAGATATCACAATTAATACTACACTTGGTTTAGCACCTTTCGTTATTAATGTTAATAATGACACGACAGGAACTAATTACGGTACACAAACCTCTGGCTTAGCTGCTGGTGATTATACTATTACAGTAACCGATGCTAAAGGCTGTGAGGATACGGAAACGATTACTATTATCGAACCGGATCCAATAGTTTTAGATTTTAATGTAGACCCAATCACATGTAGTTCAACTGGTGTGTCTTTAGGAAGAATTATAATAAACAGTGTTATAGGTGGCACACCTAATTATACCTATCATGTTACAGGTGCGAATGGTTATGATGAAGAAATACTCAATCAAACCGGTACGACTCAAGTTTTTGAAGTTGTTGATTTCGGCCTTTATGAAATTATCATTACCGATGCAAACGGATGTACACTTATAGAACAAAATATTATGGTGGCATCACCGCCAGATGATTTGGATATAGATATTTCTCCTACTGTTGATTGTGCCACTGGCGGTTCGGCAGATGTGACTATCGGTGCGGCGTCAACTATGACAGGTGTTGGGCCATTTTATTTTGCTATATATACAGGGTCAGGAATGACATGGGATGGTATACCTGGAGGTTCGGCTATTTGGCAGTTAGGTGCTGGCACGCCAATTTCAACTACGTTTACAGGTTTGATTCCTGGTGTAACGTATACATTTATAGTGTATGATGATGATACTAAATGTTATTATTATGAAACGGCTTTACTTCCAATTCCAACAAATTCAACATTAACAACAAGCGCTGTAACAGAAAATAATATTACCTGTACAGGAGCTGCCGATGGAAATGTTTCATTTACTATTAATAGTGTATATGGAACAGATGTAGACGTAAGTTATGAAGTAATTGATGCTTTCACTTTAGCACCAATAGTAGGAACCAACGGAACGGCTGTTATTCCTGCAAATGGAACTTTTGATGTTGTAAATCTAGGGCCATTACCTTTTGGTAACTATGTGGTTGTTATTACGGAAACATCTGGTCCTAATGCGGGTTGTGGTGCAGTAACCATACCTTTTAATATTACAGAATCTGCAATTGAATTAGGTATAACCTTATCAACGCCTACAAACGAAAATTGTAACGAGCTTGGTAGTGTTAGTGCCACTGCAACTGATGGTACGTCACCGTATCAATATCAAGTAGTTACTTCTGGAAACGCACCAGTTCTTGCAAATTGGGGTAATCCAAACACCTTCGATTTAGCGGCAGGTACTTACGATGTTTATGTAAAAGACGCGTATGGATGTGAAAAGTTTGATACAGTTACAATTATAAGAGACGCAGATCCTACAATAGACCCAGTTCCTCAAGTGTGTTTTGACGGTACGCCATTTAACATCACTTTATCAGGAACAACATTTGATCCTTCAGGTGTAACCTATAGTATGGGAGGTGCATTTCAAGCAGATCCAACATTTACAATTACAGCAGCAGGTACGTATACATTAAGTATTCAAGATGCGAATGGGTGTATTGCAACCGATACACTTTTAGTAGAGCCACCAGTATTATTAGATGCGGTTTTAGATGTCGATTTAACATGTACAGCCGATGCTACAATTACTTTAACACCTTCTGGTGGAACAGGAACGTACAACACCTATGAAGTAAGTACTGATGGCGGAACTACTTACACTGTTTTGGCTGGTCCAACTTATACTGCGACTATAGATGGAACTTATATATTCCAGGTTACAGATTCACAAGGTTGTACAGCTATTTCAAGTGGCGTAGTAGTAACGCCAAATACAGCACCAACACTTACCGAAATTCATACGAATGTTAGTTGTAATGGTGGTAGCGATGGAAGTATTACCGTAACACCAGCAAATGGTTTAGTTCCTTACCAATACAGTATTGATGGTGGAACTACTTTCCAAACATCAAACTTGTTTGAAGGTTTAGCTGCGGGTACGTATACGATTATCGTTCGAGATGGTAAAAATTGTGATGGCACATTACCTGTAACTATTACAGAACCAACTCTTGTAACTGGTACTGGAGATTTAACGCAAGGCTTAACTTGTGGAGCCGGAAACGCAACCCAACCTGCAATTATAACTATTACAGGTAGTGGCGGTACAGCTCCATATACTTATAGTTTTGATGGTATTAATTATACAACAACCAACACATATTCTACAACAGTTGATGGGACTGTAACGGCTCATGTAAAAGATGCAAACGGTTGTATTATAGGTACGCCAATAAATGTTATTGTTCCAGCTTTAAGCATACCAACAGATTTAGACTTTACAGCAACAACTGTAACATGTATAAATACGGAAAGTGATGTTACTTTAACCACGACTAATGGTGTAGGTCCTTTAACTTATGAAATAATTGCTCCAGCAACAGCTACTGGAAACATAACAGGCCTAACAACCGGTATATTTACAGGTTTAGCACCAGATACGTATGTGTTTACAGTTAGCGATGCTAATGGCTGTTATTATACTGAGGATTATACAGTGATTCCTGTTACGAATATTACGGTTTCAGGATTCGTAGTAGACAATGTAAGTTGTTTTGGAGTTAGTGATGGTGAAGTTACATTTGAAGTTGCTAATTTTTCTAACTTATTTACTTATGAATTTAATGGAGGCATAGCAGTTACTGGTCAAACTAATACAACTATTACTGAAGCTGGTTTGCCAGCAGGTACTTATACAATTGTTATTACAGATGAAACCACTGGTTGTACTGCAACATCTACAGTTGAAGTTACCCAACCTACGGCTGTTTCTTTAGTAGAAACAATTAATATTAACGCCAATTGTAATTTTGGTGCGCAAGTAACAGTTGAAGCTTCAGGGGGTACAGCACCGTATCAATACGCTTTTGTATTAGATGGTTCAGCACCTCTTGCAGCAGGTTATTCTAGTAGTGCATCTGCTGTTTTAGATCCAGCAACGAGCACCGATTGGGATGTTTGGGTTATGGATAGTCAAGGTTGTACAGCTCAAATTGATGTTGTTATAGATACAGACCCTTTGCCAACAGCAACGGTTCCAGCATTCGCCATAAACCAATGTACGGTTACAACTGGATTTGAATTTACGGTAACAAATCCGACGGGAATAGCACCATTTAGCTATTCTATAGGAAATGGCTTCCAAGCTAGTCCAACATTTACAGTGGCTTCAGCGGGAACTTATACCGTTACTATTAAAGATGGAAATGGTTGTACTAATGCAGTGCCTATTACCTTTGAAATTTATCCAGCTTTAGATCAAACACCTAATGTTACGGCATTAGCAAGTTGTGCGGATGATGACGGTATAATTACTGTTTCAGCAACAGGCGGTAGCGGAACATATACATATAGTATTAATCCAAATGCAGGAATCACTTTAACAGGAAATGTATTCTCTGGGGTGCCTTCAGGAACCTATACGATAACAGTAGAAGATACGGTTACAGGATGTACAAATGATGCTTCGGTTACATTAGAAGCACCAACGCCAGTCGACTTTACATTAACACCAACCGATGCAACATGCTTTGGAGGTTATGATGGTTTAATTACGGTAGACTTAATACCAGGTAACGATGATAATCCAATATATACGTATGAAATTATTGCTGGACCAAGCACGGCACCAGTTCAAAACTCAAATGTATTCACAGGATTAGAAGAAGGAACATATACCGTTCAAGTTAATTCGGGTAGAAATTGCTTTGCAACACAAACTATTACGGTAGGTGAGCCAAATCAAATAGTAGTTACTGTAGATTCAGTTGTTGAGTATGGCTGTACAGCAGGAACAAATGCTACAAACTACGCCACAATTACTATAGATCCAGTAACAGGAGGTTCAGGAACATATACCGTATATGAGTTTATTAATGCGGCTGGTGTTCCGGTTCAATCTGGCACAAATAACGTGTACACCGAAACTGATTTAGCAGGTGGTACTTACGATATTAATGTTTATGATGATAATGGCTGTGTAGGAAGTACATCGGCTACTATTTTACCTTTTGTATCTATAGATGATTTAACGGTAACCGTAGATACGGGTATTACTTGTACAAATAATCAAGACATAACGGTTACAGTTTCAAGTACTGGTGGCACACCCGATTTAGAATTTGAATTAGAAGATTCTACTGGATCTATTCAAACAAATACAACAGGTGTTTTTACAGGCTTACCAGTCGAAAACTACATCATCACAGTTACAAATTTAAATACCGGATGTAGTTTACAAACGGTTCACTATATAAACGAACCAAACACATTCGATCTTACAGTGGATTCTGTAGTAGATGTTACCTGTTCGGATGCGCTTGATGGTAGTGTTAATATGACATTTATTGATAGATCGCCAAACCCAACAGATGAATCTGGTCCTTTCAGTTATGATGTTCTTGATGCGCTTGGAAATGTTGTTGCAACAGGAACAACGCCAAATGCAGGGCCTATTGCGGTTACAGGATTGGCTTCTGGTACCTATACAATAAATGCGACTTTAGTGAACACGCCTTTTTGTACTATAACTAAAAACTTTACAATTACAGGACCACCTAATATTCTAGGTGTTACTGCAACCCATACAGAAATTACCTGTGTGAGTGGAAACAATGATGGTACAATTTCGGCAAGTGCTTCTGGTGGATGGCCAGGTGGTTATGAATACCAACTGGAACTTACAAGTGGTGCTATTATAACGCCGTTTAGCCCTGTTTTTGAATTTACAGGATTAGTAGCTGGAGATTATATAGTTAGCGTTAGAGATAGCAGTGGTTGTATAGCTACAACAACGGTATCATTAGCAATTCCAGATCCAATAAACGCGGTAGTTTCAGCAGACATAACGACCTTATTGTGCTTTGGTGATACCAATGCCACCATTACAGTGTCTAATGTTACAGGAGGTCAAGGCAGTAATTATACATATACCTTAATAAATGTACTTACGCCAACAAATACAGAGTCTGGACCAACAACGAATCCTGTATTTACAGGTTTAGGTGCTGGAACTTATGAAGTACTTATTAAAGATGGCTATAACTGTAGTTTCACGACCGCGCAAATTGTAATTTTTGAACCAACAGCAATAGAAGCTGATTTGGTGAAAGTAACATCTCAAACTTGTTTAACTGAAGCCACGTTAGAGTTAACGGCTTCTGGAGGAACAGGACCATATACGTATAGTGATGATCCTAATTTCACAACGGTTTTTGGACCATTTACAACAACTACAGGACCATTTGCAGTCCCTGTTGGAACGTATCAATATTATGTAGAAGATGCTAATGGTTGTATATCTGTAATATCTAATCAGATAACTATCGATCCACTACCAGCTTTAGAAATAGATATAGACGTAATTAATGGTTTTGTTTGTACCGGAGAAACCACAGGCGCAGTTAATGCTGTGGCACAGGGTGGTTTAGGGAACTATACTTACACCTTACAAGATAGTGCTGGAAATAATATAATTCCTGCTCCAACCCAAACTAACCCGGGTGTATTCTCTAATCTAGCAGCAGGAACATATTTAGTTTATGTGGAAAGCGGTGTAGACTGTGCAGAAACATCAGCACCTTTTGAAATAGATGAACCAGATACCCCTTTAACTGCTCCGTATACATTTACAAATGTGTCGTGTTTTGGAGGAAGAGATGGAAGTATAGTAGTAGCTGCAACAGGAGGTTCTGGTGATATTAGATATGCAATATCGCCGCAATCGAATCAGTTTTTCGATAGTGGTGAGTTTAATGGCTTGGCAGCTGGAACCTACATAGTTACTGTAGATGACGGACTATGTTTTATAAACCTGACACATACAATTACCGAACCAGATCCAGTATTCATAACGGTTGATCCGCTATCTATTCTTGATGAAATTTGTTCGGGTGATTTAAATGGTGAATTTCAAGTTGATATAACGGGAGGAACAGCACCTTATTCAGTAAGTTTAGACGACTATAATGGTCCTTATACAACTTTAGCTCCCGGCGTAACAGATTATACTTTTACAGGATTAGCTGGCGGAGATCACATAGTTTTTGTGCGAGATGCTAATGGTTGTGAGTACGAACTGGATGTGACAGATATGGAGGATTCTATTAATATCGATCCTACAGTTGAAGTCGAGTATGGTTGTGTAAACAATGCACAAGGAAATGTCGTAACGGTACTTGTTGATGATAGTACTGATCCTAGTCAATTAGACTATTCTTTAAACGGAGCGCCATATCAAGCAAGCAATGTATTTATAGATGTACTGTCTGGAAACGATCATTATATTGATGTGAGACATACTAATGGTTGTATTCAAAGAACACCACTTTTCAATGTAGAACATTTTGATCCATTAACTTTAGTAATAAGTGATGGTGTTATTAATGAAATCATTGCAACAGCAACAGGAGGTTCTGGAGACTATATTTATACGCTTAACGGTGTAGATTATGGAAGTACCAGCACGTTTATTATTTCGGAATCTGGAACGTACACAGTAACTGTTACAGACAGTAATGGATGTGTGGCTATTGCATCTAGGTATTTTGATTTTATTGATGTGTGTATTCCAAATTACTTTACGCCAAATGGCGATGGTGTTTTAGATGGATGGGGACCAGGATGTGCTATACATTTTCCAAATCTTGAATTTGATATTTTCGATCGATATGGTCGTAAGATTGCAACTTTAGGTTTAGGTGAAAAATGGTATGGTTTGTATAAAGGAAAAGAACTACCTACTGGAGATTACTGGTATGTTGTTAGATTAAATGATCCTAAAGAAGATAGAGATTTTGTTGGTCACTTTACACTGTACAGATAAACTGAAAAAGAGTTATAAATTTTAATACGATTTTAAATGAAAAAACTAATTATATATTCTCTTTTTTTAGTCCTAGCTCAAGGTTATAGCCAGGAATTAAATTTGCCTGTTTTCACACAATATTTGGCGGATAATCCTTTTGTTATTTCTCCAACTTATGCGGGAATTGGTGACAACCTTAGAATTAGAGCTAATGGTTTAACACAATGGGTTGGAATAAAAGGTGCACCAGATAATCAATCTGTTTATGCTGATTTTAGAATAGCAAGTCGCTCTGGTGTTGGAATTTCATTGTATAATGATAGCAATGGACTTACAGTTCAACAAGGAGCGAGAGTTTCTTTTGCACATCACCTTACTTTGGATCATTACTCGAAGCAGTACTTGTCATTTGGGCTTACTTATAACTTGAATAGTTTTAGAATTAAGATTGAAGATTTTGAAACTAATTATGAATCCCCAATAATTGACCCGCGGGTTACTGACGACAGGGCTATTTCAAATAATAACTTTGATGTAGGTGCTTTATACAGAAATAAAGGATTTTATTTTAGCTTAAATGTCAATAATATTTTACCTAAAGATATTGATAATTTTACAGGAATAGAGCCAGATTTACTTTTAAACTACCAGGCTTATTCAGGATTAATTATTCAAAGTAAAGCCAATAAACTGTTAGAATTTGAACCATCTGTCTTTTTTCAATACTTTGCCAGTGATACCCGTTCTAGTACAGATGTCAATATAAAAATTAGAAAGTTTGACAAGCGAGATAACTATTTTTGGGGAGGCGTCTCATACCGTTTTCTTAATGATCAGTTTTTTGACCCTTTAAATTTGGGTCCTATGATTGGCCTTAAGCAATCCAATTTTTATTTTGCTTATGCTTATCAAGTAACGCTCAACGATATGGTAGGATATAATTCCGGAACACACATGATAACGATAGGTTTTGACTTTTTACAAGGAATAAGCAACTGTCCATGTACGCAATCTTATCTTCGATAGTTGAATGTATAATTAAAAATTAACCAACCAACCTAAAAAATCCCTGATGGCAATTGCCTTAGGGATTTTTGTTTTACATCCTTTTTTAAATCACTTAAATATTATTAAATCAAATTAAGCCCACAGCTCCAATTATAGGTAAATAAGATTAAAAATACTTCTGCTGACTATTTTAGGAAAGCGGACAAATTGATTTTAATGTATTTTAAATAAACATCTTTTAGATTAAAGGAGGACTAAATAGAAAACTTTATTGAAGTTAATTAAAAAATGATAATTGTCAGTTTAAATGTGAAGCTCAAAACCTATATTGTATCTTTATTAAAACAGACAATATAATGAGACATATATTATTGACAACAGATTTTTCAAAAAACTCCATCGACGCTATAAATTACGCTGTGGCGTTGTTTATGCACACGGAATGCCGGTTTCATTTATTGCACGTTGTTAAATCATCAAATTATATTTCAGGTGAATTGATGTCGAGTTCAACATCGGCCTCTTTAAATGAAACCGTTCTAAAATCTTCTAAAGATAAACTAGAAAATCTTGTTGAAGATATTAAAAGCAAAAACCATAATTTATTACACACATTTGCATCTATTATAGATTATGATAATTTGGTAGCTTCCATAAATAATGTGGTAGAATTGTATCAAATAGAATTAATTATCATGGGAACTAAAGGTGCTTCTAATTTTGAGAAAATAGTTTTTGGGAGTAACACCTTACGTGTTTTTCAGCGTTGCCAAGTTTCGGTTTTAGCAGTCCCTAGTGGAGCGCCAATTAAACGTATTAAAGATGTACTTTTTACTACGAAATACGAATCGGCTTATAAGCATGAAGATTTAAGTATTTTAATAGGGCTAGCGGAACATTATGACTATAAACTGGATGTTCTTCATATTTCAGAAGAAGATGGTTTAAATGATAATAAAAAAGGTGTTCAGCAAGAATTGGAAGGCTTTTTTAGAAATATTAATCATCAATTTGTTTCTTCTAACTCCGAAGCAAAATTTTTAGAAACCGTTTTACTATATATAAAAGAGCATAATATTGAAATGTTTAGCATGATGCGCAAGAAACATACTTTTTTAGAGCATCTCATTTTAAATCATAAAACACAACAAATTGCTTATAATTTGGAGATACCATTTTTAATGTTAGCTTATAAAGCTTAATCCATCAGTAATAAAAACAGCATGATATCGTCTTTATAGTTTTCTCTGATTTTTATAAAAGCAATTCGCATTTGCGATTCAACAGTTTTTATAGATAAATCTAGTCTTTCGGCAATCTCTTTATATTTTAAACCAGCCATCTTCAATTTTAAAATTTCTTGACAACGTTCTGGCAATTGGGCAATAATAGCCTGTAGGCGCTTTGCTTTATTTTCTAGCTCTAATTCCGTTGGTGCCTCAATAGTTTGAAGCGCTTCATATTTTAATTGCTCCAAAAGCGTTGCTTCCTTATTCTTTTTACGCAAACTCATTAAAAAATGGTTATAAGCCATTTTATATAAGTAACTTTTTAAAGCGGTGTGGATTATAATACTTTCACGTTTATTCCACAAATCTATAAAAACCATTTGCGCCATATCTTCGGCTGCAGGTCTATTTTTCGTAAAATTCACCAGATATAGACAAATAGCAGCATAGTGCATATCGAACAACTGCTTGAAAGCAATCTTGTTGCCTGCCTTTATTTGATTAATTATAAGGGTTTCATCCATTATGGACATTGTGAATTTTTATTGAAGTTGGTAATATTAAAAATAATTTTGATATTTCTTAAGGGTAAATTACTTTTTTTGCATCATAACTACAAATAAGTAAAAAAGATTTGAAAACAATTATTACAAGTTACATAAACGATTCTATTTCTGAAGCGGATTTACAACGCTTAAAGATGTGGTTAGAAAATCCTAAAAATCAGGAAACGTTTAAATCATACGTGAAACTTAATAATGAATTAAACGCTTTACAAAGTGATTTTAATTCAGAATTAGCCTTTGAAAAAGTTTCAAAGCAAATTAACCAAAAATCTAACAACCGATTTGGTGGTGTTACTCATCTTTTAAAATACGCTGCTATTTTAGTGGGTGTTTCCATAATAGGTTTTGGTGTTTATAACAATTTCATCAGTACAAACCCAATGGCTGATGCTCCAAAAATTACGTTGCAATTGGAAGATGGTACAATAAAAACTATAGATGAAGTTCAAAATACAATTATTACCGATTCTATAGGAAACACCGTTACGGAGCAGAAAAACAAACAATTAGTTTATAAAAATGCAAATTCTGAATCTAAAACGCTGCGCTTTAACACTTTAATGGTACCTTACGGTAAGACTTTTGCCGTTAGTTTATCAGACGGTACCAAAGTAACCCTAAATGCCGGCTCTGAATTAACCTACCCAGTTGAATTTATAGAAAATGAGAAAAACAGAACAGTTTTCTTAAATGGAGAAGCTTATTTTGAAGTGACACCAAATAAAGAACATCCGTTTATTGTTTCTAGTAACGATATGGATATTAAGGTTTTAGGGACTAAATTCAATGTAACTTCCTATAAATCAGATAACAAAACATTTACAGTTTTAGTTGAAGGAAAAGTGGAAGCTTACAGTAAGCTAGTTTCAGAAAATTCTAAAATATTACAACCTAATGAGCGTGTTTTCTTTGAAAGCGACTCACTTGTTACGGAAATGGTGAATGTGCAAAAATATGTAGCCTGGGTTAAAGGAGAGTTACTATTTATAGATGATTCCTTTAAGGTTATAACGAATAAATTAGAACGTAAATTTAACGTGACCATCATTAATGATTATAAAGAATTAGATGCCATGATGATTACTGCTACGTTTAGAAATGAAACTATAAATGAGGTTTTAAAAACCTTTCAAACATATAAAACATTTAAATATCAGATTAATAATGGTGTTGTTAAAATATCCAAACCCGACACCAAATAATAGGATATAAAAAAAAGGAAGATGCGCCAACACCTTCCCTTTAATCAATAATGATTCAACCGTTTGTTAACCAATTAAATCGATGTAAACTTATGAAAAAACAACGAATTAGAAATGTACTAACGTGCATTTTAAACCAATCACATCTTAAGATGAAATTTACGATACTCTTTGTATTTATTAGTCTTGCGCAAATTAGTGCGCATACGAGTTATGGACAGAAACAGAAAGTGACTTTATCAGCCGACAACGCCTCTTTAACCCAAGTTTTTCAAGAAATTGAAACGCAAACCGATTTACATTTCTTTTACAACAGTACAGAGTTAAATGTAAATCAGACCGTTTCTTTACATGTTGAAAAAATGCCTGTTATTGATTTATTAGAACAACTATTCCTAGAAAAAGGCATTTCTTTTCAGTTTTTCGGAAGTCAGATTGTTCTAAAAAAACTTGAAGTTCAAAATCCTATTCAGACTTCAAACAATTCAAAAAAACCGCTAATACAACAACGTGAGTTGGAAGGTTCGATATTAGACTCTAATGGATTTCCAATTCCGGGTGTTAGTGTTATTATTGAAGGAACGCAAAAAGGAACCGTTACTAATTTTGAAGGAATCTATAAGCTTTTACTGGACCCTGAACATAAAGTTATAGTGGTTTCCTCTTTAGCATACCAAACAGAACGCATAGTTATTGGCTCTCAAACTGTTATTAATGTTACTTTAAAAGAAGATTTGAGTCAATTAGAGGAAATTGTTTTAATAGGTTACGGGAAACAAAAACGTGAAAATGTTACTGGCGCTGTTTCTTCTATTAAATCGGACGATATTGTTCAAGCAGCAACTGGATCTGTTGGTTTTGATCGCGCACTTGGTGGCCTTGTTAAAGGTGTTCAAGTATCGCAACCTTCAGGACGTCCAGGTTCTCCAGTTCGTTTAAACATTCGTGGGGTTACTTCGCCGCTTTCGGCAGGCTTGACAGGTGGATTAAACCAACCGTTATATGTTATTGATGGTGTTCCTTTTAATCAGGAAACGCTTCAAGGTGCTAGTCCTTTGTTAACAATTAATCCAAACGATATTGAAAGTTTTGATATCCTAAAGGATGCGGCGTCAACGTCTATTTACGGTTCACGTGGTGCGAATGGTGTTATTATCATTCAAACCAAAAAAGGAAAACGTAATAATGATCCAAAGATTAATTTCTCTTATACCACAACCTTTGCTAAGCCTATAAATACAAGTAATGTTTTAGATGCTAATCAATATCGTGACTATTACAGTTTATTAATTAACAATAGTGTAAATGCTATGAATGCTGGTCAGTTAGATCCATTTTTCGCATTCGATTTAGATAATATTGGTAACGTAGATTTAGATTTTAATACGTTTACAGTTAATTATACAGGTTTACGTGAAGATTACTTCGGAAAATCTAATACAGATTGGAGCGATGTTGTATTTAGAAGTGCTGCCGTAACCAAGCAAGCCAACGTTGGTTTAACTGGTGGAAGTGAAAATACTAATTATAACTTCAGCTTGGCATTTGTTGATCAAGAGGGGTTAACGGTTAGAGATGGATTAGAGCAGTACACGACGAGTTTATCTTTAGATACCGATGTTTCCGACTATGTAACCGTTGGTGGTACCGTTAACTTAAGTCATGTGAAATCGGAATCAGGACAAGATAATTTATTTGGCGAATACACCGTAAATTCATCTATTGCCCGTGCCAGACCAGATTTACCGGTTTATGATGAAAATGGTCAATTATATGCGCAACCAGATTTTGCTTATGGTTTTGCTGAAACGTATGAGCCAAATCCACTAATGCGTTTACAAAATAAAACAAATGAGAAATCATACAATTTTATTGGAAACACCTATATAGAAATTGAACCATTAAAAGATTTAAAAATAAAGGCCGATGTAAATGCTGCTGTTTTTTACACGGATAATAGTTCTTTTATTCCTAAAATTAGTCAAGCAGATTTAGTGTTTGCACCAGTAGAATCTTACTTACTAGAGTCTAAAGGATTAGTGTCAAACGTAACGACTAACTTAACCGCTAACTATAAATGGAATTTTGGTAATCATGATTTTAGTATTATGGGTGGTACTGCTTGGGATCGAACAAATTTTGATAACTCTAGTGGTTTTTATTCAGGTTTTCCGGATGAAGAAATTTTAATTAATGCCACATCAGCATCCAATGTACTAGGATATTCTAATAGCCGATTGGAATCTGGTTTAAACTCACTTTTCTCGCGTTTAACGTACAGTTATAAAAATCGTTATAACGCTACGATCAACTGGAGAGCAGATACGTCTTCTAAATTCAGTCCGGATAATCAAACAGCTTATTTCCCATCGCTTTCCGCTAGTTGGAATGCATCAAACGAAGAATTTTTAACGGATTCAGATTTTATAAATACGTTGAGATTACGTGCCAGTGTTGGTCGTGTAGGATCTACAAATGTAGCTGATTTCGCTTACATCCAGTTCCTGTCAACTTCAGCTAGTGATGTTTATAATGGTGAATCTGCTATTACTTTATCTGATATTTTTCCGAATGAAAATATTGGTTGGGAAACAACTGAAGAGGTGAATCTTGGTTTAGACTTTGCATTATTTAATTCGCGTTTACGTGGTAATATTGATGCGTATTCACGTAAAACATCGGATGCCTTGGTGAAAACTCCTATTCCTTTAGAATTGGGACCAAGCACGTTCTATACTAACTTTATTGATGTAACCAATAAAGGTATTGAAGTTAGTTTAGGGGGTGATATTATTAGAACAGAAGATTTTACGTGGTCTGCCAATGTAAACTGGGCATTTAATAGAAATGAATTGACTAAAATAAACGGTTCTAATATTAATCAATTTTTATTGGATTATTTCATAGAAGGTGAACCTGTTGGAACTATTAAAGGTTATAAAGTAGCAAAAATCTTCCAATCGCAAGATGAAGTAGATGCACTTAATGCGTCTTCACCAAATGGTTTTTACGACCAGCAATCAACAGGCGCAGGAGATTATATGTTTGAAGATACAAATGGCGATGGTGAAATTACATCGGCTGATAGAACGATAATTGGTAATATTGAGCCAGATTTCTTCGGAGGTTTTTCTAATACGTTTGTTTACAAAAACTTTTCAGTATCTGCTTTCTTTCAATATTCAGTTGGAGCAGAAGCATCGTGGAATGCTATTGGACGCGGCGTATTTAACTCTCTAGGTGAAAACAAATATAGCGAGTATGCTTTAAATACGTGGACACCAGAAAATACTGATGCACGTTATGCAAGAGCCTTATATTTTGATCCATCAGAAAGCTCACGTATGTCTGATCGTTATTTATACGATACGTCTTATTTACGATTAAAAAGTTTACAGTTAAGCTACAGTTTTGATCGTGATTTAATGAAGAAAGTCGGTGTAGAAAGTGCGCGATTAATGATTACAGGAACTAACTTATTTACATGGACAAAGTTTCCAGGTATAGATCCAGAAGCATTATCAGAACGTGGTACTATTTCAGATCAAACTTCAAACGAAGATCCGTATCCATTAGCAAAATCAGTTTCATTAGGTATTCAAATGCAATTCTAAAAGATAATAAAGATGAAAATATATATAAAAACAATTGTTTTTTCAATACTCGCCGTCACGGTTTTTAGTTGTAGTATTGATGATATTCAACCTGTAAATCAGTTAACAACTGAAGATGCTATTGCTAATGAAGCTACAGCACAGTTAGCATTAAATGGGGTGTATGATTTAGGTCGCGCTTTCGATGTCAACTTCTTTCCGTTGCATTTAGCAGCATATGGAAATGAAGGACGCATAACCGGTTTTTTAACAGGAAATCGTGGTTTTAATACCAATGAAGTACCTGTAGAAAACGATTTTTTATCAGGTGTTTATAATGGACATTATAAAATTATTAATTTAAGTAATTTTATAATTCAAGAGCTGGAAGCTGGGAAAGCCATTGGTATTTCTGAATCACGTAAAAATGAGATTTTAGCGCAAACTAAATTTCAACGTGCCTTTGCGCATTTTAACCTGTTAAGGTATTTTGGAGAATTCTATGATGTAAACTCATCAAATGGTATAGTTGTTCGTACCACATTTGCCGCGGAGATTGAAGCAAACCCTAGAAATTCGGTTCAAGATGTTTATAACGTAATTGTTTCCGATTTACAGTTTGGAATAGATAACGGGGCACAGTTTGTCGATCACTTTATTACAGGTAGTTTGGCCTCTAAAGCCTTATTAGCGAAAGTATATTTATATATGAATGAGTATGAATTAGCTGCAACATTGGCTGATCAGGTTATTAATAACAGCGAAGGCTATTCACTTGAATTAAGTTATAGCGATATTTTCACCAATAGTTTTAATTCCACTGAAGTTATATATGCACCATTTTCTGGTACAGGTTCTGAAGGTGGTACTAATATGAATTTAATAAATCAAACTTCTTACAGTACTAATTTAGAAGCTGTAGCTGATGCGCAAGTAGGAACCGCTACAGATGGTGATTTAAATGGTAACGGTGCAAATTACGATCCGCGTTTTAGCTTCGCTTATTCTACAGGAACAAAAGGCGCTAATCAACAAGGAAAATATCCGTTTGCTAATTTCTCAACATCAAGAAATAACACCATGTATCACTTGCGTTTAGGCGAAATGTATTTAATTCATGCAGAAGCAGAAGCCAGACGGGTTGGAGGTGATTTAACATTAGCTTTAACAAGCTTAAACGCTATTCGTTCTCGTGCTACTGTAACGGCTAAAACATTAACAGATGCACCAACTTTATTAGAAGATATCCGTCAAGAAAAACTTTTAGAATTGTTTTTCGAAAATGGCGAGTCTTGGTTTGATGTGGTGCGTTATGATATTCTTGGGAATATAGATGCTACTGTTATAAAACCATCAATTATCAATAATAATCAGTTTGTATTACCAATTCCAGCCCAAGTTATTATTGGAAATTCAACCGTTACACAAAATCCAGGATATTAATTTTAAAAATTGTTAAAACACTATAATTATGAAAAAACTATTAATAATAGCCCTAGTTTGCTTAGTTGCATCATGTGGTAAAAACGAACAACCGCCTAAAGATTACGCAGTCATTCACGGTTCAGTTAAAAATGCAAAGGATAGTATCAGTTTAAGATTGTACAATCCGGAAACGTCATTATCTATGATGCTTGAACTGGATGATAAAGGAAACTTTAGAGATACACTAAAATTGGAAGAGCCAAACATGTTTAATGCGGTCTATGGAAACGTTTTTACATTGTACCTTAAAAATGATATGGACCTTAAGATAGATTTTGATGCTGAAGAAATTCAGAAAACCATTACATTTTCAGGGAAAGGTGAAGAAGAAAATAACTTTCTAAAATATAAAGGCAAGCATATTAGTGGTCTTTTTGGTAAAGATTATAAAAACTATTTAGGATTACCTGAAGACGAGTTTAAAACAACAACTGATAAGTTTCTTGCTGATTTTAATTCTGAATTAGAAAGTAAATCGGCAACGTTAGATTCTTCATTTGTAGCGGAAGAAAAAGCGGGCATGGAAGAGTTTGAAACGAATATGATTGCGCAGCACAAAGAGCAATTAGAAATTAATAGCAAATTAGGAAAAGGAAACCCTTCACCGAATTTTTTAGATTTTAAAAATTATGCAGGTGGAACCTCTTCTTTAGCAGACTTTAAAGGAAGCTACGTATACATTGATGTTTGGGCAACATGGTGTGTGCCTTGTATTTATGAAATTCCATTTTTACAAAAAGTAGAAAAGGAGTTTGAAGGAAAAAACATCACATTTTTAAGTATCTCTGCCGATCAGATGAAGGATGAAGATAAGTGGCGTAAAATGATTGTCGATAAAAATTTACATGGTGTTCAGCTATTAGCCGATAACGCTATTGAATCCCAGTTTTTTGTTGATTATTATATTTACGGAATTCCAAGATTTATTTTATTAGATCCTGAAGGGAATATTGTCACTTATGATGCACCAAGACCTTCTGAAGAGAAGTTAACAACATTATTAAACACGTTAGATCTTTAATTTGTCGTTTTAATAATTAATAGCAATTACTAGAAAAGCCAGAGCAAATTATCGCTCTGGTTTTTTTATTTTTTTTGAGATTTCATAATGTGAAGCTATTTTAAAAAAAAAACCTAAATACTGCTTAAAATAGGCCTTAATATAACGCCAGCTTATTTAAATATTTCATCGGTCGCATTACAGTGCTGAATGAGCCAAACTTTAACAAAACGTTGCCTTAAATCAATTTTAAAACTTGAAAAACGTGATATCTTTGTAACCATATAAATAGGAGGTAGAAATGATTAAAAAAGTACTTTTCGTTTTATGCGTAGCACTATGTTTAAGCGGATATGTTAGCAGTCCAGTTGCATTAATATTAGGCTTTGTTTTTACGCTTGTTTTTGGTGATGTTTTCGAGAAAATACGTCAATTAGGGATTCAGCACTTATTAAAAATTTCCATTGTTGGTTTAGGTTTTGGTATGTTTTTCATGGAAACATTAAAAACGGGTAGGGAAGGGTTACTTTTAACCTTCCTATCTATTGTTGCTACATTGAGTTTAGGATGGCTTTTAACGCGCCTTTTAAATATAGATTTAAAGTTGGGGCATTTAATTTCATCAGGAACCTCTATTTGTGGGGGTAGTGCTATTGCAGCCGTTGCACCAGTAATTCAAGCTAAACCTAAAATTATTTCGGTTGCTTTGGGCGTTGTATTTTTATTAAACTCCATTGCATTATTTATATTTCCAAGTATCGGCGAATTTTTCGCACTCACCCAAGAACAATTTGGTTTATGGGCAGCAATCGCTATTCATGATACCAGTTCGGTTGTTGGTGCAGCTTTAACTTTTGGGGATGAAGCTTTACGCGTGGCAACTACCGTAAAATTAGCACGAACACTTTGGATTATTCCCGTGTCTATTTTATCTATGTTCATGTTTAAATCTAAAGATGGTAAAATAAAAATTCCATGGTTTATTTTATATTTTGTAATCGCAATCCTAATGAATAGTTATTTACCCTTACCAGAATTGTTAACAGGAACTATTACTACCATATCTAAACGTTTATTAATTGTTACACTATTTTTAGTAGGAACAACCTTATCGGTTAAACAAATTAAGGAAACTGGTTTTAAACCCTTTGCACTTGGTATTATTCTTTGGGTATTTATTTCAATTGGATCCCTCACATTTATTATGAATACATAATAATTCAGGAAATAAATTACAAGTAAAACTGTATTGCGGAAATCCACTTAAAACTAAATGAAAACACCCTTATCTAACTCTGTATTATATTTAATGAGTATTTCGGCAGGACTTGTTGTTGCCAACTTGTATTATAATCAACCATTATTGCATTTAATTTCTGTAACCTTTGATGTCACGGAATCTGCAGTTAGTAATGTGGCATTATCTACACAATTGGGATTCGCTTTCGGTTTGCTTTTTATTATTCCTTTAGGTGATAAAATTGCTAATCATAAAATACTTAAAATCGACTTTACAATCCTGATTATTGCTTTGTTCGCAGTTGCAATGTCAAGCTCTCTAACGCTGTTAATAATTAGTAGTTTTATAGTAGGCTTTACATCGTCTATCCCGCAGCTCTTTGTTCCTATGGCTGCGCAATTATCTAATGATGCTGGAAGAGGTAGAGCCATTGGAATTGTTATGAGTGGTTTGCTTATTGGTATTTTAGGTAGTCGCGTTTTAAGCGGTTTTATTGGTGAACAATTTGGCTGGCGCTATGTTTATTTCGGAGCAGCTGTTGTAATGATTGTTCTGTTTGTTATTCTAACCGTTAAGTTACCAAAAATTACGCCAACCTATACTGGCACTTATTCAAGTCTCATGAAATCCATATGGTTTTACTTCAAAACAGAACCAGCTTTACGATTAGCCTCCTTACGTGGTGCATTAGCATTTGGAGGTTTAAGTGTGTTTTGGACGACCTTGGTATTTTTAATGGAAGATTCCTTTGGCTACGGAAGCAGTATAACAGGATTATTTGGTTTGTTTGGTATTGCAGGAGCTTTGGGTGCAACTGTTATAGGGAAATTAAATAATAAAGTCAGTAAAAATAAACTAATTGCTTTTGGTATTGTTCTACTTATTATTTCTTGGTCTATATTCTTATTTTCTGCACAATCTCTTGTTGGGTTAATTATAGGCGTTATTCTTATCGATTTAGGAATGCAAGGAATACATATTACCAATCAGAATATTATTTTCTCTAAAAATGAAGAAGCTAGAAATCGGGTAAATACCATCTATATGGTAAGTTTTTTTATCGGAGGTTCACTAGGTACAACTTTGGGGGCAGTTGCTTGGCAATACTATAATTGGACTGGTGTTTCATTATTAGGTCTTGGAATTACAGGCGCTATGGCTATTACTCAAGTGTTATATAGCAAAAAAGTTAGTTAAGTGTTATATGTTTTAAAATTAACTATAACAGTTAATAGCACAATAATTATGTTTTTTTTAACATTTAAAGGCTTTTGAATAGCGATTTCTTAAATATATATTAAAATAGACGTTTTTATTCACTTTTGAAACTTCAATACTTTATATTTGATATTATCTAATTATTGACCGAAACCCTATCTATGCTAAAAAAAGTATTACTTACACCCCTTCAAAAATTTATTAAAATAGAAAGTTTTAGTGGTATTTTACTCCTACTAGCAACTATAACCGCAATTGTTTGGGCTAACTCTGGATTTGCAGGGAGTTATCAAGCGCTTTGGCAATACGAACTTGGAATCGTTACGGACTCCTTTGAATTTAAAAAACCCTTGATACTTTGGGTTAACGATGGTTTAATGGCTATTTTCTTTTTCCTAATTGGTTTAGAAATTAAACGGGAATTGATTATTGGTGAATTAAACTCCATGAAAAAATTGGCTTTCCCGTTATTTGGTGCATTGGGAGGTATGATTGTTCCTGTATTATTTTTCATCTTGTTAAATGAAAACCCTGAAACCTTAAAGGGTTGGGGTATTCCAATGGCTACAGATATTGCGTTCTCACTGGCCGTTTTAAATGTACTTGGAAATCGCGTACCATTGAGTTTAAAAATATTTTTAACGGCTTTCGCTATTGTAGATGATATAGGTGCCGTTTTAGTAATTGCTGTTTTTTATAGTGGAACTATTAACCTTACCTTATTGCTTATTGCAGCATTATTACTAGGTTTGGTTTATTATCTTTCTTACAAGGGGCAATACTCTCCAATCTTTTTGTTTATTGTTGCTTGTGCTGTTTGGGTTTTATTTTTAAAATCAGGAATACATCCTACGGTTGCAGGAATTTTATTAGCTTTTTCAGTACCGGTCAGGCAAAAAATTCAAACAGAAGCATTTTTAAATAATTTAGAAGTGGTTTATGAGAATATGAAAAAGGCTGACGTATTAAATGAACCAATTCTATCTAAACAACAGCTTGCGCAAATAGGATCTTTAGATAATTGGTCTAAAAAATTCAAATCGCCTTTACAACTTTTAGAACATAAGTTACATGGCTGGGTTGCCTATCTAGTTATTCCTGTTTTTGCTTTAGCAAATGCCGGTGTGATGATTAGTAGCGATGTTGAAATAGATTTAGCTTTAACCGTACATATTATTATTGCTTTAGTTCTTGGTAAAGGTATTGGTATACCGCTAATTGTGTTTGTAGCGAAAAAACTTAAAATTATTACAGTGCCTGATAGTATAACAAAAATGCAAATAATTGGTGTATCATTTTTGGCAGGTATTGGTTTTACTATGGCTATCTTCATTACTAGTTTAGCTTTTATGACAACACCACAATACATTGACTCTGCTAAAATAGGAATTCTTATTGCCTCCGTAATAGCTGCTATTTCAGGGTATATAATTCTTCGATATAGCCTTCCAAAAGAAAATTCGGGAGATGAAATAGTATTAGAGGAATAAAATAATTTAAGTATTGAACATAAAAAAACCTTAATATCTTTATCATAAAGATATTAAGGTTTTTTTTTAGTTTTATTCTCTATTAAATTTAGTTCTTACTTTTTATGGGGGCAGAACAACTGGTATCACCTCCTTTTTTAAGTCCTAATTTCATTAAAATAGTTTCTAATAAGCACCATCTGGTAAAAGCTGATTGGATTAAATTAACACCAATAAAAATGGTGAACCACATCCAATTAGGATCTACATATTGCGTAAGTCCAACGCTTAGTAGTACCATAAAGCCAACAATAATTCTAAAATATGTATTTAACATGTTTAATTAATTTTAAGGTTATATAAATCTTTCTATCGGAACAACTACCGCTTTTAATGGGTTGTTTGTTTCTAAAGTTGTATTAAATTCTTTTATTAAATCGAATAATGTATCAATGTTTTCATCTTGTGTGAAGGAAAAAAACAAGCTCGATTCATTACCAAATTTTTTACCTGGAAACCAACTTGATGTCATTACTACCGCTTCGGAATTTTTATGACCATCAATTTCAGAACTGCTTAAGTTCTCTATATTGGCTTTTTTAAAGAGTCTCAAAACATCTTTCTGAAACTCTTCGACTGATGTTACAATTACTAATTTCATTATATCTTTCTTTTAAAACCTATTGTATAGGGATAGCTCGTGAGCTATCCCTATACAATAGGTTATTTGTTTAATTATTTATAATTTTTTTTCTCAATCATATAATAAACCAATGGTACAACCAATAAAGTTAATACCGTTGATACAATGGTTCCACCCATAAGCGATATAGCTAATCCTTGAAAAATTGGATCAAATAATATTACAAACGCTCCAATAACAACTGTTCCTGCCGTAAGTAGGATAGGAGTCGTTCGTACCGCTCCAGCTTCAATAACGGCCTGTTTTAATGGGACACCTTCTGCAGTTCGTAAATTGATAAAGTCAATTAATAGAACCGAGTTCCGCACCATAATTCCCGCTAATGCAATCATTCCTATAAATGAAGTTGCCGTAAAAAACGCACCCATAATCCAGTGTCCTAATATAATACCTATTAAGGATAAAGGAATCGCCACCATCATCACAATTGGTGCTTTAAAGTTCTGGAACCAACCTACAATTAAAATATATATCAAGATTATGGCACCTAAAAAGGCAATTCCTAAATCTCTAAATACTTCCAATGTAATTTGCCATTCACCATCCCATTTAACGGTGTAATTATCTTCAAAATCTGGCTGACCCAAGTACATTTCGATAAGTTCATAGCCTTGTGGTAATGGAATTTCTTTTAACTTGTCTTCCATGCCTAAAATAGCATATGCAGGACTTTCCAAATCGCCAGCCATATCGGCTAATACATAAACCACTCGTTTTTGATTTTTACGGTAAATGCTTTTTGCAGCTATAGTTTTATTAATAGTTACCAAATCGGCAATCGGTACCATATTTCCTTGATTAGACTTAACTTTAAGTTGGGAAATATCTGAAATAGTCGATTTTTCTTTTTCATCTAAAGCTAATACCAATCCTACTTGCTTACTTACATTTTCATCATATAGTGTTGTGATGGCTCTGTTAGACAATGCCAAATTCATGGTGTAAGCAATTTGCTGTGGCGCTACACCGTATAACATGGCTTTTTCCTTATTGATTTCAAACTGATATTCCGTTTGATCATCTTCAACCATCCAGTCAATATCAACCACATCATCGGTATTTCTTAAAATATCTTGAATATGGTCGGCAATTTTTATTTGCTCGTTATAATCAGGTCCATAAACTTCAGCAACAATAGTTGAAAGTACAGGAGGTCCTGGTGGAACTTCTACTAATTTCACATTCGCATTGTATTTGGCTGCAATTTTTTGAATATCTGGACGTAACAATTTAGCTATATCATGACTTTGTGCTTTACGTTCATTTTTATCAATCAAATTCACTTGAATATCGGCCATATTACTACCGCCACGTAAATCATAATGACGTACTAACCCGTTAAAGGTAATAGGTGCTGAAGTACCTACATAGTTCTGGTAATTTACAACCTCTGGTCTAGTAGATAAGTATTGGGCAATTTCTTGCGTAACAACACCTGTACGCTCCAAAGTCGTGCCTTCTGGCATATCAATAACTACTTGGAATTCATTTTTATTATCAAAAGGAAGCATTTTAACTGCAACCGATTTCGTAAAAAACAATACCATAGTACCTAATAAAACACTAAATGTAACACCTAAAAATATCCAACGTTTGGCTGTGCTTTCTATTAATGGACGCTCAAATTTATTGTATAAGCGGTAAATTAATGTTTCTTCTAAAGGTTTTTCAACTTTTTCTGGTTCGCCTTTTTTAGTTTTTTCTCTTAAGAAAATATATCCCAGATAAGGTGTAACCGTTAAAGCTACAAATAGCGATAAAATCATGGCAATAGATGCGCCAATTGGCATAGGAGCCATATAAGGTCCCATTAATCCAGAAACAAAAGCCATTGGTAAAACCGAAGCAATTACTGTAAATGTTGCTAAAATGGTTGGGTTTCCAACTTCATTAATGGCATATAATGCAGCCTGTTTAAAGGGGAGGCGTTTCATTTTAAAATGCCTATGCATATTTTCTGCAATAATAATGGAGTCATCCACTACAATACCTGTAACAAACACTAAAGCGAAAAGTGTAATTCGGTTCAGTGTATAATCCATCATGTAATAACTCAATAAAGTCAAAGCAAAGGTAATTGGCACGGATAAAAACACGACCAAACCACCACGCCATCCCATGGCTAACATAACCACAAGAGTAACAGCAAAAATAGACCCTATTAAATGCCATAACAGTTCAGAAACTTTTTGTGAAGCTGTTTCACCGTAGTTTCTAGTAATCTCTACATTAACATCATCTGGAATTAATGTGGTACGTAAATGCTCAACTTTAGCAATAATAACTTCTGCAATTTTCATAGCATCTGCACCTTTTCTTTTGGCAACAGATATGGTTACAGCTGGATAATCAGATCTAAAATCGCTCGATTTTTCACTCCCTTTACCAAAACCTAAACTTACATAGTTTTGTGGCACTTCAGGACCATCCAAAATTTCTGCAATTTGCTTTAAATAAATCGGTTGATTTTGTTGAACACCAACTACTAGGTTTTCAACATCTGTAGCCGATTCTAAAAATTTACCTGTATTTATAAGAAATTCGGTATCGTTTTTGTCGAAACTTCCTGAACTTAATTGACTGTTATTTGCCTTAATCATTTCAGAAACCGATAAGAAATCCAAGCCGCTAGCAGCCAATTTATCCTTATCTAAAACAACACGTAACTGACGATCTCTACCACCAATTTTATGGGTAATAGCAACATCATTTACTTTTTTAATTTCATCTTCCAATTCTTGCGCCATTTGGCTTAATTGGTAATCGTCATAATTTTCACTCCATAATGTTAAACCTAACATAGGAACATCATCAATAGCACGTGTTTTAACTAATGGAAATGTAACGCCTTCTGGCATTTGATCCATGTGCTTATTGATTTCGTTATATAATTTTACAAATGAACGCTCAATATCTTCGCCCACATAAAATTGGACAATTACCATACCTTGCTCTTTCATGGACGTAGAATACACATATTCTACACCTTTAATATTTGAAATTAATTGCTCTAAAGGTTTGATAACGCGCGCTTCTACTTCTGCCGGACTGGCACCTGGGTAGCCTACAAATATATCGGCCATAGGCACATCAATTTGTGGTTCTTCCTCACGTGGAATTAAAAACGAACTATATACGCCAACAACCATAAATACAATCATTAACAGTATCGTTAACTTGGATTGCATAAATACTTTGGCAATTTTTCCTGCGATTCCTTCTTTCATATCCTATCCCTAACCCTTTCTACTTCGACTGTGCAGAGCACAGGCTTCAAAAGGGAACTTTTACGGGTTATTTTTAGTTAATACTTTTTTTTAAATGCTGGGACTGCAACTGTCTATTGAACACTAATTTTCGCACCATTAAACAATTTTCCTTCTGCCGAAACTATATACGCTTCATCAGCAGATAATCCTGATAAAACTTCAACTTGGTCGCCATAGTTTCTACCTAATCGCAACCAACGCAATAAGGCTGTATTACTTTGACTTACCGTATAAACTCCAGATAATTGCCCTTGAGTAATGATCGCTTCCGTTGGTATTAATACCAATTCGGTTGTTCCTTGTTTTTCAACTGGAAATTGAACACTTACAAACATGCCTGAAAGAATATTAGCTTCAGTTTTGTTTAAAGCAATTTTTACTAAATATTGTCCGCCTGTATTTTTGGCTGAAGAACTGACTTCTACAACATTTCCTTTTAGCGCTTCGTTAATAGATTTTACTAAAACACGAACTTCAGTGTTTTTTTTTATTTGTGAAATTTCTGTTTCAGGAACCATAGCCATCACTTCAAAATTACCTGGCGTTTCAATACTTATTAATGGAACGCCTGGATTTGCCATATCGCCAGTTTCAATTGTTTTACTCGTAACAATTCCGCTAAAAGGCGCGGTAATATTACTGTAAGCGAATTGTGCATTAACTTCATTTTTCATTTGTTTGGCACCTTCTAAACGTGCTTTGGCCATTTCAAAATTGGCCGTCATATCATCCATTTCCTTTTGTGATGCACTTGAACTTGCAAATAAACTCTGGTAACGGTTGTAATCCTTTTGTGCATTATTAAAAGCTGCTGTTGCTTCTGTAATACCGGCATTTACTTGCGCTTGTTTGGCTTGTAAATCGGCATTATTAATAGACACTAATAATTGACCTTTATTAACTTTATCGCCCACGTTAACATGTACTTTATTGACGTAACCCATCATTCTCGTACTTAAATCGGCACTATTTGTAGCTTGTATTTTACCACTTACAAATAAAAACGGATTGCTGCTATCTGTGGTTACTTGATTAACCGTTACAGGAATTGCTGGTGTATTATCAATCTCTTCTTTTTGGTCTTTACTACCGCAACTTGCCATAAAAAGTGAAGCTGTTATTAGGCTGAATATGTATATGTGTTTTTTCATGATATAAGTGTTTATTTTACTATTCCTCATGTATTCGAAAGGAAATTATTAAGGATGGTCTATTGTTTAGTTAAAAATTGTAAATATGCTTGCGCGTAATTATATTCAAAAATGGTTTGATAGTGTTCTAACTGTTTTTGTGAATATTGTGTCTCGGCTGTTAATAAATCAGATGTTTTTTCTAAACCTTCGGTAAATCTGTTAGTTCTAATTCTTAAAGCTTCTTCTGACTGTTCTAAAGCCAAAGCGGTAAGGGTTAATTTATTTTCAGCATCTATAAAAGCGCGTTTTGCTTTATTCAATTCTAAATTACTTTGAGATACATATTGCGTGTATTCTAATTTAGATTTTTCTAATTGGGCTTTACTTTTTTGAGCTTTACCAAATCGCTTAGAACCTTGAAAAATATCCCAGCTTAATTGTGCGCCAAATAAATAGCCGCTAGCATCACCTTGAAAAATTTGATCATCATATAACTCATAACTACCAAAAGCATTTAAACGTGGTAAAAATGCCATCTTATCAGCTTTATTCATAGCTTCATAAGCATCTGTTGCCAGTTGCATCGCTTTAATATCTGAACGGTCTTCTGAAATGCTTTTACCTTCTATAGTTAAAGTCGTAACCGTTAAACTATCCGTTGGTGTGTAAACCACATAAGTGTCATCGTTCATTAAAAATGATAAGTAGTTAGATGCATTTTGCACATTACTTTTTGCCATTTGCAATTGGTTTTGTACTTCTGTAACGCGAACTTCTACATTCAACACATCAGCACGTTGTAAATAACCTTGCTTTAAACTATTGTCAGCTAATTTTTTGTTCGCATTTGCGGCATTTAATGCTTCTTCCAAAACATCAACACCTTTATAAGCCAGTTGTAATTGCATATAAGCTTTTTCAACTTCAAAAGCCATATAATCCGTAGTGCGCTCGATTTTTAAAGCCATAGCACCCATTTTAGATTTAGCAGCTCTACGTTGATATATACCATCCACATTTATCAATGGCTGCTGAATTTCAAGTTTAGTAGCAAAATTTTGAATCTGCGAGGGATTATTTAATAATGCTGGACTAAAATCACTCGCCGTTAAAATTTCTTGATTCAATTTAGAACCAAAAGCCATTAATGGGTTGGTAGTTGAAATTCCTGTATGACTAGCCGTAATATTGGGTAAGAACACAGCATTGGTTTGTCTGAAGTCAGCTTTAGCTACATTAAATTCTTTTTCTGAAATTTTAATAGCTGTATTGTTTTCAGAGACCTTAGTTAAGACTTCTTTTTTTGTAATTGGAACCAAAGCTTGTGCCTGAATGTTGTAATTCCAAAACAAACTAAATAGTATAGCTGTATATGTTATTCTTTTCATGTGTATTTATATTTCTGTAGCAAAAGTAGTCTCTTAATTCATGCTAGTCAGTAACCAATGTTACCAAGCATAAATCAGTCTAATAAAACATTTTTTTTAGTCCATTTAGATGAGCTATTGTTTTATATAATCTAAAAAAAGAAGAGAGGATTATATTCTAACTAATGAAATATGAAACTTTTGTAATTTATAAACTAATAAAACGTACTTTTGCGCCCTCAAATAAAATTTGATATGAAGCGTATAAATGAATATAAGAAACTCTTTGGAGTGGAAAGTGAAGTTGAATTAAAGACTTTAAAAAAGAGTTACCGAGATTTAGTTAAAGAATGGCATCCAGATAAGTTTCAAAATGGCGATGAAAAGCAGGAAGAAGCTGAAATTCAAAGTCGAAAAATTATCGATGGCTATCACTTTTTGGTAAGTATAGCGCCAGAAACTATTGAAGCTAATTTAGAGAGTTATACAGAGACCATTACCAATTCTGGTATTGAAGATTATGTTCATAAAGGATTGTTATTGGAAATCACCTTTTTAGATGGATCTACTTATGAATATTTTGGTGTAACCAAACCTGTATATATTAAAATGATTAATAGTGATAAGCTTAACCGTTTTGCAAAACGTAGTATTTATCCTAATTATCTATATAGAAAATCGAAAAGAACGATGGAGCAAGCATAATTAATAGATTATGCTGATAATTTGGTAAAGTGTTTTATCAGATAACAATATGTATTATATAAAGGGGGACAAGCTTATAAACGTGTTCCCTTTTTTAGTGGATAAATGGAAAATAATTACTTGCTAAACGTGCTTTAATTAGTTTTCTAAATAAAATTATTGATGTTTCAATTTATATAAAACAAGTTAAATGTCGCGTTTTTAAAATTTATTTAAAGTATTATTCGGTTAATACTGAGAAAACCTAGAAATCGAGTCATTACTTTCACGTATCTTGCAAGAAATATATAACACTCCAAATGTTGTATGAAAAATAGCACATTTAAAATCTATGTTGAGTTATTCAGTTTATCGAAATGAAAATACTTCTAAATGGGTAACCTTTATCCATGGCGCAGGAGGAAGTAGTTCCATTTGGTTTCGCCAGATTAGAGCTTTTAAAGAACAATTTAATATTTTATTGATTGATCTTCGCGGACATGGAAATAGCCAATCTGTATTTAAGCAGAAAAACATTCAGAAATATACATTTGAAGTGGTAACTAATGATGTTTTGGAAGTTTTAAATCATCTTAAAATTCAAAAATCGCACTTTATAGGAATTTCTTTAGGAACCATTTTAATTCGAGATTTAGCCGAAAGAAATCCTGAAAAAGTAGAAAGTATGGTTATGGGCGGCGCTATTTTAAAACTGAATGCACGATCCAAGTTTTTAATAGGTTTTGGAAATATTTTTAAATCTGTGGTTCCATATATCTTTTTATATAAGTTGTTTGCTTTTATAATAATGCCTAAAAAGAATCATAAAGAATCACGATCCTTATTCGTAAAAGAAGCCAAGAAATTGTACCAAAAAGAATTTAAAAGGTGGTATAAACTAACTGCGGAATTAACGCCAATGCTAAGATTGTTCAGAATGAAAGATATTAATATCCCAACGCTTTACGTGATGGGAGAACAAGATCATTTATTTTTACCTTCAATTAAAGAAGTTATTTCCAAACATGTAAGCGCCAAACTACACGTAATAAAAAACTGTGGTCATGTTGTAAATGTAGAGCAACCACTAGAGTTTAATAGTGAAGTACTCTCCTTTTTAAAACTACAAAGCAAATAAATATTTTACCTTTATTTGCTTATATCTTCATATTAAAAACTGCTGAATTTAGCGGCTTATTAAGTAATTAAATTTATTTAGACTACAACTTTCTATTTGATAGTTTTAGGTTTCCGACTTCTTATAAAAGCGATTATAGCTATAATAATCACGACTATTGTCAATATATAAATAAACGTTGGAATAGGTACGGGGTCGCCAGCAGCATAACTGTGCAAACCGGTTAAGTAATAATTCACGCCATACGAGGTCATTATAATAGATGCGAAAGCAAATACGCTTGTTACGTTTAATGTATACCGATTGTTTAGTGCTGGAACCATGCGTAAATGCAACACAATAGCATAGACTATTATAGATATTAAAGCCCAAGTTTCTTTAGGATCCCAAGCCCAATAACGTCCCCAGGATTCGTTTGCCCATACACCACCCAAAAAAGTTCCAATGGTAAGAACGAATAGGCCTATGGTCATAGAAATTTCATTAATATAGGTCAGCTCTTTTATGCGTAGATCTATTATTTTAGCACTGCTTTTTGTTCGTATAATTATTAATATCAAAGCCATAAAACCTAATACAGCCGATAGAGCCAAAGGTGCGTAACTACTTACAATAGTTGCGACATGAACCTTTAACCAAAATGATGATTTTAGTACAGGCATTAGGTTGGTTATTTCTGGATTTAACCAATCCAAATAACTTACAAATAGTAGGGAACCAGAAAAAAGTGTCGCCAATGGCAAAGCGAAATCAGATTTTCTAAAAGTCATTAATCCGCAAAGCATTAACACCCAGGCTACAAAAACCATCATTTCATAGCCATTACTCCATGGTGGATGACCAGCAATGTACCAGCGTAATAGAATATTTCCAGTAAACACTATAAAGCTAATGAGTGAAATAATAATTAAAATATTCCAAAGGAAATTTATAATTCGTTTTTGAACAAATATTTTTGAAAGCGCAAGCACCAACATAATTAAACCAATGGTAAAAAATGTTTGAAAGAGCCAAAAATTAAGATTCATTTGGTTGTACCATAATTCGGCTTCAACCCGTTCTTGTGTTGGAATAATGGCTGCTCCTAATGTACTTTGGTAAGTGTCTATATAAGAAAGTTTATCTGTTGCGTCTGACCAGTTTTTAAAGGCTAAATCATTAAAATAAGTTCTCGTAATGTTTTGAACAAAGTGTCCGTCTTCTGATGGGAAATCGTTAAAATGGTGGTTATAACTAAACCATGTATCCTTCTCATCTAAACTATTAGGAAAGATTTTTAAATAGTTACCAGAAAAAATGTTGAATAATATATTAAAGCGCTCATCTACTTTGATGACTTCCTTATCAAATTCATTTTGTTCCGCAGGTTTTTTGGCATTCGCATCTTCAGCCAATTTGGAAAGAACATAATCGCCATCCGGATTAATTAAATGGTCGAAAGAGATATAACCATCTTCAGTAATTTTAAGCGGCTTAAAATAATCGCCCCCTTTTATAGCATCAATTTTAATCACCGGTATTTTCTGCCAAGCGCCTGGAGAAACATGCATGGCTAAAAATACTTGATTTGCATCTAGTTTTATATTTTTGCCGTCTGCTTTATAGTTGAAAGTTGTTTTACCGTAAATTTTCCGTAAAAACTCGGATGCCAAAGTGTTAATTGGTTTTATACGTCCATCCATATCTTGAACCATAATACGACCAAACAAATCTGAATGCTGTTTTTCAATTTCTTGATTAATTACAATTTCCGTCACCGAAGGAATGGAGTCCTTTTGCATGGGTGATTGTGCATATGTTTCGAATGAACTCGCAAGCATTAGTAGAAGTATAGGTGCAATTTGTTTAATTTTCTTCAACTTTTTGCTAATTGTTGTAAATCGTGTTCGTTTTCCAAAAAGTGTAAAAAACATACCTATTGTCATCAAGGAATAACCAATATATGACGTAACTGTTCCCAATAAATCATGATTTACGGCCAATAAGGTTCCTTTCTCATCGGTGTCATAACTAGCTTGATAAAATCTAAATCCACCATAATCTAAAACATTATTCATGTAAATTCGAAAAGGCATTTCTGTGTCGCCATCTAAAACAGTTACTTCACTGGCATAAGATGATGGACTTTCAGAACCGGGATAACGTTCCAGTTGAAATTCATTTAGTTTCACGGCAAACGGAATTTCTATAGGCATAGCACCGTAGGAAAAACTTAAGGTAATATCGTCAACATTAATTTCGTGCGTGGTCGGTAAAAATCCTTTTCTGTAAAGGATCATTATATCTTCAGATTTATCGCCTACTTTCACATGGAGTACTACAGCATCATCTTTGGTTGGATCATTATTATGTGGTTTTTCAGAGGTACTAATTAATTGCATACTACCATTTTTGTGAAAAGATAATGGTACAAAAGATAAATCACCTTGTCTATAAAGCGTTTTAAGCGTCATAGGTTGAATTGTATCGCCTTTTATAACACCGGCCTTTTGATCGGACATTACAAAGAAATCGAGTGGGTGAGGCGCCCAGATTTTAAATTCGCCGTTTTCTTCTGTAATATTTATAATGCCGTTTTCTTGGGCTTCAAATCCGATTTTGTGTTTTTGTAGGCCAATAACTTCGACTTCTCCTTTGGTTAAAAACAGTGTTTCTCTCCCGTTTCCAGAAGTGGTAACCATTTGCAACATCGGAGTTCCCTTTTCCGAATCATCAATAATTTCAGGTACGGCATCTGCAACAAATTCTTTTAGAGAAATTACTACGGGTGTATCTTCAATGTCCGTTTCTATTGAGAAACTATTGTCATTTAATGGCGAAAACTCCATTTTTTTCTGAAGATGTCTCGTTTTGTTACTGTTAGAAATATGAACTTTTAAATAGTTTTTATCTGATATAATAGTACTAGACTTTTCACCTTCACGAATACGCATAATACCACCATAGGAATCATAACGGGTTATTCCAGCACCTATTATAATAATGATAAATGCTAAATGAAAAAGTAGTACAGCCCATTTTTCCTTTCGCCATAAATTATATTTAAACGTGTTGGCCAAAAAGCATAGAGCTAAACCAACCATAACGAGCTCAAACCATAGCGCATCGTAAATTTTAATCCAAGCGGTATCGGTGCCAAAATCATTTTCAATAAATGTGGCAATTGCCATGGCTGCAGCAAAGACCAATAGTAAAAGTAAGGCTAAAACGGATGATGAAAAAAAGCGAAAAATAGATTTCATAAAGAATATTCTGACTCAAAAAGTCGTTAATAAATTTTTTTAAACTGTTTTATAAGTTTATTAATTATCAGTGCTAACTACTTTTTTAGAATCCATTTTTGCTTCGCGCTGTTTTGCTTCTTCCAGCCATTTTGGTAATACATTGGTTTTAAACGCCTCTTTCTCTTCTCTAAGTTTCTCCATATCGAGACCTATATATTTTTGTGCTTTTGCTTTGGTAGAAATATCTGGCATTGCTACAGGGTCATTATGTCCCAAATTAGCTAAAAGTCGCACTAACATAACACGTGCTTCTTGGGCTTCTGCAAGCCCGCTACCCAATACGCGCCCAATTTCTACAGGTGAGTGGAATGATGCGCCATGTGAAGCAGCAGTGTAATCCCAACGCCACTGTGCGTGGCGAATACTCATCAAGATGTCTTTCATTTGTTCATTAGTTGCACCCAGTTCCCAGGCTTTTCCGGCTTCAACGTGTGCTTTTACTAAAACGTCTTCTAATTTAATTCTGTTTTCATTTGCTTTTCGCTGTCTGTCGTAAACATTGGTAATAAGCTTATCAGTTTCTTCTCTGTGGCATACTTGACACGAATTTGCAACGTTATTTAAAGGCGATTGTAAGTGGTGATCAGTAAATTTTTGTCCGCCTTCACTCTTATACGGCATATGGCAATCTGCGCACGAAACCCCACGGTCGGCATGAACGCCGGTAAGAAAAATTTCATAATCTGGATGTTGGGCTTTCAGCATGGGTGCTTTACTAATAGCATGTGTCCAGTCTGAAAATCCGATATCATCATAATATTTTTCCATATCCTCAACTGCAAATCCATTTTCCCAAGGAAAGGTGAGATAAGGTGTACCTTCATGACCTTCTTTTTTAGTATTGAAATAATACTCAACGTGACATTGTGCACAGACTAAAGAGCGCATTTCTTGATGAGTTGACTTGTTTATATCTTTACCCATAGCTTGAAAAGCTTCAACTAAAGCGGGTCTTGTAATAAGCAATTTCATATTAGTAGGATCGTGACAATCGGCACAACCAATTGGGTTTACTACTTCCGATACATTTTCTGCCCAAGTACCGCTATAGAATTCTCCCACGCCATGCTCATCCATTAAGCGAGGTACATCTGGACCCTTACAAGCCCAGCAAGTTGCGGGCATAGGGCCATCTTCTTTACTTTCTGGAGCGCCAGAACGCAAGGAATTCTGAAGATCGTCAATAGCATAAAAGTGACCACGACCTTGATTGTAATCTTTAGAGAAGGCATATCCTGCCCAAAGCACAACCATTCTAGGATCTTCTTCTAGCATATCAATGGAAGATGAACCACCTTGGTATGAGGTAAACGAGGTGTCTGCTGTTTGCAAGTAAGATTGATATTCTCTAGGGTAGTTTTTACCCCATTCCTCGTTTCTTGGTTCATTTTCGCCAATCTGTACATTAGGTACATATTTATATTTGGCCTCACTTTTTCTGTTAATTATACTTGATGCCAGTAGTCCTAATAAAAAGACGACTACAATTGTCACGACGAAGAGTACTTTATTTTTCATATTTTTTGTAGTTTATTCTATATCCATTTCTTTCGCTAACCATTCTGGTATCACCATTTCCTCTTTATCTGTAGGTAATGGCGCTATATTATATTTTACTGTTGATAAGCCATGAATCCTGCCATGTGGCACTTCTTGATGGCACTCCCAGCAATTTCTATTAGTTCTATTTTCTTTATGATTATCCAACCAGCCATCATACTTTACCTCTGTTACTTGTTGAATATGGCACCTAATACAATTGTTTTGTACCACTTCTTGTGAAGCCTCGCGCATGGTTATAACATCTGGTTCTGCTCTGGCTGTAAAAACCGCCGAGTGGTATAAACCATCTTTAGCCTTAAAATAGTAGGAGTTGAAAATATTGTCTTGCGGCACGTGGCAGCCATTACAAGAAACCCATTCTCTATGCGAACTGTGCATCCAACTATTATAAACTGGCGTCATAACATGACAATTTACGCAAGCTTGTGGGTTATCTGATAAATAGGAAACCACTTCAGCTTCACGCATCAGGAAAAAGCCCAAGCCAATTACAGACGCAATTGCAAAAACAGCAAATGTGCGCCAAGAGGTGCCTTTTTCGGGAAGTATTTTAAAATTAAACTTCATAATACAATGAATTGTAAGGTACAAATTAACAAATTTAATATGGATGTAAGCTGATATATATCATATTTGGAATGAAGAGCAAAAGTTAGATGAAGAATGACAAATTAATAACAGTATTCAAATAATTTAAAGGTTTTTAAAGATCGTCACCTTTTTAGTTTTATACGCCCATATATTGATGTTTATAAGTCAAACTGTGATGCATATTTAGTATAAAAGAATGAAGTTTAGTAATTTTTCAATACGTTCTAAAGTATTTTGGAATGGTTCTAAAAATAAGAAACGTGCTCTAAAAACCTCTTTAACTCCGTATGAAACATAAAAAATTGATGATTACGTTTTTAATCTATTAATTCAGTTTTAAAAAGGACTTTAAATACAACCTATGTTAAAAGTTCTGTTAAGGTAGTCTACAGACTGTATTATTTTGGTTAATTTTATAACCTTTTGAATTAATTTGTTAATCTGAAGTGATAAACAATAGCAAAAGATATATTTAAAAGAATCACTTCAGAAAGCATTTAGAATGAAAGTATATAAAACAATACCCATTGTGAGCTATTGAAAATACATACAATTAACAAAATATCAGCTTTCGCAATTAATAACCCAATTTAATTATTGAAATAAAATTATTCTTTCATGAATATTACAGCTGCTTATACCGATCTCTATCAACTAACTATGGCGCAAGTCTATTTTATCACCAAACCTGATGGGCGTGCGGTTTTCGATTATTACTATAGAACCAATCCTTTTAAAGGCGGATATGCCGTTTTTGCCGGATTAGAAGATGTATTAGATATTCTTGAAACCTTAAAGTTTTCAGAGTCCGATATCACATACTTGGAGCAGCATGGATTTGAGCGCGAGTTTTTGGAATATTTAAAAGATTTTCGCTTTCAAGGAACAATATATTCAAGTAAAGAGGGGGATGTTGTTTTTCCTAATCGTCCCATTTTACAGGTTGAAGCCAATATAATTGAAGCGCAGATAATTGAAACACTTTTGCTAAATATTCTAAATTTCCAAACCTTAATCGCTACAAAAGCGAGTCGTATTCGATATAGCGCCGGAAATGAAAGTACTTTATTGGACATGGGACTACGTCGCGCACATGCAACAGGTGGTTATTATGCCTCTAGAGCGGCCGCTATTGGAGGTTTTGATAGTACGAGTAATGTAAAAGCCGCTGAAGATTATAATATTCCATGTTCTGGAACTATGGCTCACTCATTTATTCAAAGCTATGAAGATGAATTAAAAGCATTTCGTGACTTCGCTAAAATTAGACCTATAAACTGTGTGTTATTAGTAGATACTTACAACACCTTAAGAAGTGGGTTGCCAAATGCAATTATAATTGCCAAGGAAATGGAAGAACGAGGAGAGAAACTCCTAGGTGTACGTTTAGACAGCGGAGATTTAGCCTATTTATCCAAGCAAACACGTAAGATTTTGGACGATGCTAATTTGGGTTATGTAAAAATTGTAGCTTCCAATCAGTTGGATGAATTTGTAATAAAAAGTTTAAAAGAACAAGGTGCGCCTATTGATATTTTTGGTGTCGGTACAAACTTGGTTACTGGAAAGCCAGATGCATCTTTAGGAGGTGTTTATAAATTGTCAGAATACAACGGTGATCCAAGAATAAAGCTTTCTGAAAATATAATCAAGGTTTCTCTTCCTTATAAAAAACAAGTTTATAGAGTTTTAGATACAAACGGAATGTTTTATGGAGCAGATTCCATTGCCGTTTTTAGTGAAGAATCCGTTAATGAAATGATACATCCTTTCGATGCTACAAAAAGTTTGAATTTTGAGCATTTTGATCGGGAACCTCTGCTTGAAAAGGTAATGGTAAATGGTGCAAAAGTAAATCCACCGCGAACGGTTCAAGAGATTGCAAACTATTCACAATCGCGATTAGAAAAGCTTCCTGAAGAATATAAGCGTTTTCAAAATGCACATATTTATAAAATAGGATTGAGCAATAAGCTGAAGAAAGAGCGTGATATTTTAGTGGCTAAGCATAAATTATAGTTTAAAGAAATATTGAGACACGAATTACATGAATAGCCACAAATTTTTAAATTAGTGTGAATTAATGTAATTCGTTTCTAAAAAACAAAAACCATGAAAACACTCCTTATAATCGATGTACAGAACGATTTTATGCCTGGTGGATCTCTTGCTGTTCCCGAAGCCGATAAAATAGTTCCAGTGATTAACAACATGCAGCACAAATTTGATTTGATCGTTGCAGCACAAGATTGGCATCCTAAAAATCATATAAGTTTTGCTTCTAATCATGACGGGAAATCTGCGTTTGATGAGATTGAAATTCAAGGTAAAAAACAAACTTTGTGGCCAAATCATTGCGTGCAAGGAACAAAAGGAGCGGAGTTTCATTCAGATCTTAATACACAGAGATGGGAAGCTGTTTTCAGAAAAGGAACCGATAAGACAATTGATAGTTATAGTGCATTTTATGATAATGGCCATTTAAAATCGACAGGACTTTCAGGTTATTTAAAAGAAAAAGGAACGTCTCAACTATTTCTTTGTGGTCTAGCAGCAGATATCTGTGTGTACTTTTCTATTTATGATGCCTTTAAAGAAGGTTTCGCTTGTTTCTTTATAGAAGATGCCTCGCAGCCATTAGACTCTGAGGGTTTTAAAGATATTAAAAAGAAAATAACAGATTTAGGAATCCAAATTATTTCTTCTGAAGCCATTTAATACCGTTTTAAAGTGAATCTTTAGCGCGAATTTTATCCAAAAAAAGTGGTAAACATTTATTTTGTAGAAAACTTAATTGAACAAAAAAAGCACTCTTCTTAAAAGAGTGCTTTTCCACTAATCAATCAATAAACACTGACCATCACATCAGTTTACTTTACGTGTGCCACCATGTCCTCCAGCAACAACAAACATTATTTTGATACTTAAATAAATATATTTAAAAAACTGGATGATTGGGTTCATCATTTTAAATCTTTGATATTTTGAAATTCTTTGTGTCATAACCTGCTATATTTTTACTTTGTAATTAAAATGTAAACCTTACTTAATTTGGCTTCAGTGTCTTGGTTTTAATACTCATTTAGGATTTCACTCTTTTTAATAAGTTTCGCT
>NZ_AFXZ01000070.1 GCF_000224335.1 Bizionia argentinensis JUB59 | reverse complement strand
AAACTGGGTCAAGGTTCCAAAAACGGGTTCTACCGTACTTTGACGTTTGCCTTTCATATAGCTGCCTTGCGGACTATTTACATGTTCTATATTACGTTCATATTCTGCTTTGTAATAGGTTACGGAAAACTTTTTCTCTTTGGCCGTTTTCCCCAAACAGCGCAACTTTATTGGACAGTCCTTACATTGATACGCAGAACCACGGTACTATTTTTTAAGATCTCGCTCCGATAATAATAAGTATTTTTTTTTGAAGAATGAATGAAATATAACTAAAACTATCGATATCCCAGTTATAATAGCTTAAATCAGTTATATTAGTGCACATATAACGAGTTGCCAGTAATTTAAACAAAAATCGCGCTGAAATTGAAAATATGAAAAATCTTCTTCTAATATTCATCATATTAACCACAATAAGTTGTAAATCTCAAAACACAGAAAAAGCGGACGAAATAAACGTGTTATTTATTGGAAATAGCTTGACATATTTCTACGAAATGCCACAGACTGTGCAAAAAATGCTGAATGAAACAAATCCTAAAATAAAAATTGACCAAAGCACTTTTCCTGGACAATCTTTATCTGGACATTTATCTGAAATAATAACATCAAGAACGGAAAACGGAATTAGTACAAGAAAAAAAGAAGAAGGCGAAAAAACAGAAACGGAAATTAAGATTGCCGAGAAAAAATGGGATATAGTAATTTTACAAACTGGAACTGTAAGTGTTTTAATCCCAGAAAATCGAGAATTTAAAACGAACAAGGCAATTTCTGAAATTAAAAAATTAGTTTCTAATCCGAACTGTAAGTTTATACTTTTCAACACTTGGCCATCTAAAACCGAATATCCTGAACAATATTGCTATCCATCGAGAATGATAGATAAATCAATAGAAAAAGACAGATGCTGTTCGCCGACTCTTGAGAATTTACAACAAGAAACCGAAATAATAAATGAATCGTACGATTTAGTGGCGCAGAAAAACAACTTGCTGAAATCTGACAATGGAACAAAATTCTACGAGGTTTTGACCAAACATCCCGAAATTGAACTTTATGAAGATGAAAGTCATCCAAATAAATATGGAGCTTTTTTAAACGCTTGTGTTTTTTATCAAATGTTGACTAACAAAAAAGCATCTGATTTAATTTACAACGGCGAAATTGAACCTAAAACCGCCGAAATATTAAAGAAAATTGCGGAATAAAAACTACTGGCAACACCGTGTATAAACCATTGCTGGGTCTGTGCTTATCTGGAAAATTCTTGGGAATTTTCCAGCGTAGTTTTGTATCTTTAATGGTTCGTGTGTGAGACACGCAACGGTCCATACACAAAAACGTTATGTGTAGGCTAAAAAAAAAAACTAGAATACAATGATAAAATTTGAAAAATTACTTATTGCAATTTTATTATTAAGCATTTTTTCTTGCGCAAAAAACGAAAAAAAGTTAAAAGAAGAAAAAACAAATCCAAAGCAAGAGAACGGAATTAAAATCGGTTTTATAGATACTATAAATTCCAAAATCCTTAAACAAAAAAGAGAACTTGTTATTTATATTCCTGAAAGTGCTAAAGACCCAAACAGGAAAAGAGATGAATACCCTGTAGTTTATTTATTGGATGGAGACTACAATTTCCTTCCATTAGTTGGAATGTTAAAACAATACAGCGAGATGAACGACACACAAATTCTTCCCGAAATGATTGTTGTCGGAATTCCAAATATAGATAATGATAGTAGATGGATGGATTTTTCGCCGACAACAGCTGGAAAACCTGAACAATATGGAGGAGGAAACAAGTTTTTAGAATTTATGAAAACAGAGCTTTTTCCATACATCGAACAAAATTATTCAGGTTCTCAAAACAGAACTATTATTGGACATTCATTTGGTGGCTTGGTGGTAATGAATGCCTTAACAACACATCAGGAAATGTTCACTAATTATCTATTAATAGACGGCAGTCTATATTTCGATGAAGAATTATTTTTTAATAATCCTAATTATAGTTTAAAAGGTAAAGATTTAAAAAACAAAAATCTTTATATAGGAATTGCAAATACTGCGACTTATGGAAGCGATTTGGAAAGTATAAGAAAAGATACTATTAGAGCTAATAAATATGTTCGCTATTCTCTTAAACTTGTTGACGAAATAGAAAGTTTAGACACTAATCTAAATATGGAATGGAAATACTACGAAAATGACACACACGGAAGTACAGCGTTCTTATCTCAAATGGAGGGTTTTCGATTTTTCTATTCTTGGTTTGAGTTTAAAGATGAACATAAATACAGAGGTAAAAGTTTTATCCCAAAAACAGTTGAAGACCACTTCGCAAATTTGACTAAATCACACTTTAAACTGGTCTCTCAAAAAATAGGTTATACTTTTAAACCAGAAGAACAATGGGTAAGGTTAAATGCAGGTATGCTTCTTGATTATCATAAGCTTCCTAAACAAGCACTAGAAAACTACAAATTGAATCAAGAATATTATCCAAATAGCCCAAGTGTTTATAAAGATTTAGCTGACTATTATTTATTACAAAATGACACAATTTTAGCCAAGAAATATTATACTAAAACACTCGAATTAGAAGATAATTCTGGAGTAGAGGAAACACTGAAGAAATTAGGAACATAAAACAAGCAAAGGAAAAGCCTACACATAACAAAGTACTGTGGTAAAAAGGTAAAGAATCATAACAAAAAGCCCAAACGTTAGTTTGGGCTTTTCTTATAAAATAAAATATCAAAAACTTATTGCTTCGGCTCTACACCCATATTATACAAAGCAAATGCCTGAATATCCACTTGCTCATTTATAGTTGCTTCAGTCGATTTTCCTGCACCGTGTCCAGCGTTCACTTCAATACGTATCAACGTTGGATTTGTACCCGTTTGCTTGTCTTGCAACTCGGCAGCAAACTTGAAACTGTGTGCTGGTACTACACGATCATCATGATCGCCAGTTGTTACTAAGGTCGCAGGATATTCTACACCTGTTTTTACATTATGAACCGGTGAATAGGCTTGTATATACTCAAACATCTCTTTGCTTTCTTCAGATGTTCCGTAATCAAACGCCCAACCTGCACCGGCTGTAAACGTATGGTAACGCAACATATCCAATACTCCAACTTGTGGAATAGCAACCTTCATTAAGTCTGGTCGCTGCGTCATAGTTGCTCCTACTAATAAGCCACCGTTAGATCCACCTTTTATTGCTAGATAGTCCGAGGATGTATAGTTTTCTTTAATCAAGTATTCGGCTGCTGCAATAAAATCATCAAACACATTTTGCTTTTGCATTTGCGTTCCTGCATTATGCCATTTTTTACCGTATTCGCCACCACCACGTAAGTTAGCAACCGCATAAACACCGCCGTTTTCTAACCAAACCGCGTTGGCGATACTAAATGAAGGCGTTAAACTAATATTAAACCCACCATAAGCATAAAGCATCGTTGGATTTTCACCATTTAATTCTGTTCCTTTTTTATACGTAATAATCATGGGAACTTTGGTACCATCTTTAGAGCTATAAAAAACTTGTTTAGACTCGTAGTCTTCCGATTTAAAATCGATTTCTGGTTTTTGGTAAACCGTCGATGCACCGTCTTCAGGGTTATAAGAATAAATTGTTCCTGGAGAAATATAGTTTGTAAACGAATAATACAGGGTCGTATCTTCTTTTTTACCACTAAATCCACCAACAGAACCAATTCCTGGTAATTCAACATCACGAACTAACGTACCATCAAAATTATATTGTTTTACCATTGAAACAGCATCTTTCATATATTCTGCAAAAAGATAGCCTGCACCTTTAGAAACTGATAATACATTCTCCGTTTCAGGAATGACATCTTTCCAGTTAGCTTGTCCCACTTTATTAATATTGAATTTAACAATACGTTGATTTGCTGCTTCATAATCGGTTACTACAAAAAAGGTGTCACCTTCGTTATGCATCACATTATTACTGCTATCAAAATTATCAACAACCGATACAAATGGCCCATTTTTACGTAAATCTTTCACATAAAGCTCATTTCCATAGGTAGAATTAGCCGCTGTAACCACCAAATAATTATTATCTAATGTTACAGATCCACCCACGTAACGTCTTTTTTCCGAATCACCAAAAATAACTTTATCGTCACTTTGTGGCGTTCCTAATTTATGGTAGTATAAACGGTGTTGATCGGTTTTAGCCGATAACTCACTACCTTTTGGCTTCTCATAACTCGAGTAGTAAAAACCTTCATTTTTATACCAAGACATACCGCTGAATTTCACATCCATAATGGTATCGCCAATAATTTCTTTGGTTTCTGTTTTTAGAACAATAATTTTACGCCAGTCACTACCGCCTTCTGAAATAGCATAAGCTGCCATAGAACCGTCTTCTGTGAAACTTAATCCTCCTAAAGAGGTTGTTCCGTCTTTTGAAAATCCATTAGGATCCAAGAATACTTCTTCTTTTCCTTCGGCATCTTTTCTATATAGAACCGATTGATTTTGAAGCCCATCATTTTTAGAGAAATAGGTATAATCGCCTTCCTTAAATGGAGCCGAAATTTTTTCATAATTCCAAAGCTTTTCCATGCGCTCTTTCATTTTACTACGGAAAGGAATTTGATCTAAATAATCAAATGTTACTTTGTTTTCCGCTATTACCCAAGCTTTGGTATCTTCGGCATAATCGTCTTCAAGCCAACGGTACGGGTCTTGAACTTCAGTTCCGAAATAGGTATCAACAGTATCAACCTTTTGGGTTTTTGGATAAGTTAGCTTCATAGCTACGTTTTCATTTTCGTTCTTGTTTTGGTCGTCTTTACAGGCAACAATTGTCGCAAGCGCCAAAACAAATGTTAGTGATTTCCTCATATTCTATTTGGTTTATTAGAGTAATTAACAAAAATAAGGGATTTTATTGCTAAGTAGTGTTAAAGAAAATAACAGAACGCCATTATTGTCCGCTTATTCAGGGTATTCAATACGTAGGTGATAAATATTGGTCAGTTTCCTTTTAAGAATCTTTTTAATAGACTGAATTTCCTTGAACGTGATGTTCGCATTTAAAAACTGCTCTTCGCTCATTTGCTTGTTTAAAATAGTCTCCACAAAAGCGTCAATCTTTGTCGAAGTTGGTTCCTTTAAACTTTTGGAAGCGGCTTCAACACTATCACACATCATTAAAATAGCCGTTTCCTTGCTGAAAGGTTTTGGACCAGGATACATAAAATCTTCTATATTCAAATCTTCGTTTACTTTTTTCTCTTTCATATAAAAATAATACACCACACTAGTTCCGTGATGGGTTCTTATAAAATCGATAACGCGATCTGGTAAATTATTTTTTCTGGCTATTTCAATCCCATCAATTACATGATTAACAATGATACTTGCACTTTCAACAGGGGATAATTCGTCATGCGGATTTATTCCTGTAGACTGGTTCTCGGTGAAATACGTGGGGTTTTTCATTTTCCCAATATCATGATACAAAGCGCCTACCCGAACCAGCATGGCATTGGCTCCAATTTCGTTGGCCGCCGCTTCCGCTAAATTAGCCACGTTTAAAGAGTGGTGAAACGTACCCGGCGCTTTATTGGATAATTCTTTTAGCAACTTGGAATTCGTATCAGACAATTCCAACAAGGAAACATCCGAGACTAATCCGAATAGTTTTTCATAGACATAAATCAGCGGTTGTACAAAAAGCGTCGCTAAACCACATAACACAAACAGTCCAAAGGTTTCCCATTGCAAAGTTTCTATACTGCCTTCATGGATTACGAAAAAGGCAAAATAGGCTACAATATATATTAAGGTGATTTGTCCAACAGAAATAAACAGGTTTGCACGTTTATATAATTCAGACACCGTTAAAATAGTTACGATTCCCGCAATAATTTGTAGGAACATATATTCGTAACTATTCGGAACAATTAAGCCCAGTAACAACACCGTGATTACATGGGTAAACATACCTAATCGCGCATCGAAAAACGCTTTTAACACTAATGGTAAAATACAAATGGGCACCACATAAACGTATTGCGAATTATAACGCACCACCATGGTTGTTACTAAAACCATAAATGCCACGTTGAAGAAAATAAAGGTAACTTTTACATTGTTTTCAAATACAGATAAACGATATTTCTGAAGAAAAAGTAGCAACATTAATAAGGCTAAAGCCACTAAAAGGGTATAAGCAAAAACAATCCATATATAATTAGACTTATTCCAGACTTGCGATTCGTACTCGGATTCTAATGATTTTAATATTTGAAATTTAACGCCTTCAATCACTTCCCCTTTAGAAATAATAAGCGTTTCACGCTCTACACTGCCACGTGTATAAGAAACCTTGTCCAGCTCTTCCTGTAAAACACTTGCCGAAAAGTCTTTATTATAGATTAAATTAGGTTCTACTAAATCGAAAAACAGCGAGGTAAATTCATTTTTATACGCCAATAAATTATCAACCTCTAAAACTTTGACAATAATTTCGGTTAATTCATTTTCTTCGGTAAGGTTACCAAATTGGGTCTGCTCCTTCTCTACTCGACCCTCCAAAAGAATTACTTTTTTTGTTGGCTTATAGGTGAAGTCATCGCTTAACACACCAAAATGGTACAATTTATCAATTATTTTATTTCCTGCACTTTTTAAAATACTTAATTTGTAAACCCCTAGCGTATCTGGGAATAAACTTTTAAATGCGCGATCAAAATTATTAGAAACCGTATTTTTAACTGTAGCATCTAAATTGAAATACAAGGGCACTTTATCCTTAATCTCTTGTTTTTCGGTCGCTATTTCTGCGTCTGTTTTTTTAATGGCAAAATTAAAAGGCGCATATAAGTTTTCCGACTGCCAAGGTTTTCCTTTTTCAAAATTGTACTTAAATTTACCACTTTTAGGAAATAAGTAAACAATTAAAAAAGTAGTACATATAAAAAGCAACACTTTGTATGCAAGTGCATGATTTCTATAGAGTACATTTATAAAGTCTTTCATAGATTGAAGATATATTTTCAAATGTAGTAAAATATAGTCGAAAATTAAGGTTGTATAAAACGCTAATCATTCTACATTCTACTAAAAAATGATTAATTTTGTTTCATTAAAAAAATAAACGTTAAAAACATGAGTAAAGAAGTCGTTATTGTATCAGCAGCTAGAACACCAATTGGTAGTTTTTTAGGATCGTTATCAACTATTCCAGCACCACGATTAGGCGCTGTAGCTATAAAAGGTGCTTTAGATAAAATTAATTTAAAGCCCGAATTAGTTCAAGAAGTTATAATGGGTCATGTTGTTCAAGCAGGCGCTGGACAAGCACCTGCAAGACAAGCGGCTATTTACGCAGGCATTCCAAATACAGTACCTTGTACAACGGTTAACAAAGTGTGCGCTTCAGGTATGAAAGCCGTTATGCAAGCCGCACAAGCTATTGCTTTAGGTGATGCTGATATTATTGTTGCCGGTGGAATGGAAAACATGAGTTTAATTCCTCATTACTTACATGCTAGAACAGGAACAAAATTTGGTCCTGTTAAAATGGAAGATGGTATGCAACGTGATGGTCTTGTTGATGCTTACGATCAGAATGCTATGGGGGTTTGTGCAGATGCATGTGCTACAGAATATAAGTTTTCTCGTGAGGATCAGGATGCCTTTGCAGTTCAATCATATGAACGTTCGGCAGCAGCTTGGAAAGCAGGAAAATTTGACAATGAAGTGGTTCCTGTTGAAGTACCTCAACGTCGTGGTGATGCTTTAGTAGTTGATACTGATGAAGAATTTACCAATGTAAAATTAGATAGAATACCTTCTTTAAGACCAGCATTTTCTAAAGATGGAACGGCTACAGCTGCCAACTCATCTACTATTAATGATGGTGCTGGAGCGATGGTTTTAATGAGTCGCGAGAAAGCTGACGAATTAGGTTTAAAAGTTTTAGGAACTATAAAAGGTTACGCTGATGCAGCGCATGAGCCAGAATGGTTTACTACAGCGCCTGCTAAAGCGCTTCCAAAGGCGTTGGATAAAGCAGGAATAGATATTAAAAATGTAGACTTCTTCGAGTTTAACGAAGCGTTTGCTGTTGTTGGTCTTGCCAACATGAAGTTATTAGGTTTAAATGATTCTAACGTAAACGTAAATGGTGGTGCTGTTTCTTTAGGGCATCCTTTAGGTTGTTCTGGAGTTCGTATTCTAATTACTTTATTAAACGTTTTAGAACAAAACAATGCGAAAATTGGTGCGGCTGCTATTTGTAATGGCGGTGGTGGTGCTTCTGCAGTTGTTATTGAACGTACCTAATAATTTGTATTCTTATTTTTTATGGTCGATTTATGGGTTTCAAGAGCTTTAATGCTATTTCGAGAAATGGTATAATTTATTCAACCTTATTTTTAATAATCAATTAAAATATTAAATAAACATTAACCTCGAATGCAATACGGGATTTGTAATTTAAGTATTGTTCCATTACGAATGGAACCTAGCGATACAAGTGAACTTGTTTCACAAGTATTGTATGGTGATTATTTTAAGGTACTTGAAAAACGCAAATCTTGGAGTAGAATTCGCTTGGGTTTTGATGCTTATGAAGGCTGGGTAGATAATAAACAATATATAGAAATTTTTGAAGACGATTATAATAAATTACATCAAGAAGCGCCCATCTTATCTATCGATTTGGTAGAGTTTATTGAAGATAATACCAATCAATTATACCCAATTCCTTTAGGCTCAACTTTAAATGGTATGAACCTATTAGAACATGCTTATGAAGGTCATTCTGTAAGTGTAATTTCAGCGAAAGATGAACTACTAAATACAGCTTTTACCTATTTAAACGCACCCTATCTTTGGGGCGGAAAAACGCCTTTTGGTATTGATTGTTCTGGGTTTACCCAAATGGTTTATAAATTGAACGGTCACAAATTATTTAGGGATGCTTCGCAACAAGCAAATCAAGGTGAAGCATTAAGCTTTATTGAAGAAAGTGATCCTGGCGATTTAGCTTTTTTTGATAATGAAGAAGGTCAAATTGTTCACGTTGGTATAATTATGCCTGACAATTTTATTATTCACGCTCATGGAAAAGTTCGCATTGATAGATTAGATCACTCTGGAATTTACAATGTGGATACTGGTATGCATACCCATAAATTGCGCGTTATTAAAAAGATTATTGAATAAGTAAGTTTCTACACCAGCTGTTGTAAAAAAAGAAGCTAATAATATCTAACTTGTAGAAATTAAACGGGAAAGAATACTTTAATTATTAAGCAAAAAAAAATGCTACTGAATGTCAGTAGCATTTTTTAATAAAGTATGTTTGAAAATCTAGAATTTATTCTCCTTGTAGTTCTTCAATTTTATTTTTCAGACGCTTATAGTTTGCATCGTCTGGAATAGCTCTATAAATATTCATTAAAGTTGTAGTTACTTCTATGCTGTTTGGATCTATTTCTAAAACCGCTTCTAAATAAGGAATAGCAGTTTTATATATATTGGTTCTTTCTTTTTTCAATTCATCATAGCGCTTATTATCTGCAGATGATGTTCCTAAACCGTTCATTTCCTCAATAAGACTAGCCTCTTCACCTAAAATTAAAGCAGCCAAGTTTGTTTGCGCATTAATATAAGTTGGATCCATATCAATTACCTTCTGGTAATACTCCTTGGCTTTGTCATTATCTTTAGCTTCCGAAGCTAATACACCTAAATTATAGAATAAATCGATATTATTAGGATCTAATTCGATTGCTTTTTCAATAAGGACTCTATATTCATCCAAATTACCTAATTGATATTGCAAATTAGCTTCTGTCAAAATAATATCAACGTCAGTTGGATTATCAGCACGCGCTTTTTTAATAGCCTCTAAAGCCTCGTCCTTCTTATCTAAACTTACATAAATAAACGCTATATTTCTGGTTATCTCGTTAGCTTTAGATTCTGTTAAACGCTCGCCTGGTTTAATGTATTCGCCTGCTTTTACAAATAAGTCCCGATTATTTTTATCCGTAATAACTTCTTTACCGGTTTCTTTTTCAGTTGCAAAATATTCTTTAGCAACACCTGTATACCCTAAATCATTTAATGCAAGATAATGCTTTAAAGCTTCCTCATAATCCTGACCGCTAACAGCGCTAACTGCAGCGTAATATAAATAAGTAGTATCTGAAGGAACTACATTATATAATTGTTCGAATTTAGTACCAGCTTCTTCAAAATTATTAGACTTATATAAATTATTAGCTTTTGTTAAAAGTTCATTTTCTATAGTTGTTGTTAGCATCTCTGACTCCGATTGATAATCGCTACCAACCATCATCAAATTTTGTATAGCTTTATCTAAATCTGTATTATTAGCGGTTCCTTGAGCATAAAGCGCTTCGGCAACTAAAATATGGTATTGAGATTTTTGCTTATCACTCATATCAGACTTCATAGCTTCTGCCTGATTTAATGCTGATTTAGCTTCAGCATAATTTTTGTTTTTTATTGCTTTTTCAGCGGTACGTAACTCTTTTTTTTGTGCAAAAGAGATAGTTCCCACCAATATAGCCAATGCAATTAAAATTGGTTTTTTCATATTGTTCTAATTATTGTAATTATTTTTATTTTTTATTCTTCCTCACTATTATCAAGAGTTGTGCCATTATCCGTTTCTGGTGTTATATCTATTACTTCACCATCAGCATCTAAAACCACTTCTTCCGCATCGTCCTTCATAACTTTAGCAACGGCAGCAATGGAATCGCTTCCTTTTAAGTTAATCAGTTTTACACCTTGCGTTGCACGACCCATGACACGTAAATCGGCAACAGCCATACGAATAGCAATACCAGATTTGTTTATAATCATTAAATCCTCATCATCAGATACCGATTTGATAGCTACTAAATGACCAGTTTTTTCTGTTATAGAAATCGTTTTAACACCTTTCCCTCCTCTATTGGTTATTCTGTAAACTGCTTCACCATCTGCTGGATCATCAATATAAGTACGTTTTCCGTAACCTTTTTCAGAAACAACTAATACAGATTCTTCTTGTGGGTTTTCAACGGCAATCATTCCAATTACCTCATCTTTATCGTTAGCGAGTGAAATTCCACGAACTCCCGATGCGTTTCTACCCATTGGTCGTGTTTTAGCTTCTTCAAAACGAATAGCTTTACCTGATTTTAATGCCAACATCACCTGACTGTTTCCAGTTGTTAATTTAGCTTCTAATAGTTCGTCATCCTCTCTAATTGTAATGGCATTAATACCATTTGTTCGTGGACGTGAATACTGCTCTAAAGAGGTCTTTTTAACTTGACCTTTTTTAGTAGCCATAATTACGTAATGGCTATTGATATAATCTTCATCCTTTAAATCTTGTGTGCTGATGAAAGCTTTCACTTTATCATCCTGCTCAATATTTATTAGGTTTTGAATAGCACGCCCCTTGGATGTTTTACTTCCTTCAGGAATTTCGTAAACCCGCATCCAGAAACATTTACCTTTTTGAGTAAAGAATAACATGTACTGATGATTGGTTCCTACAAATAAATGCTCTAGAAAGTCTTCATTTCTAGTTGTAGATGCTTTTTGTCCTACACCACCTCTATTTTGTGTTTTGTATTCTGTAAGTGATGTTCTCTTAATATAACCCGCATGCGAAATGGTAATTACCACTTGCTCATCTGGAATCATATCTTCAATACTTAAATCGCCTCCAGCATATTCAATAACTGAACGACGCTCATCACCATATTTATCTTTTACAACAAGCAGTTCGTCTTTAATGATTTCCATACGACGTTCTTTTTTAGCAAGAATGTCTTTTAAATCTTCAATGGTTACCATTAAATCTTCATATTCTGTACGCAGTTTATCCTGTTCTAATCCGGTTAACTGACGTAAACGCATTTCCACAATAGCTTTCGCCTGGATTTCGCTTAATTTAAAACGTTCAATTAACTTCTCGCGCGCTTCATCAGCATTGGATGATGCACGAATAAGTGCAATTACTTCATCAATATTATCCGATGCTATAATTAAACCTTCAAGAATATGTGCGCGTTCTTCAGCTTTACGTAATTCGTAAGTGGTTCTTCGCACAACCACATCATGCCTGTGTTCCACGAAATGATAAATCATTTCTTTCAAATTCAATAGTTGTGGACGTCCATTAACTAGCGCAATGTTATTAACACTAAAAGAAGACTGTAAAGCGGTATATTTATATAAGGTATTTAATACAATATTTGGAATAGCGTCACGCTTTAAAACGTAAACAATTCGCATTCCATTTCTATCGGATTCATCACGAATAGACGCAATACCCTCCATTTTCTTTTCGTTGACTAAATCGGCCGTTTTTTTAATCATATCGGCCTTATTCACTTGGTATGGAATTTCGGTAACAATAATAGATTCACGTCCTTGTACTTCTTCAATACGTGCTTTTGCTCGCATGACTACACGACCACGACCTGTTTTAAAAGCCTCCACAACACCATCATAACCATAAATAGTTCCTCCGGTAGGGAAATCTGGCGCTTTAATATGCGTGATTAACTCATCAATTTCAATATCATGATTTTCAATATATGCTACAATACCATCCACAACTTCACTTAAGTTATGAGGTGGCATATTAGTGGCCATTCCCACGGCAATACCAGATGCACCATTTATTAATAAACCAGGAATACGTGTAGGAAGTACGGTTGGTTCATGTAAGGTATCATCAAAATTTAATTTAAGATCTACTGTTTCTTTATCTATATCGGCCAGCATATCTTCCGATATTTTACGCATACGTGCTTCCGTATAACGCATAGCTGCCGGACTATCACCATCAACAGACCCAAAGTTACCTTGTCCATCTACTAACATATAACGTAAACTCCATTCTTGAGCCATACGCACCATCGCATCATAAACGGATGTATCACCATGCGGGTGAAATTTACCAAGTACTTCACCCACGATTCTGGCCGATTTTTTATGGGCTCCCGTGGCTCTAATACCTAGTTCGTGCATTCCAAAAAGAACACGTCTGTGTACCGGCTTTAACCCATCTCTTACATCAGGTAAGGCACGTGACACAATGACTGACATTGAATAATCAATGTAAGCCGACTTCATTTCATCTTCTATGTTAATTGGAATCAATTTTTCTCCTTCTGCCATATATAATAATAATTAGATTTTTGTAGGTTTACAAATCGTGCTAATATAACCATTTCATCAACTACAGCAAGGGTTTCTTTTCTGTTTTTTCGGTTTATTTATTAACAATTATAACGAGTCTTTTCGTTAATAAGTAACCTGTTAAAAATTTTGACTTTATAAACTATTTTTCGTCTATTAGCATACCACGTATTAATTAGGGTATGATTTTTGTCCTTAACGATATGTTTTAGTACATTTAATGAAGAAAGGAATTATTTATGGATGACAATTTTTCACCAAGAGTTAAAGATGTAATTGCGTATAGTAAAGAAGAAGCCTTAAGGCTTGGCCACGACTTTATAGGCACAGAACATTTAATGCTTGGATTATTACGAGACGGAAGCGGTAAAGCTATTGATATTTTAAGTGCTCTAGAAATAGACCTTAATCACTTACGACGTAAAGTTGAGATTTTAAGTCCTGCCAACCCAAATTTGGCAGTTGCTTCAAATAACAAAAAGAACTTACACCTAACCCGACAAGCCGAAAGGGCTTTAAAGACCACATTTTTGGAGGCTAAACTTTTTCAGAGTAGCGCCATTAATACTGCACACTTATTATTGTGTATATTAAGAAATGATAACGATCCCACAACCAAGCTTTTAAATAAGCTAAAAGTGGACTACGATAACGTAAAAGAACAGTTTAAGATTATGATAACAAACGACGAAAATTATCCTGATATTACAGGGGAGCCGACATCGCAATCTTTTCCAGGTGACGATTCGGCAGCGGATGACGATACTTCAAAGGACAATTTATTTAATTCACCTACAGGAGGAAAAACGAATAAGAAGTCTAAAACACCAGTTTTAGATAATTTTGGTCGTGATCTTACAGCTATGGCCGAAGAAGGTAAACTAGATCCTGTAGTAGGTCGAGAAAAAGAAATTGAACGCGTTTCTCAAATTTTAAGTAGACGTAAGAAAAACAATCCACTTTTAATTGGAGAGCCTGGTGTTGGTAAATCGGCAATTGCCGAAGGTTTAGCAAATAGAATTGTGAGTCGTAAAGTATCTCGAATTTTATTCAACAAACGTGTGGTAACACTAGATTTAGCGAGTTTAGTTGCAGGTACCAAATACCGTGGACAATTTGAAGAGCGTATGAAAGCCGTTATGAACGAGCTGGAAAAAAACGAAGATATTATTTTGTTTATCGATGAAATTCACACCATTGTCGGTGCTGGTGGTGCCACAGGAAGTTTAGATGCTTCCAATATGTTTAAACCAGCTCTAGCTAGAGGTGAAATTCAATGTGTGGGTGCAACAACTTTGGACGAGTACCGACAGTATATTGAAAAAGATGGTGCTTTAGAGCGTCGTTTTCAAAAAGTGATTGTGGAACCTACAACAGTTGATGAAACTATTGAAATCCTTAATAATATTAAAGATAAGTATGAATCCCATCATAATGTAACCTATACTCAAGAAGCTATCGAGGCTTGTGTAAAATTAACCAACCGTTATATGACGGAACGTTTTTTACCAGACAAAGCTATTGATGCTTTAGATGAAGCGGGATCACGTGTGCACATTACTAACATTAACGTTCCAGATAGAATTGTTGAATTAGAAGAACAACTGGAAGCGGTTAAAGAAACCAAATCTTCAGTTGTTAAAAAGCAGAAATATGAAGAAGCTGCAAAACTTCGTGACGATGAAAAGCGTTTGGAGAAAGAATTAGCTATTGCGCAAGAAAAATGGGAAGAAGACACCAAATTACATCGTGTATCGGTTACTGAAGATAACGTAGCAGATGTGGTTTCGATGATGACTGGTATTCCTGTTAACAGAATTGCTCAAACTGAAAGTAATAAATTGGCTATTTTACCAGAACTAATAAAAGGTAAAGTAATTGGGCAGGATGAAGCTGTGGCAAAAGTTGTAAAAGCTATCCAGCGTAACCGTGCTGGATTAAAAGATCCAAATAAACCAATCGGTTCGTTTATATTTTTAGGTCAAACAGGTGTGGGTAAAACACAACTGGCTAAAGTACTTTCTAAAGAATTATTCGATAGTGAAGATTCCCTAATCCGAATCGACATGAGTGAGTACATGGAGAAATTTGCGATTTCTAGATTAGTTGGAGCACCTCCGGGATACGTGGGTTATGAAGAAGGTGGTCAATTAACCGAAAAAATTAGACGTAAACCTTACGCCGTTGTACTTCTTGATGAAATTGAAAAAGCGCATCCCGATGTATTTAATATGTTACTTCAAGTTTTAGATGATGGTTACTTAACGGATAGTTTAGGTAGAAAAATCGATTTTAGAAACACGATTATTATCATGACCTCTAATATTGGTTCCCGAAAATTAAAAGATTTTGGAGCTGGTGTTGGTTTTGGAACAGCTTCGCAGAAATCGCAGGAAGATGCTAATGCCAGAAGTGTTATTGAAAATGCCCTTAAAAAAGCATTTGCACCAGAGTTTTTAAACAGAATTGATGATGTGGTTATATTCAATGCTCTTGAAAGAGAGCATATCGATAAAATTATTGACATTGAACTGGAGAAACTTATTTTGCGCATAAAAGATATTGGTTACACACTTAAATTAAGTAAAGCCGCGAAAGATTTCATAGCCGATAAAGGCTTTGATAAACAATATGGTGCCAGACCTTTGAAACGTGCAATTCAAAAGTATGTTGAAGATGCTTTAGCTGAACAAATTATCAACTCGAAAATATCTGAAGGCGATAATATAATGATGGATTTAGATACTAAAACCAATGAATTAACTACTAAAATTGAATCAGGTAAAAAACCGACAGAATCTTAAAGTAAATCAAATAATTATTAAAAACCTCCGCTTATTTTTGCGGAGTTTTTTTTATGAAAAACTTTAATTAAGTTTGTAACATGCCAATAATTAAAAAATACCATTTTGGTGAAATATCATTTCACGAAAACTACATGATTGCGGTCATGAATGAAGGTCTCTCTATTTCATTAATTTTAAATAATGAACTTTATGGTATAGCAAGAAATCACTTTAAATTAAAAGATTTTGTCTATATAACACATCGAAAAAACTCCTATTCTGTAGACCCAAATATTTACTTTGAAATGTCGAAAATTAAAAACCTTATTGGTTTTGCCGTTGTTTTGGGAGATACGATTCAAATAGATAATACGGATTTCGAACGTTCTTTTATTAGTATCCCTTTTAAAGCATTTAATGCCCTGGAAGACGCCACGGATTGGGCAAACGATTTATGTGCTAAATAAAAATCTTATTTAGCAATTTTTAAAACCGCTACGTTCCTACTCATAAATTTCACGGTCATCAATCTGTAAATTGGTTAAAAATGCAATAGCATTCTGAATATCAATGTACAGTTCTCTATCATTTGAAACAAAAGTTACATCTTCACGAAATGCTGCTAGTACCGCTTCAATAAATGAAGAGGATTTTAAAGGCGCTCTAAAAAATAAAGCCTGGGACGCATTAAATAATTCAATAGCCAAAATACGTTCTATATTATTAATTAAAGTAAACGCTTGTGTAGCCCCATTTGCCCCCATACTTACGTGGTCCTCTTGTCCGTTGCTAGAAACAATACTATCAACACTGGCTGGACTTGCCAGCTGCTTATTAGCACTTACAATACTTGCTGCTGTATATTGCGGAATCATAAACCCAGAGTTTAAACCTGGATTATCCACTAAAAAAGTAGGCAAACCTCTTAAGCCTGATACTAACTGAAACACACGTCTTTCAGAAATATTACCTAATTCTGCCATTGCTATTTTTAAATAATCTAAAGCTAATGCCAATGGCTGACCATGGAAATTTCCGCCTGAAATTATTTCATCTTCCTGACTAAAAACATTGGGGTTATCGGTAACCGAGTTGATTTCCGTAATAAATGTTTTACGCACAAAATCTAAAGTATCTTTGGTTGCGCCGTGTACTTGTGGCATACATCTAAAAGAATACGGATCTTGAACGTGTTGTTTTGGTTGCAAAATTAACTCGCTATCCTGTAAAAATGTACGTACACGTTCAGCTGTTTTAATTTGTCCATTATGTGGACGCACCAAATGTACCAATTCATTAAATGGCTCTAATCTGCCATCAAACGCTTCTAATGAAATACTTCCTACTAAATCGGCTGTATAAGACAACTTATAAGACTTCATTAATAAATGAACACCGTAAGCGGTCATGAATTGCGTACCATTTAAAAGCGCCAATCCTTCTTTTGATTGCAGGGTTATTGGTTCCCATTTAAATGTTTTTAGAATAGAAGCGCCCGAAACAATGTCACCCTTATAATATACGTTTCCTTTTCCTATAAGCGGCAAGGCTAAATGCGCTAAAGGTGCTAAATCGCCAGACGCGCCTAACGAGCCTTGTGTATAAATTACAGGTAAAATATTGTTGTTATAAAAATCCATTAAGCGTTGCGCTGTTTCCAACTGAACGCCACTATGTCCATAACTTAAAGACTGGACTTTTAATAACAACATGAGCTTAACAATAGCTTTTGGTACGCGATCTCCGGTTCCACATGCATGGGACATAACCAAGTTTTCTTGAAGTTTTGTTAAGTTTTCTGTTGAGATTTTTACATCATACAATGAACCAAACCCAGTATTAATGCCATAAATAGGCTGATCTTGATTTTTTAATTTCTCATTTAAATAAGCCCGACAAGCTTCCATTTTTGTAATGGAGTCTTCTGATAAAGCTAACAGTTTATTTTCTTCCAGAATTGCTGAAATAGTTTCTAGAGTAATTGTTTCTTTGGATATATAATGTGTCGTTCTCATGCAGATAATTATTGTTCAAAATTCCGCATTCATTACCTATTATGCAAACAAATACTGATATTTCATTTAAATTCATCCTAAAACTCTATTTTTGAATAAACAAACTAATATAACTATGAAAAAAACATTGATTTTACTGTCAGCGTTATCAGTTTTGGCATGTCAAGAAGAAGCACCTAAAGACTATGCTACTTTCGCTGGAAAAATTACAAATAAAAATAGTGACTCGCTTGTGGTTAGAACCCGTGAGTACTCTAAAACGATCGCCGTGAAAGATGACGGTACTTTTAGTGATACGCTCAAGGTTAACACAGAAGTTTATAATGTATTTGATGGTACCGAATCCACTAACATTTTTTTAAAAAATGGTTTTGATATTAACATGACTGTCGATACCAAAGAGTTTGACGAAACAGTAACTTATAAAGGAAATGGCTCTGAACACAGTAATTTTTTAGCTAAAAGAGCCTTAAAAGAAGAACAACTATTAAATCTTGGAGAGTTAAGTAAAATTTCAGAGACGGAAGCGTTAGAAATTAAATTTAATGGTATTAAAACGGAATTAGATGAATTCTATAATTCTGATAAAGCGATTGATTCTACAATTATAGAAAACGCTAACAAGGATTTAGAGCCAATGCTTATGTCTTACAAATCTTATTTAGGCCAGTCTATTGCTTTAAAAAAGGAATTACCAAAAGGGATGGCTTCTCCTATATTTAAAGATTTCGAGAATATTGATGGAAGCACTACCTCGCTTTCAGATTTAAAAGGCAAGTATGTATATATTGATGTTTGGGCCACGTGGTGCGGACCTTGTATTGCTGAAATTCCATCATTAAAGGAACTAGAAAAAGAATATCATGATAAAAACATTCATTTTGTAAGCCTATCTGTGGACGACGGACGTGGATATAAAGCCGACTCTAGAGAGGAAGCGGCGGCATTATCTAAAGAAGGTTGGAAAAAAATGATTGCGGAAAAAGATTTGGGTGGTATTCAAATTATTGCTGCTGACGGCTTTCAGTCAGAATTCATTCAAAATTATAAAATTAACGGTATACCTCGTTTTATCTTAATTGATCCTGATGGAAACATTGTATCACCAGATGCACCTAGACCTTCAAGTGATGCTATTAAAGAACTTTTAACCGAATTAAATATCTAATTCCGAACCAGTTTAAAATTTAAAGAGTCGCAAATTTGCGACTCTTTTTTTATCCAAAATTTATTTTTTTGATTTTTAATCACTGCCTATTTTTCATTTTTCTTATTCTCGCCTTCTTTCTTATCTTCTTCGTTTCTTTCTGCTTTTGGCGATTCAGGTTGCGTGAACAAATCAATATACGCATCACCTAACGTTTCAATAACATGAGATGCTGTCATAGCTTCAAAGCCTAAATCTTGAACAGCGATATCAGCAGATTTTCCATGCAAATAAACACCAAATACAGCAGCTTTTAATGGTTCATAACCTTGAGCAATTAAACCTGTAATAATACCAGTAAGCACATCGCCAGTTCCGGCAGTAGCTAAACCAGGGTTTCCAGTGGAGTTAATATATATTCTATTCTTTAAAACCGTTAAGGTATGCGCACCTTTTACTACTATAATAAGTTTATATTTTTTTGAAAACGCCTTAACTTTTTTTAATTTCTCATAATCATTTTTCCATTTACCAATTAAACGCTCCAATTCTTTAGGATGAGGTGTTAAAATAGTATTTTCTGATAGTAACGACAGCAAATCCTTATTTTTCGCGAGTAAATTTATACCGTCTGCATCAATAACTAATGGTGTTTTATTTGTTTTTAGAAACGCTTTTAAGGATTCCTCTGTTTGTTTTGTGGTACCCAATCCAACCCCAAGTCCAATTACGGTTGGCGCAATTTCAAATTTAATATTACTGATAAATTCATCCTGCTCATCGGTAATTACCATAACTTCTGGTATACTAGACTGCATAGGAATATAACCACATTTGGGCAAAAAGGCTGTAACCAAACCAGCACCTACTGCCAAAGCAGAGCGACTAGCCAAAATAGCTGCTCCTATTTTACCATAACTCCCTCCTATAATTAAAGCATGACCAAAGTTTCCTTTATGCGAAAACTTGCCACGCATTTTATAAATAGGTAATACTTCTTGTTTTCCTATTAATTCAATATCGATAGGTGTATTAATTAAATAATTGGGATCTATACCCACATCCAACACCTCCCATTGCGTGGTATACTTGGCGGTATCCGGTAAAAAAAAGGCTAATTTAGGCGCTTGAAAACTCAACGTATGGCTAGCCCAAACAACAGCGTTCTCATCGGCAGGAACCTCGTCTGTTTCCATTCCTGAAGGCAAATCGATAGCTAAAGTAAATGCTTCCGAAGCTTTAAAGTGTTGAAAAAGTTTTACCACCCAATCAGCTGCTGGTAGAACTAAGCCAAATCCAAAAACGGCATCAATGATAATATCTTCAGATCCAATTTCAGGAAAATCATCTTTTGGCCCCATAAGCGTTGGCCATTTTTTTGTAATTTGCTTTATAAAATCATAATTAACAAGAAAATCTTTACTCCTGTTAACGCTAAAGTTAACCACATAAGTTTCCACATTATAACCATGATTAATTAAGTGTCGTGCTACAACCAATCCATTTCCGCCATTATTACCAATCCCGCAAAACACATGGATAGGCACTTGCGCACCTTGCATTCGGACATCCAACCAATTAAAAATTTGGATTCCAGCGCGTTCCATCAGCTCTGTAGATGTTATGTTATGGCGTTCAGCGGTGAGTTTATCGCCTTCGAATATCTGCTTATCTGAAAATATTTTCATGTATAAAATACTGTTTCAATAAATACTATAATGAAGACATTGTAATATTTACTATTAATGGTTTTGTAAAAATAAGTCTTTTGAAAGTCAATAACCAATATTCATGAATACACAACGCGTATTTATAAACTTAATGATTATCATATTTAAAAAGTCAATATTATTTCAATTTATAAACTTCCGTATAACATCTTGCTAGCCATTATTTCCAACTATCTAATGGTAAAATTAAAAATGATTTTTGAAGACACTTAGTATTATAATTAACAATTATTTAAATCTAGATTAGCTTAAAGTGTCACTTTAAAACAGATAAAATTCAATACATTTGCGAAACAATCGAAGTTTAATTAAAACATTCCGCTTACTCGGAAAAAACGTATGAAAAATATAGCTTTATCATTAACACATGAAGCACTAGGCGCAAAAATGGTGCCTTTTGCAGGTTTTAATATGCCCGTTCAATATGAAGGCGTAAATATCGAGCACGAAACAGTAAGAAAAGCTGTTGGGGTTTTTGATGTTTCACACATGGGAGAGTTTTTAATTGAAGGACCAAAAGCATTGGCTTTAATTCAGAAATTAACCTCAAACGATGCTAGTAAATTAACCATTGGAAAAGCACAATACACATATTTCCCTAATGAGACCGGCGGCGTTATAGACGACTTCATTGTTTATAAATTGGAAGAAGAAAGTTACTTATTAGTCGTTAATGCTGGAAATATTGAAAAAGATTGGAAATGGATCCAGTCTAATAATGATATTGGCGCTGACATTAGTGATGTTAGCGATACTTATTCACTTTTAGCTATTCAAGGCCCTAAAGCAATTGAAGCTATGCAACCCTTAACGAGTCATAATTTATCTGATATTAAGTTTTACAATTTTGTAGTAGGAGACTTTGCCGGTGCTAACGATGTTATTATTTCAGCAACGGGATATACAGGAAGTGGTGGTTTTGAAATTTATTGTAAAAATAAAGACGCTCAAAAAATTTGGGACAACGTTTTTGAAGCTGGTGCAAAATACGGTATAAAACCTATTGGTTTAGCTGCGCGTGATACACTGCGTTTAGAAATGGGTTATTGTTTATACGGTAATGATATTGACGAAACGACTTCGCCATTTGAAGCTGGTTTAGGTTGGATTACCAAATTCACTAAAGACTTTACTAATTCTGAAAATCTTGCTGAAGAAAAGAAAAACGGCCTAAAACGTAAGTTAATTGCTTTTGAGTTAGACGAAAAAGGAATTCCAAGAAGCGGCTATGATATTGTAGACACAGACGGAAATGTTATTGGAAAAGTAACTTCTGGTACCATGTCGCCTTCCTTAAAAAAAGCGATTGGTTTAGGTTATGTTCCTATGGATTATACCGCTGTTGATAGCAAAATACATATTCAAATACGTAAAAACGCCGTTCCTGCAACCGTTGTAAAACTGCCATTTTATAAGGGTTAATATATGATTGATTATCAATCCATTTTAAACAATATTTACGCGCGTGTAACACGGGAAACAGATAAAGGTAAAATTGCCAAATATATTCCTGAGTTATCGCGCGTTGATCCTAATCGATTTGGTATTCATTTAAAGCTTATTTCAGGTGAAGAGTTTTCGGTTGGCGATTCAGATGTTGGCTTTTCTATACAAAGTATATCCAAGGTATTAACGCTTTCTATGGCTATGAGTCAAGTAGAAGCGAAAATTTGGAATCGTGTGGATGTTGAACCTTCTGGAAACCCATTTAATCATTTATCTCTTTTAGAGCTAGAAGAAGGTATTCCTAGAAATCCGCTGATAAATTCTGGGGCTATCGTAATTGCTGACATTTTAGTTTCCCAATTAAAAGACCCGAAAGCCGAATTTTTAAAGTATGTTCAAGATATTACTGGCGATCCTTCTATTTCATATAATTTAAAGGTGGCTCAATCTGAGAAAGAAACGGGTTTTAATAACTATGCAGCGGCTAATCTTTTAAAATCTTTTAACAATCTAAATAATTCAGTTGATGCTGTTTTAGATTTTTACTTCCATCAATGTTCATTGGAAATGAGTTGTGCGCAATTATCCAAAGCTTTCTTTTTATTTGCTAATAAAGGTCTTTGTTTGAAAAATGTAGCGCGATTAACCAAAAGTCAGGCCAAGCGTATTAATGCCATTATGCTAACATGTGGTTTTTATGATGAAGCAGGCGAATTCGCTTTCGAAGTTGGCTTACCCGGAAAAAGTGGCGTAGGCGGTGGTATTGCAGCCTCCCTTCCAAATGAGTTTAGTATTGCAGTTTGGGCGCCAGGATTAAACCCACAAGGAAATTCGAAATTGGGTATGCAAGCACTGGAACGCTTTACAACCCTTACTAATCAATCTATTTTTTAATAATCAATTCCTTTTAGTTGGCCATGTCGGCAATAGAAAACAAACATAGAATATTAATTTTAGGTGCAAGTGGTTTTATAGGAAATGCTATTTACAAAGAGCTCTGCTCCTATTTTAGAACCTTTGGAACCTACCGAACACCCAAATTGGAATTTGAAAAAAATCAACATTTTTTTCAATACAATATTGAAGAAGATGATATATTTGAAATTCTAGAAATAGTAAAACCTACCATCATCATTTCGGCACTTCGTGGCAATTTCAATGCTCAAATTATTGCACATAGCCATATTGCGCAATATATGCAGTTACATAAAAGTAAGTTGCTGTTTTTATCTTCAGCCAATGTTTTTGATTCCTACAGCAAATACCCCAGCTACGAAATAGACAAAACTTTTAGTCATAGCGTTTATGGGCATTTTAAAATTAAAATTGAAAATATGCTATTGCGTTTACCAAAACGTCAAGTTGCAATTATTAGATTGCCCATGGTTTTTGGAAATGCATCACCCAGAATAACGGATATTAGAGAATTTATATTAAACAAAGAAGCTATTGAAGTATTCCCAAATCTGATAATGAATGTTGCAACAGAGATTAAAGTAACGCAGCAAATTCATTATATTATAAATAGAAATAAATGCGGTATTTTCCATGTTGGAAGTGCAGATTTAGTACATCATGATGAATTTATTTCCGATATTATAGAAACTTTAGGTTATAAAGATGTCCTTCTTAAAAACGTTTACACCACTAATGATGAGCGTTATTTAGCCGTCTTACCAAAGTTTAATTTACTACCGAAACACTTACAGTTTACCAGCAAAGATTTTATAACAGAAATAGCTATTTAATTGGTTCTCATTTATAATTTAGCTATATTAATGTCACTAAAAAACAGACATTATTATGAGCAAGTTATCAGAAGAAGATATTCAGAAAAAACTATTACAATTTCCAGATTGGGACTATTTTGATGAAGCAATTCATGCGGAATTCGAATTCGAAAATTTTAAAGATTGCTTTAGCGCTATGAGTCGAATTGCTTTTGAGTGTGAAGCATTAAATCATCATCCCGAATGGACAAATTTGTATAATGTATTAAACATATCCTTATCCACGCATGATGCCGACGGTGTAACTAATAAAGATTTTAAACTAGCGAAAGCTATTGATGCCATTGTTGTTCCTGAAGATGAGGAGTAAATATGGCATGTCTTTTAAGAGATATCTCTAAATATAATTCAAGTTATTTTTAGAGATTTTTTTATATACAGTTAATGGATTTTGTTAAATTTGCCTTATTAATAACTTAATCGAGTTTCCCACTTTCCTATCTTACGACAGGCAATCGTGGGAAAAAATAAAAAATTGTTTTATGGGAAGAGCTTTTGAGTTCCGAAAGGCGCGAAAAATGAAGCGTTGGTCTGCAATGAGTAAAGCCTTTACGCGCATTGGTAAAGATATAGTTATGGCCGTTAAAGAAGGTGGACCCGATCCAGATTCTAACTCCAGATTACGTGCAGTAATTCAGAACGCCAAATCGGTAAACATGCCGAAAGACAACGTAGAACGAGCTATAAAACGTGCTTCCGATAAAAGTCAAGGCAATTATAAAGAAGTGATTTTTGAAGGATACGCGCCTCATGGTATAGCAATTCTTGTAGAAACCGCTACAGATAATAATATGCGAACGGTTGCTAATGTAAGAAGCTACTTCAATAAATGTGATGGTAGCCTAGGCACGTCTGGCTCTGTTGTTTTTATGTTTGACCATACGTGTAATTTCCGTATTCCTGCTGAAGGATTAGACCCAGAAGAATTAGAATTAGAATTCATTGATTTTGGAGCTGAAGAAGTATTTGGAGACGATGATGGTATTTTAATTTATGCACCTTTCGAATATTTTGGCGCCATTCAAGCAGAGTTAGAGAGCAGAGAAATTGAAATTTTATCATCTGGTTTTGAACGTATTCCACAAGTAACTAAAACGATAAGCGCAGAAGAAATTGCTGATGTTGAAAAACTTCTAGAAAGATTAGAAGAAGATGATGATGTACAAAACGTGTATCATACTATGGAGGAAAGTTCGGATGCCTAATAATTAGACTATCATTTTGATTACATCATTTAACATTCATTTAGTAATGTTCGAGGGTTTTAAATAAATTATATTTTTATATAAACAATATTTAATTCGAGGTAAACATCTTGTTTTAAGAACTTTAACGCATTCCAAAGTATAGGTGTTTTTCATTTTACTTTATAACCTATAAAATCACAAAATTCGTTTTAGTTTACTATTTAGTTAAAAATGTAACAAACTTTATCTAAATTCGTCTTAATCTAAAACATAATTATGCTCTTTAAAAATATAAAACAAACGCTTTTTTCAGTTTTAATTTTTGTGTGCTCTTTAAGTAGTTTAAGTCAAACTATACGCGGTAAAATTTTAGATACTCATAACATTCCAATTCCTTTTGCTACAATACAAATTGGTGATGATTATGGCGTTATTTCTAATGATGAAGGTAATTTCACCATTCACACATCTAGTTTTCAAGACAAAGATTCAGTTCATATTTCCTGTATGGGTTATGAGAAAATCGGTTTCCAGGTACAAGAATTTCAATCTAAAAATTACACACTTACCGATCACGTTAATGAGCTTTCAGAAGTATATGTTACAGATAGAAAGTTAAGTATCGACTCTATATTATATTATGTAAATGCTAATGTTTCTAAAAACTATAGACTAAACAACCATTCATTTAAGCTTTTTGGCAGAAGAACGGAATATGTAGCTGGTAAAGTCGCTGAATTTGAAATTACAAAATCCCCTAATTTCAAAAAGAAACAGCTAGAAGCTTTCAACAAAGATTTTGAAGACCTCGGTAAATCCTTACTAAATAATAACTCCAAACAATATACAGATATGGTTTCCACCTTGTATATAAAGGATGCTAAACACGCCAAATTAGAGGTTGAAAAAGCCGTGCGTCTATTAGATGAGCGCAACGACCAATCATTAGAAAAAATGGTTGAAAAAGGTAACGATATTGTTTTAAAACATTTAGACACCAGCAAGGTTTATACGGTTAAATCTGGTTGGTTTAAAGTTTCTGATTCCGTTTCTTTTAATAAGCGAAACGATAAAGTATCAGATTCTATAAATGCAATTCGCTTTATACGAGAAGCCGCCTTAAATATGGTTAAAGAGGTTAATCCTATTACAGAAGATTTGGAATTAGATTTTATTACTAATACGAGAAAATATGATTATGAGCTCAAGGATTTCACTTATTTGAATGACGAAATTGTTTATATAATCGATTTTAAACCTAAACGTGGTTCTGCAAATTATGAAGGAACAATGTATGTTTCCAATCAAACTTTTGCCGTTTTAAGAGCTGATTATGCATTTTATCCCGGACGCGAGGGTAAAAAATTTAATCTACGTTTAATTTTAGGTGTTAAATATGTTGAAAAAAATAAAGCAGGTTCGGTAGCTTACAAAAAAGATAGTGATGGCTATTATTATCCATATTATATAAAAAATGAAGTGGACCGTTATTTTTATATTAATAGACCAATAAAATTTATAGACAATGATGACCGCAGCAATAAAGTAGCTTTTAATTTTAAAATGGAAGGGACTTTTAAAGAACGTACCGAAATGTTAACATTGGATGTAAACATCATGGATGAAGCCATTTTCAATGCAGTTACAGAACCTAAAACTCTAGATTACGAAACGAAAAAGAAATACGACCCTGCCATTTGGAAAAATTACAACGTGATAGAACCGCTTCAGGAAATGAAAGATTTTAAAGTAAAAAACTAATCGTAACTAAAATTAGTTAAATAGATATTATAAGCTTAAAAATAAAAAAATGCTACTCTCGTCAAGTAGCATTTTTATTATAAATATATAGTGCTTAATTCTATGAGTAAGATGCAACCTTTCCCTCTATTCCCTTAAAAAAGGCTTTCATAAAGGCAAAATCTGCTTCTAAATCGTCCGTAGGATAGAAAGGTTCCGAAATATTGTTTTGTTTATTTTTAAAATCCAAGCTAAACATTATAATCGGTACGTTGGCGGCTTTGGCTATATAATAAAATCCAGTTCGCCATTCGGTGACTTTTTTTCGTGTGCCTTCTGGCGCTAATGCTAGTCTAAATTCATCATGTTCTGCAAATAATTGAGCTATAGCTTCCACCTTATTTTGGTTCTCACCTCTATCGATTGGTGCGCCACCTATGGCTTTCAAATACCAGCCAATTGGACCAATAAACAGTTCCTTCTTTGCTATGAAATTAGATTTTAATTGGCTTACATTTCGTAATAAAACACCAATATAAAGATCATGCCAACTCGTATGAGGCACGCCTATTAATACTGCTTTTTTTACGGTATCCTTTGAAAAATTCACATTTCCAGTAACGCGCCAACCAAGCATTTTAAAATAAATGAATTCTGCTATACGACGCATGCTACATCCTGGAATAAAGGTCTCTTAATTTTTCACGTGTCATCACTTTTTTCCAGTTTTTACCCAAAGCATTTTCCCATAATGGTTCTAAACTTAAAGCAACATCAATCATTATATCAAACTCCTTGTCACTTAGATTGGCACAAATACCTTGCGGTAGTTTAATATCATGTTTGGCTTTCATTTCCTTAAAAACTTTTACACCTTCAGGGTAAAACTCTTCTAAATGATCAAAAACAATACAGTTACCAATGCCATGTTTAGTTCCTAATAAATAACCTAAACCATAACTCAAAGCGTGCGCAACACCGACTTGCGAATAAGCAATACTCATGCCACCATGCCAAGAAGCCATCATGAGTTTATCTTGTGCTTCTTCTTCAGATAAATTATTATCTAAAAACAACTCAACACATAATTCGTAGGCTTTTTCACCGTAACTTTCACTAAAAGCATTTAAATACGTACCTTTTAGAGACTCTACACAATGTATAAAGCAATCCATGCCCGTATAAAACCACTGATCTTTTGGAACGCCTTTTGTTAGTTCAGGATCCAAAATAACCTGATCAAATGGTGTGTAATCGGAGTTGATACCTAATTTCTTTTCTGGACCTGTTAATACGGTTGTTCTAGAAACTTCCGCACCTGTACCAGAAATGGTAGGAATACCAACATGATAAAGCGCTGGATTTTTTACTAAATCCCATCCTTGATAATCTTTAGCTTCTCCTTGGTTAGTTACCATTATAGCTACAGCTTTTGCCATATCCAAAACGGTTCCGCCACCAATACCTATAATTCCTGAAGGGCGTTGTTTGCAGGTTAATATAATATCTTCCACAAGTTCATCTACTTGCGATGTTTTGGGTTCCTCTTCGGCTGATATATATATTATTTTATCCTCATAAGCCAGAGGAATACGACTTGTAAGATCTGGATCTTTTTTAAAAACATCATCTACTAAAAAAATAAATGGCGCGATTGTACTTAATCGCTTGGGAACCAAAATATCTTCTAATTGACTAAAACTTCCTCGACCAAAAACAACTCGAGACACCATTGGGTAATTTTTGTAACTCATGTAATATTGTTCTGTAATAGAAAAAAACAGTACTGTTTTAAAATTCTATTTAATTAATCTCTCCTTAATTATATGACTATTAATTTCAATCTATAAATATCGTTATAATTTATGAAATCAGCTGATACTAATGTAATAATTCCAGTAAATCCCTTAAACATTTTATAGTTTTATACGCTTTTCCATTGGTTTCCTGCTTATTTACTTGCTCATGAATCCACGTGGTATGGAACGGAACATGGATGGCATGCGCTTTTAAATTAACAAGCGGTAAAATATCTGACCTCAATGAATTTCCAATCATTAAAAACTCCGACGGCTTAATGTCTAAATGGTTTAAAAGTCTGGAATAATTGCTCTCTTTTTTATCACTTAATACTTCAATATGATGAAAATAATCTAACAATCCTGATTTTTTCAATTTTCGCTCTTGATCTAATAAATCGCCTTTCGTCGCTAGAATTAATCGGTATTTTTTTGATAGTTCTTTAAGCACTTCTTCTACACCATTTAACAATTCTATAGGTTTCTCTAGCATATCTTTTCCTATATCTAGAATAGCCTGCATAGTTTTAGCATTGACATCATTATTGGATAATTCTATAGCTGTTTCCACCATAGAAAGCACGAATCCTTTTACGCCATAACCATAAATAGGTAAGTTTTTTATGTGCGTTTTAAACAACTCCTGATCTATTTTATTTAAGGTTTCGTAAGGTACTAATAAGTTCCCAAAAGCCACTTCTGCCTCACGGAAATAGGTTTCATTAACCCAAAGCGTATCATCGGCATCAAAACCGATAACTTTTATGTTGTTATAATTTACTTCCACAGTTTATTGGCTAATTCTAAATCTTCAGGTGTATCAATTTCGACACCTTGAACATATGATTCCACCATTTTTATTTTTTTACCATATTCTAAATAGCGAATACATTCAATTTTTTCTGAAGCTTCCAATTGTAACATGGGAAACTGGTAAAAATCTAATAGCGCTTGACGTCTAAAAGCATAGACACCTTTATGTTTATAGTACTTTACGCTAACTTCCTTATCCCTTGGAAATGGAATAGGACTTCTTGAAAAGTATAATGCGAAATTAGCTTTATCTACAATAACCTTTACGGTGTTTGGGTTGGTAATTTCTTCCCAATCCTGAATATGTACCATTAAAGAGGCCAAGTCCACTTCTTTTGAAGGATCGTTATCAAAAATGGCAATCAGTTTTTTTAATGATGCTATTTCGGTAAAAGGCTCGTCGCCTTGGACGTTTACCACAATATCTACATCATCCATGGTTTCAATAGCTTCGGCAATTCTATCGCTTCCACATTCATGTTCTTTTATACTCATAATGGCTTTTCCGCCATTATTTACAATTTCATCATAAATAATATCACTATCCGTTACCACAAAAACATCATCGAATAAATTAGTGTTCAATGTAGCTTCGTAAGTTCTTAAAATCACCGATTTGCCTGCTAAATTTTGCATAAGTTTACCGGGGAAACGGGAAGCCTTGTAACGTGCAGGTATCATGGAAATTATTTTCATGTGTTCTTAATTATTGTGTTTTATTTGGTCTCACCTGCTAGTAGGCAGGTGTATTTTGCAAGTAATGAGTTTTTTAGTTATTAAAATTTTCAACATGCATATTTTATAAAAAAACAGGATGAAACAATTTCAAAAATAAGACAATTATACCTCTTTTCAAGATTAGAATGTGTAAATTTTCTATAAACTCTGTGATTCAATTTTAAATTTTTTTTTATTACAGTTGGTAAAGTATATACAAGTTATTAGTTGCTACGTTAAATTATATACTTTTTGCTATTCTTTAAAAAAATCATCTTTAAAACCAATTAAATATAATTTATCCTTGGCTCTTGTAATCGCCGTGTATAACCAACGTAAATAATCCAAATTAATACCGTCTGGCAAATAAGGTTGCTCTACAAATACAGTACTCCATTGTCCACCTTGCGACTTATGACAGGTTATTGCATAAGAAAATTTAACCTGTAAAGCATTGAAGAACTTATTGTTTTTAACACCTAAAAACTTCTTATAACTGCTTGTTTCATCTGCATAATCCTTCATTACTTCATGATACAAGCGGTTGGAATCCTCATAAGGAAGTGAAGGGGTTTCTGCTGTTATAGTATCAAGCATTAAAACGGTTTCGAAAGGTATCATACGCGGATAATCGACCATACGAAGTTTTACTTCTGCAAAACGAAAGCCATATAATTCTTTAATACTAAAAATTTCTAGAACTTCGATAATATCGCCATTAGCAATAAAACCAGCATCTGAATTATCTTTGACCCAAAAATAATTGTTTTTAACTACCATTAAGAAATCGCCCGTCGATAATTCATTTTCATTAAATAGAATTCGGTTTCTAATCTGTTCGTTATATAAATTGGCTCGCTTATTACTTCTTACAATAATAGCGGTTTCCTCATTACCTACTTCGCTATATGAGTCCGTTATAGCGTCCATAATTTCATAACCATCTACTAGCCTAACAATATCCTTAAAGCCTTTTAAATCGAATTGAAAGGTGTCTAAAAAAGGTTGGTCCATCATTTCACGCAAACTGGTGGCATTTATTAAAATTCCAGAATCTTGCTCCTGACGCATAACTTCATCCAGTTCCATCTTGGTTACGGATTTATTATAGGTCAGTTCTAACGTGTTTTCATCTAATGCAGGACTTAAGTCTAGTTTAACAGGTGGTAATTGCGCCGTATCACCAATTAATAATAATTTACATTGATGTCCAGAATAAACATATTGCATTAAATCGTCTAATAATGAACTAGCATCTGAAAATTTAGAATCGCTAGGCGTATCCGCAATCATAGACGCCTCATCTACGATAAAAATGGTGTTTTTATGTTTATTAGGCTGCATAACGAACTTAACACTACCTCCCTTTTCTTTTTTAGGAAAGTATATTTTTTTATGAATTGTAAAGGCTTCTTTCCCCGAATAATTAGAGATCACTTTGGCTGCACGACCAGTAGGAGCAAGCAGTACAGTACTTTTTTTAGCTTTCCATAAATTAGATACAACCGTACCAATAATGGTTGTTTTACCTGTTCCTGCGTATCCCTTTAATAAATAGAGGTCATTTTTTTTATCTGAAAAAATAAATTCTGATAACTGCTGTAAAACTATGTCCTGTTTTAGGGTTGGTTTATAGGGAAACTGTTGTTTTACAAGCGAATAAAATTCATTAGAATTCATTAATAAATAGGGTTTTTTTTATTTTCAACAAAGATAACAATGATTTTTAGGCTCTTTGTCTTTTACGATTAAAAAAAAATTGTAGATTTGCGTACAACCTTAATTCATTTTAATTAAATACTATGTTAACAATAATTCTAATAGTAGTTGCGGTAATCGTTCTAACAATTGGTTTAGTATGGCTTGTAGACAAATTTGTACCTTCAAAGCTTAAACCCGTATTAATTGTATCCCTTTGGGTACTTATTGCCTTTTTAGGCTATCAGACATTTATGTCTGTTTATAAGCCAATACAGTTTAATGAAGTGAAAAACGAACGTTTTGCGCAAGTCATTGAACGTTTAATTGACATTCGTGACGCACAATTAGCTCACAGACAAGTAACTGGTGTTTTTGCTCCTGGTTTTGATGAATTAATTAAATTTATCGATACAGCGCAATATACTATTACACAACGTCGTGACACTTTAGTGCTGGACAAAAAAATGACAAAACGTTACGGTGGTGTTGAAACCAAAAAAGATAGTACTATTATTGACACATTAAATTTTGTACCAGTAAGAGATTCACTATTCCGTTCTTCAACACGATACAAAGAGATGATGATTATTCCTGTAGGAAAAGAAGGCGCTAAATTTGAAATGAATGCTGGTTTCTTGGAAACGAATGACGTTAAAATTCCTGTTTTCGAAGCTTTTGCTAACAAAGACATCATTTTACATGATTTAGATAAAGATTTGCGCGTTCAAGAAAATCAAGTAATTTCTGTAGACGGCGTTAATGGTAATGCTATTCGTGTAGGATCTATGAATGAAGTAAATACCACTGGAAACTGGCCAAAAACTTATGGCGATAACGATTAACAATCAACATATAAAAAGTAATAAGAACTTGTCCATTCAAATTAGTTTGAATGGACTTTCTTTTTGTATTTTGAATACTGAAAGCAAAACTGTTGTGTTTTTAAAGGAAATTTCTACAGAGAAACGTGAAACGCCTTTTACAATACTCGAGATGCTTATTACGGCTTTTAAAACAGAAAAAGAACTTCAAACATCTTTCAACAATATTCAAATTATTCATGAAAATGAATTAGCAACATTAGTTCCTGATGTCTTATTTCAAGAAGAAAATCTAGCTGATTATTTAAAATTTAATTCCAAAATATTAAGATCAGATTTTATCGGGTTTGATAAAATTGATATTAATAAAAGTGTCAATGTTTATGTTCCGTATGTAAACATTAATAATTATATTTATGAAAAGTTTGGAACATTTTCATACAAGCATTTTTCTACGATTTTAATTGAATCGATTCTAAAAAAGGAAAAAGGTGAAACGTTTACCAAAATGTATGCGCATATTCAGAGCACACATTTTGAAATTATAGTAGTGAAAAACGGAGAACTCCTACTCTATAATAGCTTTGAATATACCACAAAAGAAGATTTTATATATTATGTTCTTTTTACAGCCGAACACTTAAAACTCAATCCTGACGAATTAATACTCCAGTTTTTAGGGAAGGTTTCTGAAAGCGATGATTTGTATAATATAGCCTACAAATATATCCGTCATATCCGCTTTGCACAACGAAGAGACACTTTTAAATTTCAAGAAAAGCCTGAAAGTAATCATGCTTTTTTCACTTTAATACACAGTTTATAATGCGCATTGTATCAGGCCAATTTAAAGGTCGCCGAATTACAGCTCCTAGAAAATTACCTGTTCGCCCTACAACAGATATGGCTAAAGAAGCTCTATTTAATATTTTAAATAATCTGTATTATTTAGATTCTATTTCTGTGATCGATTTATTTTCAGGAACCGGAAACATTAGCTATGAATTTGCTTCGCGGGGTACTGAAGATATTACCTGTGTTGATGGGGATGCAGGCTGCATTCAATTTATAAATGAAACTGCAGAAACCTTGAATATTGAACTAAATACTATAAAAAGTGATGTATTTAGCTATCTAGCAAAAAACAAAAAGCAAGCGAACGTTATTTTTGCCGATCCACCTTATGATTTTCCATTAGAACAATTTAGTAGAATCCCAGAATTGGTATTTAAAAATAATTTATTGCTACCAAATGGTGTTTTAATTGTTGAGCATTCTAAATATACGCCTCTTTCAGAATTAGAATATTTTAGCTACTCCAAAAGCTATGGGAACAATTTATTTAGCTTCTTTGAAATGCCATCAGACGAAGAAGAATAATCCTGCTATTATTATATAAAACTAGAAACTATATATAAAAACAAAGCTCCTTGAAATTCAAGGAGCTTGTTTATTTAAGTAAATCTATAAGCCGAATTCTGTACTTTTTAATTAAAACTAAAAAGCCCTTATCATTTATCTGGATGTATTGTTGCCAATACACTCTAGCTGCCTACCCTCCAACAATCGCACGTGCCGTGCTCAAACGTTGGTATACATGACATTGCACCACATAGAGTTTACCTGGTTTCACTACAGCATTACCTGTACATACTTTCTGTTGCACTTTTCCTAACCTTACGGCTGGTGGCTGTTAGCCACTATGTTTGCACTCTGGTGTTCGGACTTTCCTAACCAAAATAAATTTGGTTCGATAAGGCGATCTACTTGCCACAAAGTTACAACACAAAACCTTATAGTGTTATCATTATTTAGCAAAATATAGCTCAATAAAATTTGCTTTCATTGTATAACAATGTTAATAACTCCCATTTAATTCACCATACATTATCATAAAATATAAACAGATTCCTTAACTTTGAGGAGTCTTAAGTTTGCACTAAAACAACGGCAAACTAAATCAGTAATAATGGAACACTTTGTAGTATCAGCGCGCAAATACAGACCACAAACGTTTAAGGACGTTGTTGGTCAGCATGCTATTACAAATACTTTATTAAACGCTATTGAAAACAATCATTTAGCACAAGGCCTACTTTTTACAGGTCCACGTGGTGTTGGCAAAACAACTTGCGCACGTATTTTAGCTAAAATGATTAATAGTGATGGTACTGAAAAAGAAGATGAGGATTTTGCCTTTAATATTTTCGAGCTGGATGCAGCTTCTAATAACTCGGTAGACGATATTAGAAACTTAACGGATCAAGTACGTATTCCACCACAAGTTGGAAAATATAAAGTGTATATTATTGACGAGGTTCATATGCTATCTCAGGCTGCTTTTAATGCTTTTTTAAAGACGTTAGAAGAACCGCCAAAACACTGTATATTTATTTTAGCTACAACGGAAAAGCATAAAATCATTCCTACAATTTTATCACGTTGTCAGATTTTTGATTTTAAACGTATCACGGTTAAAGACACAAAGTCTTATTTACAATATATTGCCGAAGAACAAGGTATTATTGCTGAAGACGATGCATTGCATATTATAGCTCAAAAAGCCGATGGCGCTATGCGTGACGCCTTGTCTATTTTTGATCGTGTGGTTAGTTTTTCAGGTAAAAACTTAACCCGTCAAGCGGTAACAGAAAACTTAAATGTTTTAGACTACGACACTTACTTTACAAGTACTGATTTAATTCTTGAAAATAAAATTCCTGAATTATTACTGCAGTTCAATAGCATTCTATCCAAAGGATTTGATGGGCATCACTATATTGCAGGTTTAGCATCGCATTTTAGAGACCTATTAGTTTGTCAAAATCCAAGCACTATTGAATTATTAGAAGTAGGCGAAGAAACACAAGGTAAATATTTAGAACAAGCGCGAAAAGCATCACAAGCTTTCTTGTTTGAAGGTATTGAACTTGCTAACGATTGCGATCTGAAATACAAGTCCAGTAGAAACCAGCGACTGCTGGTTGAACTCTGCCTCATGCAACTTGCCTCCATCACTTTCGATGGAGAAAAAAAAATTCTAAAAACTTTATAATACCTCCGAGTTACTTTAAAAGAATTGGTATTAGGCCCATTCCTGTAAACACGCAAGCTGTGAGCGCTAGCAAACCTGCGGCACCTGTGAATACCGCACCAAGTGCTGTTCAACAGCAAACAACCAACAAAGTTGCTGAACCCGTTAAAGAAACTCGTCCCACGCTTACTTTAGACGCGAAAAGGAAAACAACTTCTGGTTTATCTTTAAAAAGTATTCGTACTAAAAAAGAACACCAAATCCGACAAATGGACGTGGTAGTAGATGAAACTGACTTACCAAAAGACACTTTTAATCAAGAGCAGTTAATAAATGTATGGGGTGTACTTGTAAAGGAAATGGAAGCTACCGGAAAACTAAATTTGGCTTCTATTCTTTCCATTGATGTACCAAAAGCAAAAGGGAATGCTATTCAATTAGAATTCCCTAATGCCACCAATAAAATAGAAGTTGAAAGAGCGCAATACGAAATTCTAGGTTATATTAGAAAAGAGCTTAATAATTTCGATATTCATTTAGACATAACCATTAACGAGGAAATGGTAAAGCAATATGCCTATACTTCTGAAGAGCAGTTTGAAAAACTTAAAGAAAAAAACCCTGCTATCGATCTCTTGAAAAAGACTTTTGGTTTAGATTTTTAAAGCTTATGAAATACCGGAGTCTCATATTTTTAATTGGTTGTACTATAATATTTGCAGGTTGTGATGGACGTAATCGCTTGCATAAAACGCCAAAAGAAGTACTTCAAGAATCTAAATTGCTAGATTCGTTTTCAGAGAACACTAATTACATACCTGAAGAATACACAGAAATTGAAACTGATACGATTTTAAACAATGGTTTCCGCGTTCATATTAAAACCTTTTCGGATATGGAAAACAGCTTTTTAGAGCTTACAGAAACAGAATCTGTTAACGAGAAAACTCGTTTTCGTGAATTTAAAAGTGACGTTACCGTATTTAAAGATGATGCCGAAATATTCCATAAAACGATTGATAAAGCGTTCTTTGCAAATCAAAATGAATCTCATGAATTAGACTTGAACTTAATGACATTGCTCATGGTAGATGTCAATCAATTACCAGATGCATCATCAAACCAACTAGAAGAAGCTCAAATAGAGTTTTATTATCTTCACACAAAACGTGATTACAAATTACAATACCTATTAAGAATTCAACCAAATGGGGAATTCATATTATCTAATTTTGAAAATTAAACATGTTAGGACTTAAATTACCAACGGACCCAAGATGGGTAAATATTGTAGAAAAGAATATTGAATTCATTTTAACCGATCACGCCTATTGCGAACAAAAAGCAGCTAGTACGGCTATATCGTTAATAATTGGTTTTCCAGAATATACGGAACTAGTTCAGGAAATGATTGCTTTGGTAAAAGAGGAAATAAGTCATTTTAAAATGGTTCATGATCGGATTATTGATAATGGATGGATTTTAGGTCGCGATCGTAAAGACGAGTATGTATTAAAATTGATTACATTTTTTCCAAAAGGAGGCAGTCGTACCACACAATTAGTCCACAGATTACTATATGCTGCTTTAATTGAAGCTAGAAGTTGTGAGCGTTTCCGTTTATTATCGGAAGAATTAGAAGATAAGGAATTAGCCGAATTCTACAGAAAACTAATGGTCAGCGAGGCCAATCATTATACCATGTTTCTAGGTTTTGCTCGACAATATGGCAACCGCGAAGAAGTAGATAAAAAGTGGAATGATTTGTTAGAGTTCGAAGCCGATATAATGAAAGACTTAAGTAAGAAGGAAACAATTCACGGATAAACATAAAAAACTCCAATACAACATAGTGCCGGAATTTTTAAAACTATAATTGGTTAATTAGTTAGATTTTTAAACCAATACCAATTTGAATATTTGTGTTTGTCGCTTCTAAATCTCTTGGGTTATCATCTAATATGTTGGTTACGCCAAAATGATATCTAGCATCAATAAAAAGCTCATCGGTAATCATAAATTCTATACCACCAACAGCTGAAAAACCGAAGTTTCTATAACCATCTTCAAACTCGTGCACTTTAAAACCAATTAAGGGTCCTGCTCCAATTGATAACCTATCATCAATTTTAAACTTTACCAAGATAGGAGCCTGAATATAATCTACTCTCAGGGTTTTATCTTTTGCGCCTTCTGCAGAAAACTGAAGTTCTGGAGCTAAAAAAATAGACGATGACAGACTATACTCTCCAAAAAAACCAAGAGCAAAGCCATTTCTGTGCTGATTACTAAAGGTTGCATCCGGTTCAAAATCTAAATTAGAAATATTTATTCCTGCACGTACACCATACATGGTATTTTGAGCATAAGAAAAAGTTGCCATTATTACAAAAGTTAAAAGAAGTGCTTGTTTTTTCATGAGTATAATATTTGAATAAAAAACTTAAATTAATAACGTAAGAACGAATATAAATTATTTTGTTAAGTAATAGCCATTACAAAGACTAACTGCACTATTTTCACTGTGTATTGCTCGAAACGGTTTCAAAATAGATACTTTTTATTATACCATCGGCCAATCCAATTTTAGGAACAAAGATATCTTTTGCACCACTCCACTTCATGGCAGACAAATAAATACGGCAAGCTGGAATAATTACATCCGCTCGATCTTGATTTAAATCGAGTTCTGAAATACGCTCTTCATAAGAATACGTTTGCAACATATTATAGTACGAGGTTAAATAAAAATAGGTCAAAGGTTTTCCTATTGATTTACCTGAAATCTTGAAAATTTTATTAATGTTACCTCCCGTTCCTAACACATCAATTTTCTCAAAATCCTTCGTATTTAATTTAATCCAATCTTCTAACTGATTCCAGGTTTCACTTTTAACAATATCATTTAATAACCTAACCGTTCCTATTTTAAAAGATCTCGAGGTTATAGAATTTCCATTATGAATAACAGTAAACTCCGAACTTCCTCCACCAACATCTACATATAAATACGTTTTATTAGGATTGATGTACGAGTTTAAATCAGTGGCTGCAATAATGGCTGCTTCTTCCTCGCCATCTATTATATCGATTTTTATATCAGTTTGTTCTAATATAGAACTGGTCATTTTATCGCCATTACTGGCTTCTCTCATAGCTGAAGTAGCACAAGCTTTGTATTTTACCACGTTATGAGACTTCATGAGTAACTTAAATGCTTGCATGGTATCTAATAAGCGCTCACTATTATACTTGGATATTTTCCCTTTCATAAACACATCAGATCCTAAACGAATAGGCACCCGAACAAGTGAACTTTTTTTAAAGCGCGTGACTTTGCCTTTCTCCTCAATTATATTGGCAATTAGCAATCGCACGGCATTGGAACCAATATCAATTGCAGCATATTTTTTTATTGTTAACATGCTAATTTTTTAATTTGTTTAAATAATATTCATAAATCTCAAATTGAGCACGAACAACAGGTTCTGTTTTTTCTTTATATTGATTATTTTGTGTTTGATTTAGAATACGTGCTTTTACATTAGCACTCCAAAAAATACTAAAATTATCTAATAATTCCTGTTTAATATCTTCGTCATAAATAGGACAACTCACTTCCACTCTATGATCAATATTTCTGGTCATTAAATCGGCTGATGATATATATATCTGAGCATCTTCATCTGGCCCAAAAATATAGAGCCTGGAATGCTCTAAAAATTTATCTACAATACTAATTACTTCAATATTTTCACTCATACCAGGCACACCTGGAATTAAACAGCAAATACCACGAACTACCATTTGGATCTTCACGCCTGCCTGACTTGCCTCATACAGTTTATCCACCATTTTGTAACTGGAAAAACTATTCATTTTAAAACGAATTTGGGCAGGTTTCCCCAAAGATGCATTGACAATTTGTGCATTAATTAGTCTGAAGAATGCCTTTTCAGTATTATGCGGCGAGGTAATAATATGTTTATAGTGATATATCTTATAGTTAATTTCAAAAAAACTAAACACTTTATTAATATCTTTTAGTATTTTTTGATTGGCCGTAAACAAGGTATAATCGGTGTAGATTTTGGCAGTCGATTCATTAAAATTTCCTGTGCTAATAAATCCGTAGCGCATTATTTTATTATCCTCTTCACGCTCAATAACACACATTTTGCTGTGCACTTTTAAACCTTGAACGCCAAAAATTAAATGAACACCTTCATTCTGCATTTGTTGGGCATAATCTATATTTGCTTGCTCGTCAAAACGCGCTTGAATTTCAATGGAAACGGTAACTTTTTTACCGTTTTTAGCAGCGTTAATTAAAGAACTAGCAACATGCGAAATTTGCGCCAAACGATAAATAGTAATTTTTATAGTATTAACTTTAGGATCTAATGCAGCTTCCCGTAAAAACTTAACGATATACGAAAATGTATGGTAAGGCGTGTGAATTAAATAATCCTTATTAGCTATGGATTTAAAAATACTGTCTTGAAAACTCAATCCTTTTACAGGCAAGGCTTCTATTTTACTGTAAAGTAAATCTGTCCTTCCTAAACTAGGAAAATCCATATAATCCCGACGATTATGATAACGTCCGCCAGGAATGATGCTATCTGTAGCTTCAATATTCATTTTCTTCAATAAATAAGCAAGTGTTTCTTTATCAATTGTTTTATCATAAACAAAACGGACAGGCTCACTTATTTGCCGATGCTTAACGCTATCGGATATTTTTTCAATAAAACTTTTACTTAAATCGCTCTCTAAGTCCAGCTCACCATCTCTAGTAATTTTAATCATATGCGCGGAAATAGCAACATACTCGAAAATATTAAAAATGTCATCTAAACAATAGCGCAGTAAATCGTCTAACATGATAATGTAGCTATTACTACCCTGTTTAGGTAATACTACAAAACGATCCATGCTTTTAGGTATTTCAATAAGTGCATATTGATTTTCTCCATTAGTCATGACTAACTTAACGGCTAAATAGGCAGCACTATCCTTTAAATTAGGAAGCTCTATAAAATCGCTTAAAATAATTATTACCAATGCAGGACTGACTTTCTCGTGAAAATAACGCTTTATAAATTCATATTGCGTTGGTTGGATTTCGGTTTCATTAATAATAAAGATATCTTCATTCTCAAGTTTTTTATGAATTTTACTTAAGATCTCCAAACTATCACTTTGATGCTTGATAACAGTCTGCGTAATAATATCCAGTAACTCATTAGCTTTTATGCCGCCAAGTTCACTTTTTCCGCCTTTTCCAGCTTCAACAATACGTTTTACCGTAGCATACCGAACCTTAAAAAATTCATCTAAATTATTAGAGAAAATACCTAGAAATCGTAATCTTTCAATTAACGGAACCGTTTCATCATCGGCCTCTTGCAGCACACGATCATTAAATTGAAGCCAGCTAACTTCTCTATTTATATAACGTTTTTCTATTATTTGTTTTGTCATTAAATGTTTTACTTATATTACAAATATATTGTATTACGCGGAATTTTCAGGAATAAAGTCTAGCCTTAAAGTGATTATTTTTTCATTTTAAGGCCTTTGGAAAAGTATACTGAATAGTTTGTCCGGATCTAATTTCTTTCCACGAAGTCGTATTAAAAGTAATGGTTACCACCCCACAAGTTGGCACATTTTCGATCGATTTACTACCGTAGGTATTAACAAAATTTGTAATAGCATCATTATGTCCAAATACCATTAGATGATTAATTTGATTAGGACAGTTTTTTATATGAAAAGTAAGATACTTACCCGAAAAATCATATAATTCATGGGTGAACTGGCAAATATCTCTTGGAATATTTAAATTTTCAATGAAAATTTCTGCAGTAGTTTTAGCACGTTCTGCATTACTAGAGAGAAGTAATTCAGGAATAAATGTTTCCGACTTGACGTGTTTTGAAACTAAATCGGCATCATTCATCCCTCGCAAATTTAAAGGTCTTTGATGATCTGGAAGATTTAATTCCCAGGAGGATTTAGCATGCCGAATTAATGTAATTTTTTTCATAAAAAATCGATGATCAGTAAAACAAACAGTTAAAGCAGCCTCTAAATTAGACAAACGAACTGCATTGTTTAAGAAAACTATCCGCTATTAAACGTCCAATTTACGTGAAAAAAGAGACTTAAAAAACATCTTCATCGTAATTTTCAAACACCAAATAGGTAATGACACTTAAAAACCTATCGACTAATTATACCTAATTACCGACGAAATGTTTCGTTCTATCCTTTAAACGAGTTTATAAGTTATTTAACATTTTTTTTTGTATTTCATGGTTAATTCGCATTTAATTTGCTGGTAAGCTATTAATCAAATGATTCCAAATCGAACTAAAAATTTTAATCCATTCGCATGTCTACATGCACTTCCCTCTACATTTTTAGAAAACAGGTATTTAGTTAAACTTTAAAAAGATTTAACCCTGTCCAACGATTTAATTATTCTGATTCAATGCTTTTAATCCATTAAAAGTTAAAGAATTTATATATCAATAATTATGAAAAATAGAATAAACCCAGCGTTAATCTCCGTAATAATGGTTTGCACGTTATTAATTGTTTTCACTAGCAGTTACGCTCAAGAAAACCCTATTTATAAATTGCCTGACAACGCTAGCACCCAATCATTTTCTAGAACATCTGCTATAGTAATTGCGTATCCTGAAGATTTACTGTATGATTTAGAACCTTCTATTTATATTGAAAAAAATCAAATTACAAGAACCACTGGAGACCAACCACCTAGAGTGTTAAAACTGAAAGATGTTAACTCCTTTCCTATTTTAAGCACGCGAAACGAATTATTTAAGCGTGTTGAAATGATTACAATCAATATCCAATCTACTTCAGATTTATCCAAACCTTTTATAGTAGACAATATGAGAGGATTTGGTAGCCTAAAATATATTTACTTAAAATGTGAGTTTTCAGTTACAGAAATGCAAATCCGAAGTTTCATCCAGAAAGCAGATTCTGAAATCAGTATTTTTTATAAAATATTTAACCGTTCATAATTTGGTATTAGCTTACTTAAAAGTTACAAACATGGAAAACTTATACACCGCAAAAAATAGAAATTATAAAACGCATACTCAATTTGCGTTGGCTGTATTTATGCTATTAGCAGCTACTTTTTATAGTTATAGCCAAGTACGTGTAAATTTTGAACCTCGAACTTCAATATATACGCCATCACAAACCATTTATAACGTTAAAGGAGATTTCACCATGATGGGTAATACCAACCTAACATTGGTTAGTTATAGTGATAATACCAATAATGGTGGAAATGATATGCAATATGTAGATATTGATGGCGACATCAATACCTTAAACTCATCATCTGCTACCTTACAATATTCAACTGAAAATAATGCCATTCCAGAATGTTCAAACGTTGTTTACGCTGGACTTTATTGGTCTGGTCGTGCTGGATCTAGTAATACATTTACGGTATCGAAGCAAGTACCGAACGGAAATACCGTTACGCAAACTATTAATTCAACAGATGTAACTTATGATAATGAGGCCATTAGTAATACCAACTATTCCTTAAACATTACGAATTCAGGTGATACTTATAACTATATTTTCACTTCGAACAGCACTGGTAATACAGTCAAGTTTATCTATAGAACTTATAGTAACAATAAAACATTAAATGTTTCAGTAAATAATGGTCCAGAAGCACCTGTTTCTACAAGTTCTATTGACAATAATAATGCCTATTTAAGTTCACCTTATCAAATATTTTCTGATTCAAATTATACTTTAGAACTTACAAGATTAAGATTACAATGGAATGATAGGGCCTACGTAAATGTTAGCTATTTGGAGACTTTCCCTGCATTAACAACCATTACAAAAAATTACGATAAGCGTAAAGTTTCTATAAAAGGACCAGGTACAAGCAACTATACGCAATTAACTGCAAATGCTAGTGATATTTATTACCCAACAAGTTCTGATGACTATATGTATTCGGCTTACGCCGAAATCACAGATTATGTAAGAACCAATGGATTAGGAGAGTACTTTGTAGCCGATTTAGCTTTAAAAGAAGGAGATCCTGACGGAACAGGTTACTATGGCGGTTGGGGAATGGTTGTTGTCTATGAGAATACGAAAATGAAATGGCGTGATGTAACTGTTTTTGATGGTCATGCTTACGTAGTTTCACGTAATAATAAACAATATACAATACCTATTTCTGGTTTTAATTCAACTCAAAATGGGCCGGTGAAGGTAAAATTAGGCGTAATGGCGGGCGAAGGTGATGTCTCTTTTACTGGTGATACATTTCAAATTGAAAATAGAAATTCTGGAACATATACTACGTTAAGTCATTCAGGAAACGATCCCAATAACTTTTTTAAATCCTCTATAAATACAGATGGAAATCCAAGAAACCCAACGCTTATAAATAATACGGGGATAGACATTAGTATGTTCAACATCAATAATACGGGTAATACCGTAATTAATAATAATCAAACCAGTACATCTTTTAAATACTTTACCATTGGTGACACCTACTCCATTTATAACGTAACATTTTCAGTGGATGCCTACATTCCCGAATCAGAAGGCTTACTGTCGGCTAATACAATCAATGGCAGTCCTGCTACAATGCCTTATGTGGTTCAGCCGGGAGATGTTGTAGAATATGGTGTACAAATTAGAAACAGAGGTACCGAAGCTATTAATAATGGCCGCTTGGTAATTCCTATACCCTATACATCACAATTTGTACCAGGAAGTATTGCTTACAATGGAATACATCCATTATTTCAACCTACTTCAGCTCCTTATTTTGCACCAAACGAAGGAGCAACCGGATCTATTGTTTGGGATATGAATTACCTTCCTTTAAATCCGAATGATTTAGACGAGCTAATAGCTAGTATTACCTTTAAGTTAAGCTCCACTACAAATTGCGCCATTTTAGTCAATAATGATTGTGCGCCTAAAATTGTAATAGTAGGTGGAAATATTTCTGGAGTAGGTTCACTTTCTCAAAATAGCTATTCGTTACCATTAATTCAAGGTTATCAACAAAATGGGGTTTGCCAAGGAGAACCAAATACGAACCCTATTGAAATTGAAATTGATTCAGCTCAATATATTATAGATAACTGTACTAATGTTTCTTTAGAAAGAGATTTCTTTTATTGTGATTTTATGGGGAATTCTATACCAGTTTCAGCCGTTTCAGGAAACTTTCCTCCTGGATCAAGATTTTATGATTCGTACCCAGTAACAGACGCTTCTACATTATACAATACTAGCAATCCATTTCCTACAACTGTAGGCGTAATAACTTACTATGCCATTCCTCCTGGAGGTGCTGGTTGTAGTTATATTTTCACTATTGAAATCAGCGAGATAACAACCATACCAGAAATTTCTGATCTGGTTTATTGTCAAGATGAAACGGCACTAGCTCTGACAGCAACCACTACAAACCCTGATTATGTTCTTTTATATTATGTAGATGATCTAGAAAGCACGCAGGGTCTTACAACTTTAATACCGGCAACAGGCACACCTGGGACGTTTACGTATTATGTAGCTGAAGGTCCAAGTACAACTTGTACAGGAAAACGTGCTCCCATTACTGTTACAGTATTAAAGCCTTTAACTATTTCATTAGAAAACTTAACAGACACAGGATGTTTAGGTGCCAATAGTGGTGCTATTGATATTACAGTTACCGATGGTTCTGGCAATTACTCCTATTCCTGGAGCGACGCTTCTAATACTACAACTCAAGACTTATTAAATGTTCAGGCTGGTATATATACAGTCACTGTTACGGACAATGATAGTAATTGTACCGCGACATCTGAATACGAGATTCTGAATGCGACACCGAATGCTCCAATTATGACTGCACCAAATGCTGAAGTAATTGAAGCCTGTGCAGCTGAAGACATTTCAAATAGTACGGCAACAGCATTAACATATAATGAAACCAAAACAACAATTACCGAAGCTGAATTTTTGGCTGAAGGAGGCACATTTACTGCTGATAATATTGCGGCTATTACATATCAAGATAAAGCTTTAGGATCTTGTCCTATCGTAATTGTAAGAACCTTTACAATAACCGACGAATGTGATCAAAATGCATCAAGCACGCAGGCGTTTACTGTTAACACACCACCTATAGTTATCAACACTTTAGATGGTAGTGATTCAGTTAACTGTTTTGCCGAAGCGACAGAATCATTTTCGCTTCCAATTATTACTGATGTTTGTGGTAATATATTAACCCCGTCTGCTGCTGCAATTACAGATAGTCCAGATCCAATTTCATGTGAAGGAACTCGTACTTATTCATATACCTATATAGATTGTAACGATAATGTAGATACCTGGTCTTATGTTTATACGATTGAATATTTAGATTTCAATCCAATAACAGCAACAACAGCCGATGCTGAATGTGTTGCAGACATTGAAATCCCTACACCTCCAAGCGTTACCGATAATTGCGGAAACATTTTAACACCAACTGGTCCTGTAGAATCAGCGAATCCAACATGTGAAGGTGAAATAAAATATACTTGGACATATACAGACTGTGCGCAAAACACGCAAGATTATGTGCATACTGTAACAGTTTTATTTATTAATTTCATATTACCTAATAACGATGGGTCAGCTGTAACATGCATTGATGATGCACAAGTTGTGCCAACTCCTCCTACGGTTTCTGATAACTGTGGAAACGTAATTTTGCCTGTTGGTCCTGCAATAAGTGCCGATCCAACTTGTGTTGGTGACAAAACATATGCTTGGACCTATACTGATTGTGCAGGGAATTCTCAAGATTGGGTGTATACCTACTCTGTAAATGACAATATTGATCCTGTATTAATTACCGAAGCTTCAAACATAGCGATCCAATGTGATGGTAAAGGAAACAATAGTGCTATTCAAGAATGGTTAGATAATAATGGTTACGCGGTTACTTCCGATAATTGTTCAGAAGTAAAATGGACAAACAACTACGGTGGTTCCACTTCGGATTGTGCTGAACCAATTGAAGTCACATTTACAGCGACAGATTCTTGTGGAAATTTTGTTGAAACTTCAGCTACTTATTCCATTATTGATACCGTAGAACCTGTTATTACAATAGAAGCAGAAAATGCGTCTTTTGAATGTGATGGTTCTGGAAACATAACAGACTTAAATAATTGGTTAGACACTAATGCCGGTGCCACAGCAACTGATGATTGCTCCTCTGTAACTTGGTCTAATAACTTTACAAATCTTACAGATGGCTGTGGAGAAACAGGTTCTGCTAATGTAATTTTTACTGCTACAGATGGGTGTGGAAACACCATAAAGACGTCTGCAACCTTTACAATTATAGACACAACTAATCCTAATATTGATACTGAAGCGAGTAATCTAACTGTTGAATGTGATGGTTTCGGAAATAGGACCCAATTAAGAAATTGGTTAAATAATAATGGTGGTGCAGCTTCTACAGATACTTGTAGTGATATTACTTGGGATCATGATTACAAAGGAGTATTAACATCTACATGTGGTACAACTGGCTTTATATTGGTAAACTTTAAAGCCACCGATGCCTGTGATAATGAAAGTTTCACATCAGCAACATTTACTATTATTGATTCGAAAGCTCCTGTTGCTCCTCAAGCTCCTGCTGATATTGCCGTAGAATGTATTTTAGAAGTACCTGTTGCTGCTAATTTAACGGCCCTAGATAATTGTGCTGGTGAGATTGTTGCTTCGGCTGTCGATTCAACTGACGAAACAGATTCTTGTAG